>NZ_CP065589.1:3350161-4019193 GCF_021278965.1 Chryseobacterium capnotolerans | reverse complement strand
AATTTTTAGTAATAGATAGTTGATCCTCCAGTTTTTGCTTGGCTAAAGCATAGCCTTTATCTGATTCCTTAGGCATTCCGTTGGGATAGATATTATCCCCAAGGAAGATCAGCATTGAGTTGCTGTCTGCAGAATCAAGTTTATTTTTAAGTAAATTCAGTGTTTTCTGTGCCTGAGGTTCATCTGCGTTTCCGGCATCTCCAATCAGGAAGAGTTTAAAATCATTTTCAGATTTTATCTCGGAATCTTTTACTTCAAATAAGTTTTTCCCTTTTTGTACGTTATATGTTGCGCAGGAGTACATCACTCCGGCGGACATTACTGTTCTGAGAACAATAGAAGTATTTTTTAGATGATTTTTAAAGGATAAATTCATAAATTTACATTAACAAAAATTCAGGAATGAACATTCTAGACAAAGCTAAAAATTATGTTGAAATCTTATTCAAAGATAAGTTATCTTCAGTATATTTTTATCATAATTTTATTCATACTGCCTATACGGTCAATAAGGCTGAGGAGATTATGAAGCATACCCCTGTTTCTGAAGAAGATCAGGAAAAAGTTCTTGTGGCCTTATGGTTTCATGATACCGGATATATAGAATGTGCGATGAATCACGAAGAGAGAGGGGTGGAGATCATGAAAAACTTTCTCCATCAGGAAAATTATCCGGAAAGCTATATTGCTGACGTGGAAAAATTGATCCTGGCCACTAAAATCACCTATGTTCCTCAAAGTGTATTGGAGAAAATTGTAAAAGACGCTGATTTCAGCCATTTTGCAGGTCACGACTATAATGATATTTCTGATGCTTTAAGAAAAGAATGGGAGCTTACCAATGTAAAATGTTTTTCTAATGAAGAATGGAATGCCGGAAATCTGGATATGCTGAAAAATAAGCATACCTTTTATACCGATTATGCCAAGGAAAACTGGGAACCTTTAAAAAGAAGAATATCAAGAAGATCGAAAAAAAGCTGGAAAAAGAAGAGGAGAAAAAAGAGAATTCGGATAATAAATCTGAGAATAAAAAAGATAAGGAAAAATCAGACAGAAGTGTAGATACCTTGTTCAGGGTAACGCTTAATAATCATACAAGGCTGAGCGATATTGCAGACAGTAAAGCAAATATTCTATTGTCCGTAAATGCCGTTATCATTTCGGTTTGCCTTTCTGTATTGGTGCCGAAGCTGGATGCTCCTAAAAACTCACATCTTATTCTCCCAAGCTTTATACTGTTACTATCAAGCGTACTAACAATTGTCTTTGCGATATTATCTACAAAACCTAATGTTACCAAGACAACATTTACTTCGCAGGATATTGCCAACAGAAAAGTCAATCTGTTGTTCTTTGGAAATTTCCAACAGATGCTGTTTGATGATTATCAGAATGCGATGAGAGATCTTATTAAAGATAGGGATTATATCTATGACTCTATGGTAAAAGACTTGTATTATCTTGGAAAGGTTCTTGATAGAAAGTATAAGCTTTTATCCATTACCTATAAGATCTTTATGGCTGGAATTATTATTTCCGTGCTTTCTTTTGGGTTTGCTTTCTTTAGCCTGTAATTAAAAAATAAATCATAATTTTCAGTTAATTCATAGATTGACTGAAAATTATGATTGTTAATAATGAGATTCTTCCTTCGTCAGAATGACAATGGATGTGAAATTATATTATCATCTTATTTTTCTGAATAAGTCTGGCTAATGGATACTCGCAGCGCAAGCAGTCCTGTAATTCCCTGAAGGTCTTCTACCTTTACAAATTCTGCATCATGTTCCAGAATACCTTTTTTCTGAAGTTTGGTGACGTATTCCAGATATTCTCTCTGGTTTTCCATTCCGAAATAGACGATGGTGATTTTTCCGGGCGCTGTAATACGTTCTGAAGAATCTTTTACATGAGCTTTATCCAGACGCTTTTTAATGATCTCGTAGTAAGAATTATAAGCTCCGTCTACATCAAAACGCTTTTCATCCATTCTGAAGCGGATGTCTATTTTTTCATTGTACACGAAGATCAGAGATGCAATATCTAATGGAATAGGAAGGTCCTGTTTAAAGGACTGAAACTCAATTTCCATTTTGCAGATGGTTTTCAGCTGCCAGTATCTTAATTTGTGTACAACTTTTGACGTATAGTGAAGCTCGGGTGCAATATTATGGCCAATGTACAGATTGTGTTCTACGCCATCGGATTTAAATCTTTCATAATAATGAGGAAAGATCTGCTGGGCTTTAATCTGGTTTTCATCCAGCATATCTGCCAGTTTTCTGTTGAGCAGTGTTATAGAATCATCCAGTTTTTTTCTGTGATTATAGAACAGATCAGTTTGAGGACGCATCTGTAAAAAATAATCCTTAATCTTTGTTTTTACTTCCCTGGGTGATCTCATTTCCAGTTTGGCTTGTAGAAAAGGATGAACTTCTTCTCTCAATAATCTCTGAAAGCGTTGTTCTGTATCAGCTTTGATTTCATTATTCAGTTCATTCTCAAAAACATCAAGAGCTAATGTAAATTTTTCCGAATCGGAATTCGTTAATGTCAGGATATTAATAAGCCATTCAATTTGTTGGTTAAGATCCTGAAGCATTAAGTTAAAACGTTTTTCAGAGGAAGAACGAATATCGGATACTCCAAATAAAGGAGTTAGGTTTTTAAAGGAAATCTGCTTTAAAGTATATATTTTTTTCCCAAGTGAAGCCGTAAAATATTTTTCAGCTTCATTCCTGAATTTCCATACCACACTGTCATGGATTGAAGTATATTCACGCTGGATGATCGCTTCTATCTGGTAATTTTTTTCAAAATAGAATCTGCTTAGAGAGAAAAGAACCATGTCTGAAAAAAACTCCATTTTTTTGAGTTTTAAGCCATTAAAACTGCCGGCAATAGGAGAGGTAAACTCCATGATAGCAAGCAGATCATTATCTTTCATGATAGGGATTACCATGAAGCTGTTGACATTATTATCCTTTAAAATAGTAAAAGATGGAAGTTGCCTTACACTTTCATCCAGGTTATTCACATCGGAGACTACAATGGGTTTTGAATTATGACTTAAGTTATTGAATGTATTTATTCTGGTTTCTTCATCAAAAGTATTGATCCAGAAATCGAGAATATGATTCGTTAATACACTTTCGTAAATAGGGAGCTTATCCAGTTTTTGTTCTTTCCTGTTAAAAGTCATCAATCCGAAGTTGAGCTCAGCGACATCAAAATAAGATTTGAAGATCTCAGTAAGATTAGCATTAGGGTTTAAATCTTCGGGATCAATTTCTATCATGCTTGATTTCAGATCAGATAATGCTACCTCTGAAGTGCAATCCACAAGGGAAATAATGGTAAATCCTTTCAGGACCCAGGATTGTGATGGAAAATATTTTTTCCACAGCTTAAAATCATCCAGATTTTCCAACAGCATATCCAGAATATCATCAGAAGGAATTTTGGCATCTTCCGTAGGGAAAATTTCAGTGAAATCTGAATTGACTGTAATTTTATAATGTTTCATAATTCCCTGTTTATTGGGAATATCATAATAAAAAGGGATGGTACTTTTTATATCTTTTTTAAAATACGCTTGAAGAATCAGGCAGCAACAAAATACATAAAACTCATTATCATTAATATTTCTGAGTTCTATTTCAAAGTCTTTTCCGGCATCTTTAAGGATTCCTTTGAACCTTTCAGTATAATTAAAGGTGATGTTGGAAAGAGGAATACTTGCCGCTTTTATCTCGTTATGGGTAAGTCCGGTAGGGAAGAGGTCTGCAAGAAGCAGCCTGATGAGGTCTCCATTTTTTTCCAGAAGGCTGATGTCCTGAAAGCCATCTTTCAGTTCCGTAAAATTCTTTGTTTTCTCAATGAGGGATTCAGCATAATTCACCCTATATTCCAGGCGGTCATTATAACGGATATGCTCCAATACATCCAAATATTTTTTGAATGATATATAAACCTGAAAGGGAGAGTCTTTTTTGTAGAGATTAGCCAACTGCTGAAATTTAGAGTAAAGTTATGAAAAAAGACTATTTCCAGTGCTGTTTTGGATTGGTAAAAATGTTTCTTTAGCATCGCTTTATTTTATTTTTTTGAACAAATAATCAAAAAGAATGGAACATTGCATGCTTCTGTTCTCATTTTAAAAAATATTTGCAGTGAGAAATCATTTCTATATGATTGAAAGATAACGCTGATCTTTTCTATTTTTTATTGACGGGATTGTTTTGCCCCTTTGTTAGAGGGATTTCAATCTTCTTATCTTTAACAAGTGAAGCCGCAAATTCTTTGAATGATTCCTGAGCACTGAGGATATAATCGTTCAGAATATTCTTTTGGGTCTCTTCATTGATTATTTTATCAACATCGCCAGTGTTGGTGTAGTTAAAAATATAAGTTTCATAAGTGGTTTCTGCCTGTTCGTCATTCAAATAGTTATCTACTTTGAACTTTACCCTTACAGAAGTTTTATTCTGGGAAATATCTTCAGCAGTATAGGTAGCTGCACAGCCTGAACCACAGCTGAGAGTAAAGGAATTGTTGTCCATATCCGCTATGGGCTTTTGGGTAGGAGCTGTTGTACCTGTAGTTTGTACGGGTGGAAGATTTTCTATTTTTTGTTCCAGGGTTTTCTTTTACAGGAAACAAGAAACAGAATTGCTAAAATAGATAAAGTAGCTTTTTTAAACATATTTAATCAAAACTATAAAATTATGTTTTTAGTTTTATTTTTTCTTGTCAAACTTTTTCGTGCAATCGGACTTTGTTTTAGCAATAGTGTTAGATAATGATTCTAAGGTGTTTTTGAGATCGAAATTGAAATTTTGTATACAAGTTTCTGTATATCCATCTTGCCAAGAATAGGATTCTTGTTCTATTTTCTTTAAAATAAAAGACTCGTTACTACTTGATATATAATAATTACTACGAGAGTCTCCTCTATCTGGAAATACCGTTACTAGTACGAAGCCATCTTTTGTTTGTTTAATGTCGGAAATTTGATTGCCTCCATCTTGCGAGAAATTAGTTGTTTTTAAAACAAATTTATAGTTGGAACTATTATCCCCTAAAAAGAGTAATAAATCTTCACCTTCGTATGGTTTACTGCTGATAATTTTATCTGAAAATCCATCCTTATTGATGTCAAAAGTTTTAACCAGATATTGATTGTTGTTGAGATATTTGCTAATACTTATAGCGTTTTTTTCTTCTGCTTTTCCATTTAATAATTTGATATCCTCATTAATATTGTTAAACTCGTCTTGATTTTGTTCAATTTTATTAAGTTTCAATTTTTTAGAAGGAGAGGAATGTATATATACATTTTTAGAGTTTTCATCAAAAGAAAAAGTGCCTTTCACGAATTCTGGAACTTCATATGTTCCTGTAAAATTAAGCGCATCTTTGCTGAAATGATAAAGGGAATAAGTAGAAAACTGCTCTGTAAACGAAGGCAATAACAAATATCCTTCAGAAGGATCATTATCTTTCAACAAAATATGGATGTCTTTTTCTGCAAGCTCAAGTGAGGAGTCATAAAAAAATTGAGATGAACAGGGTTCCAAGAAACAGTTTCTTTTTTATTATTTTCAATAGAAATATAAGCTCTTTCAGAGATATACCTAATTTTTACAGTAAGTGAATTGTGATGTAGATCTAGCTTTTGAACCTGCTTGTTTAGATCGTAATCTTTTTGCTTACTAATATTTGAAACTTCTGTATATAAGTTCTCTTTTATATTATTTGTAGTATTTACTATACTGGCTTTTTCATTTGTGGTGTTTAATGAATTAGCTTTTTTACAGGAAAATAAAATAACTAGAAATAAGATATGATAATGGATTATATTTTTCATTTTAACAAAATAAGTATTTAATTTAAATTCGTTTCATTTAATTTACCAGCCCCATTCACTTCGTTAATTTTGCCTTTATTTTTTTCATTGGTCTGTGCATTTCTTTCACTTTCAGACTGTTCATCATAAAATTTATAATTGACAAAATACGCAGGATTTATTCTATAGCTTGTACCTGATCCCATTGCGTACCTGCAAAATATTTCAAAATGTAAATGTGGCGCACATGTGCCCCCTGTAACACCTGATCTTCCTGTTGTTCCTAATTGCTGACCGCATTTTACTTCTTGTCCAAATGTAAAGTCTTTTACAGAGTGCAAATGTGCATAAAATAAAAATAGGTCACCAGATTCTGACCAACCTGCTCCCTTTTCCATTTCTCTAGTTGTTTTACGAGTGTAATCAGTTCTTTTCCTTGCCATAAAAGCTTGAGGATCTTTTACTTTTATGGTAATTGTATTTCCATATCCAGAATGCCAGCGTCTATTATAAACGGTTCCATCAACACAAGCATAAATTGGTTTTCCTCTTTCAGCAAATAAATCAAGGCCTGTATGTTTTCTGGAAACCTCTCTCCTAATATCATCACCAAACAATCCCCATATTTTTGAGGTGCTGTCAAAGTTACCATTTTGGTAGAAATTTGTACTCATAGGATGATCTACTGGATCATGCCAATCTCCTGAAGAAGGCTGCGTCTTATTTTTATCACAGATAAAAACCGGTACTTTTTTCAGTTCTGTTACATATTTTTTTCTTTCTTCAAGTCCTTTGTTTCCTCCATTTATTAAATATGAAATTACAACAATGTCATCATTATCTGCAACCAAATTCAAATCGATACTTCCATATCTTTTGACAATTGAGCCGTCTGTATTGGTAAATTTGGTATCATAATTTGATTTAGGATAGGAGCGATTACTTAAGTTGTATTTCTGTCGATCCGTGCCGTTAGGGCTCCAAGAGTTACCAACTGATAAAAGTTTTCCTTGTTTAAAATACCATCCTGCACTATCAAATGCTAAATCTAAATTTTTTGCGAGTTCATCAGGATTTGTTACTAGGGTATTTTGATTTCTGTAAAAAGAATATCTTTCATAAGCTTCTTTATGAGTCAGTTGAATGATACCTCTTCCTCTATATGGATCATAAGCAGATGTATGTGAGTTATTGTATTCTTTAGTTGAGCGTAATCTATCTGTTTCATGATAGCATTCAGCAATAAAGTATACCTTTCTAATACAAGAGTTTATTTCATATTTTTTCATTATTTTATTTAGCTGGTCGAGTGTAGAAGCTATTGACGTATCACTAGGGCTGGCACCACTTGTATACTGTGGGTTCCAGATATTATTAATTTCTAATTTCTCAGATTCTCTTAAGTGTTTTAAAATTTCTTTAAATTCATTTATAGTAAGATCTCTGTTACAAGAGCATTTTCCTCCGCCAATCTCAAAATATGCACCAACCTTATTCAGGAATTTTTTATCATGCTGCTTCTGGCCCTGAGCTTTAGCATGAAGGTACAGAAATTCTGGTACTTTTTTTAGAAGTTTAAAGGTAATAGTATCTCCGGCCTGATAATTTTTTATTACTAAAACTTTCTTAATTTCTTCTTCGCTGGAAGTTTTGCCGTTTTCTATTTTAGGATTTTTAGCATTACCTTTCTGAGCATTTTCGAGGATGACTTTAGCTGTGGAAGCTTTCTGGGTTTCATTAGTTATGTTGTTAGCACCTCCGAATGTATAGGTATATGTTCCGTCTTCTTTTCCTTTGCTGATCTTATCTTGCCACTGTTTCAGCTCTTCTTCGGATTTTGGGCGGAGATGGATTGGGATTTGGACAATATTGTTTTTTACTATTCCTGTGAAAACTGTTTTTTCAGTTCCCGGAACGGCTTGCCCGGCAGGCGTTTTCTGTTCCATTTGTGCTTCTGTAATTTCCAGAACAGGCAGTAACGCATCCGGTGATCCTTTAATGATCCCGTCTTTTTCTTTGATGGAAATAGTCACCTGCTGTCCATCCAGAAGCATGGTTCTGGCTACCAGATAAAGTTTTTCGTCAAGTGGAGCAGTACCTACTTTTTTAAAATCTACCCCCAGTTTGAAGGTTTTAAAAGTAACGGTCTTTTGATTTGTAGTATCTTTCCCATAAGCTTCAGCGGTTAATGCTGCAGCAATTACTTCTAGTGTTGTATATTTCTTTTGAGCTTTCAGACTTTCTTTTATTTTATTAAGAATAGTCTGGGCAACTTTGTTTTTTTCTTCCGCCGTACCTGTTTTATTGCCACTCTTACTTCCACCGAAGGTATAAGTATGGGTACCATCTTCCTCGCCAGTCTCTTTGATGTATTCTTTTTGGCAAAATAAGCATCCAGAAGATCTTCAATATTTGTAGGATTAACCGTAGTAGGAGAGGCTCCTCCAGGGGCTGCGGGGGTTGGCGGCTGTGTGTTATGAGCACTCCCATGAGCTGATTGTGGATCAGGTTCAGGTTGTGCCGGAGATGGAGCAGGCTGAGGCTGCTGAGGTTGAGATGGTTGTGGCTGAGGTTGTTGTGGTTCCGGTTGTGGTTGTGGTTGTGGTTGTGGTTGTCCTGATGGTGTGCGCAATTCCTCAGGGGTATTGATATTTATATTATTGGTAGCATGCTTTTTATGAGAATAATATTCCACAGTTACATAAAATTCCAGTTGCTGAGGATCGGTTTCACCTTGCATAGCTTTTCTCATCAGAGCTTTTGTCAGCATGAATTCGGCTCTCGCGATTCCGTTTTTTACCTTTTCTTTTTTGCTTTCTATGAGCAGGTTATTATTGCTATGACCTGAATTGCTGGCGTCATCTTCCCAAAGACTGAACTGCAGATATTGGGCCTCCAAATTTGTGCATTTGGCTTCTGCAACCAATTTTTCCATGAAACTGAACACTGTTCCAGGAGTATCGTCTATATATTTTAATTCAACTTTATTGATTCTTGGAATATCACTGGGCTGGGGCTGTATTTCCAAAGCCATGGGAGCTCTTCCTTCCGGATTGTGAAGGTAAGCTTCAATTCTGAAGGTATCTTTGTAAGAGTTTGTATTAAAAGTAAAACTGCTTACTCCCACTTTTTTGATATTGGTAGGAACAAATTTTCCGTTTACCTTTTTGAACAGATGCCAGGTAACATGTGCCGGGTTTCTCTTTTCTAATGGAGTAGCAGGATACCATTCATCAATTGTATAGGTAACCAGTTCTCCAATCTTAGGCTTCGTATTTCCTGTGATTTTATAAATTCCTTGTTTTGACATGGCTGAAAAGTTTAAGTTTAATAGGCGTCTACTTCATCATCTTCTGTTTCCTTCTGAAATTCTTTAAAATTTATAAAAGGATTGATGTTATGCTGTTCCTGTGGATCAGCTTTTTTTACATTCTGTTTGTTCATCGATGCGGTTTGACCATGTTCCATAATGATGATTTTTCCACCTGTAGAACACATGAGCTCCGATATTTCTGTGACGCAGCTATTTCCCAATACCTTTACTTTATCATAGATTTTCTGCCATGTTCCGGCTGGAGCGTAGGCACAGGGAAGATATCCTCCCGGTGTTGGCTTCAGTTTGCATTTTCCAAAACTAGGGCCTTGGGGATTGAACTGAAGATCCTGTTCAGTGACAGCCAAAAAATCAGCCTGCCCTTCTTCATTATTCCAATAATGTTTTTGATGGGTAGTTACTTTAAACTGCGGAAATTGGTCACCCTGATTACATTGTGCTTTTCCTTTCTGAATGACAAAGTGTTTTCCGTCATGTGGTGATGCTGAATTAGACATATTTTGTGGTTTTTTGGTGTTGGATCAAGGATAATAATTTATTTTAATTGCTTTTCTACAGTAAAAATATCCTGTTCTGTTACATCTCCTATCTGAATTTCAAACTGGGCTTCAACTTTTTGAATCATCAAATTGGTAAAATTTAAAAAGTATTCAGCTTCATGACGGCAGACCACCGAGTAATGATTGACGGGATGCTGTTCATGGTATTCATACTCTTTATTATAAAGCTGATTCAGATTTCGGTAGTCGCATGATTTTCCAAATTGCTTAATCTTTATTATATCATTGTCTTTTGGTAACATCCGGTTATAAAGCTCAAAACGAATAGGGGCTGCATTTGATAGCCAGGGAATAAATTCATGGTAGAGATCAGAATCTGTCCAGTCGCTATATTTTGCTCTGTAAAAAGAACCAAAAAGAAACTGAACAGGTAATGTGTTTCTAATACTCCTTACCAGTTGAAGCGTGTCTTCAGTTATTTTCTTGAGTTGATCAATATAAGATGCAGATAGATCATCTGTAAAATACTTTTTTAGATCATCCAGTTCGCTTTTAATCACCGCTTCTGAATGAAAAAAATTGCTCTCCGTTATTTTTCCTGTTTTGTCTACTCTGATTTCTACAGGAAATATGATGGCTGCAGTAGCTTTTGATAAGCTTGAAACTTTGCTGTCTGATTCTATTCCATTTTTATGAGAACCAAATATTTGTAATGAAAAGAAATGATCATCTTGTTCAGCTTTCAGATATTTAAGTTCAGTTTGGTATGAATAGCTTGTATGGACGTTTCCATTTTCAAGTTTTTGATGGGTTATTGTATAAACCCCACTGAGTAAAGGTATAGGATGTGGTATTTTTCCATGTGTTGGATGATAGTACAAGCTATCTCCATTTTTATTGATCTCTTGATTAAGTTTCTTGATTTCTTCACCAAAGGGAATAAGAAGCAGCGTTCCCGGTTTCATTTTCACTGGTTCAGCTAGCCTGTCATGTATAGCACAGTGCTTATTATGAAAATCTTTGAGGTATGTTGGATTTTCTACTTTCAGATCAGAGGCAATTTTTTCCAATGTATCATCTGGAAGTGTCATATAAGTAATCATGTGATTGGTGATTAATGATTTTTTTTAATACTGAGATTCATTTCTCAGCATGAAATTTAGAAAAAATCTTACAAAAAAGCCTTCCAAATCATGTGAAATATCTATTAATAAGGCAATTATCCCTGAAATCAGGGAGTAATTTTATACTCCGGATACAACTTAATCTGATGTTTGAGTAGAACTGTGTTCCTGAAGAAGAAGTTATTTCATAGAATTTTCTGTCACAGGAGGTTAAAAACTTAAGTACATAAAAAAACCTTTCAGATCTCTGAAAGGTTTTTTTGATATAGTATGGATAACTTTTTATAATCCGAACACTTTTGCAAACAGATCCGGGAAAACTCCAAGGATGATAATGGCAGCGATTACAAATACTGCAACAATATTGTAAGTAAGCGTTACTTTTTCTGATGATTTGAATGTTGATTCTTTAAAGAAGAACATCGCGATAATTAATCTTAAATAGTAAGCGATAGATAGGGCAGAACCTAAAACTGCTACCAGTACTAAGAAAGCTGCTCCGTTCATTGCCTGAGAGAATAAAGCAAATTTCCCCATGAAACCAGCCGTTAGTGGAACCCCTGCCATTGAAAGCATAGAGATCGCTGCAGCTGTTGCCAATAAAGGTTCTGTTTTTGCCAATCCTTTGAAAGCTCCGAAAGAAGTTTCTCTTTTTAATTTCTCTACCCAGATCAGACACATGAAAACTCCTACTGTAGATAAAGCATAAGCGAATAAATAGAACGCTAAGTTATAAGTAGAAAGACTTGTCATTCCGAAGAATACCAATCCGATATATCCTGCGTGAGAAACTGAAGAGTAAGCCAACATTCTTTTTGCATTCGTCTGAGCAAGACCCATAACGTTTGCCAATAATAAAGTAATGATTAAGAATACTCCTAAAACATTAATCCATTCGTGAGTAACTCCGGCAAATCCGATTGTCATTAATCTGAACAATGCGAAGAATCCTGAGATTTTTACCACACTTGCCATGAAAGCCGTGATTAATGAAGGTGATCCTGCATATACATCAGGGCTCCACATGTGGAAAGGTGCTAAAGCCACTTTAAATGCCAATGCACAAAGAATAAGTAATACTCCTAGGATGAACATTACGTTTGAAGCATTGGCTACTCCAAAGTCGTGGATTTTATATAAATCAAAGCTTCCGGCACTTCCATAAATAAATGCGATCCCGAAAAGTAAGAAACCTGTCGCGAATGCACCCATTAAGAAATACTTGATTGAAGCTTCATTTGATCTTAAATCAGTTTTGTTGGCACCAGCCATTACATATAACGGGATGGAAAGGATTTCAACACCTAAGAACATGGTAACCAGGTTCTGGTATCCGAAAAGTACGATTCCTCCACATAATGCAAATAACATTAATGCATATAATTCTGACTGGTGGCTTCTGTGATTGCTGAATGCAAAACCTCCCAGGAAGAATAACAATAAAGTTGTTACAATGGATAATTTAGTGAATAATGCAGTATTGGCACTGTATTCATACATATGCTTGTAGTGATCGAAGAACGAACATTCAGGCATAAAGCTTACATACAATGCGATGATTAAACCCAAAATCCCAATGTATCTTGCGAATTTTCCATGTTCGAAAACTCCTGAAAATAACGCAATAACTGCCGTTAGGAAAACAATAATTAAAACACTCATAATATAGATTTGAGATGTGAGATCTGAAGTTTAAAGTTCAAGGTTCAGAGTGTAAAGTTTCCGGTTCAAAAATTCCCGTCTCTTATCTCTTCGTCTTTTATCTTTATGCTCTCTAATCTCTTATTTTTTTAATTTTTAAATCTTTTAATTTTTTAGTTAGCCATCGCTGTGTAGATAAACTTCACTGAACTACTCACCATTTCTATTACCGGTTGTGGGAAAATACCAAGTAAGATCACAAAAACCGCTAAACTCGCCAATACAGAGAATTCTACACCAGATAAATCTTTTGCTGTGCTTAATACTTCTGCATTTCCTTCTCCAAACATTGCTTTTCCGTAGAATCTCAATAAGTACACTGCACAAAGAATTACCGTAAGACCAGCAATTACTGCTGCTGTTCCGTTGAAATCATATACTGCTTTTAGCAGGATAAATTCTCCGATGAATCCATTCGTCAATGGAACTCCCATTGAACCTAATATAATAATCAGGAATAAAACAGCAAACTTAGGCGCTACTTTAGCTAAACCACCCATTTGTCTGATATCTCTTGATTTAAATCTCTTGTATAAAATATCGCAACAGTAGAATAATCCAACAACGTTGATACCGTGAGCGAAAGTTTGTACCAATGCTCCTTCAGCACCTTCCACATTGAAAGTTCCTCTTAAAGTAACTACTGCTGAGGCGAAGATACCCGCTACCATCAATCCTACGTGAGAGAAAGATGAATAAGCGATGATTCTCTTCATATCTGTCTGGATGATCGCAATCAATGCTCCGTGAACAATTCCTACGATCGCAAGGATGATTACAATCTGTCCTGAAATTCCGGCAATCGGAAGTGGAGTAATTGGAAGTAAATAACGCATTACACCATAAACTGCCATCTTAAGCATGATACCGGATAACAACATCGATCCTTGAGTAGGAGAGTAGGTATAGGTGTCAGGCTGCCAGGTATGGAAAGGGAATACCGGTAATTTCACTGCAAAAGCAAAGAAAATAAACCAGAATACCACAGTCTGTTGAGTTTCGTTCAGTTGCGCATTGTAAAGATCTGTTAATGCGAATGATGCAGAGTGGTTGTACACATAGATCAATCCTGCTAACATAAATAAAGATCCAACGAATGTATATACGAAGAACTTCGTAGTGAATTCAAACCTTTTATTCTCTTGTCCCCAAAGTCCGGCAATAAACCAAATTGGAATCAAAGTTACTTCCCAGAAAATGTAGAACAATAATCCGTCTAAAGAAGTAAATACTCCTACAAGACCGAATTGCATCAACAGAATCAATCCGTAGAATGTATTTCTGTAGCTTACATTTTCATTGAAAGAAGATAAAATGATGATTGGCGCTAAGATGTTAGTCAGCAATAAAAGAAGCATACTCATCCCATCGATACCGAAGTGAAGAGAGCTCTTCATAAATTGTGACCAAGGATAATTGATCTCGTGCTGCAATACGCTGTCTACTGTCGGAGTAAAATCAAAATCCGAAAGTACATAGAACGTAAGAAGCATTTGAACCAATGCGATTCCTAGTGCCAAATATTTGCTGGAATTACTCTTCCACGCAAAAACTAATCCCGAACCTACTAGAGGTAATAGTAATAATGTTAATAATAAACAAGACATTATTATTGTAATAAAAAGTTAACAATTAATATAATTCCCACAGCTAAAGACATGATAAGAATATACGTCTCTACATTTCCGTTTTGTACACGCTTCATAGCTTTACCGCTGTCTTCAGCACCATCACCTACAAAGTTTACAAAACGGTCTAAGATACCCTTATCAAACATCTTTCCTCCGCGTCCTAATCCTTCAACAGTTTTTACAATCAATGCGTTGTAAAGTTCGTCTACATATAATTTCTTAGCAGAAAGCTTTTCCCATCCGGTATAGCTTTCTTCTGCCACAGCCATTTTTTTCTTTTTCACGTAGGTATTTCTTACGATAAACCATACAGAGAAGAACATTAATACTGTTGCTGCTAATAAGATCATTTCAGTGTTGAAAGGTACTCCTGAAAGAGTAGCTTCCATTTGGCTGTAGCTTTGTTCCGTAAGAACAGGCTTCAACCATTCCATCAGTTTAGCATAGTGTCCGTGACCGATGAAGTGTGGCAGGTTGATGAAACCTCCAACTACAGAAAGGATAGCCAATACGATCAATGGTAATGTCATATTAGACGGGCTTTCGTGTAAGTGGTGTTTCTGCTCTTCGGTACCTCTGAACTCTCCGTGGAAAGTCAGATAATATAGTCTGAACATATACGTTGCAGTCATTGCCGCTAAAACAAATAAGATTACCCAGTAAACAGGGTTTTTAGCGAAAGCTGCTACTAAAATTTCGTCTTTAGAGATCATCCCTGATAACAGAGGGAAACCTGAAATGGCTAATGTTCCGATAAGGAATGTAGCGTGGGTAAGAGGAATATATTTCTTAAGACCTCCCATGAAACGCATATCCTGTTCGTTGCTCATCGCATGTATTACAGAACCTGCTCCTAAGAATAGTAAAGCTTTAAAGAAAGCGTGCGTCATTACGTGGAACATTGCTGTTGTATAAGCACCAAGACCTAAAGCGATAAACATAAATCCAAGCTGTGAAACAGTTGAGTATGCCAATACTTTTTTGATATCGTTCTGACGTAGTGCGTAGAATCCTGCTAAAGCTGCCGTTAAGAATCCGATGAATAAAATTCCTCCTTGTACCGTTGGAGCTAAAGTAAATAAGAAGTTAGATCTTACTACTAAATAGATACCCGCCGTTACCATGGTTGCCGCGTGAATTAATGCAGAAACAGGAGTTGGCCCAGCCATCGCGTCTGGTAACCAAGTATATAATGGAACCTGAGCAGATTTACCGGTAGCACCGATGAATAAACTCGCTGTGATAAAGATAATCACTGTTCCGTCTAATTCAAATTTTGAAGCATTTTCAGCTACAGAAAGGTAATCTACAGCATTAGTTTGAGCAGCAATCATAAAGATACCGATCAATAATGCCAAGTCACCAATTCTGTTCATGATGAAAGCTTTTCTTGCCGCTTTACCGTATTCTTCGTTGGTATACCAGAATCCGATCAACAGGTAAGAACAAAGACCTACACCTTCCCATCCGATGAATAAGATAAGGTAGTTGCTTCCCATCACTAAAAGTAACATTGAGAAGATGAAAAGATTCAGGTAAGTAAAGAACTTATAGAATCCTTTATCATGACTCATATATCCGATAGAGTATAAGTGAATCAGTGAACCGATACCCGTGATGATCATAACCATCATTAAAGAAAGTTGATCAATCTGGAATCCAAAATTGATCTGAACTCCGTTTACTCTAAACCATTCAAAAGCTTTTACGATTACAGGCTGGCTTTCAGAATTGAAATTCATGAAAAGACTTACAGCAATACAGAATGATCCGAAAACCATTGCTGTTGCCAAAGAACCAACTACTATTTTTGGAAGATTTTTTCCGAATAAACCGTTAATAAGAAACCCTAAAAGTGGTAAAAGTACTATTGCATATACTAAATTCTCCATTCTTATCCTCTTAATTTATTAAATATACTCACATCTACAGAACGGGTATTTCTATACAGCATAGCAATAATTGCCAGACCTACCGCTACTTCAGCAGCAGCTACCACCATAATGAAGAACACTAAAAGCTGTCCGTCTCCATTTCCTTTGTATGCTGAAAAAGCAGCCAATAAAAGGTTTACAGAGTTAAGCATAAGCTCTACACAGCCTAGAATCACAATAGCATTTTTTCTAAGCAATACTCCCATCACTCCTAAGCAGAACAATACTGAACAAAGGATAATGAAGTAATCCAAAGGGATGCTTTGTATAAATGTATTTACTTCTCCCATAATTTTATAAATCTTTTTTACCGATTAATACCGCACCTACAATACCTGCTAAAATCAGGATAGAAGCAAGCTCAAACGGTAAAACATATTCATTAAACAAAAGTCTACCCAGATTTTTAGTAAGACCAACCCCTCTGTCTACATTCTCTACAACAATATGGTTTTGCTGAACGCCTCTGAATACTCCTAAAACTCCAACTAAAAGAAGACCTGCAGTAAAAACTCCAATAAATTTTAAAGTATTACCCTTCTTACTTTCGTCTGCTTTATTAAGGTTAAGCATCATTAGAATGTAAAGGAAAAGTACCATGATAGCACCTGCATACACTATAATCTGGATAATTGCTAAGAATTGAGCATTCAAAAGAATGTACATTCCGGCAATTGAAAACATCGTAACAATTAATGACAAAATAGCATATAAAGGATTTTTGGCAAATACGAAATACACCGCACTTGACACTGCTAAAAACGCCACCAAGAAAAATAAAAACTGATCCATTATTTTACCGCATTTTTTTGTTTCTCGGATTGTCTTGTCGTGATGTCAATCCTTTCATTTATTTTTTCAACTAATTTATCTTTTCCGTAAATGAAAGAACCTCTGTTGGTTTCTACGTCTACCAATCTATCGGTAAGATAAATGGCAGATTTAGGACAAGCTTCTTCACACATACCGCAGAAAATACATCTTAGCATATTGATTTCATATACTGAAGCGTATTTTTCTTCTCTGTAAAGCCCTTTTTCCTCTTTAGTTCTTTCAGCAGCAGTCATCGTAATGGCTTCTGCAGGACAAGCTACCGCACAAAGTCCACAAGCAGTACATCTTTCTCTGCCTTCCTCGTCTCTTTTCAAAACGTGCTGACCTCTCCAGATGGTAGTTCTTGGTTTCTGTACTTCCGGATACGAATATACTGCGGGAGCACCCTTTATCACGGTTCTTACAGCATGCTTAAATGTAATCCCCATCCCTGTAAAGATCGCAGGAAGGTAGATTTTTTCAGCAAGGGTCATTTCTTTATTGGAAACAACTTTTGATCTGTTTGTAAGTTTCATTTAATTATAGATATTAGATGTTAGACACCAGATTTTAGACTAATCTTGTCTGCTATCTTAATTATTTAATATTGATGATTGAATATGACAGGCTAAAGATAAAACTTTGATTTCATTATCAAATTTTCAAATCAGCTCATTTTCAAATTTTCTTAGTTTGCAAATGCTAAAATTACAGCACCTGTAATTAATAGATTTACCAATGCCATCGGGATTAATGTTTTCCATCCCAAGTGCATTAACTGGTCATATCTGAATCTTGGAAGTGTCCATCTGATCCACATGAAGATCAGGATTCCGATGACAGTTTTCGTTAAGAATGCTACGATACTTAAGATTCCTGCAACGTTTTCTCCCCAATTCTGCGTTACCCATTCAATACCAGGATAGTTATAACCTCCAAAGAAAAGAACCACCATGAAAGCATTAGAGATAAACATGTTCACGTATTCCCCGAACATATATAAACCTAACTTCATGGAAGAGTATTCTGTAGAGTATCCTGTTACCAATTCAGATTCACACTCAGGTAAATCGAACGGGTGTCTGTTAGTTTCAGCTAAAGCTGCTACAAAGAAGACAAGAAAAGCGATTGGCTGGTAGAAAATATTCCAGTTCATACCAGAAACCCAAGGAATAACTCCCCATAATTTTCCAGTACTTTGGCTTTCTGTAATTTCTTTTAAGTCTAAGCTTCCTGCCATCATAATAATAGAAAGAAGTGCTAGTCCCATTGCTAATTCATAAGAAATCATCTGAGAAGAAGCACGGATAGCACCTAGTAATGAATATTTATTGTTCGAAGCCCAACCTCCGATCATAATTCCGTAAACCCCGATGGAAGCCATTCCGATGATGAAAAGTACACCAACGTCAATGTTAGCCACCTGAAGATCAAAAGAAGTACCTGCAATATTTAAACTTTTACCCCAAGGAATAACTGCCCCAGTGATTAGTGAAATAAACATTACTAAAGCCGGTCCCAATACGAAAAGGAATTTTTCAGCATTGGCAGGCGTAAAGTCTTCCTTGAAGAAGAATTTACCACCGTCAGCAAGAGGTTGCAGTAATCCGAAAGGTCCAGCTCTGTTAGGACCAATTCTATCCTGCATGATAGAGGCAACTTTTCTTTCTGCCCAGGTAGAGTAGGCTGCAATCGTTAATGATAGCAGGAAAAGCGCTAGTACAAGTATAAGTTTAAATGTAAGTAAATCCATTTTTGTTTTAAAGATTTTTAGATGTGAGATGTCAGATACTAGATATGAGATTAAGTCTGATGTCTTGTGTCTGAAATCTAATTGTCTTTATTAAAATTATTTTTCGTCTTTTTCACTGATTTCCTTAGCACCAGGATTATCGATCATGATCAATTCGTCTTTTGGCTTCTGGTAATGATTCAATGAAATTACAGAGTGTCTGTCGATATGTCTAGGACCTTCGATGTTCCAGTCTGATAAAGATTTTCTTTCGAAACGGCATGTATCACAGATGAATTCTTCAACTTCACCCCATTGGTCTTTTCTTGCAGTAACTCTTACAATTTCGTCACCTTTCATCCAAACTACAGCTTTTCCGGAACATTTATCACACTTACAAGTAGCATTCATAGGTTTTGTAAACCATACTCTGCTTGCAAAACGGGATGTTCTGTCTGTTAATGCTCCTACAGGACAAACGTCGATAACGTTTCCGATGAAGTCATTGTCCAAAGCTTTATTTAGATAGGTTGAAATTTCAGCGTGATCTCCTCTGAAAAGAATACCGTGCTCTCTTTCACCTGTTAATTGGTTAGCAGCTAATACACATCTTGCACAAAGAATACAACGGTTCATGTTCAGTTTGATGTGAGGTCCAAGATCATCAGCTTCGTAAGTATTTCTTTCGAATTCTGTTCTTGTTTCAAGGTTTCCATGCTCATATCCAAGATCCTGAAGATGACATTCACCAGCCTGATCACAAACAGGACAGTCTAGCGGGTGGTTTACCAATAAGAACTCGGTAACTGCTTTTCTTCCTTCCTGAGCTTTCTCAGAAGTAAGGTTTTTAACTTCCATACCATCCATAACGTTGGTTCTGCAGCTTGCTACCAATTTCGGCATAGGACGCGGATCTGCTTCAGATCCTTTAGAAACTTCTACAAGACAAGTTCTGCATCTTCCTCCGCTGGTCTCCAATTTGCTGTAGTAACACATAGCAGGAGGTACAGATTTACCACCGATTTGTCTAGCTGCTTCCAAAATAGAAGTACCAGGCAAAACTTCAGTAGTCTGTCCGTCTATCGTTATTTTGAATTTTTTAACTTCTTCGCTCATATCGTATGCTTTAAGCTTTATGCATTAAGCAATAGGCTTTGTTATTTATATTTCTTTGTATTAAATGTATATCCAATTCCCCCCATAATTTGTCCGAAAACAAAATCCTGTTGAGCTTTGTCTGGTTTGTTATTCAATGTGGTTTTAATATCCCACATATTGATGTAACCCGCTTTTCCTTCTAATCTTACCATTATATGGTTCCAAAGTACTAAGTTAAGACTGGCTCTTACATCGGTTCCCATACCTGCAACATGGAAACGGTCACTTCTTTCATTTCCAAAAAGTTTTACATTACTTTTTGGGAACATAAATCCGATACCGGCACCATAAGACCAAACCAAATCAACATTTTTCTTATTGATAATACTTTGGTACTTTTCAAGACCTAAGTTTTCATAGTTAAGGCCGTCTGTATGTTCAAAAGTAAGGAACTTCTCATCTGCAAGGTTCACTTGCCCGTTTTGTACCATAGCAGCATATTCAGGGTCTGAGATATGTCCTTTAAAGTTAACGGTTTGATCCTGATCCATCACATACTTCATGTGGTCAATCCCTAAAACAAGCGCTAAATTATCTTTAATAAAATATCCTATTCTGAAATTATACTGCGTTACAGTAAACCAACTTGGATCAAAATAAACAATACCGAATTTGGTAGGTCTATCCTGAGCCGTTACATTATTCAGTTGGAAATCATATCCATTTCCTTTAAAACGAATATCCGAATTACTGAACGCTGCTCTGTTCCATCCATAAAAAGCGAACATCTGACCTTTTTTGCTTAAAGGCTCTGGTTTCTTAGAAACAGGAGTTTTAAACAAGTCTGCATTATTTTCTACTAGTAAAGAATCTTTTTTCTGTCCGAAAACAAAACTCGACATCATTAAGCCGACAACCAATAACTTTTTCATTTTACCTATGCATTCTTTTCAACAGCTGGGATAGGATCTGCATAATGTGCCAATCCATAATTTTGGGTCTGAGATAACTCAGGGTTTTTTACGTGCCACTCAAATTCGTCTCTGAAGTGACGGATTGCTGCTGCAACAGGCCATGCTGCTGCATCTCCTAATGGACAGATCGTATTTCCTTCGATTTTTCTCTGGATATCCCAAAGCAGATCGATGTCTTCCATTTTTCCTTCTCCTTTCTCAATTTTCTTAAGGATTTTATACATCCATCCCGTACCTTCACGGCAAGGAGTACATTGTCCACAGCTTTCGTGGTTGTAGAATCTTGCTAAAGTCATGGTGTGATCTACAATACACTGGTCTTCATCTAAAACGATGAAACCTCCCGATCCCATCATTGTTCCGGTAGCAAAACCTCCGTCAGCTAATGATTCATAGTTCATATATCTTGGCTCTCCGTTCACGGTTCTCAACAATAAGTTTGCTGGAACGATTGGAACAGAACTTCCTCCAGGAATACAAGCTTTTAATCTTTTTCCGTCTTTAATACCACCACAATATTCATCAGAATAGATAAATTCTTCTACAGTGATCGTCATATCAATTTCGTATACACCTGGTTTGTTGATGTTTCCACAAGCAGAAATCAATTTCGTACCTGTAGATCTACCTACACCAATTTTAGCATACTCAGCACCTGTAATATCAATGATTGGAACGATTGCCGCAATAGACTCAACGTTGTTTACCACCGTTGGTCTCTCCCAAAGACCTTTTACAGCCGGGAATGGCGGTTTTAATCTTGGGTTACCTCTTTTTCCTTCAAGGGATTCAAGCAATGCAGTTTCTTCACCGCAGATGTATGCTCCACCACCTCTCTGTACGTAGATTTCAAGATCGAAACCAGTTCCTAAAATATTTTTACCTAAAAATCCTGCTGCTTTAGCTTCTTCAATAGCTTCTTCAAGGATATCCGGAATCCATGAATATTCTCCACGGATGTAGATATAAGAAGTGTTAGAACCTAAACAGTAAGATGAAATTAGCATTCCTTCGATCAATAGGTGAGGAAGGAACTCCATCAGATATCTGTCCTTGAATGTTCCAGGCTCAGATTCATCCGCATTTACCACAAGGTGTCTTGGAACGCCCTCTGGTTTTGCCAAAAAGCTCCATTTCATCCCTGTTGGGAATCCAGCTCCACCACGACCTCTTAGTCCTGAAGTTTTTACTTCTTCAAGAATTTCGTCAGGAGTCATTTTCAAGGCTTTTTCAGCAGCTGTGTAACCTCCTTGTTTACGGTAAGTTTCAAAGTAGCGGATGCCTTCTATATGTGCGTCTTTAAGTAAAAGTTTTTTACTCATTGTTTATTATGCTTTTAGCGTTCGGCTATTGGCTTGTGGCTTTTAGCTTATGGCTATTTTTAATGTGTTAAAATTTATTTAGTCTAAAGCAAGTTGTCCCTGTCTGCAAAGATCAAGGATTTCATCTACTTTTTCTATCGTTAAATTTTCATGAAAGAACTTACCAAGCTGCATCATCGGTGCATAACCACATGCTCCAAGACATTCAGCAGGCTTTAGGGTGAACATACCGTCTTCAGTAGTTTCTCCATCTTTAATGTTCAGTTTCGTTCTGATATGGTCAAGGATTTTTTCGCTTCCACACACCATACAAGGTCCGGTTCTGCAAACTTCCAAAACATATTTACCTACCGGCTTCATGTTGAACATGGTATAAAAAGTAGCCACTTCATATACTTCGATCGGTTTGATACTTAATAGTCCGGCAACATAATCCATCACAGGAACATCTAACCATCCTCCGAATTCTTTCTGTGCCAAGTGAAGGACAGGAAGAAGAGCAGATTTCTGTCTTCCTTCAGGATATCTTGCGATAATTTTGTGTACCTGTGCTAAACTTTCCGGTTTAAAAGCTATTGTTTCGCTCATTTTTTATCTAAGATTAAAGAGTAAAGAACAAAGAAAAAAGATTCTAAAGTTCGTTATTCTAAATTCGTTTTATTTGGGGTTGAAGAAAGTCTATTATCTTTTCTTCTATTATCTTTTTGTCTAATGTATTATGCGTCTAGTTCTCCCGCAATAATATTCATACTACACATCGTTACAATGGCATCTGAAATTACAGAACCTGTAATCATTTCAGGGTATGCCTGATAGTAGATGAAACAAGGTCTTCTGAAGTGAAGTCTGTATGGGCTTCTTCCTCCGTCGCTCACAAGATAGAAACCTAATTCTCCGTTTCCTCCTTCTACTGCATGGTAAACTTCACCTTTTGGTACATCAGTTTCACCCATTACAATTTTGAAATGGTAAATCAGAGCCTCCATTTTCTGATATACATCTGCCTTTTCAGGAAGATAGAAATCAGGAACATCCGCGTGGAATGGTCCTTCTGGAAGGTTTTCGTATGCTTGTTTGATAATTTTAATGGATTCCCAGATTTCCTGTTGACGAACCATGAAACGGTCGTAAGTATCTCCTGAAGTTCCTACAGGAATAATGAAGTCGAAATCTTCGTATGAGGAATAAGGTTGTGCAACTCTCACATCGTAATCTACACCTGCTGCACGTAAGTTAGGACCAGTGAAACCGTAGCTTAATGCCCTTTCGGCAGAAATAGCTCCCGTACCAATGGTTCTGTCCATGAAAATTCTATTTCTTTCTAATAGGGTACAGAATTCTTTGAATCTTGGTGGGAAAGTCTTTAAGAAGTCTTTCAGTAACTCATGGAATTTAGGAGTGAAATCTCTTTCAAATCCTCCAATTCTTCCCATGTTGGTCGTCATCCTTGCTCCACAAATCTGCTCATACATATCATAAATACGTTCTCTTTCGATGAACATATAAGTAAGACCTGTAATCGCTCCTGAGTCCATTCCGGTTACCCCGTTACAGATCAGGTGGTCACCGATTCTTGCTAATTCCATTAGGATAACACGCATATAGTCTACACGTTTTGGAACTTTAACACCAATCAGCTTCTCTACTGTCATATGCCAACCTAAGTTATTGATTGGTGCAGAACAGTAATTCATACGGTCAGTAAGGGTAGTGATCTGAGAATAGTTTCTTCTTTCAGAAATTTTCTCAAATGCTCTGTGGATATATCCTACCGTTTGCTCAGCATGAAGAATTCTTTCTCCGTCCATCGTTAAGATATTCTGGAAAATTCCGTGAGTAGCAGGGTGGGTAGGTCCTAGATTCAGGGTATATAATTGCCCGTCAATCTGTTCCTTACTTTCGTACTGGTTTAGTATATTAGATAATGAGTTATCTTTCATAATGATTGCTTTTAGCTATTTGCTTCTGGCTATTGGCTAGCCGCCATTGGCCATTCGCTTTTTTATCTTCCAAACATATTATCGTCCTTGTCTGTTCTTGTACCATCTTCAAGGCGATATTCCTTCAACATTGGGTGGTATCCAAGATCTTCCATATTCAAAATAGGTCTAAGATCCGGGTGTCCTTTAAATTTAATCCCATAAAAGTCAAACGTTTCTCTTTCCATCCAGTTGGCACCGGCATATAGATCCGTAAGAGAATCTACTTCGATGTTTTCTCTGGACATGAAGATCTTCAGACGTAATCTGAAGTTAGCCATCATGTTATGCAGATGATATACAACACCTATTTCCTTTTCGGGGAATTCAGGATAGTGAATTCCACATATATCTGTAAGGAAGTTGATTTCCAGTGTTGAATCTTTAAGATAATGAATGATCTTTTTGATATCTTCTTTCTTCACTTCAATCGTCAACATTCCATAGGGTTCTGAACTTGAAATGACAGATTCCGGAAATTCTCTGGTGATTGCTTCTAATACAAATTCGTTTGTCATTTCCGTTTAGTTGCTTATATTGTAAGAATCTAATAATTTCTGATATTCAGGCATGTCTCTTCTTCTGATGCTTTCGCTTTCTGCAAGAGCCTGTACCTGCATTACCCCTTCAATAATCTGTTCTGGTCTTGGAGGACATCCAGGAACGTAAACATCTACCGGAATAATTTTATCAATTCCCTGAAGTACAGAGTAGGTGTCAAAAATACCACCGCTGGAAGCACAAGCTCCAACAGCTACTACCCATTTTGGTTCAGCCATCTGAGTATATACTTCTTTTAGGACTGGTCCTAATTTTTTTGATATAGTTCCGCAAACCATCAGCATATCTGCTTGTCTTGGAGAGAAAGAGTTTCTTTCCATTCCAAATCTTGAAGCATCATAAGTAGGGTTCAGGGTAGCCATAAACTCAATACCACAACAAGAGGTTGCAAATGGCAATGGCCAAAGCGAAAACTTTCTTGCCATTCCGATTACACTGCTCAGTTTTGTTGCGAAAAACCCTTCTCCTTCATATCCTTCGGGAGCAGGTGCATCTGTTCTTATTACTGGTTTTTTATCTGACATTTTAGTAAATATTTAAAGATTAAAATATTTAAAGATTAAAAAAAATAAGACCTTCACAATCTTTAAATTACTTAAATAAATTCAATCTTTTAATGTTAAAATTTATTTATCCCAATCTAGTGCACCACGTTTCCAAACATAGAAAAACGCTACGAAGAAGATCGCAACGAACGTAAGTACAGCCAAGAATCCTTCCATACCGAATTCTCTGAAGTTTACCGCATAAGGATAAAAGAATACGATTTCAATATCGAATAGTACGAACAATACCGCAGTCAGGAAATACTTGATGGAAAACGGTGTTCTTGCGTTTCCTTCACTAGGAACCCCACATTCCCAACTTTGGTTTTTTACAGAATCTCCTTTTTTCTGTTTTGGACCTAAGAAATGTGCTCCAAGTAATGAAACAGCGACAAATCCTACTGCTACACCTGCCTGGATAAGGATTGGAATATAACTTTCAGGTAAATTCATTTTTGCATTATTATCTCAATTTGCAAATTTAACGAATAAACAAGAAAGCATGAAATTTATCAGCTTAAAAGTCGGATGAAAATAGACAAAACCTACAATTTAGAATCAATAAAAATAACGAATTATTTCTTCATTTTTTTGAGAAGAGAATACGCCATAAATGCAATATATCCAAAAAGAAGACTCGCAAAAACAATGTTAATCACTGTATTTGTTCTACCATCCTGCGATTGGAAAAAGAAATTGTAGGCTATAAATCCTGCGATTAAAACAGCGAAAATGATAAGTTGTGGCTTCATGGGGGCGAGATTGTTTGAGGGTGGGAGAGTTTTAGAGTAGGTGAGTGAGGTTGTAATTACTCATCATTTATCATTTATCTCAAGTGAGTAGGTTCTTCTTCTCTTATGGTTTACAGGGTTGTAATCCTGCCATAAAAGCTGAATGTTTTTATTTTCTTCCAGTTCGGGATTCGTTTCCAGGTATTTAACTCCTTTTTTTCTGAATATTTTCCAGATTTCTTTGAAAATGATAGAGGTTACTCCTCTTCTTTGATAATCTGGATGGATACCGATCAGGTAAAAATTGGCCCTGTCATTTTTTCTGCCTGCTTTCAAAAAATGCCACCAGCCAAATGGGAGTAGTTTTCCTCCTGATTTTTGCAATGCTTTGGAGTAAGAAGGCATCGTAATTGCAAAGGAAATAAGATGATTGTTTTCATCCACGATGCAGACAATGAAGTCTTTGTCAATAAGCTTAAAGTATTTTTCTTTATATGTTTTACGCTGTTCGTCAGAAATAGGAGTATAAGTGGAAAGATGCTTGTAGGTTTCATCTAGAAGATCAAACATTGGATCCACATATTGGATAATTTCTTCCTTATTATTGAATTTTAAAACTTTCAGTTTGTATTTCTGAGAAATAAGCTCGTTAAACTTGTGGATCTTTTCCGGTAAAACCTCTGGGAAAATAATTTCAAATTCCACCCATTCTTTTTCTTTTACCAATCCCAGTTTCTCAAGATGTTTTGGGTAATAATCATGGTTGTAGATGCCAATCATAGTAGCCAGCTGATCAAAACCTTTAATCAGCATTCCGGCTTTATCAAGGTTGGTGAATCCCATTGGCCCTTCAACCTTATCAATATTCTTTTCTTTGGCGTAATCAATCGCTTTCTGAATTAATGCTTGTGAAACTTCTTCATCATCAATGAAATCTATCCATCCAAAACGTACTTTACGGATCCCTAATTCTTTTTCCTCCTTATGGTTGATAAGAACGGCAATTCTCCCTGCAATTTTGTCATTCTTGTATGCTAAATACTGTTTCGCTTCAGAATATTGAAGAGCGGGATTTTCATCAGCATTCCAGATGTTAATTTCGTCATTGATAAAGGATGGAACATAGTACGGGTTATTTTTGTACAGATCCATAGGAAATCTTACGAATTGCTTGAGTTGACCGGGAGTTTTTACTTCAATAATTGAAACTGTTGACATGTTTTTTGAGAGTAATTTGATGACAAATATAAATAATAAAATCGTATACTTTGGCACAGTTTTTACATCATTATGCTTAAAAATTGAACACAAAATCTAAATAAAATGACGGGTTATTATATCATTATTGGTATTTCAATGTTGGTGAGCTGGTGGGTTTCATCCAGGTTGAAATCAAAATTTGAATATTATTCCAATGTACATCTTCGAAATGGCCTTTCGGGGAAAGAAGTAGCGGAAAAAATGTTGAGAGATAACGGGATTAATGATGTTCAGGTAATATCAGTTCCCGGACAGCTAACGGACCATTATAATCCGGCAGATAAAACAGTAAATCTTTCTGAAGGGGTGTACATGCAGAGAAATGCAGCGGCAGCAGCTGTTGCAGCTCATGAATGCGGACATGCCGTACAACATGCAGTAGGATATTCAATGTTGAACTTACGTTCAAAATTGGTTCCTGTTGTTAATATAAGCTCCAATTTGATGCAGTTTGTTCTTATTGCAGGTATTGCGATAATGGCGGCCACCAGAACTGTGGATAATCCTAACGGAAATACTGCCATCCTTGCCATTGGGGTAGCGATGTTTGCAGTAACTACTTTGTTTGCTTTTGTAACATTGCCAGTAGAGTATGACGCTAGTAACAGGGCAATGAAATGGCTTAAAGATACAGGTACTGTAACTGCTGAAGAATTTGTAGGGGTTCAGGATAGTTTAAAGTGGGCTGCAAGAACATATGTTGTGGCAGCTTTAGGGTCTTTAGCCCAACTTCTTTACTGGGGGGCTTTGCTTCTTGGTGGAAGAAGAGATTAATTATCTTTGATTCAAATGAAATATACAGCATCTCAGATATTTTCTGAGATGTTTTTTTATGAATACAGATTAATCATTGAACTCAAATGAAACATGTTGCATCTCTGATAGTTTTTCAGAAATACTTTCTTTTTGTGCCAGTTTTAATGAAGCGGTAAGGATACAATTTTCGTTGGCATCGAAATTTAAAACCTTAGCATCATATTTTGAGAGTAAAGTAAAAATAATGTTTTGCTGGTTAAAGTTGAACTGAATTTCAATTTCTGTTTCCAATTCTCTGGTAATAATATGGGCTTCTTCTAAAGTGATCTTGGCAGATTCTTTATAGGCTTTTACTAAACCTGAAACCCCTAGTTTTGTTCCACCATAATAACGAACTGAAATAACAAGTACATTGGTTATTTCATTGGCTAAGAGCTGGTTGTAAATAGGAAGTCCGGCACTTCCCGAAGGCTCACCATCATCATTAGCTCTGTAATTTTCACCATTCAAACCCATTCTGAAAGCATAGCAATGGTGTGTTGCTTTTGGATGTTCTTCCCTGATCTTTTCCAATGCAGCTTTGAGCTCCTTTTCATTGGTAACCGGGAAGGCAAATCCGATAAACTTGCTTCCTTTTTCTTTTAATAAAGTATTTTCTATGGGTTTTTCTATGGTTTTGTATTCGAACGTCATCCTGTATTCCGGCTTTAATGATGCAAAAATATTAAATGATTTAGTATTCTACAGTATCATTATGAATTAAGCCGTCAAATTTTGACGGCTTATATCTTTTGAATGTAAAAATTAACTCTTAAATTCCATCTCCACAAAGGTCCATTGGAATCAGGCACATATAGCTTGTTGGGCCACAGAAATCTTCAGGGCATTTATCTCTACACCTTGTAGGCTGCCCGTTAGGTAATGTACATGTTACAAAAACAGCACCTCCTTCGATTGTTCTTAATCCGGCTCTGGATAATTTTCTTACATTTTTCATGGTAATATTTTTTTGGATATTACTAAGGTAAGGAATTATTTCATTCCAGAGTGATAAAGTAGCTTTATTTTGATTTGAAAAAAGAAATGATATTATCTCTGTAGTTTTCTGTTTTGTAAGGAATAAGGTTGAATTCTGGCGCTTTTGTGCCATTTTCTAATTTCAGATTTTCATTTTTAATAACAATAGCTTCATCCCAAAGATCTGCATCAATAAATTGCTGTAAAGTAAAACGGCCACCTTCAATAATAACAGACTGAATTTGTTCTTTGTATAAAGCCTCCATCAAATCAGGAAGGAAGTTTTCTTTTTTGATTTTTATAAATTGTACCTGCCCATCTGTCTCTTCTTTTATAGAATTAAAAACGAATGTTTTGGCTTCGTTATTGAAAATTTTAAAGTTATTCGGAACCTTTAAATCAAAATCAATTAAAATTCTGACAGGATTATTTCCTTCCACCTTTCTTACACTAAGACTTGGGTTATCATGTAAAGCAGTTTGTGTTCCTACTAAGATGGCATGTTCATCAGCTCTTAACTGGTGAACAAACTGATTGACCAAAGTGTTTGAAACCGCAGTTGGTTTAAAATCCTTATCTAAAAATCCATCGCCCGATTCTGCCCATTTCAGGATGATATAAGGTCTTTTCTTTTCATGGTAAGTAAAAAACCTTTTGTTCAGCTCAATGCATTCCTTTTCTAGAATTCCTGAAACGACTTCTATTCCCGCATCCTGAATGATCTTTTTCCCCTTTCCATTAACCTTGTCATGAGAGTCCATCGCACCAATGACTACTTTTTTAAAGCCCAGCTCTTTAATTTTTAAAGCGCATGGAGGTGTTTTTCCATAATGAGCGCAGGGTTCCAGAGAAACGTAAATCGTTGATTCCGGAATCAGGTTTTTGTCTTTAACAGAATTGATGGCGTTGATTTCAGCATGGTTTTCTCCTGCCTTATGATGATAACCTTCACCAAGGATTTCACCATTGTGAACAATCACACTTCCGACAAGAGGATTTGGATAAGTATTGCCCAGGGCTTTTTGGGCCAGCTCAATACATCTTTTAATATATAATTCGTCGTTATTCATACTTATAAAAAGAAAAAGCGAAGACAAATTGCTTTGCTCCGCCCTTATTTATTGTGTTAAGATTTATTCTCCAGCAATAATACTGTGGAGATTTTGCTTTAAAGTTTCCAGATGAGCTTTCTTTTCATCAATTGTGTTGTATGTATCTCTTAACAAAGGGTTTTCTCTTGATGGTTTATTGAAGAATGAAAGGTTGTTTTCAAGTTTAACGATTTCAGCTTCAAGATCAGAGATTTGATTTTTGATCTTTCTTGCTTTATCAGTAAGTTGATTTTCAGATAAACCTTCTTCTTTAAGCTCAAGTTCATTGATCTTATTGATCTTCAATTTCTCTCTTAAAGTCTTATTGAATTCAGAGTTGATGGCAATTTTATCTCTTGGTACTTTTCCAATATTATTCCAAGCTGTTTTGATTGCTTCAATTTTTTCGATGCTGCCCTCATCATTGGACACGGTTTTCAATTCGTCAAGAAGGGCTTTTTTGTTCTTATAATTTTCTTTCCAGTTATCAGTAGAAGTATTGCTCTTTTCTCTGTAATTGTTGAAGAAAGCGTTACAAGCGTCGCGGAATTCATCCCAGATCTTATTGGTCATGCTCTTTGGTACGTGTCCAATTTTTTTCCAGTCTTCCTGAAGCTTTTTGAACAATGGAACAGCAATATCCCATTCTTCGTTATTCTGATTATCCTGAGCCGTCTGGATTAATTTTAATTTTTCTTCCAGGTTGGCCTGTTGAGAACCTTTTAAAGATTTATAATAATTGTTTTTTGTAGTATTAAATCCTCGAAGGGTTGTTTTGAAATCATTCCAGTTTTGATTGGAAAGCTTTCTAGGAACGCTTCCGGTTTTTAGGAAATCAGAACGCAAATCTTCAACTCTTTTGATAGAATTCTGCCAATAGTTGTGATTAGGTGTTTCAGAAGGTTCTGAAAGTTTTTTGATCTCAGCGATAATCTGAGTTTTCTTTTCAAGATTGGCAGTCTGCTCTTTTTCGATGGATGCAGAAAGTTCAGATTTTCTTTCGTGAATTTTATTGGAGATTTCTTTGAATTCTTCCCATGTTTTTTTCACGGAACTCTTCAGCTACAGGTTCAGCTTCTTCTTTCCAAAGTTTATGAAGATACTGAAGCTCATTTAATGCCTTTTGAATAACAGGTTCGTTTTCCAGTTCTTGAGCACGGGCAATAATGTGTTGTCTTTTTTCAAGGTTGTGGCTGTATTCCTGCTCCAAAAATTCCTTATTCAGATCCAGCATTTGATAAAACTGGTTCAGATGATGGAAATAATTATTGTTAAGGATTTTGAATTCAGATTTGGCAACCTGGCCGGCTTTTGACCATTCCTCTTTAATTTCACGGATAGATTTGAAAAGATTGGTTCCCGGTTCGGAATTGGTATATAGATTTTTTAACCTTTCAATAATGTTTTGACGGTGTTCCAGATTTTTCTTCTGTTCCTCTTCCTGTCCTTTTTGGAATTGGTCATGTTTTTCTTTGAAAATATTGACTAAAGCTGAGAATTTTGCCTGTGAAGGGTGTTCATAACTGAATGTTTCAGCAGCATTTCCCGCTTCTACAAACTCGTGCTTTTTATCTTCCACTTCATCATGGATGTGATGACTTGCTTTTTCTTTTAGCTGATTGAATTTTTTAGAATTCTCACCGGCATCAGGTGCATTAATGAGTTTTTCCATTTCCTTCAGGGCATCAGCCAGAGAAATCTCAACATCTTCATGTTCTTCCAGGTGTTCAGCATCATCTTCATGAGGGGGTGCATCATGAGAAACTGTGTTTTCTGATGTCTCCTGAGATACTTCATTAGGATTTTTCTTTTCTTCGTTTTCAGAAAGATTGTTTTCTGTAGTCATAGCAAATCTTTTATGTGAGTGGCGTTAATATCCTTTAAATATAGCTGTAAGGCCAATTAAAGTACTAATTTATGTTATTTTTTTTGAAAATTCCAAATTTCCCAAGCTTTTTCTGCTTGTTGTTCAAGCATATAGTAACCGTTTACTGTTTTTGCTCCTTTTTCAGAAGCATTAAGGATAAATTGGGTATAGTTGGGGTTGTAAATTAAATCAATAATTAAGTGTTCCGGGGAAAGTGCATCAAAAGGAAAGGCCAGACAGTCTTCAACATTTGGAAATGTGCCTACCGGTGTACATTGGATAATAATCTGATGCTCCTGAACAGTTTCTTTATCCAGATTTTCAAAATTGATTTCTGTACTTCTTGAAATGGTTTGGGATGGAATATTAAGTTTGTCCAAAACATATTTCACCGCTTTTGCTGCGCCTCCATTTCCCAGGATTAATGCTTTATTCTGGGATGGTTTTTTGTGAAGGAGAAGGGTCTTTTCAAAACCGAAAGCGTCCGTATTATATCCGGTTTTTTTACCATTTTGGATTAAAACACAGTTTACAGCACCTATTTTTTCAGCTTCATCACTTAATTCATCAAGATAGCTGATGATTTGTTCTTTATAAGGGATGGTAACATTAAAGCCTAGTAATTCAGGGGGAGGAGAAAAGGTTTTCTACTTCATTGATTTCATTCAAATCAAAAATATCATAGGAAAAACCTTTAAGCATAAGCTTTTGGAACTTATTTTCGAAGAATTTTTTAGAAAAAGAATAGGAAATATTTCGTCCTATTAATCCTAATTTTTTATTGGAATCCATACATCAAAATTAAAAAAAAGACCGGATAAATCCGGCCTTTGGTTTGAAATATTTTTTAATAATTATTCTACAATAAATTTGGTAGAGAAATTATCTGTTTTTAAGATGTATGTTCCTTTTACTAAACCTTTAAGGTTGATTTTGTTTGAGTTTTTGAAAGGATTGGCAATGGTTTCAATTACTTTTCCTGAAAGATCATAGATTTCAGCTTTTGAAATTTTGCTAAGGTTTTCACCTTTTACAAACAGTTCATTGTTTCTTACCGGGTTAGGGTAGATCGTGAATTCTGATTTATCTTTCTTCGTTTCAGAAGTTGCTAATGCTCCGCTGTAACATGTCCATTTAAGATCATCTATTGCTACTCTGTTGCTGCTGCTTGGGTTTACAATTTTAATAACAGCACTTCCAGTGATGTTTACATTAATTGTGGTAGTTGTCACTGATGCACTATAAGGAATCGTTCCTACAAGATTATCATTCACAAAAACATTCAGGTTAGCATCTCCTCCATTATATTTCCTTTGAGTAGTTGCTGTTAATGTCTGAACTCCACCTGGCACAGCAGAACTTGTTAAAGTTCCTCCCATAATGGTAATAGCCTTACCATTAATCGTTTCATCTGTTCTTGCTGATGTTGCAGTCCAGTTTACATTATTGTTTGTCCATGTTCTGGTTTTATAATCACTTGCATTCGCAGGAATATTGCTGAAATTCTCATCACCACAGTTTCCTACATTAACTGGTCCGTCAAGAGTAGTTCCTGTTACAGTGTTGCTTTGTGGGGAAGTATTTCCAAATGCATCTTTAGCAATTACATAGAATGAATATTGGGTAAGAGGTAATAATCCGGATACTGTAGCTGTAGTTGATGTTCCAGATACAGTAGATTTAAATGTATTATTTACATAAATATCATAACCTGTTACTCCAACATTATCTGTTGATGCAGTCCAGCTTAATGAAATAGAATTTGAAGTTGGAGTGTTGGTGGCTAAATTCGTAGGTGTTGTAGGAGCCTGGTTGTCAACTGCGGCAGTTCCCCAAATTAAATCTACATAAGTAGGATTATCAATGAATGGGTTTCTGTTCCCTTGGTATGTATAGGCAGCGTTATTTCTATTTATTTCTTCCGGAGATACAGGATCCATGGCATTCCATGCTAAAAGCTGTTGAAGTTCCCATGCTTGAAGACCAGGGAAAGCTGAGCTGCCAAGCATATTACCAGAGCTGAACCCAGAAAGTTTGTCCTCATATCTTGTTACAAAATAGAAGATCATTCTAGCTACATCACCCTTAAAAGCATCAATGGGTTCAAAAACAGTCCCTGAATATCCTGGTGATACTGAATTACCTAATTTAGATTGGTTTTGAGAAGTAAAAGTAGCCGTTCCTACTTTTCCAAATGGATAATTAGATCTCATACCATTCACTTTTCCATCGGTAGGACGGATAAAGTGAATATCTGCAACCATTGGTGAAGCTTTATTAAATAAACTTTGAGGAACAATATGTTCTCTGTTATAGCAATCACTTTCATTAGAATAGGTTCCACATTGATCACTACCTACAGTGAAGTTGTATGGATCTGGTCCATTAGGTTTTTCAGAATAGATGTCTAATATGGTTCCGTCGTTCTCAAAATTCGTATTTGTATCACGATCAGTTGTGTAATAGGCTGTCCATAAGCCTCCATAACCTTTATCTTGGTGACCAAAAGCAATGATCCCTTGAAGGGCTGTTTTAAGAGGAGCTCCTGTTAAACCTGCAGCAGCATTATAATAACCAGCTGGGGCTTGTGCAAATCCATTAATGAATGCAAAGCTCAATAAAAAAAGGATAAAATTCGTTTCATTTTTTTAAAATTGGGGCGTAAAGGTACAAAAAAATGAAACCGGAAAAGGGTTTTAGTGTTAAATCTATAAACTTAGTATATTAATTTTTAGTAATATAGTCTTTACTGATCTTTGAAAAGAACCATGAAATGGCAATTCCAAATATAGAGGCAGTAAGAGCTACAATAAGATAATTCTTGCCTACTATTTTGACAGGGAAGGGTAATACTTCATTGGCTCTGAAGAATTCTGTGTAAAGCTGGAAATAACATAAGGCGGTTCCAAAGATTAAACCGGTAATCACTCCGGAAACAACAATAAGAAGTCCGGTGTAGAAATAGGTCATTCTTAGGTGGCTTAAAGGAAACCCTAAAGAAATAAGAGATTTTGCCTGTTCTTTTTTATCAAGCTGTAAGATAATGATTGCTCCGGCAAGATTAAAGGTAGTGATGAAAATAACCAATGCAAAGATCAGGTAGATGAATAGCTTTTCAGTATTAATCATCTTCCAGAAGGCCGCATTTTCCTCTTCTTTTGTTTTTATTTCAATGTTTTTACCAAAAGAAGAGAGCAGGTTTTGTTTTACAGCATCAGCATTTTCCGGATTTTTTAATTTAATAACAATCTGGTACGCTGAATTTCTGGGAAGACTTAATAATTCTTCCGCAAGTTCAATAGGAGAGACAATATAGTTGTCAAGTTGATCTTTTCCTGGGAAAACACCGGTTACCAGAATATCTCTTTTGTTGTAAATATCATCTTCTTTGTTAATGATCCCAGTTCCTGGTTTTGGCATGAAGATGGTCGCATAATGATTAGAAGAATCCACTGGAATAGATAGTCTATTGTCAAGACTGTTTTCCATCAATACTTCATTAGAGTATTTGAAACTTGGATACGTTCCATAGAATATCTCTTTATTGATAGGATTTACTTTGGTGTATGCAGAATCAACACCGCGTAAGAAGGCAATATCACCTTTTCCATTAAAACTGATGTATACCTTTTCTTCAATAATTCGGGAATGGCTGCTTATATCTTTATTATTGCTTAAAACCTTATTAACCTGATCCAGATTTTTAATGGTTTTACCTGATGCGCTTTTTAAGGTCAGGTCAGCATGAAGGTTGGAGATTAAGTCTTTGTTCAGGTCCTCAAGTCCTGAGAAAACTGAAATAATAACGAACATTGCGGCCACAGCAACCGTCATAGCACCTACTGCCAGCCACGTAATAAATGTAACAGCGGTACTGCCTTTTTTGCCAAAAGGTATCTGGATGCTATGTAAAATGCAATATTCTTCAAGATCTATAAAACTGGATTGTCGCCTTCGCCTCTTAATTCTCTATCCAGTCTTTCTACGTCATCAAGAGCAGTATCTAAGTAAAAGTTAAGCTGCGGAATGATACGGACCTGTTTTGCCATTTTCTGGCCGATAAAATTTCTGTATTGAGGTTTGTTTTCTTCAATTTCCTTCATGACCGCTGTACGGTGTTCCTGAGGGAAAATACTTAAATAAATTTTAGCAATTCCTAAATCTGCCGTTACTTTTACATCTGAAACGGATACCAATATACTTTGTTTGCTGTCAGCAGCCTGTTTGCGGAAAAGTTCTGCGAAGTCTTCCTGAATGATCTGTGCTACTTTTCTTTGTCTGTTACTTTCCATAATTTCTGCAAATTTACTACTTTTGTTTGAATTGATACTTTGAAATTCAGCTACAGTATCAAATTTACGAATTAATTATATTTATTAGTATTTATGAAACTAGAACATATTGGTATCGCTGTAAAGTCTTTAGGGGTTTCTGATGAACTTTTTGCTAAATTATTAGGAAAAGAATCCTATAAACAAGAAACTGTGGAAAGAGAAGGAGTGGTAACTTCTTTTTATGAAACCGGAGAAAGTAAAATAGAGCTTTTGGAAGCCAGCAATCCTGAAAGTCCAATCTCAAAATTTATCGAAAAGAAAGGCGAAGGGATCCATCATCTTGCATTTGGGGTTGAAAATATCCTGGAGGAAGTAAAAAGATTAAAAAAAGAAGGATTTCAATTTATCTCCGAAGAACCTAAAGAAGGTGCTGATAACAAATTAGTTGTATTCCTTCATCCAAAGTCAACAAACGGTGTGCTGGTAGAACTTTGCCAAGAAAAGCAATAAAAAATTTTGTAGTGAAAGAAATTTTACTATTTTTGCAAACACAAAATTTAACCAAGTTTTGAGGTCCTATAGCTCAGTTGGTTAGAGCACCTGACTCATAATCAGGTGGTCCCTGGTTCGAGCCCAGGTGGGACCACAGAAAATCAAGCACTTACAGAAATGTAGGTGCTTTTTTATTTTCTTGAGTAATGTAATCGAGGAATATATTTTGTGATTATCTCTTTCTCATAGTTTCATTATTTTTTGATAAACTGTACAGCTTGTGAGTTCTCAAGTTTCAGCCAGTAATTTCCTTTATTGAGATCCTGAACATGAATTCCTTTGTCTGTATAGAATCCTGTTTTCATTTTTTGTCCAAGGGAATTAAAAATGGTAAATTTCTCATTCTTGAAACCGGAAACATAAAGGATGTCTGCAACAGGATTTGGAAAAGGTTTTATTGGTGTGGCAGAAGATACATTGTCTGTGTTCAGTGTTCCCGTTTCGTAGTTTACCTTCATATTCACAAGCTCTGCAAAAGCAACATTTTGGGCTGAAATAATAAAACCTTTATTACCATTTACAAAGACATCTGTAATAGAATGAATATTGGCGGGAAATTTAAACATACCATTGGTGCCAAATGTAAGATCAGGGATTCCGCTTGCGTTATATTTTAATATGTTTGAAGTATAGTCTATTGGTGAATCACTTTTACGGTAAATTGAAAAAATATAAATGTTGTGATCCATTTCCATAATCTTGTAAGGAATATGTGTTGACCATTGCCCAAATCCGGATTCAACAACTCCTGCATTTCCGAATGAAGTATCAATTGCTCCTGATCGTAAATACCTGGCAGCTCTCAGATACTTATTGGCAGCACTTACATCTACGTATTTGGCGATGAGAATTTTACCATCATCCTGAATATTATAATCGTAAATGTAAATATCTTTTGGAGTATAGATGTAACCATTATCACCAAAACCTGAGTCTGGTGTCCCATTTAAGTAGTGGCAGATCCAAACATCAGTTTGTTGGCTGTTACCAGATTGGTCATAGTAAGACAACGTTGCAAAATTGTAGACTTTACCATTTTTTATTCTGGTTTTTTTTAGATCAACATAGTTATAATCCCTGTTGATCAATACTGAGCTGAAGCCATTATTCCCAAAGCTTGTATCAATAGTGCCGTCAGGAAAGATTTTACAAAGATTGATATACGCTTTAAAACCGTTCGTAATATAGGTTGCTGAATTGTAAACTACAAAAATTTGATTATTTTCATCTTTTATCAAGTTTCCATAAGCCATAGTATTTGCAGTAAAAAGAAAATCAGCCAGTTTAAACCCATTTACACCAAATGAAGTATCAATAGTTCCATTGCTTGTGATCTTAATTAAATAGGCTTTCATATTTGCCGAACAGGAAAGGATTATAGAGTTATCATCCAGCATTACTGATCCATTAATCATAATTTGCCCTGTGTTATTTGGAAGATTGGGTATAGATAAAAGTCCATTATTTCCAAAATTTGCATCTGGTGTACCATCAAAATTATATTTTGTTACAAAATATGTTTTCGTAGTAAAAGAGCCAGTATCATAGTAGCCTACATTTACAGTTTTCTGATCGGAAGTATAGAAGGTTTTGTTGTTATATTCTTTGTTTGCGTTTGGAGGTATATCTACATATAGTCGTCCATTTGTTCCATAGTTGGTATCAAAAACTTGACTTTCAATAGAAATACAGCTTAATAAAAAAAAGAATAGAAGTTTTCTCATAATTAAATTATTAGTTTTTACAAAAATAGTTTTATATCCTTAAACTAAAGAATTTTTTATATGTATAATATTTTGATTTCCATTTTATTGAAGGTTGGTATAGCAAATTACTCCTTCCAACATTTAATAATTTCAGAGAATATCATGTTAAACATATGTTTAAAAAAAGCGTAAAGAATAATTAAAACTCAGTTAACAGCTTTTTTCTGCAGATCCTGTTGTTTTGCAGAAAAAAGTAATGATGGAAAATAACAACCAACTTAACAGAAGAAGGTTTCTTAAGAATTCACTCTTAGCAGCCGGAGGACTCTTTATTGCTCCTCTGATTATAAGCTGTAGTGATGATGATTTTACTGACAATGGAAAAGCTCCTGATGATCTTAAAAATGCAGGTTTTGATACCGGAGTAGCCAGTTTTGATCCCACAGCCGCTGGAGTTATTATATGGACAAGATATTCTGGAGGAGCTGATGCAGAAATTACCTGGGAAATAAGCAGAAATAGCAATTTTTCTGAAGTTTTGAGAAGTGGTAAAGCTAGTGCTTCAATTGCTAATGACTTTACAGTAGCCGTAGATGTACAGAATATTCCGTCCAATACTCAATATTATTATAGATTTTATAATCTTAAAACTAAAGAGGTTAGTGTAACAGGAGAAACCATTACATTACCATCTAAAACAGATACCGTGAACGATGTGAAGATGGCGGTAGTATCATGTTCTAATTTTCCGGCGGGACTTTTCAATGTATATGGAGCGGTTGCCAAATCTGAAGCAGATGTTGTTGTGCATCTTGGAGATTATATTTATGAATATGCACCGGGACAATATGGAACCAACCCTTATACCAACTCGTTAGGAAGAGCACATAAACCTGCTAAAGAAATCCTGAATCTTAACGATTACAGAGAACGATACAGACAGTACAGAGGAGATAAAAATCTTCAATTGGCTCATCAGAAAAAACCTTTTATCTGTGTATGGGATGACCATGAATTTGCCAATGATACCTATAAATCCGGAGCAGAAAATCATCAACCGGATGAAGGGAGTTTTGAGGCAAGAAAAAAAGCTGCATTCCAGGCTTACAGCGAATATATTCCTCTCAAAACGGGAAAAGATCTTCGAATTTACAGAAGTTTCAATTTCGGAAATATTGTATCTCTTTATATGATGGATACAAGAGTGATTGCAAGAGATAAACAATTGGAGTATTCAGATTATCTGGATAATACCGGAAATTTTGATCAGGGAAAGTTTAAAGCAGACTTTTTAGATCCCAACAGAAAACTGATCGGAAGCGAACAGATGTCGTGGCTAGGCTCACAGATCAATACTGATGCCGCTAAATGGAAGGTTTTGGGACAACAGATCTTAATGACCAAAATGATGGTCCCAGCAGAACTATTAATGCTATTGAACCAGATTTTAGCAGAAATAAAAAACCATGGAAGTGCCCAGCCAGCAACAATGCAGGCCCTTCAGAATACCATTGGACAGTTGGTCGTCATAAAAGGAAGATACAAAGCTCAGGACCCCACCCTTACTCCACAGGAAATAGCAAGAATAACCACTACATTACCTTATAATCTGGATGCCTGGGACGGATACTTCATAGAAAGAGAGCAATTGTATTCTATCCTTGCCGATAAAAAAATTGTTGTGCTGGCAGGAGATACCCATAATGCATGGTTGGGAAAGCTTACCAATGCACAAGGGAAATTTATAGGAACCGAGTTAGCCTGCAGCTCTGTTTCTTCGCCAGGACTTGAAGGTTATCTTGGGATTACCTCAGATCCTACCCAAGCGATTGCTCTGGCTCAGGCATTTTCTTCACTGATTGATGATCTGGAGTATGCCAACCTTTATAAAAGAGGCTATCTGCATGTGAAATTTACTACCGGAAGTTCTGACGCAGAATGGAGGTTTGTAGATAATGTGACTTCTGATATTTATAATGTTTCTACAGAAAAAAAATATACAATTTCATAGTTTTTTAAGAATAGATCTTATTTTCAATTTTGTACAGAGCTTCAGATAACACTGGAGCTTTTTATATGTTCATTTTTTGTCATATCTTGAACAGATGCAAGAGAATTTTAGAAAAGAGTTTGTACCATTAGTCTCCCAACCTAGCTGGTTAATCACTTGTCCGATTAATATTTTCTTGGTTGTAAAAATATAGAAAGATAAACCGGAAAATGTATCCGTTTTTCCTGAATATGTATCATAAGGATACTGTTCAAAATATTTAATTTTACCCATTATTGAAAGACTGTACAATGAGTATAAAAATATTAAATATACCCGAATTCTGTCAATACCTGAATGTTGGCAGTCTGAAAAGTGATGATCTTCACATCGTAGATTTTGAAAAGCAGAATGATATCAGGCTAAAATCTGAGCCGGTAACTATTGATTTTTATCTTTTGGCTATCAAACCACCGATGGAAGTTAAGTTTGTTAGTCGTCAGCTTCTGGAAGATCAGTCAGATTCATCTTATATGTATGTGGATTGCCCGCAAAATACGCTTGAGTGGGAGATTGCACCACCATTTTCAGGTTTGTGTATTATGATGGGGGCTAAATATCTTGAGAAATATGCCAAAGATTATAGCTTTGTACATTATAACAATCATGAAGCTCTTTTCCTCACTAAAGAAGAAGAAAGTATTTTGTGGGATCTCTTTATAAAAGCAAACCACGAATTTCAGAAAGAATATTATTCAAAAAAGGTTATCATCTCTTATGCCAACCTGATTCTTACTTACGTTAAAGATTTTTATGACCGTCAGTTTGATACCCGAAGTGAGATTTATCACAGGGTAATCGATGAATTTTACAAAAATCTGGATCATTATTTCATAGACAATGAAACTCTTGCCGGCTTGCCTTCTGTAGCCTATTTTGCACAGAAAAGTAACCTTTCTCCCAATTATTTCGGTGATCTCATCAAGCACTTTACAGGCAAATCACCATTGGATCATATTCATGATTACGTTGTAAAGCTGGCAAAAGATAAACTCAAGAATACAAGTCTTTCCGTAAGTGAAATATCTTACAGCCTTGGGTTCGACTATCCTAACTATTTTGCAAGATTCTTTCGCAAGAAAACAGGACTTTCCCCAAAAGTTTTCAGGAATCAGTAAACAGTTTCAACAATATAATAAAAGGCAGCTCAGCGAGTTGTCTTTTACTTTTTCAGAAGCTTTTCCGGCTATGCACTCATACTCCTCGCGCCAGCACATCCCATGCTTACCTCCCCAACTTTCCAGTTTGGCTGCGGGGTAACCGTTACTATCCGGGCTAATATATAAGTAATGAGTAATAAATGATGAGTAATATTAAAAAACATCTGTCTAAATCTGAGCAATCTTTGGGAAATAAAATTCTGCAATCTAATAAGGATTGTGACTAACCACAAAAGTCGCAAAAAATTAAACACTTAAGCGATTTTAAGTTAAAAGCTTTGAGTACAAAAAGTACACAGAAATTTTTGAAAATTTATGATTTTCATATCCGAAGTCATCTGCGAAATCTGCGAGAGATGAAACTTTAGCAGTTCTGAAAAATACCCAAAAACATCATCTGGCTTTCGCTAAAAATTACAATAGAATCAGTAAAATACAAAAAGTAAAATGTATCTGTTTTCAGGTAATGTGTCTCCTTTCCAAGGGAGCATGCCTTGCTACCTTTGATTTGTCAAAATAAAAGAAGAATATCCGGGAAAAAGAAGTTAAAAATAAAATGTTACTTCATCCGGCTTCTTTTTAAAAAAGTAACAAAAAAAATATAAAATCATGTCACAGGAAAAAATCAGTATTAAAAACACAAACGCCCAGGAAATTATCCTATCAGCCGTCATTAATTTCCCTGAAGAGTTTGATCATAACAAAAAATATCCAGCAGTCATAGTGTCCCATCCGGGGGGCGGAGTAAAAGAGCAGACCGCAGGCTTATATGCTAAAAGATTAGCTGGATATGGATTGATAACAATTGCATATGATGCTTCTTATCAGGGAGAAAGTACAGGAGAACCACGCCAATTGGAAAATCCTTATATCAGAACAGAAGACATAAGTGCAGTAATTGATTACCTTACAACCTTATCTTATGTAGATGCTGATAAGATCGGAGCTATGGGAATTTGTGCAGGAGCAGGATATACAGCTAATGCAGCTATCAACGATCATAGAATTAAGGCTGTGGGAATGGTGAGTGCTGTAAACATCGGATCCATGTTCAGAAACGGATGGGAAAACAATGTAAAAGATGCCGATGCATTACCTTTTTTACTAGCAGGTTCTAATGCAAGAACAGCTGATACAGGGAACACAGAAATCCAGACTATTCCTTTAGCCCCAATGAGAGAAGAGGATGCACCAAATGAAGAATTGAGAGAAGCTTGGGAATATTACCATACAGATCGTTGTCAATATCCTACAGCACCAGGTTTTGCTACAGCACGAAGCCTTTCGCAGATCATTTCTTATGATGCTTATAATAAAGCAGAAGCATTCTTTACACAACCTCTTTTAGCTATAGTAGGAAGTGCTGCAGGCAGTGCATGGATGAGTGATGATCTGCTTGAGCGTGCTGCTTCTGGTGATAAGAGAAAATATATCATTCAAGGAGCCAATCATATGTCTTTATATGACAGAGAAAACTATGTGAATGAAGCGGTAAGTCAATTAGCACCTTTCTTTCAAGAGAAATTAATATAAAAACATAAAATACTGCTATGCTTTTGTGTGGCAGTATTGATTTTAAAATCGAAAACCAATTAAAAAAACAATCATATTTCTCAAAAAATATATAAATTAGATCCACACAATTAATTGAAAAAGCAAATGGTGGAGAATTTTATATATTATCTCGGACTGGTTCTTGTTATTATTGGGGCTATTATGCTGGCCAATCGTTTAAAAGTAGCTTATCCCATTATACTGGTGATTGCAGGGCTGTTGATCAGCTTTATTCCCGGCTTGCCCCCCATAAAAATAGATCCCGAACTTATATTCATCATTTTTTTACCCCCATTGTTGTATGAAGCTGCATTTGCCGTTTCATGGAAGGAAATCTGGAAAATGAGGCGGATCATTACCAGCTTTGCTTTTATTGTAGTATTTCTTACCGCTATATCAGTAGCCTTTGTGGCCAATTCTTATATTCCCGGATTTTCATTAGCATTAGGTTTTGTATTGGGCGGGATTGTTTCTCCACCGGATGCCGTGAGTGCAGGAGCTATTTTAAAGTTTGTAAAAGTTCCTAAAAACCTGTCTACTGTTTTGGAAGGCGAAAGTTTATTCAATGACGCTTCCTCTCTTATCATCTTTAGATTTGCAATGGTAGCGGTAGCAACCGGACAGTTTATATGGCAGGATGCAGCGGTAAATTTTGGATGGATGGTATTTGGAGGGTTAGGGATAGGCGTCGTATTGGCCTTTATCTTTCTTAAAATTGAGAAAATATTCCCCACTGATGTCAATATGGATGCTATACTCAGTTTGGTAGCTCCTTATGTAATGTATATTGCTGCTGAAGAAGTTCACTCTTCCGGAGTTTTAGCCGTAGTAAGCGGCGGATTGTTTCTTTCCATCAGAAGACATGAAATCTTCCGAACTTCAGAATCTAGGCTCAAAGGGTCCAATGTCTGGGAAAGTTTTGTATTTCTGATTAACGGGATTGTATTTCTATTAATTGGACTAGATCTTCCGGAAATTATGGTAGGGCTGGACAAGGAAGGAATAAGTCTTTCCAACGCGGTAGGTTATGGGTTGTTAATTACAGCTGTACTCATTGTGGTGCGCTTTTTTGCTTCTTTTGGAGCTGTTTTTGTAACCTTAATTATGCGTAACTTCATTAATGTAGCAGATAGAGATCCTGGGATGAAAGCTCCAATATTGATGAGCTGGACGGGTATGCGTGGAGTAGTTTCTCTGGCAGCTGCTTTATCCATTCCTGTTGTGATGGATAACGGACAACCTTTTCCCCATCGTGATCTTATTCTGTTCATTACCTTTATTGTGATTTTGGCTACCCTTATCATTCAAGGGCTTACCTTACCGGCATTGATTAAAAAACTTAATTTATCAGATACCGGAGGAGGATATTTGTCTGAGGAAGAATCCGAGCATTATTTGAGAAAAGAAATGCGCAAGGTGGCTTTCAGATATCTTGATGAAAACTATAAAGAGCGAAGAAATGAAAATGAATATTTCAATAAATTGATGGATCGTTGGGAACAGGAAGATAAAGAAGGTTCTACCCATAAATTATCAGATGATGCCAAAGAGATTTATTTTGAAACTCTCGAACAGCAGCGCATCTGGCTGCGGGAAGAAAACAGACGAAATCCGAATATAGACGAGGAATATATAAGACATTATTTAACAAGGCTGGATCTTGAAGAAGAAAGGCTGAGAATGTAAAAAAATAAGGAAATGAATTTAGTAAAACAACTCGGGCAGTTTCCTGATGAAAAAAGAAAGGAATACTTCAGCACACTTCCCAATTATGCCAATGGAAGATTTCAGAATATACTTATCACACCAGCTTTATTAGAAGGAGAAAGTATGACCAAAGCCCTTCTGAACAGTTTGTGTAAGGTAGAAAATACTTCACCCAAATCTGCACTTCCGTTTGTGGTTACAGATCTTAAAAACCTTTCTCCAAAAGAAAATGTTTTGGTATGGTTCGGGCACAGCTCTTATTTTATACAGGTTGATGGCAAAAAATTCTTGATAGATCCTGTTTTTAGTGGAAATGCTTCACCAATGCCCGGATCTATAAAAGCATTTCAAGGAGCAGATTATTATAAGCCGGAACATATGCCGGATATAGATTTTCTATTGATTTCCCACGATCATTGGGATCATTTGGATTATAAAACGGTACAGGCTTTAAAAAATAAAGTGGAAAAGGTAATTTGTGGACTAGGAACTGGGCAGCATTTTGAATATTGGGGCTGGGAATCGGAAAAGATTATTGAGAAAAACTGGTGGGAAAGTATAGATATTGCAGATGGTTTCCGAATTACCCTCACTCCGGCAAGACATTTCTCCGGCAGATTATTAAATAGAAATATATCCCTTTGGACCTCATTTGTATTAAAGACTCCAACCAAGAATCTGTTTTTAGGCGGCGATAGCGGTTATGGAAATCATTTTACCGAAATTGGAAATAAATATGGCCCGTTTGACCTGGCTGTTATGGAATGTGGGCAGTACAACGAAAAATGGCCCTACATTCATACATTACCGGATCAGCTTATTGGAGAAGTAAAGGAATTAAAAGCTAAAAATTTTATCCCTGTTCATCATTCAAAATTCAAGCTTTCTCAGCATGCATGGTTTGAGCCGGTAGAGCTTGCTGCTAAAAATGCGGAAGAAAATAATCAGCCAATTACTTTACCTATTATAGGAGAAAAAGTAGACCTGGACCAATTGGGAAATGTAACCTGGAAAAAATGGTGGGAAGAGTTCTGGTAATAAAGAATTTCTTTATGATTTTCAAATATTTTAACCAGAATGAGAATGTCACTAATACAATTAAAACCTGCCCATCACTGAGCAGGTTTTCCTTATTATCAAAAAAAATAATCACTACTGTGGTTCCTTGTGAGAATCCTTTGTATGAATGATATCGTAAAATACAGCCGGATTAGCTGCATCTGGGGTGATTCTGTAGGTAAATGTAGTTTCGTTCAGTACAAGAATATTTACAGTACGGGTGAAAAGTACATTCCCATTAGCATCTAAGGCAACAAGTGTTCTTGTCTTTCCATCAGGTGAAATAGTCCATGTTCCCTGAGATCTTAAGACATCATTTAATCCGAAGATTTTAAACGTTCCATTAGCTTTAAAATAAGAATATCCTACATAGCCAGCCACGCTTGCATCCGTTAATGCTACAGTAGATCCGCTGTTGTCTTTAGCATCAGTAGTTTTCCATGGAGTAGAGGCTAATGTAAGCTGTCCGTTTTTTGGTTCAGCATGAGTCGTTTTTGTATGGATAATATCATAATAAACTGATGGATCTGTTGCATTAGGACGGATTCTGTATGTGAATTCATTTCTGTTTAAAACAAGAATTTCAACATCACGCTTGAAGATGATTGATGCATCCGGATTTAAAGAAGTAATGCTTCTTGTTTTTCCCTGAGCATCTACAGACCATGTTCCTCTTGATCTTAATACATCAGTTAAGTTGTAAATAGCAAAATTTCCGTCTGCTTTAAAATAAGCAAATCCTACATATCCAGCCACGCTGGCATCTGTTAAGGCTACATTAGCCCCATTTTTATCTTTAGCCCCTGTAGTTTCCCATGGAGTAGAAGCCAGAACTTGTGAGGGAGTCTGTTGTTCGATAATAATTTCGTTATCATCGCTTGAACATGAAACGAAAGAAGCAGAGGAAAGTATCGCTGCAGATAAATAACATAGTTTTTTCAGTGTATTCATAAGGGTATTTTTAAGTCTTTGCAAACTTATTTCTAATCCCTATCAAAACTGTTGTATAAAATATCTCTTTTGTTGTAAAAAATATAACCAATTCTCTATTGGTTTGAATAATATGATATTACCAGCCTGTCACCAAAAGATTTCTAGCCGCTTTTACACTGCATTTCTGATATTTTGAATAGGCCAGTGCTGCTTTGCTTCTGATTTCTTCACCTGATTCATTGTTGAGATAGCCTGTTAAAGCATCATGCAGAATATAGGCTTCAGGAGCCATCAGATGGCTGGACCAAACCAAAGGATTAGCTTTCGTTTCCTGTAATAAAGGTGAGAAAAACTTTTTACTGTAACAGGCTAAAATGATGCAGTCTCTAGTCTGCCCATCTGTATTTTTAAAAGATTCTGATAATTGAAAATCCATTAATCCGTCATGTCCTATATAAGAAATGAGTTTGGAATTGCCGTATAACCCAATCTTGGTATTATTAATAGAAAGTACATCCTTCATCTGCCCTGAACTGCTATAGAAAAAGTCCTTTGTGCAATTTTTGATATATTGCCCGTCATAAGCATCAGCAACCAGGTAATAATCTTTCTTTGAGGTGTGCTGAAAAATAAGCCTTTCCATCCTTATTGAATCCTTTTTTTCAGCCTTTAAAAGTTTCCACTCCTTACTCTTTTTAAAAAAAGTACGGATTCCATAAGCTGCTCCCCAATATAAGTTCTGATCAGGATCTTGTCCGTTTCCTATTTTTTCCGGAACCGGAACAATTCCTTGGTATTTATTATCACATAAGGCAACAAGTACGTGAATCGTTTTAGTATTTTTATCAAAGTTATCAACATTTTTCAGGGTTTCATGGTTTTTACCAAGACCTGCAAGGTTAATCATCTTTTCTTTCGTTTTATTTTCACAGCTTAAAAGGCAAAAAGAGAAACATACTAAAACAAATAAAAACGGATTCTTTATTTTCATGACTTGGCGTATTTTCCTTAAAAGTACAATAAACTGCCTTATGAAAAAAACTATTATCTCGCAGAGAACACAGATTTCGCAGATGATTGAGGATATGAAAATCAAAGATTTTCAAAAACTTTTGTGTACTTTTTGTACTCAAAGCTTTTAACTTAAAATCTCTTAAGTGTTTAAATCTTTTGTGCCTTTTGTGTTTAATTATTTTTTAAGTCTTCTCCTTTATATATTAGAGAATATATTCTTTGTACAATATGAGATTATGACATTTCTGAAAAGCATTATTGATATTTGTGTCTATAGTTTTCACATTGAGTAGGCGATTGCGAAAAATCTGCGTAATCAGCAAAATCTGCGAGAACTTTATCTTTAAAAACTCTATTTTTGAGTATGAATAACAGAAACCGCGGAAAAAATACAGGCGATGATATGCTGTTCGGTTCAGAAAAACAGATCAGCAAGCTGAAATTGGCTGTTCAGGATATGCAGTATTTACTCACAAGAGGATATGCCGAAAAAGCGGCGTCTGATCTTGTTGGAAACAGATATAGATTGAAAACACGACAGATACAAGTCTTGCGTGGTGCATCAGCATCTGAAGAACAAATTTATGACAGAAAGCAGAAACAGCAGAAAATATCAGATCTGAAAGAGAAAACCGTTTACCTTGATGGCTTCAATGTATTGATTCTGTTGGAAAGTTTATTGTCAGAAGCCTATATTTTTGAAGGGGTTGATGGTTGTTTTCGAGATCTCTCCGGTGTTCATGGAACGTATAAGAGGGTCAACCAGACCCAGAGAGCCATAGAACTTGTGGGGATGTTTTTTCAGAAAAGCCAGGTTCAGAAATTGGTTTGGATTTTTGACCAGCCGGTTTCCAACAGCGGAAGAATTAAGCAGATGGTTCTTGATGCTGCGGTGGAAAATCAACTTAACTGGGAGGCCGAACTTGAGTTTAGCCCCGATAAGTTTCTGGCAGAAAGCGCAGCAACAATTATTTCTTCAGATGCCTGGATTTTGGATCATTGCAAAGAATGGTTTAACCTCATCGGCTATCTGATCAAGGAAGAAAACTTATCTGTTAATTTGATACAATGTTATGATCAATAAGTTTGAACACTATATTCCTTTCATTTCAGATGAATGGAAGGAAAAGTATAAGCCTATTCTGGTAGAAGAGCATTTAAAAATGTTGGATGAAAACATTCAAAAATTTCAGGATAAAATATTGGACTGGAATCTGCCTTATTTTAATGAAGAAATAAGTATTGACAGGGAAAAAGTCTTTAATCAGTTTGTCAAGATCTTTACCTGTAATGACACTGATGAGGTTAAAGCAAAGTATTTGGAAAAAATATCATTTGAAGACTGGCTGATTGTTTTAGGGCAAAGGCTAACCTCAGCAAGTATTCGTGATGAAACAGCAGTCCCGCCCCTAACTTCTGTTTTGATTGAAGCTTGCCAGAAGTCCTTTAACGAAGAAATTACCATTGCCCAACGTGCCTGGGAAAAACATACCGGAAGAATGAATGATGATGATTTTTGGGGCGAAGTAAAAGGAAATAATAAGCAGAAACAGGAAAAAGTGATGCAGAAAATTCGGTACATCCTTGAAAATAAAACCTGGTGGAATGTCTTCTTTCATTATAAACACGAATTGGTGTTTGAAGTCCGGGAAAAAGAGGGGCACGGAATTCGCTGGAGCCACAGTGGAACAAAGCTGATAGGGTTTCTGGAAAAATTTATCAATGAGTAGAAAAGTCTGGAAGCGGGAAGAATGAGGCTGGGAGTTACTCTTTGCCGTGAAATTTCTAATCATCTTTTTATAGATTTTAAGGATGTAAAAAAGGAATAGAATTGATCTTTATGACCTTTATAACTTCCTTATTCCAGCTCCCATCTTCCAACCTATTTAGCTAATATTTTTCTACTGCGTAAAAAGATTGCGTACCATTATCATAATTTTGTCCACATAAAACTGAAACAATGAATTTATCAGAACAAAGATTTTCAACGGAAGAATGGGAAATATGCCTCAAGGTACTTTTTGCTTTGAAAGATGATCCTTTTCAGAATCCTGATAATGAAATATTTTCAGGACTGATAACGAAAATACATAAGAATGCCAGGAAGCAGAGCCGTAGTGGGCATTATTCTGAGATGAAATCTCATGATCTCACTATAAATTCTGGTTCTGTGTTGATGCAGAAAGCATTGGCTGGAGTTTCTGCTTTTTATGACGATGAAAAAGATGAGATGAAGCTCACTAAACTTCAAATTCCCAAAAACTGCTACTGCTGTAATCAAAGTTATCAGTATGCTCATTCTTTCTATTCAAGATTATGTCCGGTTTGTGCCGGAGAAAACTATGAAAAACGTTTTGAAAAGGTAGACCTTACAGGACGAAATGTGATCCTGACAGGAGGAAGAGTAAAAGTAGGTTTTGCCACTGCATTGAAATTATTGAGAAGCGGAGCTAATTTGGTTTTGACAACCCGTTTCCCGGCACTTGCTATGGAGCTTATACAGCAGGAAACAGACTATGAAAACTGGAAAGACAGACTTTGGATATATGGGCTGGATCTGAGAAATCTTCAGGCTATTCAGGATTTTATAAATTTCTATAAATTAAATTTTGATACGCTCGATATCCTGATCAATAATGCTGCTCAGACGATTAAATATCCTGATGAATACTATTTTTCGATCATCAAACGTGAAAAGGAAAAACTGATTGATTTTACAGACCTTCAGCATCTGATACCAAATCGTACAGAAATTTCAAATGAAACGGCAAAACTGGAATATGCCCAGAATGAAACAACTCAGGTTGAGCTTACCCGTTTCGGACAGCCTGTAGATAACAGAGAGAAGACGAGCTGGAATTCTACGCTGGAAGAGGTATCAATGTATGAACTGGTAGAGGTAAATCTCATTAATCATATAGCACCCTATTTTCTGATTAAGGAATTGAAGCCTCTGATGAAAAATTCAGTTTTTAAAGAAAAATTTATCATCAATGTGACTTCTTCGGAAGGGATATTCAGCTATGAAAATAAAACGGTGTTTCATCCACATACCAACATGACGAAGGCAGCGCTCAATATGATGACACTTACCTCAGCAAGAGAATTTGAAAATGATCAGATCTATATGAGTGCCGTAGATGTAGGTTGGATTTCTACGGGAGCCAAGGAAAGTTTAAGAAAGAAGCAATTTGAACAGGGGTATATCCCGCCATTGGATTCTGTAGATGGAGCGGCAAGAATTCTGCATCCAATCGGAGAAGGAATAAAAGGGAATTACTTCAGCGGAGTTTTATTAAAAAACTATAAAATTCATACCTGGTAAATTCAAATGGAGATAATAGTATTAAAATGGAAAAACACATTATGCTAAAATGAGTTGCAGGTTCGAGTCCTGCTTATCTCACAACCTAATATAGTAAAAGAAATAGTTTAATCTGGAAAAACTCATTCCTACAGAGTGCATTATCGGTTCGATCCCGGTTTTCTTTTACTTTTAAAAAATAATACCATGTTCAAACGATTATTAATTTTTTTCAATATTATCGATGAAATCCAGATACCTGTTCCGATACAACGGGGTGCAGTTCAAAAACTGGTCAAAGTACAAGAGAAAGAAGAAAGGGATATAGTTCCTAATGCTGAGATTAGCTCTGCAATAACGTTTGTAGAAAGAAGGATAGATGAGAAAATAAAAAAAATTAAAGATTTCAGTGAATACACTCAGAATTACCAAGAATATTGTCTTGAAAAAACGAGCAATCAGCATATGATGAAAGCTTCAAGCTATAGAGTGGTTGACAGTGAAGACAGTACTGAAACATTTTTTATTAAGGAAGATGCCTTCATTATCCATGATGAACATAAAGTCTTACGTGTAGAAAGTCCATATTTTGTAAAGTATATCCAGCAGGAATATAATCCAATAACTCAAATTAGTGAAAATGCATACGACTGATACCACAAAAAGATATAAGATATTCTCTGAAGAAGACTTGGATAATATACTTCCGGGTGAATATGCATCCATAGAGATCTATGCAAAAAATATGACGTTTGGTTTTACTGAAATAGAAGGAAATCTGCTATTACGTGGTGAAGGCTGTAGCTTCCCTGATCTGGTGAACATCAGCGGGAATCTTTCTATAGATGCAGGAAACTGTATTCTTCCAAAGCTTAAGACAATAGGCGGAAGTTTTGCTATGCACGGTCCTGCAGTTTTGGATAAACTTGAAAAAGTAAAGGGAGACTTTAAATGTATCCTCAATTTTGTGTTCAAAAACTCAATAAAAATTGATGGAAGTATTGAGTTGAAAAATGCAGATGTATATGCCGCGGGTAAAAAGCTGAATGATATAAAAAGAGTCATTGTTATCAATCACCAATATCAGGTTGATTTTCTACCGAAAGACGGAGTATTCAATGTAGATGTTTTTGCTGATGATATTACTTTTCTGCATCAGGAAATCCGTGGAAAGATTAATGTTTTGGGTAGCAATGTTTCTTTTCCTAATCTTGAATTTATTCGTGGTCAACTTAAAATTGAAGCCCGGAAAAAGAAAGAACCGGATTTTGAGCCTGATTTTGCAAGGCTGAAAAAAATTGTGGGGAATTTGATCATAGATAAAACTAAATTGTGCCTTCCTGAGCTTAACGAAATAGTAGGAAATATTGAAATCAAAAATAATTCTTATGTGAAATTTCCTGTATTGGAAAAATCGGGAAGCGTTTTTATCAGACAGCATGCAGGAGCGGAGTTTCCGTTTCTGAGAGAGGTTTCCGGAGATCTTCAGAATTATGGTTTTGAAACCTGTTATCTGACTGAATTGAAGATCGTGAAGAAAAGTTTCTATACCCATCAGATCCTTGCGAAAAATATTGAGGAAGTGGGAAATCTGATGATGAACAAATATTGTGAGTTCGACTATCTGAAGAGAATTGAAGGTGTTGTCAGCAGTAATACAAGCTTCAACTTCAAATCTTTGGAATATATCGGGTATTTAATGGAGGACAAACAGAAGAGTTCAAAACTACCTTCTTTAAAAAAGATTGGGCATTATATGTATAATGAGCACGATGGTTTAGAGGATCTTGCTGACCAGATTTATTTTAAGGTGAAGGAAAATCTATATGTTACAAAGAATAAATGCAATATTTCACGACTCAGATCACCCAATATATATCAACATTCTCTTTCTCCGTTGAAAAAACTGGTTTCCATATTAAAATTGAGACATAAAAGTTTTCAAAATTTTCTTACCCGCGAATATGAAAGAGAATGGATTAATTACAGTTCACCCAACTTTATGAAGATCCTAAAGAATATCGAGAAAATATGGGATGAAACAGGAGCTATCCGATATGAAGAATTTTTTACCCACTATGACAGAGAGTTCAGACTTTTCTGTTTCAGCTATCTGGGAGTGGGAACATTAATGGAAAAGTTGGAAGCAAAAAAGATTAATCAGGAGGAGATTTTGATCAACTATTTTGAATATGATAAGAACGGAAATAAGATACCGGTGCGGAGAACTAATCATTACGAAGTGTATGAAGTAGAAAATGAAAAGTTCAGGCTCTCACTTTGGGGAAGAGAACGGCATTCTTATGCTGTAAAATGTTGGTGCCCATCTACAGCAGAAGAACACTGGTTATGGATAGAATCTCAGTATAAAGATAATGCACTGACTGCCATCGCTTCTACATTTAGGGTTCATGAAAATATTATTCCTCATATAAAATGTCTGAAAAGACAGGGAGATTTGTTAATTTGTGAACTGAAATCACAAGTACTTCCAAAAGGTAATATAAGACCTTTAACCGCTTCAGAATATTTCAACCTTTTGGAGGCTGAATCATAAAGAATATATACAGAAACAGTAGTTTAATTGGAAAAACACGCCAAGCACAGGCTGAGTTGCCGGTTCGATCCCGGTTTGTTTCTGTTTTTCAAAACTAAAAATTATGGAAGAATGAAGTTGGAATTTACTTTTAGGGGTATTATGAATAAAAGTAATGATAAAAAATGTAATATCAATTCTCTATGACCTTCATAACCTCCATCTTCCAACTCCCATCTTCCAGCCTGACTAAATAACACAAAAATTTAAAACAAATGAATACATACATTGATATTGGCATCAATCTGACCAATAAACAGTTCTACAACGAACAAGAAGAAGTCATTAATAGAGCTCTGGATAATGGAGTAGACTATATGATCCTCACCGGAACAAGCGTCCGCGGAAGTAAAGAATCCGCAGCAATTGCAGAAGATTATCCTGATATTTTATTTTCAACAGCAGGAATTCATCCTCACGATGCAAAGTCTTTTAATCATGAAAGCATTAATGAACTGAGAAAGCTTTTGAAACAGGATCATGTGATTTCAGTAGGAGAGTGCGGATTGGATTTCGATCGTGACTTTTCACCAAGACCTATACAGGAAAAATGCTATAAAGCTCAATTGGAACTGGCAATAGAAGTGAATAAACCTCTTTTTCTCCATGAAAGATCAGCTTTTAAAAGGTTTAATGAAATCACAGATGATTATCTTTCTCAGCTGCCGGAAGCTGTTGTACACTGTTTTACCGGAACACTGAATGAAGCTAAAATATATCTGGACAAAGGATTCTATCTGGGATTTACCGGAGCCATCAGCGATGAAAAAAGATTTAAACATTTAGAAGAAGTGATTCGATATGTCCCGCTGGACAGAATGATGATAGAAACAGACGCCCCTTTCATGCTTCCGAAGAATATGCCGAGGATGCAGAACAGGCGAAATGAACCCTCATTTCTTCCTTATGTAGCACAGACGATTGGCCACTTGAAGAAGATCAGCATTTCTGAAGTAGCAGACGAAACAACAGAAACCACTAGAAATTTTTTCAGACTATAAAAAAGAGCTCTACTGATACAGTAAAGCTCTTTTTTATGCGGTTGAAACGGTAATCAGCAAATTTGCCTTTCTACCTTTTCTTATAAACTCTTGATTGCAGACTCTAAAGCAAGTTCCATCATTGGTTTCAAAGCAGTTTCTCTCTCATCGGCAGAGATTTTCTCGTGAGTTGGGATAATATCAGTTACAGTTAAGATCGTAGCTGCATTTTTACCTAAATGCTGAGCATTGGCAAACAATCCGAAAGCTTCCATTTCTACTGCAGGGCAGTTGTATCTTGTAGCAATCTCAGGCGTGTTAGGATCTTTTCTGTAGAAAATATCACTACTGTGGATATTGATCGCTTTAGCGTCTATAGATAATTCTTTAGACGTTTCATTGATCGTATTGAAGATATTTCCCTGGTGAGGAAGAATATCACTTTCAATTCCCCATGCATATTTAGCATAGGTACTTTCGCTGGCAGCATTTTCAATATTTAAAATATCAAAAAGCTTAAGATCTGTATTGTAAGCTCCACATGTACCGATTCTTATGATTGTATCTACTTCATATTCTGTAAATAACTCAAAAGAATAGATCCCGATACTAGGGAATCCCATTCCACTAGCCCCTACAGTGATCTCTTTCCCTTTATAAAGACCTGTATAATAAAAGATACCTCTGGTTTTGCTTACCAGTTTTGCATTTTCTAAATAATTTTCAGCAATATACTGTGCACGAAGCGGATCCCCCGGCTGCAATACTACTTTAGCAATTTCTCCTTTTTTAGCACTGATGTGAATACTCATAATGTTATTTTGAATGGCACAAATATAATAACTTTTATATTGACCTTGTCATTGTGGAAAGTGAAATCATAAAGCTGATTTATCAGGGAATAATGTATAATTTGTTGTCAATAAGTACTTTGTTTATTGACTTTGAAGGTGAGTTTTTGAAATTTTATTTCTTTAGGGCTAAAAAGAATAGGTAAATACAGAACAAGGATAGAGTAACAGGGAGCGGATATACCATAATTCTGACAATTAATTTTGCAGTATTAATATTCTTAAAATTAAAAAAATGAAAATAGAACATATTGCTGTTTGGGTAAAAGATCTTGAAAAAACCAGAACATTTTATCAGAAATATTTCGGAGCAACTTCCAATGAAAAATATGTGAATCCTGTTAAAAATTTTGAATCTTACTTTCTTAGTTTTGATAACGGATGCCGTCTAGAGATCATGACCAGAGCAGATATTAAGGAAAGCGAAAACTTTTACGAATCCCAACAGTTTGGAATCATCCATTTTGCATTCTCTGCAGGAAGTAAAGAAAAAGTAAATGAGCTTACAGAAGTTTTAAGAAACGATGGCTATACCATTGCCGGAGAACCAAGGACAACCGGTGACGGATATTACGAAAGTGTCATCCTGGATCCTGAAAATAATATCATTGAAATAGTAGCTTAACCAATCATTGCGAGGAGAGAGCGAAGAAGCAACGTCTTTTCAGGAATATTTCTATTGTTGGAAAACGCAAGGGCGTAAAGCTTTTAAATAATATGCTTTTAAGGCGCAAGAAAATCGAAGATTTTCAGCAAAAGTTACTCTGATTTTTCTAGCCACGAATACACAAATAAAATGATAAAATCCGTGCATTCGCAGCCATTATATACTTTATGAATTAAAAAAAACTGCACATTCAAATAAAGAAAGAATAGAGGTTTTACGCTTTAATAGTATTCCTTTTTCACCACCATTCATAGGGATAAGATCTTACATTATCTCATCACAGACATCTGCGAAATCTGTGCAATTAAATAATTATCGGAAATACATCAACCGCATAAAATTTTATCGCAGATAAAATCCTCCTATGTTTGTATAAGTTATAATTTGCTTTATCTCAAATATTATCTTAGCCATAAAGTGAATAAGAATGAGAGTTGAATAAAAATCCAATAGTTCAAAGAAACATATTCGGCGCAAGAAACGACCTCATTCTTTTTTATCTTTTAGAGTCAGAGCAGAATGTAAGGAATTAAAAACCTCATTTAATATCCAGAATATCCAATCAGGAGAAAAGACGAAGGAAGATATCTCACTTAAAAAGTAATAAAAGATGAAAGTATTAAAACAAGTAGCCGGTATAGATGTGTCTCAAAAAGAATTAGTAGTTACTTTAGGTTGTCTATATGAAGATCAAACTATAAAATTTCTAGCTTATAAGGTATTTAAAAACACAGATGTTGGAATCCCATTATTGATTAATTGGATTGAAAAACAAAGTGTTGAAGATCAGGAAATTCACTATGTTATGGAAGCCACAGGGGTTTATCATCAGAAGTTCGCTTATTATCTTGCTGAGAATAATAAAAAGGTCTATATCGTTTTGCCCAATAAAATAAGTAGCTACCTAAGAACTCTTGATATAAAAACGATAACTGATAAAAGTTGTTCTCAGGCTATTACTCAGTTCGGTCTTGAAAGAAAATTAAATCATTGGAAAAAACCTGATCAGACTTATAATGAGCTGCAACAGCTTACCAGAGAGCGCGATCAAATTGTTCAGGAGCGGAATGTGATAAAAAATCAGCTTCATGCAGAAACTATTCAAGCTTCTCCTCATTTAAAAAGTATAGAAAGAATGCAAGCTCGTATGAATTTGCTCAATGCTCAAGAAAAAGCAATAAAGAAAGATATCGATACTATTATCAATACTAATCCTGTGATAAAACAATTGATAGAACGACTTACAACAATACCGGGAGTTGGTGTTTTAACTGCGGTTACTGTTTTGGGAGAGACCAATGGCTTTGAACTGATTAGAAACAAGTCTCAATTATCAAGTTATGCAGGGTTAGATGTTAGAGAAAAACAATCTGGAACGTCGGTAAAAGGTAAATCACGGATATCAAAAAAAGGAAATAGAATGTTAAGGAAATGTTTGTTTTTGCCGGCTTTAACAATTGTGAAGTGGGATGATAACTTCAAAGAAGTTTATATAAGACTCACTTCAAAACATGGAATAAAAATGAAGGCTTTAGTAGCAATCCAAAGAAAAATATTAGAATTGATCTATATTCTTTTTAAAAATGAAACCGTTTATGACGGTAAATATAAATCAAAAAATAGCGTGAAAACTGAGATAGTATAGCACGCTACAGAGTCTAGCTCTAGGCCGACTTAAAAAACAAATTTACAAAAAAATATAAATATTATTTGCAGATTAACACAGAATCTTGCACCTTAAAACAGCATGATATTAAACCATCTTAGCGCCTTAGCATTTTCCAACATACCATTCTTTCAAAATAAAGAAACTATCACTCGAAGCCTTAAAAGCCGTATTTTTCCAGCAGCGGCATAATTTAATATCAATCCTTTTTCTAAAAATTTTATTCTCTACAAAATAGTTTTATTTTTGTTAGATGATGGAATCCAAATCACCATTTCTAGATACAATCTTTTTACTGCGTAAAAGCGAATGTATTACCCTCTTTTCGAATATTCAGACCATTTCTCCCAAAGAAGAGGAGGAAGCGGAAATGTATTTTGAAGCAGAATTCGAAAAAGAAAGATTGGAATTTCTTTCCGATCAGCTATCCTGTGATAAAATCACAGCAGTTTGGGCAGCAAAAGTCCTGTATCATAGTGCTCAACTATATTTGATAAGAGAAAATACAGTCAACAATCTTGAAAACCTGATTCCAAAATTTAAAGGGATGAGAAATATTTCTTCTATTCTATCAGCAGATTTATCATTAAGATTTTTACCTGAAGTGATGATTGCCCTGAATTCAGTTGATCCTGAAGATCCACTCATCAAATTGCTTGAAGATATCCTGACAGAATTTCATTACTCAGGAGTCGGATATGAACTTGATCTGAAAGGAGTGAATTGGGAAGAAGAGTTGAAAGACAAAACCTACCGGAAATTGTATCTGGAAAGAATTGTTGAAAAAAGAGATTATAAACTGGCGGAAATTCCATTCATCAATACATTGCTTATGGCAGAATTTGGAATGCATAAAGAGGCGTTCTGGAAAGAATTAAAAATAATAACTGAAGAAAATCAATGACGCAGAATATTAATAAACTGAATACAGTTCTAAACTACGTAAAAGATACTTTTGTAGGGAAAAATGATGTAGTAGACCTGCTGGGGATCTGTCTTTTGGCAAGAGAAAATGCCTTTTTGTATGGGCCTCCGGGGACTGCAAAATCAGCCATTGTAAGGACATTGGCAAAAACTGTAAAGGATGGAAAGAACTTTGAATATCTCCTGACCCGTTTTACAGAGCCCAACGAGATATTTGGTCCTTTTGATATTAGAAAATTAAAAGAAGGAGAACTTCTGACCAATACCGAAGGAATGATGCCTGAAGCCTCCATGGTTTTCCTTGATGAGATCTTCAATGCCAATTCCGCTATTCTGAACTCCCTTTTGATGGCGCTTAATGAAAAGATCTTCAAAAGAGGAAAAGAAACAAAACATTTACCTGCTTTGATGTTTGTAGGAGCAAGTAACGTTCTTCCGGAAGATGAAGCATTGAACGCTTTATTTGACCGTTTTCTGGTAAGAATCAATGTAGATTATGTCAATCCGGAACTCCTGCAGCAGGTGCTTTTAGCAGGAAGAAAGCTTGAAAATGAAGAAGAAACAGAGGTGCCGGAAATTCATGCCAATGAGATCAGAGAATTACAGAACCTGTGTAGGACAATAGATTTAAAACCGATCTATGAAGTTTATCTAAATACGATTATGAGCCTTAGAAATACAGGAATTGCTATTTCGGACCGTAGAGCCGTGAAACTTCAGAACCTCATCGCTGCAAGTGCTTTAATTTGCGGGAGAAATGAAGCGGTGCTTTCAGATCTTTGGGTTTTAAAACATATCTGGGATACAGAAGAGCAGATTGAAATTCTGGAAGGCATAGTTAACAGAACGATTGAGAGAGACGACCATCCGAACTCCCATCCACAGGCGATGCATAATAAAACACCAAATCCGGAAGAGGTGATGAAAGATGTAAAAATCCTTGTAGATAAATGGAACGAAGGGCATCTAAGCTTTGAAGAGCAAAATGTGATCAAAGATAAACTGAGATATTTACAGACACGCTGTGACTGGATCAGAAATCCTGAACAAAAGCAATATATTCAGCAGGAAATTGAAAGCTTATGGCAGAAAATTCTTCAGACCCTATAATAGAATTCTGGGCAGAACTTCCACGTGCGGATCAGGACTATCTAGGCTCTATCCGGGATTGGAAGAATGTTCTGATCGCAACAGATGATGAAACAATATGGCTCAAAGGTTTTACCGATGAACAGATATTGAGTTCAGAGCTGCATCAGTTGCCTAACTTTTTACTGTACGAATTGCGTGATGGGCTTTTATTCAAAAAAGAAGCATTGGTTCCCAGCAAAAAAATGAGAACAGCATTGCTTTGGACGTCTATTGATAAAGCTTTAAGGCTCACCTTTCCGACTTCTAACCAAAACTATTTCGGCATCAGTGAAAAAGTCCCGGTTAAGTTAAAGGAGAGTGGAGAAGAACATTCGGTTATTGCTTTGGTAAGCAAAATTGGAGATATCAAAGAAAGTATTATGGCCTTACCAAAGTTCAGACTGGAAAAAATAAAATGGATTGTGATGGGAGATAAAGCTCTTTTTTTAGGAACCCCATTATTAAGTCTGCCGGGGAAAACATATTGGACAAAAGACAGACATCTTTTGCCTTCCGGTTTTGATTTTGAATTTAGAAACCTAAGCACAGTCTTACAAAAAAAATATAATAAAGAGTCAGATGGATGGCTTTTATGGGATGAAAATGGAAATTATCTTTTAATCAAAGAAACAGATTTCAGACCATTATCTGTAAGTTCATTCCGTCTTACTGAAAAATCAAGAGAATGGAATTAAAGGCCTATTTCCAATCTTACGAAAATTATTTCTGGGAATGGAAAACTGATGAAGATGTGCCCGGAGATTCCGGATATCATGAGAATAATCTCCTCTCCATACCCGGAGTGGGTGCTATCGCATATAGACCTTATATCATTGAGGTTCTGAAAGAGCTTCAGCCGCAGGGATGGCCTCCGTTTGGAGCTTTGCTGATGGTTTTATATGCCATGCAGGATGGCTATACAGACTTTGCAGGCCCTTTAAGATATACTGCAGATTTTTACAGTGTCGGAAACTTTGATTTCAATGCAGAAAGAGAAATTGAATTTCTGGAAAAGATAAGAGCCCTTCCGAAAGTTTATAAACAGAAGCAGAACAAAATTATATTGCTGCAGACTTTGTTTAAAGATAGTCATAACAGACTATCTTCTTTAAACGCGGAAGCTTATTTGAGGGTTTATTCTAAAAGACCTCAGGAATTGAGCTTTAGTGCAGAAAAGCAACATGCTGGTCCATCTGTTTTGAACAAAGATCTGACGGCAATAGATCTCAACGAAAAATTTCCAACCGTACAATCCATCATTGACGCCATGAAAGGTTCGATTGAAGAGCCGGAATTAGATGATGAGGTGGTAGAGGAAGAAGCTAATGCAGATACAGATAAAGACTTTATCCGAGAACTGGTGGAAGAATCCAAGACTTTCCAGATAGGGAGCCTTATTAAAAGAATATGGAGCGGACTTAAAATTCCGATGCGTCATCTTTCTCCAGGGGAACAGCCTATTGGAGGTGTTTCTGATATGACCAATAAAGGAGATTTTCATAGAATGCTTTTATCAGAGTTTGCCAACGAAGACGAAGTTTTCATCAATCGTGTGGCGAATAATGAAGCTTTATACATCCAAAGAGAAATACCGCCTGAAGAAAATATTTTTGAAAGAATTATCCTGATTGATACTTCCCTTAGAAACTGGGGAATCCCAAAAGTATTGGCCTTTTCATCAGCCATTGCCATCATCAAGCATCCGAAAGCCCATTCAGAATGTAAAGTAATGGTGCTTGGACAGGCTGCGATTCCTATTTCCTTACATAAAGTTGAAACAGTAATTGAAAACCTTAATCAGGTAAGTCCGGTACTGGAAGTTTCAGGAGCGTTGGAAAAGTTTTTAAATGAAGAATATCCTCAAAAAGATATTGAAGTCTTTTTCATCACTCATCAAGAGAACCTTGAAGACGAAAAAATGCAGCGAGTTATTCACCAGAATAGGGACAGACTTAAATTTTTAGTCGCTACTACTTCATATGGGGAAATTAATTTTTATAAACATCATAAAGGGGCACGAAAGCATATCCAGAAAATAATGCTTCCTCTTCATGAGCTATGGGCCAATCCCCCCAGCAGAAAAAGACTGAGAATAATTCGAATGGAAAGAAAACCGATCTTCCATTAAATTACCCGATCCTGCTCCCAACTCCTGCGAATAAGATGGCTCAGTTTCTGTACGAAGGTGAATTTTTTATCCTGAGTTCAAAAAAACAATTATTGAAAACTTATCTTTCTGATAATTATTATGACAGACATTCTTATGATTACTATAAAACTTATCATGGTTGTGAAGTGATGGCTGAAGGAATTTCTGTAAAACCAACAGGACAGTTTGCGCTGGCAAAAAATAAGCAGCAGCATTTTATATTATGCCAATATCAGCCTTCCAGAAAATTAGTGTCTAAACTGAATGTGAATACAAAAGAATATTCTGAGATCAATGTTACCGGACTAAATATTCCGGATGATTATAAACTGATTTATTTTGACCAAAGTTTTTATCTTCATCAGGCCTCGAACCCTCAATTGTATAAAATAAATATAGAAGGAAATACTTCAGTAGAACCTTTTGATCATCAATACAAAGATATAGACAAAAACATTGCAAAAGTAGAGACAGAAGTAGCCAAACTGAATAGAAGCGGATTAAAAATTATCGGTAATTTTAATAAAATCGGGATTAATGCACATCATAATTTTGTTTTTTCAGGATATGAAATAAGCAGCGTATATGAAAATACCCTCAATCTTTACAAAAACAAATACGATATCCCGATTTTTGCAGAACAGAATAAAAATAAATATACCTTTCCTGATGGAAGCGAGGTCATTGCAGATTCCCGGGGAATGCTTATATTCAGAAGCAGTAACAAAGGGATAGAAGAGTTTTATATTCCGACGACAAGCTATGGATTTCTGGCACTGGCTACTCAGACAGAATTTGGCGGATCAGAATATTATCTTCCGGAACAGACCTTATTGAAGGTAAGAACGATGGAGGAAATGTATCATCAGTATTTGAAACCGTTTATAGAGCAGGTGATGTTATAGATAAGATTATGGAGCTTAGAATAAAACCTTTTCCGAAAAATATATATCCTAAAAATGGACTTTTAATAAAAGGTTCTTCACCTCTTGTATGGCTTCAGGAAATGGAAACTCTGGAAATTGACCTGGATCGTACAAAAGCTTATGCCATTCCAGCAAATACTCCCAACGTCATCTATGGGTGTTTCTTAGTATTTCAAGATCATGTTCCACAGGAAATCGGAAAGAATGCCTATTTTCAATGGGTAGATCATAAACTTTTTATTCCGGAAAATACTACGTTTTATCCAAAGGTTAATCATGAAGATTGGGAAGCGGTAGATTCAACTTTTCTCATTATGCATCCTGAATTTGGATTGGTAAAGCTGTCAGAGCAAATCGATTGGGTCGAATTGATTCAGGAATCTGGAAAGATAGAAGAAACGATAAGAAAACCTTTGAACGGAGTTAAAATTCCACAAATCATAGAAAGCTATACGGTTGAGATAGATGATGAAAAAATGCTCGAGGCATTACAGAAACCTCAAACCGAAGAAGAATGGATGAATAACCTGCCATTTGATTTGAAGAAAGTCATGGCCGGAAATAAAAAGAAATTGAAAAATATTTAAAATACATTGAAAAATATCCTGAAAGAGCTATAGAACTTGGAATACCCTTAGACATTATGGGAACATCCAGGGGCGATGGATTTAGCAAATTTACCTGGTTAGACGGGCTGTTGGGAAGTTCCGGTGCGAAACAGGAAAGTGCAGGAACCAGGAATTTTCGCAGAATATTTTGGGCTGTTATAGTAATCGCTATTGTACTAAAAATAGCTTTACCATCAAATAAGGATAGTACAGCAGGAGAAGAGGAAAATGTAATGTCTTCAGGGAAGATTGTAACAGATGCTGTAAAAGCTCCTTCAGATATGATCGCGTTTCATTCTGGCGTTTCCGAAATAGACCAAAAGATAGATTCTCTATATTTTGATCAAAGAAAAGGTCTGTCCAATGAACTCCTGAATGCAGGAATGCAGGAGAGCAAGACAAAAAAAGAAAAAGAAGAATATAAAAAGAAAGGAGGAAGGGATGTAAGCGCCATTGGTCAAGATATTCAAAAGCTTAGCAGTAAAGAGCAGCAGAGCAGAGATTCTCTTAAAATTATTTATACTAAAAAAATCACTAAGCAGATTAAAGAAAGAAGTGAAGTCCTGAAACGTAAAATCTCAGATTCCTTAAAACAATATACCAAAGGAAAACCGGTAAATGGAGATGTTGTCAAATATCTTTTAAAGAAAAAACAGGTTCTGATGCAGGATTCTTTAGGAAAGCTATACGGAACCATAGATATAGCTGATATGTCACCCCCGTCATCCATCAAAGATTCAAAAGTAAAAGGCGCGGAATCTGGGAGTAATTCGTTAAATAAAGATACTCCTGTTTCAGATATTATTTATATGGTAATTCTAATGATTGCAGCGGTTGGATTATACTCCTTCCTATTTAAAAATAAATCATTGAATCTGGGCGGAGATAATGTCCCGGGCTGGATAAAATTCCTTTTAATTGTGATTCTGGTAGGAATGTTAGTATATCTGTTTTATCCTTTGGTAAAAATGTTTGGATACAACTGGTTTGTATGGGTATTGGCTATTGGGGTGATGTTACTGCTTTACCGTTTGTTCAGGGATGATAAAACCATTTTAAAATCCGATGATGATGAATAAACAGAAATTTATAGACAAATTCATGGCTGCCTTCGTATTGCTGGCCATGTTTAAAGTGATTGGAATTGTAGCACAGCTATTCCATGAAAGTTTCTGGGATGTTGTCGGAACTCTTGTGATTTTTCTAATTGTTGCGTTCATCATTCTTATGGTGATTGCTTTTCTAAAAGATAAAGAACAAAATATACAGAATTCAGGAAAAGGAGGAGCCAAAGGAGGAAATTTTTATCTTGAAAACTCGCTATTTGACAGGATAAGAAGCAAATATGAAGATTTAGCTCAAAAATATATAGAAGAAAAAGACTATAAAAAAGCAGCAAAAGTCTATATGAACCTGTTGCAGGATTATTACAGAGGGGCAAAAATATTGGAAGAGGGTGGTTTCTATAACGAAGCCGCAGCCGTGTATCTTAAAAAATTAAAAAATAAATCCGATGCTGCCAATTGCTACGAAAAAGCCAAGCAATATAAAAAAGCTATTGATCTGTACAAAGAAATGGAGCAGAAAGAAAAAGTAGGAGACCTTTACAAGGAAATCAATGATCTTAAAAATGCCCATATTTACTATCAGATGGTAGCAGACGACTATACCACCAATAATCAGATGGTAAAAGCCTCATTGGTCTACCGGAAGAAAATGGAAAAGCCGGAGGAAGCTCAAAAAGTATTATTAAAAGGCTGGGAAGAAGATAAAGATGCCTTCAACTGTCTGAATAATTACTTTACTAATATATTCGACGGTAAAAAGCTGGAATCAGAAATACAGACGATGTATGAGAAAACACCGGCTTATAAAAAGCTGACCTATCTGGAAGCCATGAAATACGAATTTAAAAAAGATCCGAAATTACAACCAGTGGTGAGAAAGATCGCGTATGAAATCATTGCAGAAAAAGTAGAAACCCGCTCTGAAATTGTGAATGAGCTAAAATATTTTAATCCCAATGATGAGGTAATCCTGAAAGATATTTCAAGATTTAAGACAGGAAGAAATAAGATGTTTAATCATTAATAGCGAGGGAAGCTAGAGGATGGAAGATGGAAGTAAATATTGTCTTTTGAATAGGTAAAAGGTCTTAAAAAATAAGTTTTAATAATGATCTCCTTCATTACTTCCAGCCTCCCTCTTCCAGCTTCCAATCCTCACAACAAGTCCATTTTTCCATAATCAAAAGCAATTTTTCATATCTTTGCACCAGAAAATTATGACAATACAAAGAGCACATATCAATGCAGAACTATTCGAAAGTCCTTCTAACAAAGGATTGTTGGGATATGATGAGGTGATATGGAATGAGGCGAAATGTGCTGACTTTGGAAATTATTTACTATAAACTTGTAAAAAATTAATCAAAATACAACAGAAACGTCTCGAAAAATCGAGACGTTTTTTGTTTTTTAGGTCAGAAATTATTTAGAATGAAAAAAAATAACCATAAACATGAAAAATTTTTAATAAACAATGCAACTTTAATACAATAAAATAGAGTGATAGACAACCCAATGAGAGACAGTCATTTAGGTAATTAAGATATCTGCAAAATATTGCGGACAGAAATCGCTTACTCTAATAATTAAATATAATCATCTGATTATCAATGGTTTAATTTGAAAATTTATTTGCAGGTTCCAAAAATTCATATTTACTTTGCAACCGAAAATTGAAAGCAACAGGTTTTCAGGATTCAATCAAAAATAATTTAAAAGCAAAACAAAAATAAAATGAAACAATTTCATAACATATACAATCAATATTCAAGACTGTTTGGACAAGAGCCGACAGGTGTTGTATGTATTCTTGAAAGTGGAATTGTGAATAAAAGGTGCTTATATACGTGGGTCAGCTAATGATCTTTTACGTAAAAAAATATGAAGCGCCTCTCCAAAAGAGGCGCTTTTTTTATGGTTTCTTTAGCTTATTTGGTAAAGCGCCGGTCTGTGGAACCGGAGAACAGGGTTCGATCCCCGGAGATACCCAAAATATAAAATCTCATGGCTCAAATGGTTAGAGCATCGACCTGATACGTCGAAGGTTGAAGGTTCGAATCCTTCTGAGATTACAATGAAAGTGAATTGTGAAACTAAAATTGATAAACAAAGCGCGAATCATTAAAAAACTAAAACAATCTCATAGCTCAAGTGGTTAGAGCACCGGTCTTTTAAACCGGGAGTTGAAAGTTCAAATCTTTCTGGGATTACTTAAACGGTTCCGTAGCTCAACTGGATAGAGCATGGGTTTTCTAAACCCAGGGTTAGAGGTTCGAATCCTCTCGGAATCACAAAAAAGGTCTATTGAGGTAATGGTAACCTGCCCGACTGTCTCTTGGGCACCGCGAGTTCGATTCTCGCATAGACCGCAAAGATTCATCAAAAGTCTCTGCTCCGGTTGTCTCTCGGAAATGAATTTGAAATGAATCTGCAAAACTGGAAAGATAACGGTGGTTGTTTACCCGTCTTGGACGCGGGAGGTCGCAAGTTCGAATCTTGCTTTCCAGACAGGAATATTAGTAATGAGCAATGAGTAATAAATAATAATAGATTGAAACATAGCTTTCATCATTACTCATCACTAATTACTCATTATTCATCAAGCCGCCGCGGGAATGGTGGAACGGTAGACACACTTGATTTAGGATCAAGGCGCTGAGGGTTCGAATCCCTCTTCCCGTACAAAAGATTTTGTAGCTCAATGGTAGAGCGCTGGTCTGTTAAACCAGAAGTTGAAAGTTCGAATCTTTCCGGAATCGCAGTAACTAAATGTTAATTGTTTCAGGAGAAAATAAAAGTTTGTCAAGAGCAGAAGATCTTTACACCAAAACACAAAAAGTACAGACAAACTTTTTCTTTCTCAATCATTAACAGGTAGTAACTAAACAATATGATGAATACAATTTTAGGTAAAAAATAAAGTCTGCCAAGCGTAGAAGTTCAAACAAAAAATATAGACAGACTTTGTTTTTTTTAAATAGGCAGTAAAAGATTACTCCTATTAAAATATGATGGTTCGCCGAAGTGGAAGAGTCGGGGCGGTCTGCAAAACCGTTGCGTAAGCTGAGTGGGTTTGAATCCCATAACCATCTCAAAAGTAAGCTGAAAATTGGAATGTAACAGTAGATGATCAAATCTATCAATGATCATTCATCAATTATAGCTGAAAAAATATCCTTTATTAAGAAAAGAAAACGTCTGTCGAGCGCAGAAGATCTTTAAGCCAAAACACAAAATACAGACAGGCTTTTCTTTTTTAATAAAGAATGAGCAATAAGTAATCAGTGATTGAAAAATAGTTTTCATCATTACTCATCACTAATTACTCATTACTTATGAATAGGGAAGTACGCCGAAGTTGGAGAGTCGGGGCAGACTGTAAATCTGTTGCTTAATTGCTGAGTAGGTTCGAATCCTACTACTTCCACCAAAAACCGCTGATAATGTAATGGCAGCATGCAGGAAATGTACTCTTGTTGTTTAGGTTCGATTCCTAGTCAGTTGGTCAAAAAAAGAAAATATAAAAATGCTCAATATAATTTTCGAAAGAAAGGCTTGTCAAGCGTAGAAGTTCTTTTTGTTAAGCAAATTTAAAGACAAGCTTATTCTTTTTAATGAGGAATAATGAGCAATAAGTAATCAATGATAGAAGAGTCATTTTATTATTACTCATCACTAATTACTCATTATTTATAAAAAACGCTCTATTCGTCTAACGGTAAGGACGCCTGCCTTTCGAGCAGAAAATAAGGGTTCGATTCCCTTATAGAGTACTGGATGTGAATAACTGGTCAATATTAAATTGATTTTAATACCATGAAAGTTCAGATTAAAAGAATTGGCCAGTTGCCATTCACACAAAATGAAGAAAAGAAAAAAAGGTTGTCAAGAGCAGAAGATCTTTAGTCAATAAAAATAGACAACCTTTTAATTATGAGCAATGAGCAATAAGTACTGAATGATAGGAAAGTAGTTTATTATTACTCATCACTAATTACTCATTGCTCATAAAATAGGGAAGAGTGGTGTACTCGGTGTGCACGTTAGTCTGAAAAACTAAAGGTACAGGTTCAATTCCTGTCTGTTCCGCAAAAACATGAATGATAAGTAATATAATGAATCATCTTTGATACTTGACTGTTTTTAAACATTACTCATTACCAATTACTTATTACTCATGAATTAATCTGATTCATAGTGTAATGGGCAGCACACAAGATTTTGATTCTTGGAGTTTAGGTTCGAGTCCTAATGAATTAACAACTTTTACTCTGATAGTGTAATGGCAGCATCTCAGTCTCCAAAACTGATAGTACTGGTTCGAGTCCGGTTCGGAGTGCAAAAAATGAATAGTCAATAATGAATTTTTAAAATTGACCATTCAGTAATTAATTATCAACAATCATTTATCAATTATAAATTAAAGTATGTAGAAAAAATGGAAACGCAACAACAACAAACATGGCAGAATATGAATGGAAAAATGTTCCAAGACTCTATCACACAGCTGGTAGAAAAAGCCATTATTCGCGAACAGGCAAACGGACATCGTCTGAAAGTATGTGTGGGATCAGACTCTCACGTATATGGAGAAGCTATTAATTATGCTACAGCAGTAGTATTTATTCGTGAAGGAAAAGGAGCGTTTACCTTTATCAGAAAAGAAAGAGAAATACAGAGCATCAGTATCAAAGAACGAATGCTGAATGAAGTCAACAAATCCGTTGAAATCGCTTATGCAATCTGTTCTGTATTGGACACTTATGGAGTAGAAATGGAGGTACACGCAGACATTAATACCGATCCTGATTTTAAATCTAATGTAGCATTAAAAGATGCGATGGGATATATTCTGGGAATGGGATATGTATTTAAAGCAAAACCTTTTGCCTTCGCAAGTTCCAATTGTGCAGATATGATGGTATAACAAGATAAAAAATTAAAGATTAAAACCAATAACCATGTATTTTTTAATTCAGTCTAATGTGTATTTAGATCCGGATCATTACAAAATTTTTGAGGCACTGGAAGAATTGAATATTGACTATGATGTCATTAATATTCCTCCAACAGCAGATAAAATAGACTTTGAAACAGATAGAAAAGATGTTTTTGTCTATGGTTCGGTGACGATTGCAAGACTGGCAAAACAAAATTCAGACTGGTTTCCCGGTTCTTTTTATGGTGGGAATCATTTGTATGAGGTATACTCTCAATATTATGGTGAAAACCTGTTGAATCATAAGGTTTCTGTTCATAAAATTTCTGAAGCATTACAATGGGAAAAAGGTGAAGAGAAATTTATCAAACCATACAATGAAGCAAAAATTTTCACAGGAAAGGTTTTTATAGAATCAGAATGGAAAGACTTCATTTTTGAAAGATTAGAAAATCAAGCCAACAGAATTACAGCAGATTCTTTAATTCAGGTCTCAGAAGCAAAGCGAACCATAAAAGAAGCAAGGCTTTGGATCGTTGGTGGGCAAATTGTGGATAGTGGCTACTACAGATTTAATGATAATGCTCCTTTCGAAGAAAATGTTTCACAGGACGGATTGGATTTTGCAAAAAAGATGATTCAGTTGTTTAATCTTGAAGAAGCCTTTGTAATGGATATCTGTTTAACGGATAAAGGTTGGAAAGTCGTTGAAATTAATTGTATCAACAGTTCCGGATTTTATCCCAATACCAATGTGAAAAGTGTGATTAAAGCATTGAATATCTACTTTTCAAATTAAAAAATAAAGAAATGCTTTTGTATGATAAAATTACAGTGATAGACATAGAAGCGACTTGCTGGGAAGATGACAAGATTCCTGAAAATCAGGAAAGAGAAATTATTGAAATCGGAATCTGCAAGCTGAATATGTCAGATGGAAGCATCGAAGATAAAAGAAGTTATTTCGTAAAACCTTACAAATCCGAAGTCAGTGAATACTGTACACAACTGACCGGAATTACAGCTGAAAAACTGGAAAAAGAAGGACTCTCTTTTCAGGAAGCCTGTTCAAGAATCAGGAACAGATATAATTCGCTGGTCAGAATTTATTCAGGATACGGAGGATTTGATAAGGAAATTATGGAAAGTCAATGTAAAGAAATGGGAATAAGATCTCCCTTTAATACAACTTATATTGATCTGAAAATATTGATAACCCTGATGAAAGGAGAAAAGCCAAGAGGTCTTTTAAAAGAACTCGAAGCAAGAAATCTTGAATTTGAAGGAAATAACCACAGCGGAGCAGACGATGCTTATAATACCGCCAAACTATTATATCACGTGTTAAGAAAATAACACAAAAAAACTAGAAACATGACTCACAATAGAATAGCCGTTATCGGCTTACACGAACAGGAATACGAATATATACGACAACATTATGATGGCCTTATGATCTGGCACCAATCCATTCCAATGATAAAAGTTGTGGACGGAACCTTATATGTTGAAAAGGCCCAGGGAGTAGGAATGCTTCCGGTAGATAAGGTCGTGTATCACGGGATTTTTGAAGATGATCTCGATCTTATCGCCGGATTGACAATTTGGAACGGCCCATGTTTCCCAAACGCTTACGGAATGCTCGAATGTAGATTGAAAATTCCTTGCCTTGCTAAGGCGATGAAGTATTCAAAATTTAATTCCCAAAGAGGATTTATCTCAGCAGGAGCTTATGTGAATACAGATACCGAGTTAGTGGCAAAATGGGGAAATTGGCATTGTGGAGAGAACAAACATAAATTTACAGGAAGTTGGGAAAGTACAGAAAATAGTGTGCTGGAACCTTATTTTGAAGGCGATGCTGTAAGAATTTTAAACATTGGTGAAAAATCCTGGCAGATAAAGCTTGAAGGAGATACATGGCTAAAATCCATCCATCCGGATGATGCCCAATTCATGGAAATGGATGCAGAACTTTTACAAGATACCCTGATGTTAAAAGAAAAGATAGGAATGGATGTGATCGCGAATGACTATATCGTTCAGAAAAACGGTCATAAACATTTATTGGAAATTAATCATATACCTAATATTACAAGGTTCGAAGAAGTGAGATTACATTTTTTAAAGACCGTTGTAGATTGGATTCATGAGGACTAGGTAAAGTTCAAAAAAAATAATACGATGGAAATGACCAAAAGACTATTGTTTCTGGATGATATTCGATATCCGATTGAGGCATATCGTTATACCAAACAGGATATTTTTCTCAGGAGAGACTGGCATATTGTTCGGAATTACGATCAGTTTGTCAATAGAATTCTAGAGAAAGGCCTTCCGGAAATGATTTCTTTTGATCATGATCTTGCAGATGAGCATTATCTAAAACAGGATGCCGGTGAGTTTGTGGAAAAAACAGGTTATGACTGTGCAAAATGGTTGGTAGAGTACTGTATGGATAATTATTTAGACTTACCAAAATTCTATAGCCATTCCATGAATCCCGTAGGAAAGGAGAATATATAAAGGCTTTTAAAAAACTTTAAAAAACTAAAAAAATGATTTTCAAAACATATAACTCTATAGAAAATGCTTACCAGAGCCGAATGATCGATCAGATCAAGATGCAGGGCTTTGGAGATGAGGTTTTCATCGTGCAGGAAAAAGTTCATGGAGCTAATTTCTCTTTCTTTACCGACGGAAAGGAAATTAAAATCGCCAAAAGAACAGCTTTCATTGAGAAAGAGGAGAAATTTTATAATGCACACAAAATTTTGGAACAATACAGAAAAAATGTAATTAATTTGTTTCAAAAAGTGAAGACAATATATCCGGATATTGAAACTGTAGTCATCTACGGTGAATTGTTCGGCGGCGGTTACAAACATAAAGAAGTAGAACCCGTAAAAGACGCAATAAAAGTGCAGGCAGGAATTGAATATGCACCTTACAACGATTTTTATGCATTCGATATTAACTTGAATGGGGTTACTTATTTGGATACGGATATTGCCAACTCAATTTTTGAGGAGACCGGATTTTTCTATGCTAAAACCTTATTTGAAGGAACTTTAGAAGAAGCTTTGATGTTCCCGAATGTTTTCAATTCTAAAATCCCAACCTGGTTAGGATTACCGGAAATGAATAACATGTGTGAAGGAACCATTATCAAAACTCTAAAAACCAGATATTTTGGAAACGGAGCCAGAGTCATTCTTAAAAATAAAAATGAAAAGTGGATCGAAAAGTCTAAAATGGTCAAAAAACAAGATAAAATTGTTCAAAAAAAGCTTGATTTCAGTGAAACTGCTCAAAATATCTGGAACGAAATCCAGAGATACGCAACAGTGAACCGTTTGAATAATGTGGTGAGCAAAATCGGCGAATTCGAACCTAAAATGATAGGAAAAGTGATTGGTCTTTTTGCGCAGGACATTTTAGAAGATTTTGAAAAAGATTTTCCGGCAGTTTTTACAACCATTGAAAAAGAAGAACAGAAAAGGATCAACAAAAAGTTGAATTCTTTAGTGATTGATATTGTGAAAGAAGAATTAAATTCAGCAAAAGTATAGTTTGGGATTGATGCCAATGAATAAGAGCTTTTGCCATTAAAGCAATTAAAAATGAAAAAGATAAGTACATTATTCAAAAAAGATATAAATAATTTAGGAAGAGTTATTAACGAAATTAATCCTGAAAACAATTGGGTTTTTGATGGAAAAGCTATTGCTACGCAAAAGTTTGATGGTTCTGCATGTGCGGTGATCAATGGTAAATTATACAAAAGATACGATGCCAAAAAAGGTAAAACAGCTCCTGAAGGTGCAATTCCATGTCAGGAAGCAGATCTTACTACAGGCCATCATCCGCATTGGGTTGAGTGTAGCATGGAGAAAAAAGATGATCAGTACTTCTGGGAAGGTTTTAATGCGTTGGCCGAATCGGGCAAGGTGGAAGAAGGTACTTACGAACTTATTGGGGAGAAAGTACAGGGGAACCCTGAAAATATTAAAGGTCATTTATTAGTAAAGCACGGAAATAATATTCTTAGTTTAGAAAGTCTGGATTTTGAATGTATCAAAAACTTTCTGAGCAATCCTGAGAATAATATGGAAGGTATTGTTTTCCATCATACAGCGGATAATCGTATGTGTAAGATCAGGAAATCTGATTTTGGTATACATAGAAAAGCGATAAAAGAACTTATTGTTTAAATAAAGATGAAGTTTCGGTAATTTATTTTACCGGAACTTTTATATATATAAATGCAACCACAACTTAAAAAGCCAAGCATGTCATTATGCACATAGATTGAAAGCATTCAAATATACCTGAGAAATGGATAGAAACAGGTATTTTTACAAGTATCTCAGTTGAAGACGTGAAAATTCCCCTCCAATGAAGGGGTGGCAAAAATTAAAAATTTTTGATGGGGTGGTTTAAAAAAGAAAAACAATGTTACAGGCAGAAATAAAAAGTCTTTTAAAAGAAGACATCAGTATATTAATAAAAGTTCCCAACTCAGCAAAGCACTATTTGTGTGATTGTGGAGAAGCAAGTTTATTAACGGTAAAGGAAGCACAGGCGATATCAGCGATATTGATCAGCCATACGCATATCGATCATTTTTCCAATTTTGACGGAATTTTCAGACATCAGATTGGAAGCGGAGAAAAAGTTGTGATCTGTGGACCAAAAAATATTCATCAGCAAATTGAAGCAAGATTAAAATCCTATACCTGGAATTTAATAGCAGAAGATGCTATTGAGTATGAGATCCGTGAAATTGTTTCTAAAGAAGAAATCAATGTTTATACCCTTCGTCCTCCTTATTGGAACCTTGAATTTGTAAAGACTCAGGATTTCCTTTTTGAAGATGAATATGTAAATGTAGATTTTGCAATTCTGGACCACAAAACAGATTCTATTGCTTACCTGTTTAAGGAAAGAGATTCTATTACTTTTCATGAAAATGCTTCTGATTTTAAGAAAGGAAAATGGATCAGTGAACTGAAAGTGGCCTTTGAAAATAATGACTCGGATAAAGAAATCGAAATAGAAGGAACTTTGTATAAAGCATCAGATTTGTTTCATTTGTTAACCAGAAATGAAGGTTACAAATTAGGAGTAATTATGGATCATGCTGCTGATGAAGACAATTATAAAAAGATAAAAGAAGTCTTCAATGATGCAGATAAAGTCTATATTGAAACATTTTATAAAGATTCGGATCAGGAATTTGCGAAGATCAATTACCACAGCTTTGCCTCTGCATCTGGAAAGATTATGAAGGAATGTAAGGTGAAAGAAGCCGTTCCTATCCATTTTTCAAGAAGATATACTGAAAACGATCAACAAGAAATTGAAACTGCTTTTTATCAAGCATTTCAAAATTAAAAAAATTAAGATTCCACCCTTCACAATAATTTCAGTTGAAGACGTGATATTCCCCTCCTCCGGAGGGGTGTCAAATCGTAGATTTGACGGGGTGGTAACAAAAAAATAAAACAATGAAACCCAATATATTTTTCACAGCCGACCATCACTTTGGTCACGAAAATATTATAAAATTTTCCGAAAGACCCTTTGAGTCTATGGAACATATGAATCAGGAACTGATCAAAAGATGGAATGAAAGAATCAATCCGGGAGATACCGTCTACCATTTAGGAGATTTCAGTCTTGGAAAGCCAGACTTTACAAAGGAAATCTTAGATCAGCTGAACGGAAATATCCATTTGATCAAGGGGAATCACGAGGGGGCTGCTTTAACGTATCCTAAACGATTCGCCTCCATCAGAGATTATCATGAATTGAAAATTGATGAACCTGATAATAGCAACGGAAAACAGAAAATTATTCTCTTCCATTACGCCATGCGTACCTGGAATGGCTCACATCGTGGAGTCTGGCAGTTATACGGACATTCACACGGAACCTTGCCGGATGATGAAATGGCATTGAGTTTCGACGTAGGAGTAGATTGCCACGATTTTTATCCAATATCCTACGAAGAAGTCAAGGAAATCATGAAAAAGAAAAAATGGACACCACCATTTGCCCCTCGGGAGTAATAGACAGGAGAGTCTGGGAGAAAGAATTTAAACTGAAAATAGATCAATAGCTAAATGATGCCATATTTATGGTATCCAGGTTCTTTATGACTTTATTTATTGACTTTATCCTGTTCCCATTAACACATTTTACACAACCATGAAAACAACCAATGAAATCATAATTGTCGATTTGGAAGCAACCTGTTGGGATAACGACAGGATTCCAATCGGACAGAAAGTTGATATTATAGAAATGGGAATTTGTAAGTTGAATCTTATATCCAATACTATTTCTCAAAAACAAAGCATTTATGTCATTCCTGAAAGATCAGAAATCAATAGATTCTGCACAAAGCTAACTGGAATTACTCCGCAATTAATAGAAGAAAAAGGAATCTATTTCGAAGAAGCCTGTGAGAAAATCAGGGGTGAGTACAATCCTGAAGCTCTCACCTGGGCCGGATATGGAAACTTCGATAGAGAACAGATCATCGAACAGTGCGATTGGCTCGGGATAGAAAATCCTTTTTCAGGACAATACCTTAATGTGATGTATGAATTCAAAAGACATTTCAGACTGTATAAATCTATTGGACTGAAAAGAGCCCTGGATCATCTGAAAATGAATTTCGACGGAAATCATCACAGCGGAGCAGACGATGCTTATAATACAGCCAAAATTCTTAATAAGATTTTGGAGTAATCATCTGGATGGAAGCAACAAACTTAAAATAATACATCGCTTCCATCTTTTAACCTTAAATAAAAAACAATGAAAACAACAGAAAATATACTCATTATAGACCTTGAAGCCACATGTTGGGAAAAATACCCGCCGAGAGGTCAGGAAAGTGAGATCATCGAAATCGGAGTTTGTATTATGAACACAAAAACCGGTAAGATCTCACAAAATGAAGGGATTTTAATAAAACCTCAATATTCAAAAGTAAGCCCGTTCTGTACGGAACTTACTACGCTTACCCAAAATATGCTGGATACCGAGGGAATCATGCTGGATGATGCATTCGATATTCTGAGAGCAGAATATGATTCAGAAGATTTAACCTGGGCAAGCTATGGAAACTATGATCTGAATATGCTCCAGAACCAGGCCAGAAGATTTTATCTGGATTATCCGTTAAGTGATGATCATATCAATGTCAAAACATTATTCGGGCAAACTCACCCTACCATAAGAAAAAGCGTAGGAATGCAAAGAGCGCTGAATGAACTTGGATTTAAACTAGATGGTACTCATCACAGAGGTGTAGATGATGCACGAAATATAGCCAAGATCTTGCATTGGTGTCTGCAGCATAATTAAAATGCAATACAGAAAATATCATTGATACTAAGAGACTGTTCCATAGCGATCAGTCTCTTTTTATGAGCTGCTTTTATTTTTATCAGTTATCTTTGATAAAAATTGTATCCCTTGGAGGAACTTGTCGAGCTACTGGAACATACCAACAGAAGTGTTTTCCTGACAGGAAAAGCAGGAACAGGAAAAACTACCTTTCTGAATGATTTTGTAAAGAAAACACACAAAAAGCATATTATTGTTGCTCCCACAGGGATTGCAGCGATTAATGCCGGCGGGGTAACCATCCATTCGCTGTTTGCTATTCCTTCCCGAACCTTTGTTCCTACTACAGAACCTGTTGATCCTAATCTTGCGATGAATATCAACGAACTGTTTCCACATTTTAAGTACAGAAAAGAAAAACTGGATCTTTTTCGGGAAATAGAATTGATTGTCATTGATGAAGTGTCTATGCTCAGAGCAGATTTATTAGATATAATGGATCATTCATTAAGAAGAGTAAGACGGAACCCAATGCCTTTTGGAGGAGTTCAGTTATTATTAGTAGGGGATTTATATCAATTGCCGCCCGTTGTAAGAAGTGATTCTGAACGGATTCTCTCAAAATTCTACGAAACCCCGTTTTTCTTTTCAGCCAAAGCTTTGCAGAATATACGGTTAATAACAGTGGAATTAATGACGGTCTACCGCCAGCAGGACAAAGAATTCCTGGAAATATTGGATGCTGTAAGGCATGCAGACTTTCATGAACTGGATTTTGAAAAGCTGAATTCCAGATACAATCCTGATTTTGAGCCTGAAGCTGAAACCTATATTCATTTATGTTCTCATAACCGTATTGCAGATCATATTAATCAGAAAAAACTGAGAGAGCTGGAGAGCGAATCGCTGTTTTATAAAGCTTCAGTGATTGGTGATTTTAAAGAAACCCAATATCCGATGGAAGAAACTCTGGAGCTGAAAGTGGGTGCTCAGATTATGTTTATAAGAAATGATTCTTCGCCGGAAAAAAACTTTTATAACGGTAAGCTGGCAGAAATTTCCTATCTCGATGAAGAAACTATCAAAGTAATCCTTGATGAAAGCAAAAAAGAGATTATTGTAACCACTGAAGTCTGGGAACAGAAAAGATATACCCTGGATGCTGATAAAAACATTAAAACAGAAGTACTGGGAAGCTTTGAGCAATATCCCATACGGTTGGCCTGGGCTGTTACCATTCATAAAAGTCAGGGACTAACATTTGATAGGGTAATCATAGATGCCGGAAGATCCTTTGCCAGCGGACAGGTCTATGTTGCATTAAGCCGATGCCGTACCCTGAATGGAATCATCCTGAAATCTGAAATTTCGAAGAATGCCATACTCAAAGACCATAGAATCGAAGATTTTCAGATATCTACCAATGCTAATGATCATTTAGTACAGATCATCGAACATGAAAAATATGATTATACATTACATAAAGTTCAGATGACAGTAGACGCAGCCTGGCTAAAAGAAGCGGTAATGAATTGGAAACAGGTGATTATGGGTACAAAAATACCAGATTCAAAGAAAATCAATACCTTGTTAAATGATTTTGAAAGAGAAAGTGAACATCTTTTTAAAGTAACTGAAAAATTTAAAAAGTTATCCATCTGAAATTAACCGATTTTATAAACGGTGATATTCAGTGGAGTGAGATTGAAGAAAAATGTCAGGGTGCTGTCAACTTTTTCTTCAAAAATGTCGCTGAGAAGTTCTTATTACCTTTGAAAAGCCTTTATTCGGAAACAATAGGAATCAAAGGTTTAAAAAAATTCAACGAAGAAACGAAAACATTGCTGTACGACCTTGGAGAGTATATTGAACGATTGAAATCCTGCCACCTGCTGGATATTCCTTTATTTAATCAGAAAACTGAAATAGATACATCCATAACAGTAGTTAAAAAACCGACCCATCTTATTACTTTTCAATTATTTGATGAAGGAATGCCTCCTTTTGAAATTGCTGAAAAAAGAAATCTCACTCTGGCAACCGTATACAGGCATCTTGCAAAGATGGGGTTAACGGAAGTCGAAAGAACTTTTAAACAATAATACTGCTTAAAAGCTATGCCCTAACTTCTGAGATCAATGCTGTAATTTGATTACAGATAAGATAATATAATTCCTTGGGAATAGAATGTCCCATTCCTTCCATCAACAAAAATTTCGCATTAGGAATAGAATCTGCAATATCTTTTCCACAATCAGAGCGAAAAATAGGGTCCTGAGTCCCATGGATAACTAAAGTAGGAACGGTTATTCTTTTTAAAACATCCAGAGTATATTGATAGGAAGAAATTGCCAACAGTTGTCTTATCGTTCCATATTTTGTTTTTGAACGGTTCAGTTCTTCTTCAATCATTTTAATTTCTAAACTTTCCTCCAGTTCATATAAATCTCCTGAAATTCTTTTTGCAAAAAGTAATTTTTCCTTGAGATAGCTTTCCTTGTCGGAGGCTGGATCTATCGGAGGTTTCATCATCATGGCCATCACTTCCGGATCTGAAGGCGGTAATGCAGGATTTAGGGAAGTAGACATTATGATTGTTAATGATAAAACCCTTTTCGGAAAGTATGAACCCAATAATTGTACGATAATTCCACCCATAGATCTGCCGGCAAAATGAGCTTGATCAATCTGTAAATAATCGAGTAAACCAATCACATCTTTTGCCATGTCCATTAAAGAGTAAGGAACATCTTCCATTTTAACAGTAGAAAAAAACTCCTGATGATTTCCATTGAAATTCAGCTTCTTTTCAGAATGAAAAACAGATTCTCCCGAATCCCTGTTATCAAACCGGATCACTCTGAGGCCCTGTTGAACCAATAATTGACAAAAAGGATCATCCCAGCGGATCATTTGACTTCCCAATCCTGAAATGAGAACAATGGTCTGTTGATGCTCTGCTCCTAAAATTTCATAGCATAGATCAACACCGTTTATTTTAGTAATATGATTCATGAGGTATACATTTCACCATCAATCTTTGTTACTGCAGCGCGTTCTGCCTTTACAATTTCCTGACGGTAATTAATATATTTATTTTCCTGAACGGGAATAATGGCGATAAATTCAAAGCTGAAACATTCACTTCCGTATTCGTTCCAGTCCTGCTGTAGCTGGATATTGTTAAACATATTGCCTAGTAATAAAAATTTCAGTTTATTTACCAGTGCTTCCAGGTTCAATGCTCCTTTTACATATTGCTTTCCATTCCTGTTATTTTTCACAGAAAGTACACCCATTGTGATGGTATGGTTTTTTGCTTTTTCGCGAAGCTGCTGTTTGATATCATTTTTCATAAAGATCTTATGTATTGGTAGAGGCCTGAAGTCGGGAATGAGGAGAAATTATAAAACTAAAAATAACCCCCAGCTTCCGGCTTATTTATTTAATATTTCCACCCAACTCAAATAAAAGCTCGGTTGCCGTTTGTAGTGCTTTATTCTTTTTAAGGAAAGGATGTTCTTTGCTGTATGTTCAGCAGTTACCTGGGCTTCTTCAAATATTTTTTTTCCATTCGCTGTAATAACAACATAGCTTACTCTGGCATCTCTTTCATTGGTTTCTCTGGCTACCCATCCTATCTTTTCCAGAGGATTTAGTAAACGGGTAATACCGGAAGCGGTAACCCCTACTTTTTCAGCCAGGTCAATTCTGCGCATTTTACTTTCAGATGACTGGCTGAGGATATAAAGAATTACAAAATCATTAAAACCCAATCCATGGGCACTCAGAGAATCAAACTTTCTTACCATAATAGATTGAAGTTTGTTGATGTTCATTAAGAGTAATAATTCAGGGCTTATCATTGAAAAGTATTTGAGTTATCAAGTAATTGCATTGTGCAAATATATAAATTTTAATGAATTACAACTGTTTTTAGAAAATAAAATGTTTGCTATGAGGAGTATTCGTTTTTAATCAGATTAGAATATAAAAATAAGAGTAGGGAATTTTTTGAAATGTATAGAGTTTAATATTATTGAATATCAATAAATTATGATTATATTGTGATTTAACAATTGATAATAGTTTTCATCTAATTATTTTCAATTTCCAGTTTTTTTCCAAATTCAGGTTAAAAAAGTATTAATTACAACTGGATTTTGGGTTTTTTATTTCATTTACTTTAAAATTGGGACATCTCAATATTGAACTAAAGTAAGTGGTAGAAGTACTTTATTAACTTAAAATTTGTTAAAAAATTCACTTTTTAGGGATAATTAACCAGCCTATCTGTCAATTTTTTTTATTTTAGCGATCAAGAATGGATTTATGCTTATTAATGAAGAGTTTAAAGCAATATATTTAAACTATAAAATCAAGGAAATTATACTTTTTCTTAAGAAGCTTACACCAAAAGATAAAAAAGATGTTGTTTCCATTTTAAAAAAACATATCAATAAAGAATGGGGGCACAATACAATATCTGTGTTAGCAGCTTTGGCGTGTAGTACAACAAAGGACGAATATGAAAAGTTGAGACCGGGATTTTATTCCATACCGGTAGAACTAGTCGATGAACTCTTTGAAACCTATGTTCCTGATTGGATTGGAGAAAGCTATTTATTTCTTGATGGATTTGATTATCTGAAAGTCCTGGAATGGGAACAGAAAAATTATCTTACCATTCAGGATGAAATCTGGGCATCATTGCTATCCTCATCATCCAGAACAGAAGAAACATTGTTTGCCTATCCGGTAACACTGGAATCCCATATTTGGTTTTTATTTGAACATGAATGCAGTGTTACATCTGTTTATCGCGGAAAAAGTTGGAAAGATATATTGAAAAATCTCGTGCAGGAAAAGAAAATAGACCGTTCGAGAGTACTTAAAGCAAGTCTTGCCGCAATCAATTTCAATTTTTCAAAAGAACATAATACCTGGTTTCTTGAGCTTTTTGCCTATTTGGAACCTACTCATAAAGAAATTCTGGAATTACAGGATGAATTGTTTATGATCTTTCATTCCACGCAGCATTCATTGTTTCCGGGAATATTAAAGATTATCAATCCGGTAATTGCAGAAAAAGATTTTAAAACAGAAGATTTTTTACAGGCTGCAGCATCTTTAATGACCCTGCCAACGAAGAATATTATCAATGGTTTGCTTCAGGCTCTGGAAAAAAATAGCAAAAGATCATCAAAAATATCATGAAGCAGTATGTCTGTTTCTCATGCCTGTCTTTTTAAACAAAGATAAAACCCTTCAAACCAAAGGAGCAAAGATCATTGTTAAATACGGAGATCCGAAATCAGAAAAAATCAGGACAGAGCTGATATTTTATAAGGCTTCTCTTCTTTCTGATGCTCAGAATTTATTGGTTAAATTTCTTATAGAAAATGAAACCAACGAAAATAAAGATGAACAAAATTATGAAGCGGCTGCATGGCATATTTCACAACCTATACCTTCCGTAGAATCCATAGATGACTTTATTTTCCTGGCTTCTCAGATTTTTAATAATAATGAAACCTACCATATTGATCTGTTTTTGGAGGCTTTGATAAGATTTAATGATACTTTTGAAGACGAACATTTTATTCAGCTTGAACCTACATTTAATGCAGCATTCAAAAGAAAAGAAACGGTAGGATTTCAGCATTTGCTGGCAACTTTTGTGATTAATTACGGACTGCTGAAACAAAAGAATACATTAAAAATATTCTCAGGTGCTTATTTAGGATTTCCAACACTCGAAAACTGGAGTGAAAAAAGAACCCCTTTTATTTTCAAAGCCTATCAGCAGCTTTTGTTAGGTATATTTGAATTTTTAAAAGAGAACAAAAAACTTCCGTTACTTTCTGTTCCGGAGTATACTCCTTGTTGGATTACCATTAATACTCTTGTAGATAAATTGAAAGTGTATCAGCAGCAAAAGGAAAAGCCTATTCCTTTTGATCTTGAGATTGCCCTGCTTCGGGTGGAAAAAGAAAATCTGAAAAAAGGAGAATTATACGCTAAAGAACAACTTAATGAAGACTATTTTGACCTTCTTAAACCGGTTTTTGAGCAAAATTATTTTTCAGAACGGTATAAACAAGAATTTATTGATGGTGGCTTCAATTGGAAGCTGGGGTATAAAAAAATCTATAAATGGAATAATACAGAAGAAGTTCCTGAGTCATTAATAACTATTTATAATAACAAGGAATTGCCGGAAAACGCCTCATTCCTGACTCATCTTTTCAATTCTTATCATGCAATGTATCAGGATGATCTGATTCGTAGTTTATATGCAGCACCATATTTTTCCGGGTCTTTGGCCGCAAGAAAATACAATGGTGATTTGTCTTGTTCTGCCTATCAGTATGACATAAAAGGAAATATAGAATTTCTGGATGCCTGGATGAAACTCAATCTTCCTTTTCAGACTGTACATTATTTAGTACTGTCTGCAGGATTGTTTCATAAAGATAAAACCTTTTCTGGTATGGCTTTTGAAGCCCTAGTAAACAAGGCTGTTTCAGAAGATTTTAATTTTCAGGAGCTGGGAATTATCATAGGTAAAAAGGTGAATTTCGAATGGGCTCCCGTAAAAAGGTTTACCGATGGATTATCCGGATTTATCAATTTGAGTTCCAGTCATAACCAAGCCTTTGAAAAACTGTTGATCTCCATTCTATCAGCAGTTGAAAAACCGGTTTTTAATTTAAAAAAGCTGTTAGAGCTTTATTATGAACTGCTGAATCAAAACAGAACCCAAGTAGACGAAAGCGTTGCTGAAGTTCTTAAAGAATGGGAAAACGAAAATAACCTGAAAAAAATTATACATCAAATTAAAACACATGAAAGAAAGACTTTATGACATCCTTAATGAGGAAAAAATACATGAGATTGTCCCTTTTTTGCAGCAGCTTACAGCCGAAGAAAAGCAGGCATTAGTGCCTACAATAAAAAAAATGGATCGTGAGATCAACAAGATCATCATGACCAAAAATTCTTATCATACAGCAGGTTCTGTGAATCAGCATTCTATTATTGATATTGCATCATTTATCTGTATGGATCAAAAGAGTTTTGGTAAAAATTACTGGAGTCTTTTCCGTAATATAGAACAGACGGAAAAGATACTGGAATGGGGATGTCCGGACTGGTTCTCCGATTTTATTAATGATTCTATAGATGCTGAATTTACTGCTTTTAATTATCAGAATATTTTAGGATGGACTGAAAAGGGTTATATCCAGCCAAAACCGGAATTATTGGGACACCATCTGAGTAATTATCCTACGGATCTGGATCTGTATCCTGAAACACTGAACACTCACTTTTGGTATCTGTGTGAATATCCATCCAAATCACTGCCATTCCAGAAAGAATGGTTTCCGTTAGTACAAAAGCTTGTCACAGAGCAAAAAATTGAAAGAAAAAGATTTTTAAAAGAATGTCTGCTGGCATCCAATAGAAACTTTAACAAGAACGTGACAGGCTGGTTTATGGATGCTTTTACCGCTTTAAAACCAACAGAAGATGAATTGATAGATCTTCAGGATGAACTAATGGCTGGGCTGGCATCTGTACAGTCAAAAGCCGTCAATACAATTCTTATCCATTTAAAGAAAATAGTAGGAAATTCTGCTTTCAAAAGCGATGAATTTGCTCATTACCTTCCCAATCTGCTAAGTTTGGAAGTTAAAACTGTAGTGATGGGAAGCCTTACTTTAACGGAAAAGATTTTTCAGCATAAAAAAATTAACCCGGAAATCTTAGGACTTGCATTAACTTCTGCTTTTGTAAGTAAAGATGATGGAATACAGTCGAAGGCAGCTAAAATCATTCTGAAATATATTCCGCCATCTGAAATGATAAAGGAATCCCTTTCCCATTATTCAGACAATATACTGACGAATGTACGGACTCTTTTAGAAACTTATATAGAAGAAAAACCGCAGGAATTGGAAGCAATAGTTTCTGAAAAAGTATTCCTGACTACCGAAGAAAATAAAGTTACGGTACTCGAAAGCTTTGAAGATTTGATGTTCTTCCTTCCTCTGGCCATAGAAGACCCTTATAGTCATCATTGTGACGTTGCTTTATGCGGATTTGCCCGTTTTGCCAATGATGTTAATGAAGAATCTGTGAAATTGATAGAACCGGTTTTCCTGAAAGCCTGTAAAACTATTGCCAAATGGGAAGTTCCCTATCTGAACGTCCTGCTATGTAATGTTATCATTAATTATGGACTGAATTTATTAGAAAAATATCCTATTCAGCTTAAAAACCTGGATAAAATATATGAGAAAACAAGCAGTGAGGAAGCTGCAAGAGAGACTTATTCAAACTATCAAAAAAAACTGGGAGCAATAACGGAAGTAGGAGCAGGAAGCCCGGTTATGAAAGCCTTTAAAGAACTTGCGATATATATTTATGAAAAGATAAAAGCAGGAGATAGTGTCCCTTTATTGTTTGCCATTACCCATGCTCCTTGTTGGATTTCTCCGGTTACTTTGGTAGAGAAACTGGAAATATATCAGAATAAAAATATTGAACCTCATCACCTGGATATGCAGCTGGCATTACAGAGATGTGCTCTGGATAATACAGCAGAGGCATTACAGCTGGCTGAGCAACGATTAAAAGGAGAGTACAAGGATCTGCTGCTTTTCTTCTTTGGCAAAAATACTGAGCCAAAAGGAAAATTTGAACATCCCGCATGGTGGATGACTGCCGGTTTTACACGCTCTCCGGAAACTACCTTCAAAGAGTTTAGCAGTTTTGGATATAATACGATTCCAGTAGAATTTTTTCTGGAATGTACCAATGGAAAACCATTGACAGTAAGAAAAATTCATATTATCCGGCTGAGCTGAACATCGTGATCCCCAAATATCATTTTGAAAAAAGAGAAAATCAATTGCTTCTGGAATATTTTATTGCTGAACCAAGAGAGCTTTCCGAAACCATTGGGATGATGTGGTGCTTTCCGAATACCTTGGGGAATGCCTTGGCCAAAGTGATTAAAAGTTGTCTTTTCTACTCCGGTATTGCCGAAGTTTACGAAAGAAATCTGGTGTTGAATACTGCACAGGCCCTTTACCAGGTCAAAAAACCTTTGGACGAAATGGGCTGTCTGTTTCTGGGAACTATTTTCCTGGATGGAGATAAAACAATTCGTGGAACTGCTGCAGAAATTTGGTTAGAACATGTTTCTCATAAGATGATGGATAATGCACAATTAGGAAAAGTGATCGGTATCCATGAAAGGCTGGAGTGGGCCCCTGTGAAAAGATTTACAGATCTTATCCAACATCAGATGCTAAATGTAAGTAAAAATCATAATATTGCACTCGAAGAATTAATCTCCAGCATTCTGCTTCAGATGGATAAACCTATTACCAATCTGAAGAAGCTGTTGGAAGTATATCATGAAGTATTGGCTTTAAACCAGTCGGAAGCCGATAAAAAAGTAATTGAAAAACTCAACGACTGGAAAGAAAACTCGAGCCTGAAGAAAATCTGCAATCATCTTCTAAAAAAATAAAACTATGGAAGATATGCTTACCTATAATTACTCAAGATCCTCCTCCTTCGTAAAGAAAGATGCTCTTGAGGAGCTGTTTCTTGCTCAATACAGTGAGATACAGAAAAAGACCGATATCCCCTGTTTTTTCTGGGGAAATGTAGGTCAGCCTTTTATATTGGCCCGTTGTCTGATTGCCCTTTCCAATATCGTAAAATCAAGTTTCAGCTTGTCACCGTTTCAGATGGCACTGTTGAAAGATCCGATCGTGACAGCTGGAAATGGGAGGCTTCGTTTCGAAGGTTTTTCGCACTGCGCAGGTGTATATGCCCGTGTAGATGTTCTTCCTGATGGATTGGATGGTGAGTTTTTAGAAAACGGGACCACCAACGTAGACTTTAATCAGCCTATGATAACCGCTTTGGGAAGTATTCGTCCCAATGAAAGAATTATGCTTTCTGTAGGGGAAAAAGAAGTCGGACTCTATAAAGAAGAAAAAAAAGTGGTGGAAAGAAAAGTTCCATTGCCTGTAAAATGGATCAAAGGTCTCGGAACCGTTCAGATCTATCTTTCGGAATCAGAAAAACAGCATACTTTTAATAAAATACAGACCCAGCAGCTGTTCAGAGGAATGCCGAAAGGGGTAGTGAAATCGGATTACTACCTTATTGTAAGAGGAAATAAACCTATGTTTTCTCCGGTAAAATCTGCTGATGCCGTTTGTATCGGAGGGCTTCACAGACTTCGTTTGTTGGAACCTCTGCTTCCGTATATTGATTCTATGCAGGTTTTCCCACACCCGAATATGCAGTCTACCACCTGGCAGCTTTATATGGGGAATATAAGATTCAGTTTTTCCTTATCAAGAGAAAGCTGGCGAGGGTTTTCAGGAGAAGGAGCTGTGCTGAATAGTCTGACTACTGAGGTTTCAGATGAATGGATCGATGCTTTGGATAAATATGCTTATGCCAATCAGTCATTCAATGCAACCATTTTAGCTTTGGAAGAAAATCTTAGTTTGAGTAGAGCAGATAACCTGACCGGAAGACTAGCCGCAATGGGATTACTGGGCTATGATCTCGATGAAAATGAATTTTTCTATCGCAGACTGCCTTTTAAACTGAGCCGTATTTTAGGCTTGAATCCTCGTATGAAAAATGCAGAAAAACTTATTGAAGACGGAAAAGTAGAGATTTTAAACAATAGTAAAGTGAGAACGGAAGCCAGGGTAGAAGGTACTGGAGTACATCATACCGTCATTCTTGAAGAAGGTAAAGAACGCTGCACCTGTGAATGGTTCAGTAAGTATCAAGGGGAAAGAGGACCTTGTAAACATGTTCTGGCTGTGAAGAAACTTGTCAATAGCCAATAACAGATATATTTTGCCACGAATGCCCAAATTAATTTATCCATGCGTTCGTGGCTTTATCAATAATCAACCCTGTATTCGATTCATCCATTCTTCGTATGACAGAACACCTAATTCAGGCTTGCTGTCTCCTTCAAGAATAGAAATAAATTCTAATTGATTGCCATCCGGATCGTTAAAATAAATGGCTAATGCTGGCATCCATGCAAATACCATGGGCTCTATGGTTCCGTTTTTCAGAAAATTGTAAGGCTTTAAATTCTTGTCCTCCAAAAATTTCACAGAATAATTCAGGATGTCTTCTTTTGTACTTGTAAAAGCAAAATGTCTTGTTTGCAGATTCTCTTTCTGTTCCCACAATCCCAGCATAAACTCTTTTTCTTCTCCTACCCATAGAAACGCTATTGGCCTTGTTTCATCTCTATGTGCCAATCTTAACCCCAGCACTTCAGTATAAAACTGAATACCACTTTCCAAATCACTTACCTGAACATGCGTTTCATATAATCCTTTAATCATAGCTTTAATTTTAATACAGACAAATCTAGATAAGATTCGTCTAAAAGCCTGATAATACCGATTTCTTTCATAGAAATGAATGATAGAAGGAAAATATGGAGGATTAAGGGAGAAGTAAAAAGGTAAAAGATAAAAGTAAAAAGTTTTGTCGTTAAACAATAATTATCCATGCGGATATCAACATCAATTAAGGCGGACTATAATCCTGAGCGTAGCCGAAGGAAGCCCACCAGCCCAATAAATCAAAATTCAATTGGCTTTAGCCAAAACATAAATAAAAGCACCAAAAAATCTGCGTTATCAGCAAAATCTGCGAGAGTTTTAAGTCATATTATATCAATCTATTGAAAATAAAAAAAACAAATTTTTTCAAAAAAATAATCTACGCAAAAAGATTACGCAATAGGGTCCTTATTTTGCATCAGAAATCAGAGAGGAAGCACTCACTCTTCCTAATGTTTAACATTAAAACAGTAACTCATGAAATTTAACTTTCTAAAAAAAGAGAAAATAGTGGTAACCAACCACGAAGGTGCAAAAGCATATGTGATGACACCTGCAGAAGAATTATACAGTGCTGTGGTTACAACAGGACTGTCGAATATTACTTATGAAAAAGGAAATGACAGATTAGGGAGAATACAGTCTCTGATTCAGAAAAACGATCCCGAATTTGTAGCAAAGCTCGCTGTATATGCAAGAAAGGAGATGCATATGCGTTCCATTCCATTGGTTTTGGCCACAGAATTGGCAAAAGAGGCCTCTGGTACTGATCTGGTGAGCAGAACAGTAGACGGAGTCATCCAAAGAGCTGATGAAATTACTGAACTATTGGCATATTACCAGCTTGCCAATGAAAGAACAGAAACCAAAAAGCTGAACAGATTATCAAAACAGATTCAGAAAGGTTTGGTGAAGTCCTTCAATAAATTTGATGAATACCAGTTCGCCAAATACAACAGAAAAGGAGAAGTTACCTTTAAAGATGCTCTGTTCCTGGTTCATCCAAAAGCGAAAGATGAAAACCAGCAGACTATTTTCAATAAGATTGTCTATGATATTTTGGATACTCCTTATACATGGGAAGTAGAGCTTTCAGTATTGGGACAGACAAAATTTACAGATGAAGCAGAAAAGAAAATAGCTTTCAAAAATAAATGGGAAGAACTGATCTTTAGTAATAAACTGGGGTATATGGCCACCTTGCGAAACCTGAGAAATATCCTTGAAGCAGGAGTTTCTCCTGAAGCAATGAGTAAAGTGTGCAACTATCTATCAGATGAGAGAGCGGTAAAAAATTCAAAACAATTGCCATTCCGTTTTCTTGCTGCGTACAGAGAATTGAAAAATGTAGATTTGCCTTATCTGTCCTCAGTTTGGAATGCTTTGGAAGAAGCGGTCTTAGCAAGTGCTCAAAACATCAAAGGTTTCGGATTCAATACTTCGGTAGTGATTGCGGCGGATGTTTCAGGTTCTATGCAGAAATCAGTTTCTCCTAGAAGTAAAGTGCTGTTGTATGATATTGGTTTGCTGATGTCTATGATTCTGCAGTCACAATGTCAGAATGTAATTACGGGTATGTTCGGTGACCGATGGTTGAGAACTCCAATGCCTAAACAGGGTATTCTTCAAAATGTAGATGCATTATACAAACGAGAAGGTGAAGTAGGGTATTCTACCAATGGTTATCTGGTGATTGAAGACCTTATCAAAAGAAAAGAAACTGTAGATAAAGTGATGTTGTTCACAGATACCCAAATGTGGGATAGCAGCGGAAGAGGAAACTCTTTTGAAGATAGCTGGAACAGATATAAGATGATAGCACCAAATGCTAAACTCTATATTTTTGATTTGGCAGGCTACGGCAGACAGCCTATTGATATCAAAAGAAATGATGTATACCTTATTGCAGGTTGGTCAGACAAGATTTTCGATGTTTTGAATGCGTTGGAAGATCAGAAATCGGCCATAGAAATCATTGAAAAAGTAGTGCTGTAAAAGGCACTGCTTTCTATTGAAATTCAAAGTTCATTATGATTATCGATGGGAGTTTAGAAATCATTAGTATATTTAGGAGCTTATTCCCGCTTTCCGCTATATCTTTTTCGCCTGGCCGAGGCCAATTCAGAAAAAGAATGCCACTGCAATCGGGGCTAGCAAATGAAGAGACATACTATGATAGAGCTTATTAACACCATTGAAATTAATCCTTTAAAATATTCCAAAGAAGACTTTGAACTGCCGGAAATTGCTGATTATCCTGATCCTGAAGAATACTTTTTGAAATTTACAGAGACTGCTTCCCGCCTTACCCTCAATTTTAATGAAATTCAGAAAGGTTCCAACCTTGTCAATATAGAAAACATTGATGATGAAAGTCTGGAAACTATTGTGGTTGCAAAACTCACTGAAGTAGAATTTGATGATCCGGATGAAAGAGGATTTGTGCTCTCTTTTGATGGGGGAATTGTATTAAAAAAGATGATGAGGTGCTTATTCAGCCAAGCTGCTGCGGAGATATGGAAAATATAGAAAACTGGGAGAAAGTGATAGATAACAGATCTTCCGGATGGGCAGAAATGTGGATCGGACATCCTTGGGTTTTGTATAAAAGAAAAAACGGAATCATTAGTTTTTCAGACTATACAGAAGTCAATATTAATGAGGTAAAAAATGTAAAAATAAAATTTGAAGTGGAAGAAACAGAATTGAAAGATGAATTGGAAAAAGTAATGCAGCATCAAATCCGTTTTAAAAATAGAATTTTAAATATTTTGAAAAAGATGAATATAGATAATGCCGAAACCATTTCAGTATTCATGTCCGGTATTAAATAAAAATATAAAAAATGGGAAATCTGTTTGATAAGATAGAACAGGACCTGAAAGAAGGAAAAAGAAAAAAAGCATGTGACAGATTAAGAAATTTAATCAATCAGTTTCCGGATGATCTTTCTCTAAGAAAGAAATTAGGACAGATTTATTATGAAGCAGGTTTTATAGATGAAGCCGGAAAGTACTGGATTTTGTCTCAACCTGAAAATAAGGAAATGGAAAAAGCCGTTGTACTTTACAGAAAAACATTAGGCAATTCCGGAAATGCTATTTTGAAAGATATTGTTTTCAGAGGAAATAAAGCTCAGCTTAATGAATATGCCATGAACGTTTTTGCTGAACTTGAAAAAGACAGCCTAAAGAAAACTAAGCATATTCCGGATTTTAAACCTAAAACCAGAGAAAAAGGAAATTACTCAGAAGAGAAAGACTCAACAGGTTTTCTAAATAAAATTTTCATTGGGGTATTGATTGTGTTTTTAATATCGCTTCCTATTTTAGGTATTTTCAAACTTTTAGAACTGATAAACACATTATTTTCTTACTAAAAACAAACTGCGTAAAAAGAATGCGTACTTAGCATATAATTTTGCAGTATTAATATTACCGGTGTCGTAAGAAAGGCCTACTTCGATTCCAAAATGACAGAGCCTTTCGCCAAATTACCCGGTAAAATAACCAATGCCGTCCGTAAGAGTTTCATCGTCAACTTCCAATTGAAACTAATTACTCTTACAATACATTGCTTGGTTTTTATAAAAAAATAAACTGCGTAAAAAGAATGCGCAGTAAGCATATAAATTTGTAGGATCAATTAATAACCATGAATAACTATAAAACAGATCTTAAAGAAGCAGTGTATTGAGGTTAATACTCAATACTCATGAAAAAAAATCAAAAGATTAAAACAAATTTTCGGAATCAATGAATATGGGTTGATTGATTTCCCGAAGAAAATTTCCGGAATACGGATTTCCAGAATTTTATATGGAGATGAATTAGGTTGTTCATATTGTTTTCCACACGGCTTTGAAGTGGTGAATGCAAAGTACACTAAGTTTCAGCGATGCTGGAAGAAATACAGAAACACCCAATGGAAAAATTAAAGCAAGTGCCGTAAAACAGAATTACTTCGTGGGGTAACAGAGGTACAGGTGCAAGTCCTGTTCTGCGGAAGCAGGTGGTGTAAAGTAGTACGCTGTTAATATGAGTCTGTTTAACTGATTGCCTTGCTTTTTTCAAGTGTCTTTCAAGAATTATACTTGAAACTAATACAAATGAAAAAGTAAAAAACTAAAAATCAGGTGTCGTCTTAGAATCATACTTCGAGATTGAATAAACATTGGGGCGCAGGTTCGAATCCTGCCTTTTTCCTCGAAAAGGAGAAGTAGCTCAGCAGGTAGAGCAAATGCATGAACGATTCTGGAAATATTACCCTGATTTGTATAAAAGAGTGCCGTAGAAAAGGCTTACTTCGGTTTATTTGGTTCGACTCCAGAAGATCATGAAAGTGATCTGTAAATGTCTTTTCAAAATTTGCCTCTTTTTTTTAAAAACAATCAAGTGCCGTAAAATAGTGTTACTTCGCTCATTACGACGGGGACACGGGTTCGAATCCCGTCTTTTCCACTAAGACACAGGAAAAGTAGCTCAGCTGGTAGAGCACGACATCACTATTTGCCTGTTGCCTTGTTTTATTATTTTAAATACAATATTAAAAAAATAAATTAACTGAAGCCAAAAGCGGGAAGTAGGATATAATCTTTGTATCGTAATTTTCTATAAAGTCAGGCAGATATTCTTTCAGACTTTAACAAGTTCCTTTCTTCCCACTTCAAGCTTCCTTTCTATAAATTACAAGTGTCGTTAGGAAAAAGTTCATCGTACCATTTGAGGGAGGAATAGCGAAGCCGGTAACTCTGGCAAGGCTATCCGGTTCGACTCCGGCTCACGTAAGCCCCGCTTTTTCCTTACTATTACCTTTACAAAAAAGCCGATAAGTTATTTATCGGCTTTTTTCATGGCTTGTTCCAGCTCTTCTTCAAACATCAGTTTCCATTTGGAGAGAGTGGTTCTGCTGATCTTATATTTTTTAGACATATAACTGGTAGAGTGCCCATGCTTCTTTTGATATTCAAGAAGTTTAAGCATCGTTTTTTTGTCATAAGTCTTTAGCTTTTGATTATTTTTCTGGCCTTCTTTGGAAGGTTTAAAAAGCTTTTCATTGAATTTCAATACATCTTCGCTGGTGTCCAGCTTTCCGAGAAGCTCCTTTATTTTAGGATCTTTTAGCTTATCCGGGTAATCCATCTTAAGCATGTCCTGATATATTTTTTTATAATTGGGACGCATTGTTTATCCGTTTATCCGTTAATATCACTTTTCTGAAGCCATCTGTGAAGCGTACTCTTAGGAATGGAATATTCCTTAATGACCTCACTTTGGGTCATATCTCCCGAAAGAATTCTTTTCATAATGAATTCCTTAATTTCCTGAGTATAAATGTTTTTTCTGAAGTAAGGAATTTTATCAGATTTCTGTTGATTTTTATTGGTTGCCGCCGGGGGAGCATATAAAATCAGGTGTGAACTGTAAAGTCTGAAGAAATCATATTCCAGTAATTTGCTCCATCTCAGAAGAAGATCTGCATCTATTGATCTGCTGTTGTACATTCCTTCTATGGCATCTTCATCTTTGCCCAGGAATTTACATATCCTCTCCATAGTTATTTCATTTTCATCAACCCTCTCCTTAATAAACTTTCCAATATGGATCTCTTTGTATAACATTTTTCTTTAATATTATCTATTTATTACAACTTATACATTCAAAAACGTGAAATAAGCAATATATATTACTCCGAATTACAATCTGTAATTCATCGGATTTTGAGCTGAAGAATCAGAGCGCTATTCAAAATTTTGAATACCTGTAATGAGATGATAAAGTTTTAGGAAATGGTTTTAGGACAGCTTAAATTAAAAGGATATGTTTATCTACCTTTAGGTATATGCATTATTTCCAATGGTTTTATGGCTCATCTTCTCTTTCAAACTTCTTTTCTCTTCCATTTGTGTAAATAATATATAACCTATTAACGTTGTTTCATGCAATTCTATTTACCTTAAGCTTTTGTGTTGAAAGGTTGTAAGTATTTTGACAACCAGTTTTTTATGTTTAGAATATCTTGTTTAGTACCCAATAATCTGCTTAATTGCTTTCAAATTTAAACAAAAATTAGAAGTAAAGATGGATGGAAATCTAAAAAAGTTTCTTTATGGGCAGATTTTAATTAAAATTAACATATTATGTGAACAGATGTGTGAAATAAATTGAGAATAATTGTATTTCATAAAAGTTGATAAGAAAAATTGTATACCACTCATCAAGTATATACCTTTGCAGTTCAATGAAAAATACCATCAGCTTATTCGATTTTTCGAAAAAAATAAATTACAAAAATGAATTGCTGGCAGGCTTTACCGTGGCCATGACCATGATTCCTGAATCGCTTTCATTTGCCATTCTGGCAGGGCTTTCTCCACTTACAGGGTTATATGCAGCCTGCATGATGGGATTGGTAACAGCCGTTTTAGGCGGCCGTCCGGGAATGGTTTCAGGAGGAGCCGGAGCTACCATTGTGGTGCTGATTGCATTGATAAAATCTCATGGTGTAGAATATCTTTTTGCGACAGTTGCTTTAGCGGGAATTCTTCAAATGCTTGTTGGGATTTTTAAACTTGGGAAATTTGTCAGACTTATTCCACAACCGGTTATGTATGGATTTCTTAATGGGTTGGCGGTTATCATTTTCATGGCTCAGATTGAACAGTTTAAAATTACAGATGTGAACGGAGCCGTAAGCTGGCTTCAGGGAATACCACTTTACATTATGGGTGGATTAACAGCGCTTACCATTGCAGTTGTTTACTTTTTTCCAAAACTTACGAAAGCTGTTCCTGCATCATTGGTTGCCATTATTGTGGTGTTTGCTGTAGTATTGGGATTCAATATTCAAACGAAAACAGTAGCAGATATTGCTCATATCAGTGGAAACCTTCCCAGCTTTCATATTCCCCAAATTCCGTTTTCCATGGAAACGCTGCAAATTATTTTTCCTTATGCATTGATTATGGCTGGAGTAGGTCTTATCGAGTCTTTACTTACTTTATCGATGGTGGATGAAATTACCAATTCCAAAGGAAATGCCAACAAAGAATCAGTAGCACAGGGAATAGCTAATATTACTAATGGATTTTTTGGTGGAATGGGGGGCTGTGCAATGGTTGCCCAGACCTTGGTGAATCTTAATGCAGGATCCAGAGCCCGATTATCAGGAATTATTGCTTCCATTATGATTTTATTGATTATCCTGTTTGGGGCCCCTGTCATTGAGAAAATTCCGATGGCAGCTTTGGTAGGCGTTATGATGATGGTGGCTATCAGTACCTTTCAGTGGGTTTCTATCAGAATTGTAAATAAAATGCCGAAGTCCGATATATTTGTAGGAGTTACGGTTGCTTTAATTACTGTGGTGCTTCATAACCTTGCATTAGCAGTTTTGGTAGGAGTGATTATTTCTGCCCTGGTTTTTGCCTGGGACAATGCCAAAAGAATCCGTGCGAAAAAGCATACTGATGAAAACGGGGTTAAACATTATGAAATATATGGCCCTTTGTTTTTCGGTTCAGCAACAGCTTTTGCAGATAAATTTGATCCGATGAACGATCCTGATGAAGTGGTAGTAGACTTTAAAGAAAGCCGTATTGTAGATATGAGCGCGATTGATGCTGTAGATAAACTATCAAAACGATATAAACAACAAGGAAAGACATTATTTCTTCGCCACCTTAGTGAAGACTGCCGAAAAATGCTGAAAAATGCTGAAGCTGTAGTAGAAGTGAATATTCAGGAAGATCCTACCTATAAGGTGATGCCGGAAAAATAATAGGAAAGTCAATAGTGAATTTTGCTTTGCAAGTGAATTGTGAATTTTTGAAATCCTGTCAAGATTGACAAGCGAAGCAAATTCCCATTCATTATTCCCAACATAAAACAATTAAATTCCCATAACCAAACAAGGACTGTAAGAAGAAAACCTTACAGTCTTTATTTATTACTATTTATTCCTCTAAATCATAAAATATCTTAAAACAGAGATAGAAGGTAATACGTTTATGATAAAAATTTTATCTTTGGGAAGAATAGAGAATTAAACACTTTTTGATGATTAATAAATTTTAAATCTTTTTCAAGAAGCTAAATAAAACTTTTAACTTAAAACATATTGAAAACAGATATCGACATTCATAACCACTGTCATTTCTCCTTTGACTTGTGGCTCACCTTAATCAAATCTCATCCTGAATTTAAAGCAAAAAGAGTTGGGCTGTTCTCCTCGTTTTTTAATGTGGATGCACCAATAGAAGTGGTTGCAAGAACTGTAAAATATTACGATGATCTTTGCAATACCATTAACGAGGTTACAGGGGGAATATAGATACTTTTGAGATTTATCTGATGATTCTGGGCGCATTGAATGTAGATATAAAGCTTTTAAACAAAGAAAAGTTTAATGAGTTTTATGAGAAAAGTGAAGAGTTGTTTTTAGAATATAAACCTGTTGTTATTTTTGAAAATATTCATGATTTTTTTGATGAAATTAAAAATCAGGGAAAAACCATCAATATTCTGAGTAATACAGGATTTATCAAAGGAAAAACAATGAGAAAGTTTCTGATTCATGAAAATTTGGATCAGTATATTGATTTTCATATTTATTCTGATGAAATCAACTGTTCAAAACCGAACCCGCTTATTTTTCAGGAAGTGAAGAATAATCTTAAAAATCAGGATCTTCCGTTGCACCAGATTTTACATATTGGTGATAATCCTGTGGCTGATTATAAAGGTGCTACAGACTTCGGGTTCAGCGCACATTTACTTAAACACTAACCATAAACATGAACAAAAGGTACAGCTTACACCACATTCATTCAGCGGATGAGTTCACTTTCTCACCGGCAGAATACAGCTATTTCAAGTATGGCGATAAGTCGTATGCTGAAAAATTTGCAAAAGAATTATTCGAAGGATTTATTTCCGAAAATGAGGAACTTTTTAATACAGATAAAGAAATTGTAGTACTTCCAAGCCCTTATATGGCCATTCCTACGGCTTCCAATTTCTTATGTTTTTATTTTAAAAAGCATTTGGATTTTTATCTGTTTCAAAAAGGAAAAAAATCAAGCATCTTATCTAAAATCAATAGAAATCATACGTATATCACAGATTATGGGAATCTTAACTTTGAAGATCGTAAAAATCTGATTGCCAATGATACTTATTATATTGATAAAGACTTTTTAAGAGGAAAACTTTGTATTTTTATAGACGATATAAAAATTACAGGAAGTCATGAGTTTACGGTGAACAAAATTCTGGATGAATATGACGTAGAAGCAGACTTTATGTTTCTGTATTACGCTGAACTGATGAATTTTGATCTGGATCCTAAAATTGAGAACTTCTTCAATTATTATGCAGTGAAAAATGTAAAACATATTGCTGAAGTAATGAACAAACCAAGTTTTCAGTTTAATACAAGGATTGTAAAATATATTTTAGGCCTGGATTCAAGTAATTTTGACTATCTTACGTCTAATGTAAAAAGGAGCAGATGGATCTCCTGGTGGAGCTTGCCATCAGTAACAACTATCATTTAATAAAAGAATATAAAAATAACATCAATACTTTAACACAAACGGAATTATATTATGGCTATTAACTTACAAAAAGGACAAAGAGAAAATATCAACGCACCTAAATTCACTGTAGGTTTAGGATGGGATGTGAATAATACTTCTACAGGAACAGGATTTGACCTTGACGCTTCTTTATTTTTACTAGGAGACGACAAGAAGTTAGTTTCAGATAATCACTTTATTTTTTATAACAATACTGAATCTCCGGATAAATCTGTAATCCACACAGGAGATAACCTTACGGGAGAAGGATCTGGTGATGATGAGCAGATCAAAATTGATCTTACAAAGATTGATGATGCGGTAAAGGAAATTACAGTAGTCGTAACTATTCACGATGCAGACGCAAGAAGACAGAACTTTGGACAGGTTAGAAATTCTTTCATCAGAATTTTCAATACAGATACGAATGAAGAAATCTTAAAATACGAATTGGATGAAGATTTCTCAATTGAAACTGCAGTAGAATTCGGAAGAATCTACAACAGAAACGGAGAATGGAAATTTGAGGCAGTAGGAGCAGGACAGAGAGACGGCCTTGAGAAATTTGTATCAATTTATCAGAAGTAATTATGGACAATCAAGAAAATCAACCGATAGATCCACTTGGATCAATTGAACCTCTTAGAACATTTGAACCGGCTCCAATGGTTCCACCGGCACAGCCTGTTGAGAATGCAGCACCAGCGGTTCTTGTGGATAGAGAGGGAAATGTAAATCTGACTCAGCTGCAGTCAGAAGAACGTCAGAAATATGAAGTTTTAGCAAACTCTATTGATGAAGCTAATCCGGGATCCATTGTGAATTTTGGAGCTGAGCTTCAGAAAACGTTAACTAATCAGAGTGACAGTTTCTTAGGAAACGTAAGGAGATCAAACTCTGGAGAAGTAGGGGGGCTTATCAATGATCTTTTGGTAGAGCTGAACTATGTAGACGTAGAAGAGCTAAACGGAAATAAAGTAAAAAGCTTCCTGAGCAAATTGCCATTCATGAAGAAGGTAATCACTCAGGTAGAAAATTTATTTACAAAGTATGACAAGATCATCAACAATATTGAACAGATCTCTTATAAAGTAAATGCAGGAATCATTACTTCCACCAAAGATAATGCAGTTCTTCAGACTATTTTTGAAAGCAATGTGAACTCTATTAAGCAGATTGAAGATCTTGTAATTGCAGGAAATATAAGAATGGAAAGAGCTGCTGTAGAATTGGCTCAAATGGAAGCCAACCCTGCTAGCTTTCAGGATTATCAGATTGCAGACAAAAGAGATTTTATTGCAAGATTAGACAGAAGAATGGCTGATCTTAAAGTGGTGCGTGTAATTATGATGCAATCGCTTCCTCAGATCAGATTGGTTCAGAATAACAACGTTTCTATTGCAGAAAAAGCACAGACTATTCTTACCACGACACTTCCTGTATGGAAAAACCAACTTTCACTTGCCGTTGCTATGTACAGACAACAGCAGAATATTGAAATCCAGCAGAAAGTATCTTCTACTACTGAAGAAATCTTAAGAAAGAATGCTGAGCGTCTAGGTCAGAACTCCATTAATGTAGCGAGAGCTAACGAACAGACTATTGTTTCTGTAGAAACGTTGAGAGAAACAACTTCAATGTTGATCAATACATTAAATGAAGTGAAACAGATTCAGAAACAAGGAGCTGATAACAGAAGAAAACTGGATCAGGATCTTCAGACATTAGAGCACGAACTGAAAGCAAATGTCAGAGGTTAATTTATAGGGTACTACGGTGGGGGAAGATGCAGCAACCATATTGTCACAGAGCAAAAGAAGGTTAACAAGGCTTAAACTTCTGGCTAATTTTTTTGAACATATTGACATAATATCCATTTACATCAAAACCGATATTATCCACAATCTGTTCCAGGAAAATACGGCCCTGGATTACAATAAACTGGAACTTTTCCACCTGCAGTATACCGACAGCCTCATAGAACTTTTGACTAAGATCAAAAGGCAGAAGGAAAATGATATGCTGGCGGTGCTTAATGAAATTGACATCAATAAAAAATATATTTCAGGTTTTGAAGAAAGACAGGTAGACAGTTTTCAGACCGACAGGAAAATGTACAGCGGTATATTTTCTCAGCATCTGAAAGCTTTGTACAAAGACCTTACAGAAGATGTTTTCACAGCCAATTGGGATAATGTACTGTATTTTCATAAAAAATATGCGAAGGAATTTTATAGGCTGGAAGCAGATGAATCTCTACTGAAGGCGGAATCTTTTCCTGCCTATCAATACAAAGATTATTCTATTGAAAGAAAGCTCTTAGGAAGGTTGAATATACAGGGGTTTAAAGTCCGTTTTGTCTGTGGCTATGCTATCGGGACTCATGAATATGAGCTTTTCAAAATCTTTCAGACTGATGATTATTTTATTTTCAGTGTAGATGATAAAAAGCTTTATCTTTTCGATAAGGAACTGGATAAGCTTGATATTTCTGAAAATCAATCCAATCAGAGTACCATTATTGACCAGCTTAAGAATAAAAATGAAGAGCTGGAAAATACAATGAATGAAAGAAAACGCAACTTACCACCAGAGGTAGAAGCGGTCTTGAAGGATTATATCAGAAACCTCGAGAATATAGATATTATGAGCAAAATATTTGCTTTTGATGAAGAAACAAATATTCTACGGGCAATGCTTAATTTGAATCTGAATAATCAATAAAACGAAATTTGAAACAAGCGAATTATATTTTCGCAAAAAATGTAAATAACAACTAAACATAAAAAGATGGCGATCAACTTACAAAAAGGTCAGAGAATCAACCTTAAAAAAGAAAACGGAGCTGAACTTTCCCAAGCTTGTGTAGGAATCAACTGGGGAGCAATTGAAAAAAAAGGACTTTTCGGAACTAAAAAAGAAGCAGTAGACTTAGACGGAAGCTGTATTTTATATGATTCAAACAAAAATGTTACTGAAGTAGTGTATTTCGGAAATCTGAAATCAAGAAACGGTTCTGTAAGACACAGTGGAGATGATCTTACAGGTGATATCAACGGGGATGATGGATTAGATAACGAAGTGATCACTGTAGATTTCAGTAACCTTGAGCCTAACGTGGATCACGTGGCAATGGTATTGAACAGCTACAAAGGTCAGGACTTTGGAACTATTCCTTTTGCGTCTATCCGTATTTATGAGGGAACTCCAACCAATGTAAAAGAGGTTTTTGCTAAATATGATGTAGCTAACGATGCTTCTTTCAGAGGACATGTTGCTATGGTATTGGGCGTATTCTACAGAAGAAACGGTGAATGGAAATTCAATGCGATTGGAGATCCTACAGCTGACAGAAAGCTGGAGCAGACGATCCAAACTGTACAGATGAATTATTTATAATCGTTTATACATCAAAATGTAAATAAAATAGCAATATTTGTACTTTGTTACATCTATTGCTTTTATCATATAATAACATAACTCAAGTGGAACATCAAAGTATTTTAGATCTGCACCCTGGCTTGGTGTGGGGATTTGCGGTAACAGTCGTTATCATGTTACTCCTGGATTTAGGAGTTTTCAACAAAAAAAGCCACGAAGTTTCCTCCCAAGGAAGCTACCATCTGGTCTATCGTATGGATCTCGCTGTCTATGATCTTTTCAGGAGTCGTGTATTGGGTCTTCAATACAGACGGAACCCCTGAGAGTCATGCACTGGCGGTAGAGAAATTTACACAGTACCAGGCAGCTTACTGGATTGAGAAAGCCCTTTCTGTAGATAACTTATTCGTATTTATCCTGGTTTTCGGATTCTTTAAAGTTCCGAAATTCCTTCACCATAAAGTTCTTTTCTGGGGTATTATTGGAGCACTAATCTTCAGAGCGATATTTATCTTTGCAGGAGTAGGGTTGATTAACCTTACCTATCTTCCTGAAATGGATATTTTTGGAACACCTGTGAAAATTAATGTGGTAATGACCTTGTTCGGTTTATTCTTGGTGTATGCCGGGATCAAATCATGGGGCGACGGTGGAGATGATGAAGATGAAGACTACAGCAATACTGCAGGTGCAAGATTAATTAAGAGCTTCTGGAAAGTTTCTGATAATTATGATGGTGATAAGTTCTTCACCATTCAGAATGGGATCAAAATGGCAACACCACTATTAGTCGTAGTAGGAGTTATTGAGTTTACGGACGTTCTTTTTGCAGTAGATTCCATTCCGGCGATCTTTGCGATTTCAAATGATCCGTTTATCCTGTATACATCGAATATCTTTGCAATTTTAGGTCTTAGATCATTATATTTCCTATTAGCCAACTTTATCCACATGTTCAGCAAACTTCCTTATGGATTGGCGATTATCCTGTCGTTCATCGGAGTTAAAATGCTTATTGCACCATGGATTCATATTCCTTCTCCAATTTCATTAGGGATTGTAGGTGGAGTATTGGTTATTTCAGTTCTTTTATCCGTTATCTTCCCTGATAAAGAAGAAGAGAAGAAAGAAGAATTAGAAGAAAAATAAGATATAAACAATACAAAAAAAGAGCCCTCCGGAATTTAATTCTGGAGGGCTCTTTTGTTGAGAAAATATAAGATACAAGATTTAATGAGGTATTTTTTACGGTATTAAATTTTATCGTAGATAAAATCCTTGCATCTTAATATAATATTCTACATTATAAAAATTTGCGCCTTTGCGTTTTCCAACTCTTATATAGGAATTTATATTCAAATAAAATAGACAGACTTGTCTGTATGTTGTTTTTTTCATACATTTGTTCTATAAAAGAAAGCAATATGAAATCCCCAAGAGAAAGAATTATAGAAACAACGTTTGATCTGTTTGCAAGGCAGGGCTATAATTCTACGGGAATCAACCAGATTATTTCTGATGCAGGAGTAGCCAAAGCAAGCTTTTATCTTCACTTTAAATCCAAAGAAGACTTGTGTGTAGAGTTTCTTAAGGTAAGACATGAATATTGGTTTAATGAGCTTCATGTTTTTTCTGCCCAATCAGAAAATGTGAATTCGAAAATCATCAACGCTTTTGATTTCCTGATCTATATGAATGAGAAAGAAAATTTCAGAGGTTGCAGTTTCCTGAATATTTTATCAGAAATCCCGATGGATAATGTTAAAATTCTGAATGTAATTCAGGCTCACAAAGCAGATCTTAGAAATTATTTCCTGGAATTACTCAAAGATGATGCTCTTTCCGACCATATTTATATGCTTTTTGAAAGCAGCATTATAGAAAGCCAGCTTTTTAAATCGAATGAACTGATATTGAAATCAAAAAAAATAGTTAACCATTTAATTTTTTAAATAATGGAACAGAAACATCCGCTACCGCCTTTCACTCTTGAAACGGCAAATCAAAAAATTCAGATGGCAGAAGATGCCTGGAACAGTAAGGATCCTGAAAAAGTATCCAAAGCATATACCTTAGACAGTGAATGGAGAAACAGAGATACTTTTGTGAACGGAAGAGAAGAAATTGTTGTATTTCTTCAGAAGAAATGGGAAAAAGAACTCAATTATAAACTTAAGAAAGAATACTGGGCACACACAGACAACCGTATTGCCGTTCGTTTCGAATATGAATACCAGACCAAAGAAGGAAACTGGTTCAGAGCCTATGGAAATGAAAATTGGGAATTTGATGAGAACGGATTAATGGCTAAAAGATATGCTAGTATTAATGACCTTGCTATAAAAGAAGAGGAACGTAAATTGAGATAAAAGAATACAACCAAGAGTAAAGATTCAAAGATTTTCCTTGCCGCTAATGCACAAATTATAAGTGTATTCGCGGCTTTTTTTATTTAATAAGCGTGATACAACTAAAAATAAATAGTTATAGAACTGAAACACTTTCAGATGTTTATGGAAAAAAAATATTTTCTGAGTGAAATAATATTTCTAAATTTAGAGAGTTATTAATTAAAAACACACTTATGAAAAAAAGCATCTTAAATTCAAAGCTGTTCAAGCAGCTCATTACTTATGGTACTATAGAAAGAAATCATAACACTTAATTTCTATACCATGAGCAGAACGAGAATTGTAAAGGGGACCTATACCAAGATTTCCCAGGAAGGGCATAGCATGTATTCCAATGAAAATATTATCACTACTGCAGGGAATTCAATTACAGAAACAGGTGTAAAAGATGGGGTTAGTTATGGAATTCCCAAATATGCACCGGGAATAGAGTTACCCGCGAAATGTCTGGTGCAGTTCAGGGCAAAAGATCATTGGAAAGGAGAAGATTATGGCTTCGATTGGATGCGGTTGGGGGAGACTTCCAATTTTGGAGATAAAAATTATAAAGAGGTAGTCGCTGAACAGTATAAGAAAAGTAAAGATAAAAAAGATAAAGCTTTTACCACGCTGGAAACCGATCCTAATGAATATGAAGGAGATTTTAAAACCTCGTCCTCTCTATTTGCCAGGCTAAGGAATGAATATGGAGTATATAGTATTCCCTGGAAGAAAAAAGCAGATGGCAGTGCAGAAGATTATTTCTGTTCCTGGCTTTCTTTGTATCCTTCCCAGATAAAAGATGAATCCGGAAATCTTACAGCTTCTGGTTTTAGCAATACCAAAGCGTTGTTAAGCCTTATTGTGGAAGTGGACGAAGAACCACAGATTTTAATATTTAAAGAGAATCCCCATTTTAAGATAGACCCGATGGAAATCACTACCAAAAGCAAGGGTAAACATGATCTTAAAGATTATGTTACAATAGAATGCTTGGAAGAATTTTTTGTGGATCAGGATATAGAAGTATATGCTGTTTCTAAAAATGAAGAAGGAAAAGAATTAGAACAGCTGGCTGGAAAACTGAAGGTCTGGGCGAATGATGCTTCGAAAAGGAAGAAGGCTAAGGCGCTATTAGTAGAAATTAAAACACCTGAAATTATACTCACAAAAGGAGAAAGAAAAGGAATGGCTTCTGGGCAAAAAGAGTTATTTGAAAAATATCTTCGGCACGCATTGATTGAAATAGAGGTAGAAACCTATTCTCTGGATTTATCTTCTGATTCTAATTTACAATCAGGCGGAAAATATGTGGAAGGTAGAAATATATTGGCATATTATGACAATGAAAAGCATATTCCTTCGGCTCATGTAAAAGGATATATGAATCTTGCTTTTTACCTTAACGGAAAACTAAAAGAAGACCTGAAGAATAAAAAAGAGAATGAATACAAATACAGTAAATATTTTGTCGCCTTTTATCTGGGAGAAAATGGAGGCTGTATGGACAAATCAAATGCGTATAAAGGTTTGAATGGCTATGCCCTCAATGATTTTGTAATCCTATTTCCTGGAAAGAGCAATGAAACCGCAGCACATGAATTCTTGCATACCAAAGGAATACCTCATAGTTTTACCAATAATGCTGCAGATTCTAATGCAGAATATACCTACATTTATGGAATGACAGAAAATATTATGGATTATTCTCATATTAATGAAAAACTTCGGTATAGTCTCTGGAAATGGCAATGGCAAAAAACAAACTCTAAAATAACGAATCTATGATTAAATATCTTTTTTTATTGATATTATTAGCTAATATTTCTTGTAATGCTCAAAAAAAACCTGTTATGATACCAGAAGTAGATAATAACTTTGAAAAATTTGACTCAATAAAATTTAATAGTTCTATAAAAGAAAGTTCTGATATATTAAGAGAATTTTTATCTAATGGAAATTATATTGAAATGACAGTTTCAAATTCAGGAAAATATTATTTAGAGACTTTTAAAGACTCTTATTATATGATTTCAAAATCTTTTTACTCCAACGGAAATATAAAAAGAAAAGGTATTGGATTCAATGGAGATGCATTTAAAAAAGGTATCTGGTACGAATTTGATGAAAAGGGAAATCTTATCAAGGAAACAGATTATGATATACCATTCAAATTTACTTTTGAGGATATTTTAAATTTTTGTAAAAATAAAGGAATAAAAATAGACAAAGGTCCTATTTTGCAGAGTACGGGATGGCATAATAAAATTTTTAGAGATCTAGAAAATGGAGATCCAGTATGGGAAATTGAGCATTTAAAGAAATCAGATTTGGTTGAAATCATCAAATTAGATGGGATTACCGGAAAGATTATAGGAACAAGCACTTATAAATATATCAACAATTAAGCATTATTTTTTTTTAATAATGAATAAGCTCACACAAAGTCAGTTTCACTAAATTTCCAAATTAAAAAATAATATGGGATTACAAAAACGCACAATCTATTCATTTGTTATTTTATTATTCCTTCATGAATTTTGTTATTCACAAAATATTCTTGATAAGTTTAAAGATAAAATAGATTTTGATCTACTAAGTGAAGTCATTAAAATGTCAACTAATGATACAATCTTTGTAAGTAGTCTTAAAAATAAAGGCAATAATGATTATTTTTATAATAGCAAAACCAAAACTAAGATAATTCCTGAGGGATATGAAGTGGCTTATCCTTTTATAGGAAAAACAGCCATTGTAAAATATAATAATCGTTGGGGGCTCATTGATAGAGCAGGAAAATTTATTTATTTTCCTAACAATCCCAATACCATTCGATTATCTTCTTATGAGAAATACGGAATATTTTCTAATAATGATTCAGAAAAAGCAATTTATAATTTAGAAAATGGCTTTTTACAACAAGGATATACTACATGTGCAGAACCTGTTATTCCAGATTATTTTATTAAAAAAACAGATTCTAACAAATATCGTTTAATTAAAGCCGAAACTAATGAATCAGTTTTTAAAACTGATATGGATTCTATAATTTCAAAAAATAGATTGATATACAAAGAAAATGATGACATAAACCTAATACTTGTTCAGAAAAAAAATAATTATGGTTTATTCCTTTCAAATGGAAATGAACTGCTTAAACTAAAATATAAAAAGGCCAAATTTTTAGGTGAATATATTATGGTATATGAAAACAATATTTGGAATTATTACACTTATAAAAATAATGAATTACATTTAGCCATTTCAACAAAGATAGAATGTATAAGTTCTGCTTATCAAAATAATATTATTGGAGTATTTAAAAAAAATAACAAGTATAATCTTTTAAAAATTAATGGTGAAATATTACCATCAAGCTTTGATTATATAAATGATGATGGAACTTTTGGAGTCAATGGAAACTCAGTGGTGGTTTTTAATTCAATTGCAAATTATTATCATTACTATAGACAACATATTTATTGATGTTTTTCTGAGGATATCAAAAAACAGTTGGAAGATTCTAAGTCTAAAACAAAAGAAAGCATCTTAATTTCAGGTATATCCTACATGATAAAAATGTATAATAGTCTTTTTTATTAATGAAAAAATTGTCAGTTTAAATAGTAATATGATAAAAGTATTGATATCCTTTCTGAATAATTACAATTCACTTTTCTTCCCATGCAAAAGGGTATTGATCTTTCTTCTGGTCTGAACAGATACTTTATAAGCACCATCGCGTAATTTCTGGATCTTTCCGACAGGTTGAAAAATCATTTTACTTTCAAACGGATTAAACGAAAGCAGTTCATTACTACAATCACGGGGATCCAACAGAGCGTCTTGATTTATTTTCACTTCTCCGATTTTAATATAAGGAGAGTTTTTCCATTCCACATTCAGGCGGTTGATAGGTTGGTCTTTCAAATCATAACAAAGCTGAATTAAAACATCTGCTGTAAAATCATTCTTCTGAAGATAATTCCTTAAAGCTTTTTTAACATTCTGCTTCTTATCCATATTTTTATTTACGGACCTGGGACTTATTTTTATTTTCATCATATAATCTCCCAGACGGTAAGCACCTACAGAATGATAGTCAAAAGAGAGAATGAAATCATTTCTCTTGCTGAATAATTTTAAAGCATTTTTGATAAATGAAGCTGTGAGAATAGATGGGATGACTTTCAGTATTTGTGCTATCAAAGAAAACAAGCTGCTCCATTTATTATTATAAGATTGATTAATAGCGGTAAACAGTTTTAAAAAAGTAGAAACAGAATTAACCGGGAACAACGGAAAATTCACTAAGGGATAATTGGAAAGCAGATTATTGTTTTCATCCCTGATTTGTACCGCAAAACCATAGGCAGGAATATCCCTCTTTGAATTGGTAATTTTGAATTGAGCATTGGAAAGCCTTATCAACAGATCAAATTTCTCCCTATCAAAAAACGGTTTGAGGAATTCAGGAATATTAGGATCCACCCAAAAAACTCCCTTGGCAACAGCATATGTTTTCGCATGGGCGTTTCTGGTAGCATAATTGACGTCACTTATAGAAGAGGATTGCTCAACAAAATCAGCAATCGATTTTTTATTGATTTCCAGAAGTTCTTTTTCCTCTTCATTAAGCTCATCAAACTTCTTGTTATATAATATCGGATTTGGCATTTAGTTTTTAAATCCAATTATAACGCCAAGTTTCGAAATCTGTGTTAAGGAATTATTACAATTATTTGAATTTTGAGTAAGCTAGAAGCAGGAAGTTGGAAGCATGAAGTTCTTGAGTATATTGTTTTAATAAATTTTGTATTCAAGTTGTTGATTATTAGTATTTAATTATTTTAAGTAAGAGTGAATAGAATAGCAATATTTGATATTGAAGCACTCAATTTTTAAACTTCCATCCTCGAGCTTCCATCTTCCAAGCCTAAAAAAACTTTATCTTTGTAAAAAATTATAATATGGGAGTAGCAGATTTGTTATTTAAACGTAAAAAAGAATTAGCCGAAAAGAACCTTAAGGACGGTAAAGAATATATGGAAGAGTATGGTAAGAGAGAAACTGTTGTTCAATTACCAAGCGGCTTACAATATGAAATCATCACTGAAGGAGATGGCGCAAAACCAGGACCAAAGTCTACCGTAAAATGCCACTATCACGGAACTACTATTTCCGGTAAAGTTTTCGATAGCTCCGTAAAAAGAGGAACTCCGGCATCTTTCCCTTTGAATAGAGTAATTTCAGGATGGACGGAAGCACTTCAGCTAATGCCTGTTGGAAGCAAGTGGAGACTGATTATCCCACCGCATTTAGCATATGGAGATCAGGAGATCAGCAAAGAAATCGGACCAAATAGTACTCTTGTTTTTGAAGTAGAATTACTGGGTATTAAATAATCCGGCTTAAAAATAAATTAAAAATTTACCTGATTTCAGGTAAATTTTTTTATTTGTACTATATTCGTATAGATGAATTATATTGAAACTGATTGATGATTTCTGACAATGATTCAGCTATTGCACAAAAATTGGTTTGAATGAAAAAGATTTTTTACCTGTTAATCGTTTTAGGGCTGTTGACTTCTTGTGTTTCCAAGAAGAATCAGGTTATTCAACAGAATATACTTACCTTGAAGGATAGTTATTGTAAAGCTCCCTTTAAATACAATTATAGTAATAAAGTTCCTTCTTACAACTCAGATTCTATTTTAGAAGCCAATAAAGAGTTGAAAGAAATGTTTTCTGACCAGAGTATTTTAATTTTAAATGCTTTGGATAATTTGGATGAGGTTCATCAGATCATGGACCTTAAAAAAGATTCATCATTAGCTTCACAGATTAAGGTTCTACAATTAAAGACAAAGATCAATAGTAAAATTACCATTGCCCTTACTGAGCTTGATGCCGTTGCGGCAGAGTTCGATTGCGAAGGCGAAAGAGTGGCTCAGATTGGAAATTATGTGGATAATCTCAATTCTTCAAGAAATAATAAACTGATTCTATATTCTATCATTACAGGTGCTGCAGCCTCAATTGCCGGGGGAATTGTCGGAGACCAGGGCTGGAGTAATGCTATTGATATCGGAGGAGGGGTTTTGGGAGCCGGTTTTGGTTTAGCCACGCTTAATCCAAAAGGAAAAAAGGTAGAATTTATTCATCAAAGAAACCTTTTGAGAGATATCTGGAAAGGCAAATTAGAATCTCCAAACTTTCCGCCTTTTATCTGGTATATGTATACCGAAAAGAAATTTTCTAATAGGGAAGAACGTTCCATTATCGGAAATATGAAAGAAAGATGGCTGCATTATCAATTTGATGATGATAAAACAGCGGCAGATCAATCCGTTATTTTCAGTGATGGTGGATTCTATCGGGCAGATGATCTTCATAATCGGGCTGCGATGCTTAATCAGATGCAATCAGCAACCAGAACGATTAATCAAAATATTAATTATTTACTGTTGGATCTGGATAAATTAATCCTTTAAGAAAAATTTAACTGTAATAAATTTTGTTACAATTAAAATTTGTCTATCTTTGCAGAGTAATTACAATGAACAATACAAGATTTGCTACGGCAATACATATAATGACCTTATTGGCGAAAAGTCCTCAGGAGTGGCTCACTTCTGATTGGATCGCGGGTAGTATCAATGTAAATCCTGTCATTGTACGTAAAGAGATCAGTGTTTTGAGAGAAGCAGGTTTAATTGTAAGCAGACAAGGAAAAGAAGGTGGAAGCCAGTTGGCAAAAAATGCTGAAAATATTACAATTTCTGAGATTTACAGATCAGTAAAAAATACTGAAGTATTAGGAAAGAAAAATCAGAACCCTAACCCCGCCTGTAGTGTCGGAAAGGAAATTAACAATCATTTAAATACACTGTTTGAAGAAACAGATCAGTTGGTAAGTCAATTTTTAGGAGATAAATCTTTGAAAGAATTCGCAGATCAATTCGAATAAAATTTTTTACCTTTAAATGTAACAAAAATTATTACAATTTAAATAAAAAAATAGAACATTATGAAAAAAGTAGCAGTAATCGGTGCGACCGGTTTTGTAGGTGCACACATCGTAACAGAATTGGCAGACAGAGGGTATGCAGTGGAAGCATTAGTAAGAGACGCGTCGAAGGTAAAAACGCAGGAAAATGTAACAGCAAAAAGCGTTGATGTAAACAATGTAGCAGAATTAGCAGAGGCTTTGAAAGGAAATGATGCGGTAATCAGTGCATTTAATGCAGGATGGACAAATCCAAATCTTTACAATGACTTTTTGAATGGATCTGAAAATATTGAAAAAGCAGTAGAAGAGTCAGGAGTAAAAAGATTGATCGTTGTAGGCGGGGCAGGAAGCCTTTACACACCAGATAACATTCAGATTGTAGACACGCCGGATTTCCCGGATGCTTATAAACCAGGAGCAACTGCAGCAAGAGATTATCTGAATAAAATCAAAGGGAACAATACTTTAGATTGGACTTTCTTCAGCCCTGCTATTGAAATGAATCAGGCTAACGTAGGAACAAGAACAGGAAAGTACAGAACATCTCTGGAAACTCCAGTATTTGATGAAAATGGAAGAAGCCAATTGTCAGTAGAAGATGTAGCTGTAGCTTTGGTTGATGAACTGGAACAGAATAACCACATCCGTGAACGTTTCACAGCAGCTTATTAATTAAAAAAGAACAGAAATGTTAAAAAGAAAATTATTATCATTAATGACTATTCTTGGTTTCATCAGCATATTTGCAGGAAACCTGAAGGTGAAAGTCTATAATCCCGGAACCAAGGCTATTTTTCCAATTACCTCTACCATTATTTATGGAGATAAAGATGCGATGCTTATTGATGCACAGTTTCAAAAGCAATATGCTGAGCAATTGGTAAAAGAAATAAAAGCAACCGGAAAAAATCTTAGAACCGTCTTTATTTCTCACAGCGATCCGGATTTCTATTTTGGATTAGATGTGATTAAGAAAGCTTTTCCCAACGTAAGAATTATTTCTACAGCCCAGACTGCTTATCTTATTTCTGCTTCTAAAGATGATAAACTGGCAGTTTGGAAACCGCAATTAAAAGCTGATGCTCCTTCAGAAATCATCGTTCCGGAAGCTGTGGATTCAATTCCTGATCTGGAGGGAAATAAGATTGAAATTAAACAAAACCCTGAGGATCCGGCGCACAGCTTTCTTTGGATTCCATCTATCAAAACAATTGCAGGAGGAATATCAGTTTCTGTGGATTCACATCTTTGGATGGCAGACACTCAGAATGTAAAAGCTATTGACCAATGGATCGGGCAGATTGATGTTATGAAATCTTTGAAACCTGAACAGGTGGTTGCATCGCATTTTGCAAAACAGTCTTTGTCTACGGTATCACTTGACTTTGTAAGAGGTTATCTTGAAAATTACAAGAAAGCAGTTACTGAAAATAAAACTACATCTGCTATTGTAGATTTTATGGTCAAGAAATATCCAAATCTTCCCGGAAAAGATGAATTGGAAATGGGAGTAAAGGTTTTTCTGGGTGAAATGGAGTGGGATTTAAAATCACCATATCCGGCCATTGGCAAGAAAGTAGAAGTTGATTTTGGAGCTGTAAAATTCCTGTTGGATTTTAAGGATAACAAAACAATGACGTTTACCGGAACAGCAGGAAGTTCAAAAGGCAGTACAGATACTGTAGAATATACAGCAGTAGAAGTAGCAAAGAATATTTTTATGGTGTACTGGCATGAGCCTCATCTGGGATTCAATGTGACTCATATTCAGGATTATAATAAAAATATTGTGTATTCTAATATTGCAGGACCAGACGGGACATTTACCCATCCTACAGGAACTCTTAAGATTTTAAAATAAAAAGCAGCTGCCATCGGCAGCTGTTTTTGTTTATATTGTAATTGTAAAACCCTTATACTAAAATAACATCTCGCAGATTCCGCAGATCTTGCAGAGGTTAACGTTAAAAAATCTGCGCTATCTGCTTGATCAGCGAGAGTATAAAATCTGTTTATATCTATCTTTTAGAATTAAAAAAAGCTGCCTCATTGGAGACAGCCTTCTTTTATAGATTCATAAACAACCTCGGGTTTACCGGAGTATTGTTTTTGTGTACTTCATAATGAAGATGAGGTCCGGTAGAACGCCCGGAATTTCCGGATTTGGCAATAACCTGGCCTACTTTTACTTTATCATTTACTTTGGAAACAAGCTGTGATAAATGTCCGTAAAGGGTAGCCAGCCCGTTTCCGTGAGAAACAATGACACAATTTCCATACCCACCTTTTTGTCCGGAAAAAATAACAGTTCCGGCAGCAGCAGCCCTTACATCAGAACCAAACGCAACGGCAATATCCAGTCCTTTATGGAATTGCATTTGATCCGCTTCAGCAGGAGGATTATTTTTTTCCAAAGGAGCAACTTTAGAAACAGTTGTTCCGGCAACAGCTTTTACAGCAGGAGCGGAAGCCGCCGATGTAGATGCTGCTGGGGCCGCTTTTGGAGTTACCATTACTTTAACTTCTCTTTTATTTCCATAGCTGTCTGTTAATTCGACGATTTTTTCAACAGGCTCAGCCTTCACTTCAGGTTTCGGAGCTGCTGCTGCAACAGGTTTGGCTTCTGTAGCCGAGCTTGATTTTACCGAAGCAAAAACAGTTTTGAATGGAATAGGATTTTTTCTGATCCCGAAATTAGATGAAATATATCCATCTGTAGGCATTCCTAATGGAACCTGCATCAGCTTTTTCTGTAGGTCCATCAGATATTGGCTGTATCGGTTGGCTTGTTTGGAAAGATAGATAGAATTGGCGATGCTGTCCTGATCAAGCATCATGAGCTTTTCATTAGAAATGTCTTTAGACTTCAGGAAAGAATTCAGTTGGGGAAACTGTCTGATCTACAAGGGTAAGATCAGTTTTCATTTTCAGATAATCTACACTGTCTTTTTCAGTGTTTATTTTTACAAGATTAACTTCATAATTTTTATCATCCTTCTCGGAGAATAATTTGGCAATGAAGATCCCTTGTGCAAAAACTACTAGTAAAAGTCCTCCCAGGAGAATGTTTACGTTCTTCTTGCTGTTTAGAAATTTTTTCATATTTCCTTTCTTAGAATAATTAAAACGGTTTTTCAGCTGCAAATTTAATTAAAAATAAGTTTTGAAGATTATTCTTAATTAAAATTCAGTTTTTTCTGTATCTAACGTTGAATTGCATATTTAATTGTGTGGAAGCATTATTTTTTTCAGAAAGTGTTTTTTTATCATGCCTTAAAGTATTTTGTTAAATCTTTGTTTAATATATTTGCAGTTCACATTCCAATTATGGCTAAAAAGAAAATTATTTCAGAATCTTCGAATCCAAAAAAGACTAAAAAGGATGTTTCTGTAGGAGTAGTAGGAAGCGGAAGTTTTGCAACCGCTATCGTAAAAATGTTGGTTGAAAATTGCAAAGTAGTACACTGGTGTGTAAGAAGCGAGTTTGTAAAAGGAGCAATTGAGCTTCGTGGGCATAACCCTACTTATCTTACTGCAGCTCATTTTAACCTGAAGAGTTTAAAGTTGACCACAGATATCAATGAACTGGTTTCAGCTTGCGATGTTATTGTGTTGGCAACACCTTCCATTTATTTATCTGATACCTTGGATAAGATGACCTGTGATTATTCAGATAAGATCTTTGTTTCTGCAATTAAAGGGATTATTCCTAAGGTGAATGATGTGGTGGCACATTATCTTCGTGATGAGTTTAAAATCGGTTTCAGAAATCAGGCAGTTATTGCAGGACCTTGTCACGCTGAAGAAGTAGCAATGGAAAGACTTTCATATCTTACAATTGCAACAGTAGAAGATGAAACGGCCGAAAAGCTGGAAGGAATTTTCAGTTCAGATTTTATTAAGGTGCAAACCAGTAAAGATATTTTAGGAAATGAATACAGTGCAATTCTTAAAAATATTTTTGCTATCGGGGCCGGTATTGCAAGTGGACTAGGCTATGGAGATAACTTTACAGCCGTTTTTGTATCCAATGCGATCCGTGAAATGGAGATTTTCCTGGAAGCCATCTATGAAGCACCAAGAGATGTAAATGAAAGTGCCTACCTGGGAGACCTTCTGGTAACCGCTTATTCACTTTTCTCAAGAAACAGAAATCTTGGAAATCTTATTGGAAAAGGATATACCGTAAAATCAGCAATCCAGTCAATGAATATGGTTGCAGAAGGATATTATGCTGCTCAATCCATCTATAAGACTTCAAAACAGAAAAATCTGAAATTACCGATTATTGATACGGTATATGCTATTCTTTATGAAGGTAAAAATGCTGAAAAACAGTTTAAAAAACTCACTGCAAAGCTCAATTAAAAAACAAGGTTCCATATTATAGAACCTTGTTTTAATACCTATACTGAAGGCTCAAGTAAATCATTACTTAAGCCTTTTTTATTGACTCATTTTAGTAATTACAAGAGCCAGTGACGAACGGATATTCAGATTGCTGGCTGTAAAACCGTTTCCTGTATCAAACTCAAATTTTTGACGGATCGTTGTTGGTGCGGTTAACGTTAAAAAATAGCTTCCCTGAAAAAAGGTAAAAGAGCTTGATAACTGGCACATTTTGTTGATTTCCGTAATGCTTGTACCTGTTGCAGCATTGATCATATAAGATCGTGTACAGGTGAAGTTTTGAGAAAGATACTGTGTATTGGTGGTTCCGTTGTTGTTATTTCCATTACTGGAATCTACAGAGTATCGAAGGATATATGTTCCGGCGGGTAAAGTAATAGTAGAAGTATCAGATCCTAAGGAGGCTGAAGTAATTTTATTAGAGGCAACAGTGAAATTGCTAAGCGTATTATTAGTACTTCCGGTAGGAACTAAAATACCTGAATTGATAATTAAAGACATAGACTGAGGTTCAGTTCCTGCAATTATGGAACGCTGCCACTGGTTTCTGATCCATACATAATATCCTTTGGGAAAAGTAGAGACTCCTCCTTTGTTATAAATCATCAGACCATCTGCTGGATTAGCAATCGGTGTTGTTGTACTATTGAGTACTGTAAGATCATATTGAGGAAAAAGTACACCTTTATCGGATGAGTTAATATCCAGGACACTGCTTGCGTTAGGGGTGCTAGTATTAATACCAACTTGTGCTTTAATGCTTATACTAAAAAGTATTAGTGCTGCGCAGGCAAAATAAATATAGTTTTTCATTGTAGTAGTAATTATTGGTTAAGGGCTGATCTTTGAATATCAACTTTGGTGTTGGTAATGATAATCTCTCCGTTATTGGGAGTTGTCCCTCCTGCTCCTTGTTGATATGTCCCTCCTGCATCATGGGCAATAGAAGGGACTAAAGTAATAGGTGTTGCTGAGGTTGAAACAAAAGAAAAACTCATATTTAAGGTATGTGTTTTATTTGATGCTATTGATTGGGCATTGATGCTTATTGTTTTTCCATATTGAGTTCCTGAAACAGGGTCAACAAGCTTTACAAGATATTGATGCAAATGTACAGGAGTACCTCCAATTCCCGCAGTGCTGCTTTCCAATGCAGTTCTTATATTAAGACATATGTTAACCAGATAACCACTGTTTCCAGGAAGGGTAATAACTCCTGATGTTGTATTATAAGAAGCCCCAATATCATTTGAGAGAACAGTAAGAGAAGCATCCGTGAAGTTTTTAAAAGTACCATTCGCAAAATTTCCTAATACATTATAATCTGTCGTACGTTGAAGCATCATGTAGCTTACAAGGTTGTAGGAATCTGCCATTTGAGTCCATCTGTTATTTTTCCATATATAGAGACCAGGACTGATTGAGTTTCCTTTATTGTATACTATCAAACCTTCTGCGGGATTAGCAACTGGGGTAATATTGTTTAATATATCTATAATATCAACTGTCGGAAGGAGTACTCCCTTATTAGTAGATTCAGATACTTCCAATACTGCTGAGCTGTTTATAGAAGATTTCCCAATTCCTACTTGTGCGTGTATTATTTGCACTATTACAAATAATAGGACGATATAACCTTTTTTCATGTGTTTTGTTTTAAAGTTGTGATATTTTAATATAAGATCCAGTGGGAATTACCTTGACAAGGTCGTAAAACGTACTGTTTTGCATTCTTCCCAATCGTAATCTTAAACCTCCGATGATATTGGCATTAGGATTAGAAGGAACACTGTAATAATAAGACCATGTTGCTAAATGATTAGTATCTACTTTAGAAACAATTGGGACTTCCTTTCTTGTATTTGCTCCTGATACAAACGTATTACTTGTATTATTATACAGATCGTTGGTAAAATCTATAAAATATCCCATCAGATAGTAACTGCTTCCTGAAAGAGGTGCTGTCCCTCCTTGTCCGGAAGGGTTTTCCTGAGGAGAATTTAAATTAAGATTTACTTCTACCAGATAGTTTCCTTGAGGAAGAACTAGAGAATATCCCCCTGTACTTGGATTTTGAACAACTTTGAAACCATTAATGTTAGATACCCCGGAAACAGCTGGAGGATTTACTAATAATTGAGCATTAGTTCCGGCAACAGCATTATCCAATACAGATAGATTTCCTGTGAAATCAAGGTAGGCAACTTTAGGAGTGTTTTCGGCATCAATAGTACTTTGCCATTGTTTAGTAGTCCCGTTGAAAACATGTAAGGCCTTATTATTAGCATTAGTACCTCCATTAAAACCAATAAGAGCATTTGCAGGAGAGGCAACTGGAGAAGTTGTACTGCTTAGATTTGTGATATTCAGGTTAGGAAATAGCAATCCTTTATTCCCTCCTGAAATAACGACTGTGGGAGCACTGGTATAACCGCTTCCTCCATTATTTATAGTGATACTGGTTATAGTTCCATTGGTCATATTAGCCGTAGCACGTGCTTTTGTACCGCCATTCACAACAGAACCGCCGCCATAAAAATTAATAGTAGGTGCCATAATGTAACCACTTCCGCCGTTGGTGATGGTAATCCCGTTTACAACGCCACCTGATACGCTTGCAGTAGCTGTCGCAGAAACTCCATTGAAATTTTCGATATGCAGAATTGCACTAGGGTCCGGTTTGGACGTGTTGATTCCTACACTTCCGCTTTGGGCAAATGCCAATGTAGCGAAAAATGTACTTACGAAGTTAACAATTTTCATCTTTTATATGTTTACGAAATAATTTTAATTAAATACACATGGAATATGGTATTAAATCAATTGAAAGATACGTATAAAAAATGATTAAATTGTGTTTTTAATATGACTTTTGATCAAATAAATTATTGTTTTATCAATTAAATGTGACTTTTATTTGTTTATTTTTAATGTAAATTCACATATTTTTGAAAAAAATATGATTATAAACCATTATGATTAAAGTAATTCATACAGTGAACTTGGATGAACTTAAATTAACATAAAATATACGAAGAATGCAAAAAAGATAATTATTTACCTTTTGGTGAATTATATTGAACTAAAATTTATTTTTTTTTGATGGAAAATGACTATTTATTATTGCTATTATTAATCATTTCAATGTTATTCTATTGATACTTTCCATTATATATTGTTGCATAATTAAGAAGTGTTTTTAACTCAAAAATTAACGTGTTAAAATCGTTAAACGCGTTTCTCTTTTTAAAACTTTTCCCGAAATTTGAACTAAAATTTAAAATTATGTCACAATCGCTTACAAGCAGAACACCGAAACCTAAATACGACGTTGTACTGATAGGGGGCGGAATCATGAGCGCCACTTTAGCAACGCTGCTTCATGAATTTGATCCAAAACTTGAAATTGCCATCTTCGAAAGACTAGGAAGATTTGCCAAGGAAAGTACAGCAGCTTGGAACAACGCCGGAACAGGGCACTCCGCATTTTGTGAGCTAAATTATACTCCGGAAAACCCGGATGGGAGTATTGATATCAAGAAAGCAGAAAGCATCGCAGAACAGTTTGAAGTTTCAAAACAGTTCTGGTCTTACTTATTAGCGAAAGGATATATTCAGGATCCAAAGGACTTCATCAATTCCTGTCCGCACATGAGCTTGGTATTTGGAGAAAAAGATGCTGAATATCTTAAAAAACGCCATGAGAAAATGTCCGAATCAGTTCTTTTCTCCGGAATGGAATTTTCTACAGATCATGATAAGTTGAGAGAGTGGATTCCATTGGTAATGAGCAAAAGAAATAAGTCTGAAGTAATGGCGGCCACAAAAATGAATATGGGAACAGACGTTAACTTCGGAACTTTGACCAGAAAAATGGGAAGACACCTTTTGGAAGATTCAAAGGTGGAAGTATTCCTATATCACGAAGTGAAAGACATCAGCCCTAAAGAGGACGGAAAGTGGGAAATGAAAGTGAAAGACAGAATCAATAGCCACAAGCAGGAAGTAAATGCAGACTTTGTATTTATAGGAGCTGGAGGATATGCTCTTCCGTTATTGGACAGTTCAGATATTAAAGAAAGTGAAGGATATGGAGGTTTTCCGGTTTCCGGACAATGGCTGGTAACTCATAACCAGGAATTGGTAGAGAAGCATCAGGCTAAAGTATACACACAGGCAACCGTAGATGCTCCGCCAATGTCTGTACCTCACCTTGATCTTAGAATTATTGATGGACAAAAGGCTCTTCTTTTCGGACCTTTTGCAGGGTTTTCAACAAAATTCCTGAAAGAAGGAAGCTATCTTGATTTGCCGGAAAGTGTAAACACTAAGAATTTAAAATCTTTATTTGGCGCATGGTGGCATAACCTTCCGCTGACTAAATATCTTATTCAGCAGGTAGCGATGACCAAGTCTCAAAGAATGCAGCATTTAAGAGAATTCATCAAGGATGCTAAAGAAGAGGACTGGGAGTTGAAAGTAGCCGGACAAAGAGTTCAGATCATTAAGAAAGATGATAAATTAGGAGGTAAACTGGAGTTCGGAACTGAGGTGGTTGTTAATAAAAACGGTACCATTGCTTCTTTATTGGGAGCTTCACCGGGGGCATCCACAGCAGTACAGGCAATGCTTAATGTTCTTGAAAAATGTTTCCCTGAGAAACTTCAGGGAGAATGGAAAGACAAATTGCTGGAAATGGTTCCGTCATACGGACAAAAATTGGCAGAGAATCCTGAACTTACTGAAAAGTTAAGGGAATATACCAAAGAAAAGCTAGAATTAGAATACTAATATTAATAATGAGCAGTGAATAATAAGCTATACAACATATTATTCATTGCTCATCACTTATTACTGATAAAAGGTGGAAGAAATTGTTATAAAGCCGGTTATTGCAAAAGAACTTCTTGAATCTCTTCAGACAAAAATAGAAGAAGAGAAGCAGGTGATTGTACATTGTTGTTTTCCTGCATCACCATTTTTAGGAAATTTAATCAGAATCTGGCATTCAACCTATCTTTTTGATAACCAATCTGAGCATAGAAGCAAAATGATTCATGCGGAGAATATTTCGATTTCTCCCTATTGGACGCCTGTTCCTTTTATGCAGGATTTTTGGTTTACTTTAATCTTTTCAGGGCTGCCAAAAGATTGTAAAAGTTTCGATCTTAAAGAAGTTATTCCTGAAGAAGGTGGTTTCTTTGTAGAGTCTATTAAAAGAAATTCTTCCGATGTATATCGTGTGAAAATATCAGAATCATATTAACATGAAGGTAAGGGAGGAGAAACTGGAACAAATCATTCACTGGGCAGAAAACAATCCGGATATCAGAGCTGTTCTTTTAACCAGTTCATTGGTAAATCCATATGCTCCGGTAGATCATTTTAGTGACCTTGATGTAGAGTTGGTTTTTGAAAACAGGCCTATTTACGAAGACAGTCATGAATGGCTTAGGCTTTTCGGAGAACCGATTTCCATGGTGGAAGAAGATGATACTGTTTTTGATGGAAAACATGCGATGAAGATGGTGTTGTACAGAGATCATATAAAGGTTGACTTTAAGCTTTATCAGGTAAAGGAATTCTCTGAAGAAATCTGTGCAGAAGTACTTCCGGATGATTGGGATCTGGGATATAAGGTTTTAGTGGATAAAGATGGGCTGACAAAGGATTTGAAACCCCCAACTTATCAAACGATTATGATTCATCAACCTACGGAGAAGAAATTTAATCAGTTATTAAATGACTTCTGGTGGGATACGACTTATGTAGCAAAATGCCTTAAGCGAGGTGATATTTTCTATGCTAAATTCATGTCGGAAGATATATTGAGAACAGATTATCTGGTTCCTTTAATCGAATGGTATATTGCTGGCTCTCATGAATGGAATAACATAACCACAAACAAACATGGAAGGCTCTTCAAAAAATATCTCTCAGAAGAACAATGGAGCAGAGTGGAAGCTACCTTTTCAGGAAGTAATATTGAAGAAAACTGGACTGCTTTATTTGTTTTCGCTGATCTTGTTCACGAATTGGGAACTGTTTTGGCTGAAAAGCTAGATTTTGAATACCCTTTTCAACATGAAAAAGACATCCGAAATTATCTTGTAGAAGTAAAGGCGCTACCTTAGGCAAATTCATCCTGACGGATCAGATTTTCAATACAATATTCTGCAATAGCTGTAATGGTCACAAACGGATTGACTCCAATGGTTCCGGGAATTAAGGATCCATCCAATACATAGAGATGTTCATGATCCTTTAGCTTTCCAAACTCATTGGTTGCTTCACCTAATACACATCCGCCAAGAGGATGATAACAAATATCAGCTCCAAAACCATTGTTGAACAGAAAGTGGCTTCTGGTTCCTCCATTTGCTTTATTCATTTTTCGGATAAAAAATTTGGCATTTTCCCTCATTTTAGAGGTATGACTTTCATCCCAGTTCAATCTAATCTTTTGGGTGGTTTTATCATAACCTACTTCTCCTTTTTTATCGACTCTGTTAATCAGCAGATATAACGCTGTGGCAACATCCATTCCCATCGGTAAAGGAGCAATTTCTGTGAAAAAAGGATGTTCTTTATCCTCCCAATTATCAATTCCGCCTACCGGAATGGTAGATTGTTTTGAACCTGTTCCGCCTGATAACGGTTTTACCCAGTTTCTTCCGGTCATGAAATTACCGTTGTTTCCCCAATTTTTGCCAATGTTTTCATGAACAGGAAAGTGATTGAGAGCATTGGAATGAAACAGCAGTTGTAATGTTCCCATTGTTCCAGCAGAAAGAATCAGTTTTTTACAATTAAAAACCTTGTCTGCAACTACACTTCCGGAGGTATCAATTTGCTGAACATTTAATGTATAGCTTTTATCATCATTAAGCTTAATATGATCTACACAATGAAGATCCAGTATTTCGAGATTCCCGGTTTCCAATGCCTTTTTCAGGTAAGTTTTATCTAAACTGTTTTTTCCATGATTATTTCCATAGATGACCTCAGTATTGAGAGCGGAACGGGGAACTTCATTTAAATATTCCTTTTCCATGTATTTAAAATCATACACATTAGGAACCCGCATGGTCTTGAATCCTGCCTTGTGAGCCTCTTCTTCACCTACTCTTGTGAATTTATAATAAGGACATTCTTTTAGAAACTGTTCATCAATAACATTTACTTTGAGTTCTTCACGTACCAGAGGGAAGTAATGATTGTAAAACTTTTCAGCATCAAGATTGGGGAAAACCTCTCTGAAGTAACTTTCTTTGGGAGTTACGGCCATTCCTCCGTTCACTAATGATCCTCCTCCAACTCCTCTTCCCATCCAAATATTAATATTGTCAAAATCCATTCGGTCTAATGTTCCAGTGAAAGGTGTTAAGGAAAAGATATTCATAAAAGGAGCTATTGTTTTCTTTTTTAACCAGGCTGAACTTTTTCCCGGCTTTAAGAGATTGGAAAATGGAATCCCGGCTTTTTCCCAGTTAAGGCCCATTTCAAGCAATATTACTTTTTTCCGGCTTCACACAGACGTAAGGCAGAAACAGCACCGCCATACCCGCTCCCGATGATAATAATGGGAGCATCAACGGTTTCTTTTATCGTAGTGGTTCTTCGTTCAGCGGCCCGAAAAAGATCTGATTGTAGAAAATAAAAACCTGAGATGGCAAGCATGCTTGTTTTGATGAATTTCTTTCTATCCATGGGCATTGCTGCTCAAAAAGTATGCTAGACCCGGAGAAACTTACTTTATTTAAAACAGATTATACTTTTTATTAGAATTTTAACTTTTGAAACGAAGGAAAATTCTTAGTTTTACTTATAATTTTACAGTTCATGAAAAAATATATATTGATCTTTTTCTTTTACCCTTATTAGCCTTTTCGCAAAAAATGGTTTCCCGGGAGGTTATGGAAATCAAAAAATTTCAAAAAGATCTTGATAAAGAATACCTGGATCCAAAAGAAACACCTTTACGAGGAGATAATTTCAAAAATTTTAAAGGACATCCATTTTTCCCTTTTGACCTGAAGTATCGCGTAACAGCAAAATTTGTAAGAACTAAAGATGCACAGCCTTTTGAGCTGCCAACATCTTCGGGTAAAACAAAATCTTATAAAGAATATGGAAAGGCAACATTTGAACTGGATGGAAAGTCTTATACCTTAACACTATATCAAAGTCTGGATCTTATTAAACAAGATCAATATAAAGACTACCTTTTTCTGCCTTTCCGTGATGCGACCAACGAGAAAGAAACCTATGGAGGTGGAAAATATATGGATTTGAAAGTCCCAAAAGGAAAGACCATTGTTCTGGATTTTAACAAATCTTATCACCCGTTCTGTGCTTATAATGCCTACGATTATAATTGTCCTATTGTCCCTGAAGAAAATAAACTTCCCGTGGAAATACGGGCAGGGGTAATGTATGAAGATATTTATCATCATTAAATTATGGTAAGTTTAGAATTTTTTAAATCAGATGAGCATCTTTCGGATGTTAGCTATAGTTTAGACGACAATCAGCTGCGTTTTACAGCCTCTCCTAATCAGGCTTTAGAAAATATTGAGAAAAGAGATGATCATGACGCATATCCCATTACAATTCTGGAAAATTTTGTTCCGGTAGGATTTTTTGTTCTTGACTTTGGAAAAGATAAATTTGAATTGACGGATAATGAAAATTCTGTGTTGGTAAGATCTTTATCGGTAAATCCTGATGTGCAGGGTAAAGGAATCGGGAAAGCAGCAATGATTCAGGTAGATGATTTTGTAAGAAAAAATTTTAAGGATTGCGATGAAATTGTTTTGGGTGTTAACCAGAAAAATGATTCGGCGTATCACATTTATCTGAAAGCAGGATATATTTATGAAGGTAAAACCAGAATTGGAAGGAGTGGTCCGCAATACCTGATGTATAAAAAACTTTAATAAAATTTTAAAATCATAATTTTTTTACTGCTGATTTGTTTCCATAACTTTGAGTAACATCAATTTACAACTATGGAAATATCACTTCACAACCAGGTTGCAGTGGTTACAGGTGCCTCTAGTGGAATAGGCTCCGGTATTGCAAAATCATTAGCTTCAGCAGGGGCAATTGTTATTGTCAATCATTCTTCACCAAGATCTCAGGATGAAGCAAAATCAGTATTGAAAGAGATTACAGATGCTGGCGGGCAGGGAATAACCTATCAATGTGATGTTTCACAGGAGGGTCAGGTGATTCAGATGTTCCAGGATGTTGTCTCAAAATTTGGAACGGTAGATATTTTGGTAAACAATGCCGGAATCCAAAAGGATGCTAAGTTTACTGAAATGACTTTGGACCAATGGAATGCGGTAATAGGAGTGAATCTTACCGGTCAATTTCTTTGCGCAAGAGAAGCTGTCAAAGAATTTCTTCGCCGGGGAATAGATCCGTCCCGTTCCATAGCCTGTGGGAAGATTATCCATATCAGTTCTGTTCATGAGATTATTCCATGGGCGGGACATGCTAATTATGCATCCAGTAAAGGGGGTGTCAGAATGTTGATGCAGACATTAGCCCAGGAATATGGTGCAGATAAGATCCGCGTTAATTCTATTTGCCCGGGAGCTATTCAAACCCCTATCAATCAAAATGCGTGGAGTACGCAGGAAGCACTTAATTCACTTCTTACTCTTATTCCGTATAACAGAATTGGGCAGCCGCAGGACATAGGAAATCTGGCAGCATTTCTTGCCAGTGATCTTGCAGACTATATTACAGGAACCAGCATTTTTGTTGATGGTGGAATGACAACGTTTGAGAGTTTCTCTACGGGCGGGTGATGGTTCAAAGGTTTAAAGTTTAAAGTTTGAGGACTGTTATTGTGAATACGTTTTACAAGCTGTTACTCATTGCTTATTATTCATTAGTTATTACTCATAATTAACACTTATGTCAGAAAAACAAAGAGTTTCAGATGTTTCATGGAAAAAATGGGGGCCTTATGTAAGCAATCGTGAATGGGGGCTTGTTCGTGAAGATTATAGTGAAAATGGTGATGCCTGGAATTATACCAGCCATGATACAGCAGAAGCCAAAACCTACCGATGGGGTGAGGAAGGTATCTGTGGCATCTGTGATGATCTTCAGAAACTTGTATTCTCTGTTGGATTCTGGAATAAGAAAGATCAAATGGTAAAGGAACGATTCTTTGGCCTTACCAATGGGCAGGGGAATCATGGAGAGGATGTCAAGGAATATTTTTATTACCTGGACTCCACGCCTACTCATTCCTATATGAAGATGTTGTATAAATATCCTCAAAATGCCTTTCCTTATGATGATTTAATTAAAACCAATGCAAAGAGAAGTAAAGACGAACCTGAATATGAATTAATTGATACCGGAATCCTTGAGCATAATGAATATTTCGATATTTTTATTGAGTATGCTAAGGAAAACCAGCATGATATTCTTGTCAGATTAACAATCATTAATAAAGCAGAGAAGGAGGCAGATCTTGTCATTTTACCTACAGCCTGGTTCAGAAACACCTGGAATTGGGGATATGATGACTATAAGCCTCAATTGTCTGCTGAAGAAGCCACTCACATCAGGGTAAATCATCAGGATATTGAAGTGAAGAATATATATGCAAAGCAATCTTTAAAAACACTGTTTTGTAATAATGAGACCAATAACCAAAGGCTTTATCAGTCTTCCAACGAGTCAAGATATTGTAAGGATGGAATTAATGACTTTGTACTGACGGGAAATTCTCAGGCAATTAACCCTAAAAATACAGGAACAAAAGCTTCATTTTTTATTGATGACCATTTTAAGGCTAAAGAGTCTAAAATATATGAATTCAGGCTTACAGATAAGGAATTAAAAGAACCCTTCGATGACTTTGAATCTATTTTTGAAGAACGGCATAAAGAAGCGGATGAGTTTTATGGAGAAATTCAGAAAGGAATTCAGTCGGATGATGAAAAATTAGTACAAAGACAAGCATTTGCAGGGATGCTTTGGAATAAAATGTTTTACCATTACAATGTTGAGAAATGGCTGAAAGGTGATCCGGCAGAAATGCCCCCTCCTAAATCCCGTGAAAAAATAAGGAATTATGACTGGAAGCATCTCAATAATGAGCATATTGTTTCCATGCCCGATAAATGGGAGTATCCGTGGTATGCCACCTGGGATCTGGCTTTTCATACCATCAGTTTTTCACTGATTGACCCGGATTTTGCCAAGCATCAGCTGAAGCTTTTTCTTTTTGAATGGTATATGCACCCTAACGGACAGCTTCCGGCTTATGAATGGAATCTTAGTGATGTGAACCCTCCGGTACATGCCTGGGCAGTTTTCAGAGTATTTAAAATTGATGAATATTTAAAGGAAAAACCTGATCTGGAGTTTTTGGAAAGCGCATTTCAGAAACTGTTGATGAATTTTACCTGGTGGGTAAATAAAAAGGATATCAATGGGAACAATATCTTTGAAGGCGGCTTCCTGGGACTTGATAATATTGGTGTTTTTGATCGGAATTCTACTTTACCCAATGGAGAGCAGCTGGAGCAATCAGATGGGACAAGCTGGATGGCTATGTTTGCATTAAATATGATGCGGATTGCGTTGGAACTTGCTCAGTATAATAACGTATATGAAGAAATGGCAATGAAGTTTTTTGAACATTTTCTTGCCATCGCCAATTCACTGGATAATATGGGAGATGAAAATTTCAGCCTTTGGGATGAGGAAGATGAATTTTTCTATGATGCCATTGCTTCCAGTGATGGAACTCATATGTATTTACGGTTAAGAACTATTGTAGGATTAATCCCCATGTTCGCTGTAGAAGTAATAGATGATGAAATGATTGAAAACCTGCCGAATTTTAAAAAAAGAATGAAATGGGTACTGGATAACAAACCGGAACTGGCAGCGCTGGTTTCAAGATGGGAAGTGAAAGGGCAGGATTCCAAACACCTTTTATCCCTGCTGCGGGGCCATCGGTTAAAAAGACTGCTGGCAAGAATGCTAAATCCTGAAGAATTTTTAAGTGACTATGGAGTAAGAGCTCTTTCCAAGGAATATGAGAAAAATCCTTATACATTGAATCTCAATGAAACTGATTATTGTGTGAAATATACTCCAGCAGAAAGCGACAGTGGATTGTTTGGTGGGAATAGCAATTGGCGAGGGCCGATTTGGTTTCCTATCAACTTTTTGATTATTGATAGTCTCCAGCGGTTTTTCTTCTACTACAGTCCTGATTTTTTAGTTGAATATCCTACTGGAAGTGGAAATTATTCAAGCTTAGATCAGATAGCAGATTCTTTGAATAAACGATTAGCAAAGATATTTTTAAAGGACAATGACGGGAAACGACCTGTACATGGACAATATGAGAAATTTCAAACTGATCCCGATTTTAAGGATTATATTTTGTTCTACGAATATTTTCATGGTGACAATGGCCGTGGGGTAGGGGCTTCTCATCAAACAGGGTGGACAGGCCTTATTGCAAAAATTCTCCAACCAAGGTTTATTAAGAAAGAGATTGCCGAATCTGAAACGGAAATGCCTGAAGATGCTGAAGAGAAAAGAAACTAAAAAGGTTACTTAGCAAATACAGAGGCAAAAAACAAAACAATAAATAGAACTATTACATCTGTTTTTTAAGCCTTGCCAAGCACTGTTTATCTCTTTTAATTTATTCGAATATCTGCTGTATTACTTCTAATGATGCCGGGTTTTTAAAATCGGTAATATGATAGTGATAGTATACCAAAATGCTGTCAAGAAAATCTTTTCTCAGAGATGAATGTATCTTTACACTATAAAGATTTTCGGTAGTCAGGATCTTTTTCCAAATCATGGAAATTTCTTCACTGAATAACTGGTGTGCAGAATTTGTGGAAAAAGTTCCGGTTTCCGGATCTAAAAAATTTCCTTCACCTATTAAAGGGGCTACACCCTGTACTTTTAGTATAACAAGTAAAAACAGTAAATGACACTGATAGTTTTGCTGTTCCAGTTCAGTAATAAATCTTTCTATACTGGAGAAAATAGTAAGGTTTTTGTTTTCAAGTTTTAGGATCTGATTCAGGAAGTCTGCAATAAAGAATATGACAGTACCAGCTTTGATATCAGCATAAGCATCATTTCCTTTTACCAATTCAAATTTTGAGATGGTAGCTATGCCGCTGCCTCTTACAGGGCTGAGGGAGAAATTCAGTTTATTCAAGGGCTGCAGGAAGGCTTTCTTTTTATTTTTTCGGGAATAAATTCCTTTCAGAAAATAAGACTGAAAACCATCCTCCTCAGTAAAACAATGCAATACAGCATCATTTTCCCCATATTTGATGAATGAAAGTAAAAAACCGTTTTGTGTATTCATTAATTGACTACGCCTATTTTGGCTGTCGCTTTATCAGAACCGTCTTCATTGGTCATGAGTACAAAGTAAATTCCTGATGCCACTCTGGCACCGCGTTGATTGTTAAGATCCCATTCATAGGCTCCCCCTCGTGCTACTGCAGAATGTACAACATTTCCAGCAGCATCAACGATTCTTATATTGGTTTTCTCTGCCAATCCTTTAATTGTAACTTTCCCTTTGAAATTGGAGTAAACTACAGGATTAGGATAGACTATTACATCTCCAAAGTTGGAAGTTACATCTGTGATATCTCCCTGATAAGTTACAATACCGTTATAGGTTACAAAATATACTTTTCCTGTTTTTTTATCTACTTTTATATCAGTAACGCTATTGGTTGGAAGAGGAGAGTTTTCCATGGTAAAATGCTTTATAGTCCTTTGACCATCTGCAGAAAGGTAGTATACACCCCCTCCATCTACGGAAACCCATTTATAATTTCCTCCGTCTGTTTCTATCTGAAGAATACTGGAATCTCTGAAAAGCTCTTCGCCAATCCCGTTTTGCTCAATAATAATAGGGTTAACCTTAGGTTCAGGAGTTTTTATTTCAGCAGCAGCATTCGATAAAACTCTTACTCCTTTGTCTGTACTAATCCATACGTCACCAGACTTGTCGGCAGCTACAGATAATGTTCCGGAAGCAGTTGTAGGAAACCCATTTTTTTCAACTAATATATAATCGTTATCATCGGAAAAGTTAAGTGCATCTTTATAATCATATACCCAAAAAGCATTTGACCTGGATAAAGGGATCCATAACATATTTTCATAAACGATAGGCTTTTGTACGGATGCACTTTTAAAATTAGAAACTTTTAGATTGAAATCATCCTTAGCCTTATCATATACAGCTACAGCAGGACCTCCGTCATTAAATGAAAATACAGCAAAGATATTGTTTTGGGTATCAGTTGTAAGACCTACTGCTCGTCTTTGCCCAGGAGTAGCTTGTACTGAATAACGTTTTGCAAAGTCAAAGTCTTTATTGGCAGCATTATATTTAAGTTTATAAATTCCTTGAACATCTGTTGCATAGTTTGCAAAAAGAACCTCACTATTATCAAGAGGATTAAGAATGGCATCCAATACATTGAGAGTTCCTGTAAAAGTTTTAAAGTAAGAAGGATAAATCCACTCTGTACCATTAAAGTAATAGAATCCAGGTCTTTTAGGGTTAATGACTGGTGTATTGTATCTTTCAGCTCTAGCTCCGGTGGAAATTAATAACTGATTATTATCGTATATATTTATTTTATAGGCAAAATTAAATTCTGGTCCGGATGGTTTATAATTATGATTGCTTTCATCCTTTATTCCTGATAGTACGGTTCCGCCAAATAATTTTCCGCCAGCCATTGTAGCAGTGTTACATTGCTCTCCGAAATCTACAGCATTCATATTGGTCCCGTTCAGACCAAATGTATAGACCCTGCTGTCAGTAACTACAACATTATTTTCAGTAACTACAATATCCTGAATATTTCCAAGACTCACAGGCAGCTGAATAGGGGCTCCATTATTATAGACGAATGCGGCAGTAGTAGATGAAAATGCTAATTCCGATTCGGAATCAATATGCTTGAAGTTTCCGGGAATCTCTGTAACCCAAGTAGAATAAGCCGGAAAAGTATTGTTGATTTCATGGCTCTTCAACCCTGAATTTGTTACAGAATACACTTTATTTCCGAATATGGTAGCTTCATTACTTGCTTCAAATGTTCCTCCGGTTAGAAAAAATACAGAGTCTGCAAATTCTTTCTTTTTTATATTAAAAATGGATACTCCGTAGCCTACAGAAATTGTAGCTCTATCTCCTGTGATAGAGATGTGATTGATTTTCTTATTTCCATTATAACCAGTCGCAATAGGAATATCAACAATATATTTAACCTCATTAGGGGTCACTACATCTATGGCTCCGTTTACATAACCAATAACCGCTGTTTTACTTTTAGGATCATAATCAAAAGCTGTTATTCCTATATTGTGGAGACCAGTGGCTTTAGATAACTTCGTAATTTCTCCTGTTGATATGGTATAATAAAATATTCCGTTTTCTGTGGCAGCCACTATTCGTCCGTTGTCTTCCTTCATAGCTAAGACATTATTGTAGGAAAATAGATCTGCCCATTTTTTTGATGAAATGACCTGAGCTTTTGTAAACTGCAGGGAGGCTAAAATACCAAGAGAAATTAGAGAGAGTTTTTTCATGTTATGCTATTATGCTGCTGTCTATTGCCTGGTTGTTCCAGGAAATATGCTGTACGTTTTTGTTTGTATCAAAATAAAAATCTATTCTACCTAAAAGAAGTCCTGCCCATCCTACCTGATTAACAAGAACGTTTTTGCCTTGTCTGTTGGTATATGTCTGAGGTTCTGGTAAGAATGTATGAGTATGGCCGCCCAGAATGATATCAATATTTTCTGTGCTGGCTGCTAAAATTTTATCACTTACTTTGTTAGGTTCATCTTTGTAATCATATCCAATGTGTGAAAGGCAAATGACAAGATCACATTGCTGATCTTTTTCAAAAAGTTTGAATAATGCTGTGCTACATCAATAGGATTAGAATAAACGGTTTCTGCATACTGCTTCTTACCTACAAGTCCATCTAACTGGATTCCTACTCCAAAGATCCCAACCTTAATTCCGTTTTTGTTGAAAATCTTATAAGGAGATGTTTTTCCATCCAGAATCGTATTCTTAAAATCGTAATTTGAACAGATGAATGGAAACTTCGCATTCGGAAGAACCTTTAAAAATCCTTCAAGTCCGTTATCAAAATCATGATTTCCCATCGTAGAAGCATCATACTTCATCATGGACATTAATTTGAATTCCAGTTCACCACCAAAAAAGTTGAAATAAGGTGTTCCCTGGAAAATATCTCCAGAATCAAGAAGAAGTACATTGCTTTCCTGGTTTCTGATTTGCTGAATTAAGCTTGCTCTTCTTGCAAAGCCACCCTGATTAGGATTTTTTGTATAGCTTGCATCGAATGGTTCTATTCTGCTATGTTGGTCATTAGTATGAAGAATCGTTAGCTTATTTGCGGATTTTAAGTTAAGAATTTTTAATTCTTCCGCCATCATCATATTAGGAGCTAAAGCCATTGCTAAAGATCCACCACCTATTGCCTTTAAAAAACTTTTTCTATCCATTACTTTTTACCAATAAAATTTAGACGAACATCTGTAGGAGAAACAATCTCAGGATTTTTCTTGAAATAATCGATGTATAAATCTCTAAGTTTAACTCCTGTAGGAATAGCTTCTCCTTTTGAAAAGAATTTCATATTATCACCACCTAAAGCCAGATAATCTGAAGTGGCAATATAGTAATCTTTGTTAGGATCTACTTCTTTTCCATTAATTAAAGATTTAGATAATTGTCCGTTTTTGGTTTCAATATATAAATGAGAAACAGGATTGTTGACCTGCGTTTTGGCATAATATTCAAAAAGTCCGGATAGGTCTGAACCTTTCATTTTTACAATAATCAATTCATTTTCGAAAGGCATTACCTCAAAAAGGTTTTTCAGCATAATATCACCTTTCCCAATCGTAGTACGGATTCCTCCAATATTGATTAATGCAGCGTCAACATTTTGTTTAAGATGAATTTTTGTCCATTCATCACCACCTTCAAGGGTGTAATCTGCTAAAAGATTTCCCAGATTGCTGTTATCCCCCTGCTTGGTAAGGTCTGTATTGGTGTGAGAGATCTTTTGGTTCATCTCTTTATCCAATTTCTGCTTATAAGGTTCGATAAATTTTACAAATTCCTCATCATTCTTTAGCTCATTATTAATAGAAATATTTTTCTGGGTCTTTACAGTCGCAAGTTGCGGCGCAGAAGCCGTTTTGCATGCAGTAAGAGATGCCAGAGCAATTCCTAGTAACAAGAATTTATTTTTCATAATATCTTTTAGTATATGCAAATATAACTATATGTATAATAAAACATTATTATTTATTACAAATTCTTATTGTAAATGATTAAATTTGGCAAAAATAATTCGAACAGATGAGCATTTTAAAAGGAGTAGGTGTTGCGCTGGTAACACCCTTTAATGAAGATTTATCCGTTGATTTCGACAGTTTAACAAAACTTGTTGAATATAATATTGAAAACGGAACCAATTATTTGGTAGTATTGGGAACTACAGCTGAGGCTGCAACGCTTTCTGATGAAGAGAAGAAACAGGTAATTGAGCATATCATTAAGGTGAATAATAAACGTCTTCCTTTAGTATTAGGAATAGGCGGTAACAATACTCTTGAGGTTAAGAAACAGATTGAAGAAGCAGATCTTTCTGCGTTTGAAGCAGTACTTTCTGTATCTCCATATTACAATAAACCTAATCAGGAAGGTCTTTATCAGCATTATAAAGTGCTAGCTTCTACAGGGAAAAATATTATCATCTATAATGTTCCATCCAGAACAGGACAAAATGTTGATGCGGATACTACAATCCGTCTTGCAAAAGAATTTCCAAATCTATTCATGATTAAAGAAGCATCATCTAATATCTTACAGTATTTTGATATTCTTAGAAAGAAACCGGAAGGTTTTTCATTAGTATCCGGAGATGATGAATTTACTCTTCCTGTAACATTGGCAGGTGGTAATGGCGTAATTTCTGTAATCGGGCAGGGATATCCAAAAGAATTCTCTACCATGGTACAATTGGCTTTGGAAGGTAAGGTAAAAGAAGCTTATGAAATTCACAACAAATTGGTTGATATTACCCGTTTGATTTTTGCAGAAGGTAATCCTTGTGGGATTAAAGTTGTATTAGCAGAAAAAGGAATTATCAAGAATTATCTGAGACTTCCATTAGTTCAGGCATCAGAAGGGCTTTATGGAAAAATTAAAGCTGAAATGGCAAACATTTAATAGATGAATAAGTTAAGGATTGAGGTCTTTTATACTCAATGGCTTAACGAAAATAATCATTAATCAAATATAAAAAGTGAAAAGTTCAGACTTTTCACTTTTTTTAATCATAATACAAAAAATATGAAATTAATAAAAGCGACAGGGAAAGATATTCCTCTTATTCAGGATCTGGCAAGAAGGTCTTGGGAAAATGCATATGCAGAGATCCTTTCCAATGAACAAATGGAGTATATGCTCTCAGAAATGTATTCGGAACAGGAAATTGAAAGTCAGCTTCAGAATCCCAATTATCATTATTATTTGATTGAAGATAATAATACCCAATCTTATGAAGGATTTATTGGGTATGAGCATAATTATGAAGATCAGACTACAAAACTGCACCGTATTTATTTGGTTCCTGAAAGTAAAGGAAAGGGATTTGGGAAAGGGGCTCTTCTGTTTTTAAATGAGAAAGTTTCCGAGAACGGGAATAAGAGAATTATCCTTAATGTCAACAAACATAATGCTGCCAGAAACTTCTACGAATCCCAAGGATACAAGGTTTATGGTGAAGGTGTTTTTGATATTGGAAACGGTTTTGTGATGGATGATTTTTTAATGGAGTTTCTAATTCACGAATAATTGACTTAAAATTTTGTAACTTTATCCTGTAATTCTATAACGGGTGATTTCTTTTTTTGAATCATCTTTGTTCCAGAACCAAATCACTTATATATAATACATTCATATGCTTGGTTTTGAGCTGACATAGCTTTTTATCAGTATATTTTTTTCATCCTTAGTGTTTAAATTCCTGTGTTTTCGAATGCAGGAGTTTTTGCGTATATATATTATGTTAAAAAAATATTTTCTATTTCACTTTTACTTGAAATAAATTATTATATTTACTAAAAAAATAGGCTTACTTATACAGGATGAAAATGTACGTTAAATTTGATTTCAATGCCCTTTGTAAAAAGGTATTGGACGAAAAGCTGAAGGAGCACGGGCTTAAATACCGGTTGCTGAACTTCGGTGAGGTGGAGTTCTATGAACCTTTTACACAGGAACAGCATAATCTCTTCAAGAAGAATCTTGGTGATTATGGTATTGAAATCATAGAAAGCCAGAAAACAGCTTTGGTACAGAAAATAAAAGATGCAATTGTAGAACTCGTCTTCTCTGAAGAGATTATTCCCGTGAAGGCATCTATTTACATTTCTGAAAAACTGAATCACAGCTATGGATATCTTTCCAATCTATTTTCTGAGGTTGCTTTTACTTCTATCGAGAATTTTATTATTCTCCAGAAAATTGAATATTCAAAAGCTTTGATCATAAGGAATAAGCAAAGTCTTACTGAAATTGCCAATAAACTGAATTATTCCAGTGTGGCACATTTAAGCACTCAGTTTAAAAATACAACAGGAATTACCCCATCACAGTTTCAAAAGATCATTGGAAAAAGAAGAAGAGCCCAAAGTACGGTAATAAACCCTAAAATGCAGTATGAATAAAGAATTTCTGAACGTAATTGTAGCAGATAACGATGAAAACACCTTGATTTTTTTTAAAAATATATTTAAAGAGCTGAAAATCTCTATAAAAGTTCAATGTTTCAGTAGTGGAAAAAATCTGATGGAGTACCTCACTAACAATGATGCCGTCATACCTGAAATCGTTTTTATCAATTACAATATTTCAGGAAAAGATTGTATGGAATGCATTGATGAACTGAAAACTAATCCAAAGTTCAACAATATGGTAACAGCCATTTATAGTGAAGAGATCTCAGAGAATGAAATTGAAGAAACTTTTGTAAAGGGAAACAATATTTGTATAAGAAAGCCTTCTGATTTCGGAACCTTAAAAAAGGTGCTTACAGAGGTTATTACCATAAATTGGCAGTATCATACTTCAGGATTAAATAAAGATAATTTTATTCTAAAAATTTGATGAATAGATAGTTTAAAATTTTCCATTTGAGATAAATGGGATGTTATTCATTGTATAATATTCACATTAAAGTGAAAATTTTATAACTAATAGTTGAAATAATATAAAAAAGAAGACAGTTAATATTCAGACATTTGTAAATATAAACCTTGTGACACAAATTTAATTATATACATAAGATATAAATGAATGAGAAGTAATTGTTTCTACATACAATAAATAAATCACGATGTAAACAAAATGAGTTATATTCATTTCCAATTTTAAAGCATAGAAGATCTTTAAACAAAACGGTACAATCATGAAAACTCGAAATAGTTGGAGATATTTTTATTCGTTTCATTCCCTCATCTCCGCTAGACACAGTTAGTTTTTATAATAAGCAAGTTGGAAAAATAATTCATTTTGTTTTTTTATAATTTATTTTAATAGTGATGACTTATCTTCAAATAATATTATATAGATATTTTCACACCACATCACAAAATATTAAGTATAAGCTATTAAAATAAATTTTTTAAACAGACTTTAAAAAGTAATTTCTTCTAAATAACAGTTTTATAAGGGGACCGCAGGAATATTTTCTGCGGTTTTTTTATGAAATTTTACTCCATTTATTTTTCCCTTTATAATACTTTATGTAGTAATTTTTAATAATGAGATTATCCTGTCTTGCCAGCATAGGATCTGCTTCCAGAATTCTGTCAACCGTATTTTTAGTCGTTTTAATAATCGCCGAATCATTAACCAGATCCAACCTTTTAAAATCAACTACACCACTTTGTTGAGTTCCTAAAATGTCACCAGGGCCGCGTAGCTGCATGTCGACTTCGGAAATTTTAAAGCCGTCATTCGTTTCAGTCATGGTTTTGATACGGGTCCTGCTTTCTTTAGATAATTTGTCGGAGGTCATTAGAATGCAATAACTCTGTTCGGCTCCTCTTCCTACACGTCCTCTCAGCTGGTGAAGCTGTGAAAGACCAAACCTTTCAGAGCTTTCAATAACCATTACAGAAGCATTCGGAACATTTACTCCCACTTCAATTACGGTAGTAGCTACCATAATCTCTGCCTTTCCTGAAGCAAAATAAGCCATAGCAGCATCTTTTTCATCCGGCTTCATTTTTCCATGCAGCATAGTAACGTTGTAATCAGAGAAGAAATCCATAACATGTTCCAGGCCTTCCATCAGATTTTTGTAATCCAGAGTTTCAGACTCTTCAATCAGTGGGTAGACAAAATAAACCTGTCTTCCTTTTTTGATCTCATCTTTACAGAAATTATATACGTACAATCTGTCTTTTTCTCTTCTGTGGGCAGTGATGATTGGCTTTCTTCCGACAGGCATTTCATCGATGACAGAAACATCCAGATCAGAATAAAAGCTCATCGCGAGTGTTCTGGGAATAGGAGTAGCAGTCATCACAAGAATATGAGGCGGAATCTTATTTTTTAGCCCAAAGCTTAGCTCTTTGTGCCACACCAAATCTATGTTGTTCATCAATAATAGACAACCCAAGATTTTTGAACTTAACCTTGTCTTCCAGAACAGCGTGAGTTCCTACCAGAATAGAAAGCGTACCGTTTTCCAGTTCTTCGTGAATAATTCTTCTTTCTTTTATTTTGGTAGAGCCAGTTAATAACCGGACATTGATTCCTGTTTTTTCCAGTAAATCTTTTATCCCATTATAATGCTGCTGGGCAAGAATTTCAGTGGGTGCCATCATACAGCTTTGAAAGCCGTTATCCATGGCAATAAGCATAGTCAATAAAGCCACCATCGTTTTCCGGAACCTACATCTCCCTGCAAAAGCCTGTTCATCTGAATGGGCCTTTTCATATCCATCCGGATCTCCTTTAAAACTCTTTTTTGAGCACCAGTAAGTTCAAACGGAAGGTGATTTTCATAGAAATCATTGAAATGATCACCTATAATAGGAAACGGATTACCGTAAGATTGTGTTTTATGATGAAGCTTTTTTAAGCCATACCCTAATTGAAAAAAGAAAGATTCTTCAAATTTAAGCCTGAAATCAGCCTTGTCAAAATGTTCCATATCTTTAGGGAAATGTACATTGAGGAAAGCATGCTGCCTTGACATAAATTTGAAAGTTTTCATGAGATATTCCGGAAAGTTTTCCTCAATAAGATTAGGAATTTCTTTACAGATATTTCTTAGAGCATTTTGAAAGAACCTTTGGTTAAGTCCCCTTTTTGTCAGTTTTTCGGAACTTGGATAAATGGGCTTTAAACGAGTTTCACCTTCTTTCTTTTCCTCAGCCTCAATTTCAGGATGCGGCATAGAAAACTGGCGGTTAAAAACATTGATTTTTCCGAAAATATAAACTTCACGATTGATAGGAAGCTGCTCTTTCAGCCATTTTGAATACTGAAACCATACAAGATCCATGCTTCCCGTATCATCATTGAATTTAGCCGTTAATCTCTTGGTTTTTCCTGTTTGAATTTCCTGAACCTGGGTAATCCTGCCTTTAAACTGAATTTCCTGACTGGTTTCTTCATGAAGCTGAGAAACTTTATAGATTTTGCTTTTATCCAGATAACGGATAGGGTAGAAGTTCAACATATCTTCTACAGTGGATAATCCCAACACGCTTTTGATGAGTTTGGCTCTTTCCGGACCTATTCCTTTTACATATTCTATGGAAGTTTCTAAAGTCATTTATAGTCTGAAATTCGGGAATCGAATATTGTATGAAAAATAAAGGTTCGAATTTCGGTAAAATAAAAAAGACTTCCAAAAAAAATTGAAAGTCTTAGGTTATATTACTGATTAATCTTTGATTTTAGATTTGAATTTTTTCTGATAATCTTCCCACTGTTCCCTGGTTCGAATCTTTTTAAAAAGATCTTTTGAGATCAGTTCCAGGTAAGGTTCCAGCTCTTTAGCGGATAGCTCTCCCTGAAGAATGGTGATGGGGTCACCATGTTCATCCAGAAATACAGTACTTGGAACAGCACCTACATTCATATATTGAGTAAACTCATGTAGAGAATTTCGTCCTTTTTTCTGTTCTGTATTAGGATTGGAAAATGTTCTTCCAAAAATTTCAATAGTTTTCTTTTCTTCTGCATTAAATTTTACAGGATAGAAATTCTCATTTAATATTTGAGCAAGTACCGGATGTCCATAGGTATTCTTGTCCATAATTTTACAAGGGCCACACCAGTCAGCATAAAAATCAATAAGAATCTTTTTAGGATTTTCTTTCTGTGCTTTTAGCGCCTCTTCAATAGTCATCCATTTAGTTTGTGCAAAACTAAAGTTTAATAGTAATAAGAGAACTATGCTTAAAATTTTCTTCATAACTTGATATTTACGTAAAAATAAGCATAATTACTTATTTTCTATTTTACATCCTGCATTAATTTTTTCACAAACGGAGATATCAAAATTAATACCACTCCGGCAATTATCGCATACAATCCCAATTGTTTATATCCATCGGTATAAGTGATAAGTTCATCATAATTGGTAGAACCTTCTTTTGCTGTAGCAAGACTGGCTCCGATAATTCCTGCCACATATTGTCCATATGCCGAAGCAAGGAACCACATTCCCATCATCATTCCCTGAAGGTTTTTGGTGGAAAGCTTGGTCATAATAGATAAACCAATAGGAGAGAGGCATAATTCCCCAAGAGTAATGATTAATAACGCCAGTGTAAAGAAGTTCAATGAAGTAATTCCCTGTAAGTCGGCGAATAATCGGGTCGCAAATAAAACGTAATATCCAGCTCCTAAGAAGATAAATCCTAATCCGAATTTAATGATCGTATTCGGTTCAATTTTTCTCTTGTTCAACCAAATCCAAAGAAGCCCTACTAATGGAGCAAGGAAAATGATGAAGAAGGCACCACCAGAATTGTTCACTCCATTCGGGTCCAGTCCGAAAAGATCTTTATTAAGGTTTTTAGCAGCAAAAATACTTAATGAACCTCCACTCTGCTCATAAATTCCCCAGAAAATAATAGAGAAGATGATGAATACTAATGCAGCCCAAAGCTTTTTACGTTCAGCAGCTGTTACTTTAGACATTTCATAGAATAAATAGATCAATGTCAATGGCCCAATAGTCCACATGAAATAATCCGTATATTCAGTCTTGGCAACCATTGTCATAATGATTGGGATGAAAATTAAAGACAGGACATACACTCCATATTCTTTCCATTTTGGGATAGGAGCACTTTTAGTTTCTGCTAATGGATGCCCCGGTTGTAAACCGATAGTTCCCAATCTTCTTTGAGTAAACACAAAGTTGATTAAGCTGATAACCATTACTACTGAAGCCAGTCCGAAAGCAATATGCCATCTCATTTCTTCTGCAATAAGATTTCCTAAAAATTCTCCTTTACCGATTGCGATACATAGGTAACCGCCTAATAGGGCTCCAAGGTTAATTCCTGCATAAAATAAGGAAAAACCAGCATCTGCTCTTGAATCATTAGGCTTATAAAGCTGTCCTACCATGGATGAAATGTTAGGTTTGAAGAAACCTGTTCCTACTACAGTAAATGCAATTCCAAGGAAAAAGAATTTGTGTGGATCGGTTGCGAGGATCAAACTACCAAGGATCATCAGTAGCCCGCCCCAGAACAGGGATTTTCTGAATCCTAAAATTTTATCTGCAAAAAGTCCACCTACAAAGGTAAAGGCATATACGAAGGCCTGGGTGGCACCATACTGAAGGTTCGCTTCTTTTTCATGGAAATTAAGCTGAGAAATCATAAAGAAAACCAGCATTCCGCGCATTCCGTAGAAACAGAAACGTTCCCACATTTCAGAGAAAAACAGACTCCAGATTTGTCTGGGGTATTTTCCTTTGAAATTTTGTATTTCATCTAAAGTTAAGCTCATAATGATATATGATTGTTTTAATTAAGGGTTTTTATTTTCCTGATCCAGTTCAAATTGGATTCTGTCCTGGTCAATGATTTGTTTTAATTCTTCTTCTTTTGGGAGGTACAGCAGGTATTTGCTGGCAAATAAATTATTTTTATCATTAAGTACGGAGTATTTTACAATGGTTTCATCCTTTTCAGAACATAGTAAAATACCAATGGTGGGATTGTCTCCTTCACCACGCTTCATATCATCATACATTCTTACATACATATCAATCTGCCCGATGTCCTGGTGAGAGAGTTCACCGGTTTTTAAATCAATAATGACAAAACATTTTAAAATGTAATTATAGAATACCAGGTCAATATAGAAGTCGGAAGTATCTGTAGAGATATGTTGCTGTCTTGCGACAAAAGCGAACCCTTTTCCAAATTCCAGTAAGAATTTCTGGATGTGATCTATGATGGCGGTTTCAATTTCTTGTTCTGAAAACTGATCATCAGCCTTTAATCCAAGAAATTCAAAAATATAAGGATCTTTTAAAACACTGTGAATACTTTCGGTAGAAGATTGTTTATGTTTTAAAACTCTTTCGTAAGCTAATGAGTTGATTTGTCTTTTTAAGTCTCTTGAGCTCCAATTATTTTGAATAGTTTCATCTATATAATAATTGATTTTCTGAGTATGATCTAACTTGAATAATAATCTGTAGTGTGTCCAGCTCAATTCGTGACGCAGTGCGTCACATATTGGAAAAGTTTGATAAAAAGAACGCATATTTCTCAAATTACTTTCATCAAACCCTTTTCCAAACTCTAAAGAAAGCTTTTGAGAAAGGTTTTTCAATGTATATTTTCCATATTCAGCACGTTCTTTTCCTTGTTGTTCATCTTCAACAATAAGTTTTCCAATCTGCCAATAGGTAAGCAGTAATGTAGAATTCGCTATCCGAAAAACCTTTTCGCGCGACTGTCTAATGATTTCCTTTACGGATTGGAATAAAGAATCTTCGGAAATTTCCATCATACGAAAATAAAAAAAACCTCTGACTTAGCAGAGGTTTTATTCATATTTTGTTAATGCAATTAGTTTACACCATGCATCATTTTCTTTAATACTGGTGAAAGTAAACCTAAGATTACAGAAGCAATACCACAAAGTACCACAAATACCATGAAGAATTCAAATAAGTTGTGAATCTCAAATCCTACAAAAGTAGGGTTGTGTAATGGTAATTGAGCTTTTTCAAATGCTGCAACCTGGTCAGTAGTTAAAGTTACCTTTTTATCTAAAACATCCTGTAAGTTAACTCCAATTTCCTGAGCTTTCTTAAATTTATCACCTGTTGCAGGAATAAGAGCTCCTAATGAACCTGCTAAAGCATATCCGGCAGCATTAGAAATAAAGAAAACACCATATAATAATGAAGCAAATCTCTTAGGTGCTAATTTACCTACCAAAGAAAGTCCGATTGGAGATAAACAAAGTTCACCACAAGTTTGGATGAAATATAGAAGCATTAACCATTTGATGGCTAATAAACCTGAGTTTCCAAGATCTTTTACATTGTGTGCAATGATAAAATAAGAAAGAGCAATTACAGCAAGACCAATAGCTTGTTTCAGAGGAGATACAGGTTCTTTTCCGTTAGCTCTTAGTTTATCCCACATTAAGCTGAAAGGGAAAGCTAAAAGAACAACGAAAATTCCGTTGAAGATCTGAACCATTGAAGGTGGCATATTCCATCCGAAAATGTCTCTGTCTGTCTGGTTATCTGCAATAAACGTTAATGAAGATCCTGCCTGCTCGAAAGCTGCCCAGAAGAATATAATGAAGAATGAAACGATATAAATTACCCAGATTCTCTGTCTTTCAACCTTGTTTTCAGCGGAAGTCATAATCAGGAATGCAAGGGAAATACCTGCTGCATAGATGAATGGATAAATAATTCCTTTAATCATCTGTCCCATTTCCACTGAGTTAAATCCAAGTTCTCCAACCAGTAAATATCTGAATACAAAGAAAAGAACAGCAAAAATACCTATAGTGATCCCTAAAGACATCCCTGAGAATTTAGCTGTCTGAGATTCTCCTTCTTCAAAATCTGCAGTACTGTTATTTTTTGGTAACCCTCCGATAGGTCTTCCTTCCGGAGTTACAACGTATTTATTTTTAAGGATAAAGAATGTTATAGTTCCTATTAACATTGCTATTGAAGCTGCTAAGAATCCCCATTTGAAAGCAAAGATATCTCTTACTCCGGTAGCTGCATCTTTTACATCTCCTAGGTATGGGCAGATGAACTGTCCTAGGAATGCTCCGATGTTGATCCCCATATAGAAAATCGTGAACGCAGAGTCCAGTTTAGACTTTTCCTGTTTAGGGTAAAGACTTCCCACCATTGAGGAAATGTTCGGTTTGAAGAATCCATTACCAAAAATGATAACAAATAATGCCAGCCACATAATCATTTTAGCACTTCCAATATCCGCAGAGAACGTTGAAGCACTGATGAATAATAAAAACTGACCAATTGCCATTAGAGATCCCCCTACGATAATTGCAAATCTGTTTCCTATATATTTATCAGCAATAAAGCCTCCTAGAAGCGGAGTTAAATAACATAAAGCTAAAAATCCACCATAGATAATCGCTGCATCAGCTTCTTTTATCAATAAGGAATTTACCATAAAGAGCGTTAAAAGTGCTCTCATTCCGTAAAAGTTGAAACGCTCCCACATTTCCGTTCCGAATAGAACCCATAATCCTTTTGGATGTCTGGAGCCCTTATTCTCTACCAATTCATCCGGTTTCGGATTTATTGCTTCAATATTATCCATTTTCTATTGTTAATTTTTGTTAAGACTGACAAATATAGTTTATTTTGGGTTTTTGGCAAGGTTTTAATTTTATTTTTAAATAAAAAAGCTGCGGACTCAGTCCGCAGCTTGCTATTCTTTATAAGATCAAGGATTAATGCCCTTTTTCCTTCATAATTTTATTTAATCTTTTTAGCATAGAAAGGCCTAAAAGGGTAGCAAATATTAACAAACCGAAATTTACAAGGAAATAATTCGTCTTGTTTTCATAATTGTACCATGTGCTGGCCAGAATTCCTGAAAGCTTATTTCCTACAGAGTTGGCAAGGAAAAATCCTCCCATCATGAGAGCTGTAATTCTTGCAGGGGAAAGCTTGGAAACGAATGAAAGCCCCATTGGTGAAAGACATAATTCTCCAATAGTAATCACCCCATAACTCGCTACCAGCCATAAAGGAGAAACCTTTACGGAACCGTTATCTCCAGCCATTACTGCCAACACCATTACCAGGCATGAAAGACCTGAAATAAACAATCCTAAAACGATTTTGGTTGGTGTTAAAGGCTCTTTTCCTTTTCTTCTTAACAAAGCCCAGAATCCTACCACAACCGGAGTTAAGGCAATGACCCAGAATGGATTGATGGATTGAAATAGCTCAGTGTTGTATAAGTACACTTTAGTTTCAGGGTTTTTCTCAAGAGCCGCACGCTGTTCCGGAGAAATGTTTTTAAAATAAACATCTTTCCCCATTTCTTTTTAGTATCTCCATTGTCATCTTTCTGAGAACGGAATTGGTTGTCATAGACAGGAACTTCTTTGTTTTCATAACTTTTCCCGTCCACCATATAAATTCCTTCCAGAGGTTTTTCCAGAGAGGCAGGAACACTTCTGTCCGTATAATAATTCGCCCATCTTGTTAAAGCAGTACCATTCTGCTTGAAAACGGCCCAGAAAAACATGCTGATCAGGAATACAGAAAGTAATGCTCCGATTGATGCTTTTTCATCAGGTTTAGCTTTAAAGTAAAGAGAAGCATAGAAGTAAATAACAGGAACACAGGCAAAAATAAAGGCATCTGTGCTATCACTTCCAAAGATATTATTAGGAATAAACCATCCGATAGCTCCGGCAGCAATAGCAGGAACAAATACTTTAAGCATGATCTCAGAAAGTTTTGTATCACCTTCCTGTACAGGCTTCATTTGAGCAGCATGGATGTAATGTTTTCTTCCGATGGTAAAAATAACCATACCAATCAACATCCCAACTCCGGCAGTGATGAAGGCTTCACCCCAACCGAATTTGTTTCGCATAAATGCCGCAATAATGTTACAGATAAATGCCCCGATATTGATTCCCATGTAGAAAATATTGTATCCGGAATCCTTGTTCGCTTTATAAGGTTCTTCGGAATAAAGATTTCCTAAAAGAGTAGAGATAGTAGGTTTAAAGAAACCATTTCCGATAATAATTAATGCCAGAGAAGCATAAAATAAAGGTAAATCCTTGAAAACACCCATCCCAATATATCCTGCGGCCATCAGAATACCTCCAAGATAAATAGATTTGATATATCCTAACACTCTATCAGCTAAGAAACCACCAATGAAAGGAGTAAGGTAAGTTAATGCGATATAGGTTCCGAAAATGTCATCAGCAGTTTTGTCAGGTAGTCCCAGACCTCCTTTCATACCAGCAGGTTCAATGACGTACAGAACAAAGATTCCAAGAATCAGGTAGTACCCGAAACGCTCCCACATTTCTGTAAAGAAAAGATAGGGCAGCCCTTTAGGATGTTTTGTCTTCATATATTCAAATTTCAATTGCCCCAAAAATAAGTTTTTAATTCCAATTGATAAAATAAATAATATACCCCTAAATGATTAATGAAATAAATATAAAAATCCCTTTCAAAAATTTTGAAAGGGATCTATTTTTAGTTTTGCTTTCTGGGTGGTGATGGAACGGGAGCTTGGGTATTAACCTGTTCAACATATTTCTCCGTTTTCACTTTTATCAGACCATTGAGAAAATCCTGCAGATCCTTTTCACTAGATGTAAACTGTTTTTCCGGAGAGCCGGCACTTATTTGTGCACATGCTTTATCACCGGTAATCACATAATAATGTATGATGTCATAATCCAGATCAATGTCATGATATTTTATATAAAACATTTCAGTTCCGTTTACAGTCCTGAATTCTGTTCTTTTGATTTTATAGTGACTGGGATTCATTAAAAAACTTGTAAGAACAATATCCTTCACATTTTTTAATGTGGTATTATTTTCTAAAGGAAAACTTCCAAAACTGGCAAACATATCTTTATTCAATACTCCCTGAAGTTCAAATTCTCCACGGGAGTATTCATGCTGCTCTTGAAGGACAGTCCATTTTTTAGGATCATAATAAAATCCGGCATTTGCTCTTTTGCTTTGAGCCAATGATGAAGCAGTTTTCGGATTTGTGTAGGCTGTACTGTTGATTACAGTGTTTTCATACAGGCTTTCCGTTGCTTTGTTCATGAACTTCCATGTGTTGTCTGAGAAAATAATCACTTTCTGATCACCCGCTGTAAAGGCTTCCATAGTGGAAAAGTTTCCAAGGTCGCCTCTACTGGATTTCCATGTTTTATCTTCAAGAAGCATAACTTCTTTACCCTCATTAGTAATTGCTTGCTGTGAAAAGAACACAGACCAGCATAATAAAAATAATAAGTGAAGAGCAGACTTCATTACTGTTTTCTATAAATTATTCAGGATGAAATCTGTCATTTTCTGATACAGCTGCGGTCTTGTCTGGCCACCATAAATTCCGTGGTTTTTATCCGGATATGCCATAAAATCAAATTGTTTTTTATTTTGAATCAAGGCTTCTGATAACTCCATAGAGTTTTGGAAATGTACATTATCATCCGCCGTTCCATGGATTAAAAGGAATTTTCCCTTCAATAGATTAGCGTATTCAGTAGGAGAATTTTTGTCATATCCATCAGGGTTTTCCTGAGGTGTTCTCATAAATCTTTCCGTGTATACAGAGTCATAATATCTCCAGTTGGTTACTGGTGCTACTGCAATACCCATTTTAAAGACATCGGCTCCTTTTGTCATCGCTAAGCTGGTCATATATCCACCAAAGCTCCATCCAAACATTCCGATTCTGCTCTTGTCAATATAAGATTGGTTCCCGAACCACTTTGCTGCTGTAATTTGGTCTTCGATCTCATATTTTCCAAGGTTCATATAGGTCACTTTCTTGTATTTTGCTCCTTTGTACCCCGTTCCACGTCCATCTACACAAGCAACGATATATCCTTTTTGTACAAGGTGATTGAACCACATGGTATTTCCATTGTCCCAAGAGTTGGCAACCTGTTGTGATCCAGGACCTGAATATTGAAACATAAACAACGGATACTTTTTATTAGGATCGAAATTTTTAGGTTTCATAACCCAGGCATTCATCTGATCACCTACGGCGTTAGGAATAGTGATGAATTCTTTTTCAACAAAATTATCTGCTTTTAATTTCTGAAGCTGATCGTTATTGTTCTGAAGTTCCTTCACTGCTTTACCGTTTCCGTCTTTTAAAACATAAGTATGGGGTTTTGCAGCAGTAGAAGAAGTTTCAATGAAATAATTATAGTTTTTGCTGAAATTTGCAGCGTTATTTCCTTCTGCATTAGAGATCAGTTGTGACTTTCCGTTTTCAATACTAACTTTAGAAACAACCTTATTGATACTTCCTTTTTCTGTAGTCTGAATATAGATTTCTTTAGATTTCGGGTTGAAGCCATAATAATCTGTTACCTCCCAATTACCTTTGGTAACCTGTTTTTTAAGCTTCCCATCTTTGTCATACCAGTATAAATGACGGTTTCCATCTCTTTCCGAAGCCCAAAGGAAAGAATCATCATCAAGAAATTCAATGGTTGGACTGTCTGTTTCAATCCATTTATCATCAGTTTCCGTGAATAATTTCTGTACTGCTCCTGTTTTGGTATTTACTTTTAAAACATCAGAAGCATTTTGAATTCTTTCCGAAGTAATCAGAATCATTTCATCCGCTTTTGCAGTCTGGAAAACATTCTGGATATAATAATTTTTGAAGGATCCTAAATTCAATGGTAATATTTTCCCTGTATCAAGGCGATATAACTGTGCAGAAACTACCGAATTTTTTTCTCCTGCCTTAGGATATTTATAACGCATTTCTGCAGGATAAAGGTTTTTTCCATAGATCGGAATATAAATTTCCGGAACCTGGCTCTCGTCAGATTTTACAAATACAATAGCATCAGAGTTTTTTGTCCACTCATATTGTCTCGCATGGCCAAATTCTTCTTCATAGACCCAGTCTGCCAAACCATTAAGAATTGCATTTTTCTTGCCATCTGCAGTCATCTGAGTGATTTTTCCGGAAGTTAAATCCTGATAGAATAAGTTGTTATCAACAATGAAAGCTACTTTTGTGGCATCAGGTGAAAACCTGGGCTCCTGTACAGGCTTTCCTTCGTTTAAACGGGTAACTTTCCCTGATTTTAAATCTTTTACATCAAATTTTCCAAGAAAAGAATGTCTGTAAATAGGCTGGCTTCCATTCTGTAAAAGAATCTTTGACTCATCGTCAGAAAATATATAGCTTTCAAAGCTTCCATCCACAATATTTCCTTCTTTTTGAGAAGTTTTATAAGAATATTTTGCAATTCCTGAAGGCTCAATAACAAGATAGTTTTCTCCGTTTTTCATGGAAGTAATTCCGGCAATGCCTTTTCCTCGGTAGTATCCTGAATATATTTTATCTAAAGTGATTTCCTGTGCTGACACATTGTGAAATGCAGCAGCTATAGTCAAAGTTAAGAGTAGTTTTTTCATTTCTAATTTTAATGCTTCCAAATTTAATGAATCTTGGTTACATAACCATATAAAACAATAATAGGGATCTACGTCCTGATTTTTTATACTAATTAGCTACATGAACTGTCCCGGAATCTCCATTGTCTGGCGGGTAATATACTGCCGGAGCATAAAAGGATACGGAGAACTACACGACGATTCTTAAAATCCTCCAATCCAACAAATTCTGAGTTTACTGGTAGAACTGTCCATGCATCTTGTCATTCGGGTAAAACACTTCTTTCTACTTCTTTTAATTGTTGTCTAGAAACCTTCTTTAAATTTTTCATGGTTAATACTTTGATTGTAAACTTAAGGTAATTGAAAAAATTATCGGATGGTGAAATTTTTAAAAAAAGACAATTTGGCAAAAAAATTGAATATATATAATTACCAATCAATCAAAAAGAATAATTATGGAAACGAATGCATACAACCAGAAACTGAACCGTTATGTATTAAACGACCGAATTGTTTATACAGGTTTTTCTAGTTTTAATGATGCGCAGGAATGTGCTGATAAGAAAGGAGGAATGTTAGTAGAAGTAGGGTTTAAAGATGGAAATGATAATCCCGAAATTACAGATGAAGCCGGTTTGATAGAGAAAAAACTTCATTACTATGTGTATGCAGGCGATGAGTATAAATTTATCCATTCATCTGATCCCGGATTTAGAAAATATGCGGAAGAGCTACAGAAAATTAAGGCGAGAAATGATAAAACAAGTCCGGATGAAAGGTACTTTGCTAATTTTGAAATTGAAAATATAGAAGACCCAATTATTGTGATCAAAAATGATCAGTTTCAGTCGGTAACATCAAGAGAACGCTCAAAGTATTTGAAACATGCCAGAGTTTATGAACTAGGGGTATCCCTGCCAAAATCTTAAAAAAAATTATCATGAGCAAGACCAAATATTCAGATAAAGCTCAGGACAAAGTAGGAAAAGTAATGCACGAATTCAAGGAAGGAAAACTGAAATCTTCTTCCGGGGAAAAAGTGACAAGCAGAAAACAAGCGGTAGCCATTGGTATTTCTGAAGCGAGAGAAAAAGGACTTAAAGTGCCATCCAAAAAGAAAAGTAAATAATCTTTATACAAAATGCCCGGAAATTTTCCGGGCATTTTTTGATGGTAGAGTAAAATAATTAATTATTTTTTTGATTATACAATACTCTATAATATTCATCAGCCATTCTATCACTATTGAACTGATCTTTTACATCGTTCATAGCATTGTGCTGGATTTTTCTCCATTGATCCGGATGATCATAATACATAGGAAGAATTTCGTTTTCAAGGATCTCATATAATGTATTTAAATCATAATTATCCTGCTCATAGATGCTCATATTCATGTAATCTGCTTTAGGAACTACGAAAGAGTTTTCTCCATGTTTGGCAAATTCAGGAATCCAGCCATCATCTGTGGATAAGTTGACAGATCCGTTCATTGCTGCTGTCATTCCTGAAGTTCCGGATGCTTCTCTTGGAACTCTTGGATTATTTAACCAAAGATCAGAACCCTGCTTCAATGATTTGCTTAAAGAAAGTTCATATCCGGTAAGGACAGCCATATTTTTGTGATTCTTACTTTCTTCCACCAAAGTATTGAAGGTAGATATTGCTGAATAATCCATAGGATAAGGTTTTCCAGCCCAGATGATTTGTACCGGATATTTCGGATTATTCAAAAGTTTGTAGAATCTGTCTTTATCATGTAAAAGCAGCTCTGCACGTTTGTAGCCTGCAAATCTTCTGGCCCATACGATAGTGAAAACATTAGGGTTGAATAGGTTTCCGGTTTGATCAGCCACAATGCTGAATAATTTTTTCTTTAAATGTTTTTTACGGTAATCGAAAACGGTATCATCGTTTTCATCTTTTGCATTGTAAAGCGGTTTGTCTGCCCAATATTTGAATTCCTGTGCATTAGTAATGGAAGTAATTTCACAGATTCCGGGATATTTATTCCACATGGTACGGGAAACCACCCCATGAAGCTGAGAAACTCCATTAGCTATTCTTGCCATTTTCAAAGCACAAAGAGAATGATTGAAGCGGTCATCATCAGTTCCTTCAATTGCTTTTACTTCTTCCATGCTATAACCGGAAAAATACGTCATATCATAGCACAATCTGAAACTATGCTTTTCATTTCCTGCTTCTTCAGGAGTATGTGTAGTGAAAACCAGTTTTTCTTTAACCTTATTCAGATCTCCATTGTATTTTCTTAACAGATAAAATGCTGCAGGAAGGCCGTGAGCTTCATTTAAATGATAAACATCTCTTTCAGTGTTCATTTCATCAAGCAATTTGGCACCTCCTTTTCCGAGTAAGATATATTGCGCTAGTTTAGTAGATTCATTAGCATCATAAAGCTTATGACAGATTGTTTTTGAAACATGATCGTTTTCAGGAACATCCGTAGAAAGAAAAAACATAGGTGCTGTATTGAAAATTTCAGGATCGAGATACCATACTTTTACCCAAACAGGGGCACTGTGAATCTCAATTTGAAACTTTATTCCCGTATCTTCAAGAAAGCTGTACATTTTTCTTGTCCATACAGGCTGAAGAGTCTGATCGTGATTTCTCGCTTGGTCATAATATCCGAATTTCCAAAGAATTCCAATTCCAATAAGATCCTGCTTAAGGTTATAAGCACTTCTCATATGAGAACCGGCTAAAAAACCAAGTCCTCCGGAATATATTTTCAATACCTGCTCAAGGGCAAATTCCATTGAGAAATAGGCGGTCTTTTTTGAATATTGGGGATTGATGCTGTAGGGTATTTTAAAATTCCTAAAATCCATAGAATGCTGGTTTGTGTTTAAGAAGGCAAAGGTATTAATAATGAAAATAAACTTTATATTAATTAATGGATAAATTAATTTTAAAACTAAGCATTGAATAGTTTTTTTACTTATCTTTAAGAGTGTAAATTTTTGATTATCAAAAACTTTTAATGATGAAAGCCAATGGCTGCATGTGTTTAATTAAATAAAAAAATCACACATGAAAAAGACATTTTCTGATGAAGATCTGATCAAGAATCTGAGTTTATATTACCTTAACAGGCATTTGAAAAAAAAGCCTATAGAAAAGTATCACCGTACCATAGATGAATCTCCGCTTCATGACCGTGAAAAATACCGGAAAAAGTCAGAGATTCTTCTACTCAACTCTTTTATGCACCATTTTCCCGATGTAAAATTTGAAAACTTTACCTGCGAAAGCCCAGACTTTATCGCAAAACTGAACGACAAAAAAATCGGAATAGAATTGACCGAAGTCATCAATCATCTGGAAATGAAAAAGGTAGAAAGTACTTTGAATAAAATGTTCCGCCAGGCAGAAATAATATTAGAACAGGAAGACACTACGAAGTATCATGGTGTTTATTTTTTAGAATTTCACCCCAATATAAAGTTTGATAATCTGGAAGAGCAGGAGGAAAATATCATTAATATCTACAAAAGCATAAAAAAAAATAAAGGAGTAGGGTGTGTGAAAAGTGTAAGAAAATCTTTCCATCGAAGAAATGTTTTTATTACGCATGAATATAGTATGAATCTTTTTGATGAGCTATGCTCCGAAAAAATTCTTGATCTTATTGAAAAAAAGAATGAAAAGTTTCCTTATTACGATACTTCAGTGGATGAATGCTGGCTGGTTATTGTTTCTGATATGAATTCTATTGCATCAAGGTATACATTTATCCAGGATAAAGACCATTTAAAAGAAGTGAAAAGCCCTTTCCATAAAATTTTTCACCTTGAAAATCTTTGTGGGAATATTACAAGTATAAAATAATAAATTAATATTTATTTGTAATGATTCGCGGTATTTAATTTAGATATCATAAAAAATATCGGTTTTTGTTATTTGTAATTAAATAATAGGTATATTTGATATAAGTTGGGTATTGATCTGACGCAAAACGACTTAACCACTAAATCAAAATATCTATGAGAAAAATTTTACTATTTGTTTTTTTCTGCATTTCCCATTTTCTATATTCTCAGCAAGATTGTGCTACGGCACTCGCTGTTTGCGGAAATTCTAATATTACTTACAGTCCTTCCGGGTATGGTAATATTAAGGAAATGGTGAATTCCGGGACTTGTATAGATGCATCTGGAGAACACAATTCGATCTGGTATAAAATTACCATTGCTACAGCTGGTACTCTGACATTCAATCTGGTTCCCAATAATCCGGATGCCGATTATGACTGGGCTATCTTTGGGCCTAATGTAAATTGTGGAAGTCTGGGATCTGCTATACGCTGTAATGCTGCAACCGTTATTGGTGTGGGAGCTGCAACCGGCTTGAATATGACCAGTACCATTACAAACGCGATTGGAGGATCCACTACTCCATATTGTCGGTATTTGGATGTTTTACCAGGACAAACGTACTATTTATTTATTGACAACTGGGTAAGCAGCACGAGCAGTACAACCGCTCCTTTCTCTTTAACATGGGGTGGAACAGCTACGTTAGCTTCTCCATTTACTGATCCAACTATTCAGCCTAATCCTTTCATACCACCAGGTATCCCGGCTGCTAATCCTGCTAATCCAAGAGAAGTGGTGATCTGTGGAAATCCTGTTATATTTGACTTTACGAGCTTATCATCAGGGATTATTAATGGAAATCCTGGTTTTAGTGTAAGTTATCATACCAGTGCCAATGATGCATTAACAGTCAATAATCCTATTACAGCTCCTCAAGTAGTAAATACTACAACGGTTTATTATTATAGCATAAGTTATGCAGACCCAACCAATCCAAATAGTCCGCTTAATAAATGTAAACAAACGGGAACATTTAAATTTAAAGACGGATCTATTGTGGTAAAAGACGCCACATTAATAGAGTGTAACAATAATAATGCAGGAACAGCTCTTTTTGATCTCACCACAGCTGATGTTATAGCAGCAAATGGTGTTTCGAAAAAATACTATAACAGTATGTTTGACCTAAATGCAGGGACTAATGAGATCACGAATCCGAACGCATTTGTTTCTGCGGAAGGAACTATTTATGTAAAAGTGACGTCTGAATATGGATGTACTGGTATTGCAAAGATTATGTTAAAATTTCATCCTGTTGTTTTTGCCAAAGAAGCTCTGCTTACGGAATGTTTTATAGAATCCAATCCAAGTACTGGATCTTTTAATCTAGCAAACGCTCCGGTAACCACTCCGGATAATACTAAAAAATATTATCCTTCTGAAACTGATGCCATTAATCAGACTAATGAAATTTTAAATTTTTTAACTTATATCGCTCCTAATGGAGTGGTGTATATAAGAGTTACCAATGCCAGAGGATGTTACGCTGTTGTTAAGGTGACTTTGATTGTGACTCCGCCGAAATATTCTGATGTCCTTAAAGATAAAACCATATGTGTAGAAAGTAAAACTACTTTAGATGCAGGACCAGGATTCAAAAGCTATCAATGGAGTACCGGAGCTACTACCCAAACGGTTACTGTAGGGGTTGGAGTGTATTGGGTGAAACTTAAAACCGGCGAATGTATTACTACACAAACGGTAAAGGTATTGCCATCTGAACTTCCTGTGATTTCTAATATTGAAGTGACCAATACTACTTTAACGGTATCTGCCATAGGAGGCAACCCGCCTTATCAATACTCCCTGGATAATATTGTTTGGCAGGATTCCAATACTTTTACCAATCTTTCCAGAGGTAATTATAATGTCTTTGTGAAAGACGCCTACAATTGTGAACCTATAAAAGTAGAAGTTGTAGTTCCCAACCTGATTAACGTAATCACTCCAAATGCCGATGGTGTAAATGATATGATTGATTATTCTGCATTATCAGGGAAACAAAATCTTATCATTAATGTTTTTGATAGATACGGAACCAAGATTCATCAGGCAGATAAACTTAATGGCTATAAATGGGACGGAACAGTAGGAGGAAGAAAAGTTCCAACCGGAACCTATTGGTATTCTGTGTTATGGAATGAAAATAACAGCAAGAATACCCCTGTTAAATTTACAGGCTGGGTATTAGTTAAAAACCGGGAATAATAATGCTATACTATAAATAAAATACATAGATAAAACCACTTCGGAAAGAGGTGGTTTTTCCTTTTGATTTTTTACATTAGTGATTAAAATAGAAAGAATGATAGACCTGTTTGTAAAACGCTTTGAATACTATAAATCCCTTGGAGATAAATCATTTAGTCAATTATCAGAGGACCAGCTTTTCTGGCAGTATAATGAAGAAAGTAATTCCATTGCAGTTATTGTGCATCATCTTGCAGGAAATATGTTGTCTAGGTGGACCAATTTTCTTACTGAAGATGGTGAAAAATCCTGGCGTCACCGAGATGAAGAATTTGTGAATACTTTTAAAACCAAAGATGAGGTTCTTGCATTTTGGGAGAAAGGTTGGACATGTTTTTTTGATGCTTTACATCAAATTAATGATGAGAATCTTTATTCTACGATCTACATCAGGGGAGAAGGACATCCTGTTATTGATGCCGTTTTTAGACAATTAGCTCATTATCCATATCATATTGGGCAGATTGTTTATATCGCTAAAATGATTAAAAATGAAGATTGGAGTACACTTTCTATTGCCAGAAACAAATCGCAGGAGTTTAATAATGAAATGAAAAACAAATTTCTAAAAGCAGAACCGAATGCCAATTCATCATCTGTATGTTTCCAAAACAGCCCCGAAGTAAGGGATGAATATAAACAATAGACTGAATCAATCTTGAATTATTATTAAAATTACTATCTTTGCACCCATAAAATTCAGAAGTAACACATGTCTGCTTTTCAAAGAACTGCCGCGTATCACACACTTGGCTGCAAATTAAATTTTGCAGAAACATCTACTATTGCCCGTCAATTAACAGATGCAGGTTATGATAAGGTGAACTTTGATGAGAAGGCAAACATTTATGTAATCAACACGTGTTCAGTTACTGAAAATGCTGACCGTGAATGTAAGCTTCACGTAAAAAGAGCAATGAAAGCTAATCCTGATGGATTGGTGGTTATTGTTGGATGCTATGCACAGCTGAAACCTGAAGAGATTTCACAGATTGAAGGAGTAGACCTTGTTTTAGGAGCTAAGGAGAAATTTAATATTCTGAGTTACCTTGATGATTTGGAGAAATCAGATAATGAGGGAATCGTTCATTCATGCGAAATTGAAGAAACCGATTTCTTTATCGGAAGTTATTCAATTGGAGACAGAACAAGAGCATTCCTGAAAGTTCAGGACGGGTGTGATTACAAATGTACGTACTGTACCATTCCATTGGCAAGAGGAATCTCTCGTTCAGATACCATCGAAAATGTTCTTAAAAATGCTTCAGAAATTGCAGCAAAAGACATTAAAGAAATTGTTCTTACCGGAGTAAATATCGGTGATTATGGTAAAGGTGAGTTTGGAAACAAACGACATGAGCATACTTTCCTGGATCTTATTTCAGAACTGGATAAAGTAGACGGGATCGAAAGAATCCGTATTTCTTCCATTGAACCTAATCTTTTAAAAGATGAAAGTATAGAACTGGTTTCTAAAAGCAGAAGCTTTGTTCCGCATTTTCATATCCCGTTACAATCAGGAAGCGATGATTTATTGAAAAAAATGAAACGTCGTTATCTGACCAAATTGTACAACGACAGAGTCAATAAAATCCGTGAGGTAATGCCTGACGCTGCTATTGGTGTAGATGTTATTGTAGGATTCCCGGGGAAACAGAAGAACTGTTTATGGAAACCTATAATTTCCTTAATGAACTTCCTATTACCTATCTTCACGTATTTACTTATTCTGAAAGAGAGAATACAGAAGCCGCTGCAATGGAAGGAGTTGTGCCGGTAGCTGAAAGAAAAAAACGTAATAAAATGCTGAGAATTCTTTCTGAAAAGAAAAAAATGGCATTTTATCAGGCTCAACTTGGAAAAACGCTTCCTGTACTTTGGGAGCATGAAAATAAAGATGGGAAAATGTTTGGCTTCACAGAAAACTATGTGAGAGTCCAGAAAGACTTTGATCCTGCATCCATCAATCAAATCGAATTTCTAAATTTAGAAAAAATCCTGTCAGATGGCACAGTTTCTGTGCAATCTTCCTACCAAAATTTTTTAGCAAAAGCATAGGCTCTTTGCAAAATTTCCACTAAATTTATTTTTAAACTTTAAATACTACATTCATGAGAGATAAGTTTTTATCTTGGGGAATTGTATTAGTAGTTGCTACCTGGATTATAGCACTACTGATAAAAGCGCATTACTGGATACCGACGCTGCTATCCGCTATTTATGCATTGGGTGTTTACAATGCTTATCAATCGAAACATGCTATTCTGAGGAATTTCCCGGTACTGGGGTACTTCAGGTATTTTTTCGAAAGTATTTCACCTGAAATGCAGCAATATTTCATTGAAAGGGAGACAGATGGGAAACCATTCCCTAGAAATCAGCGTTCTGCAGTATACAGACGTGCTAAAAATCTTAGTGATACAGTAGCTTTTGGAACACAGTTGGAAGTTAATCACAGAAAATATGAAGGGATTAAGCATTCCATTTATGCTAAATCTCCATCAGAAGAGCTTCCAAGAGTCTGGGTAGGGGGAGAACAGTGTACGCAACCTTATCACGCTTCTTTATTTAATATCTCAGCAATGAGTTTTGGAGCACTAAGTGACAGAGCTCAGATTTCACTGAACAGAGGAGCTAAAAAGGAAATTTCTTTCACAATACAGGTGAAGGAGGTATTTCTCCTCACCACTTGGAAGGAGGAGATTTATGCTGGCAGATTGGTACAGGATATTTTGGATGCCGTGATGAAGAAGGAAAATTTAATCCTGAATTATTTACTAAATATGCAACGCTTCCTAATGTGAAAATGATTGAGATCAAGTTATCACAGGGAGCAAAACCAGGACACGGAGGAGTGCTTCCAGGTGTGAAAAATACACCGGAAATTGCAGCGATTCGTCATGTAAAACCTGGAATGACTATTATTTCACCACCATCGCACACCGCATTTTCAAATGCTGCCGGGTTGTTGAGGTTTGTACAGGAACTGAGAGAACTTTCAGGAGGAAAACCTGTTGGATTTAAACTTTGTATTGGAGATACAAAAGAATTTGAGGACATCTGTGTACAAATGAATGTATTGAAGATCTATCCTGATTTTATCACGATTGACGGAGCTGAAGGAGGAACGGGTGCTGCACCACCGGAATTCTCAGATGGAGTAGGGATGCCTTTGGAACCAGCTCTGATCTTTGTCAACAGAACTCTTAATAACTATAATCTTAGAAACAAACTGAGAGTAATTGCCAGTGGTAAAGTACTTACAAGTTTAGATATTTTAAGGGCGGTAGCTATGGGAGCTGATATGTGTAACAATGCAAGAGGATTTATGTTCTCTTTAGGATGTATTCAGGCGCTTAGATGCAATTCAAATAACTGTCCGACAGGAGTGGCTACACAAGATAAGATGCTTATTAAAGGATTAGATGTGACGGATAAGGCAGAAAGAGTATATCATTTTCATAAAAATACCCTTCACACCTGCAATGAGCTGATTGCAGCAGCAGGAAGAGGTTCTTATGAAGAAGTAGATGCCACAATGTTCATGAGAGGAGATGAATTTGATCACTTAGCAGACCTTTACTTCCCTGATATTTTAGGAAATGTAAAGCAGAAAGCAAGGCCTTAATAATAGAGGAAAATAAGCACTTTTAAAAGCTGCTTAATAAATAAAAAAGTCAGATTAGTATATTCTAGTCTGACTTTTTATGTCTAAGATTGGATAGATAATATCATTTACTTCCAAAAGTTTTTTGCATGGAAGCAGATATTTTCAATTTGATAATATTGTTTGATATGATTAGTTTAAAAACTAAATAGCCAAATAAAAAAACCGCCTGTTTTGGGCGGTTTATATTTATTTATCAGTAGTTCTTGTTTCAGTTCCATAAATCTGGAAATTGAAAACAAATGATTTATTTCTATAAGAGGTTCCTAAGTAAGGATAATGAGGATTTCTTGCAAAGGCAGCTCTTGATGGAACAATAATTACACCCTGTAGGTTGTAAGGCGTTGAATTGGGTATATCTTTAAAAGCTGTAAACTTTTGTAATGCCTCTCTGAATCCTGATATCTCAAAGTAAGGTCTTTCTTGTTTGTTAGCTTCTCTTACACTTTTCTTTGCATAGTAATAGGCAGGATCAACGAAAGGAATTGTGGTATCATCTATCGTATTTAAAAACTGAGTTTTGGCAGAAAATACAGTAGTTCCGTTATTATCAATAGCCAGATAAGTATAAACTCTACCCATTATTTTAATAATATCATCCGTAGCAATTACTTTCCCATTGTCTGCAGCAGGTTGTGCTCCATCTCTCATGATATAAATTGTTCCTGAAGGAAGCTTTTCAACTTTCAATTGTGATAATTTCTTTTCATTATCATCAGAAGTATCAGTGGCACTGAAGGCTTTTATATTCCCTTGCGCATCCAGATAATTATCATCTAGGAATTTTGTAATCGCCTGATCATCATAAGTGTTCTGTACATTGATATCTTCTGGCTCCTTATAAGTTTCTACTTCATCATCTTTTTTACAAGCAGTAAGACACAAAGATCCGGCAAGGATATATAAAAATATTTTTTTCATTTCAAAAAACTTTAATTACTTTACAAATAATATAACGGCAAAAGTATAAAAAAATATGAGAATAGATAAATTTTTGTGGAGCATTCGTTTTTATAAGACAAGAAGTATTGCAGCTGAGGAGATTAAAAAGAATAGAGTTTCTATCGGAACATCTGCCGTAAAGTCATCTAAGGAGGTAAAAGAAGGGGATGTTATCAAGGTACGTAAGAATCAGATTGATTATAAAATAAAGGTGCTTCAGATTCCTAAAAGCAGAATTGGAGCCAAATTGGTTCCTTTACACATACAGGATGTTACGGATAAAGAACAATACGAATTACTAAAACTTCGTAAAATGTCTCAGGATTATTACAGAAACAAAGGAGAGGGAAGGCCTACGAAGAAAGACCGAAGAGATATGGATGACTATGTAGGCAACGATATTGATGCTGATTTTACAGATTGGGATGATTTCTTCGGAGAAACAGATGATGAAACCGAAAATGAAGATTAAAATAGAAAGCTCTAGTGATAGAGCTTTTCTATTATTTCGTTAACAATATCTTCAGGTTCTCTGGCATCAGTACCTACAGTGAATTGTGCTTTGCTGTAAAACTGATTTCTTTCAAATAAATGCTTGGCAATAAATTCCGGAAGGTCTTCATTGGAAATATTAGCAATTAATGGCCTTTTTTCCTTTTGTTTAGACAATCTTTCAACCAATGTTCCTATAGAAGTTCTTAAAAAAACACTTTTAGAATTATGATTAATGATCTCCATATTATTATAGTAAACAGGAGTTCCACCTCCAAGGCTTAATACTACATTTTCTTCAGAGGCTAATATTTCTTCAAGAGCCTCTCTTTCCAGCTTTCTAAAGTGAATTTCTCCCTTTTTCTCGAAAATCTCAGGAATGGTTAATTTATTCCTTCTTGAAATCTCTTTATCAAGATCAATCAGTTTGAACTCTATTTTATCGCTTAATATTTTGGAAATGTGGGATTTGCCACTTCCCATATAACCAATGAGTGAAATTATCATGAATTTTTTTTAAACAAATTTGCGAAAAAGTTTTGAGATAAAGAAAAAAGTCATATCTTTGCACCACTTAAAACAAGGGACATTACTTAAATGAAAACTTGTTGATAAAGTGGCCGACTCGGTAGCTCAGCTGGTAGAGCAATACACTTTTAATGTATGGGTCCTGGGTTCGAATCCCAGCCGGGTCACTAGCAATAATAATTACGAATCTTGTAATTTTATTGCCTGCGTGGTGAAATTGGTAGACACGCCATCTTGAGGGGGTGGTTTCCTAAGGATGTGCTGGTTCGAGTCCAGTCGCAGGCACTGCAAAGAAAATTTTATAATTGAGAATATTTATTTATATTTATTCCTAATTGTGGCCGACTCGGTAGCTCAGCTGGTAGAGCAATACACTTTTAATGTATGGGTCCTGGGTTCGAATCCCAGCCGGGTCACAAGTTTACTGAAAAGTAAATTTTTTTCATATTAATATTTTGTGATTTGGTGTTTCAAAGGCTTCCTTCCGGAGGCCTTTGATTTTTTATATTAAACTGACATATAAAATGGATTAAAGATGTTTTTACGGATCAGGTACAAAAGTTGGGGGCTAAGCAAAAAGTTTGGTTAATCTGAAAAGAAAGAAAGTTTTGTCTTTTACACCCCTAAGCTGTAATCTAAAGTTTTTGATCTTCGCATTAAAAGATTCAGCAGAAGCATTAGTGCTTCTTTTATCAAAGAAGTTTAAAATATCTCTGTAATGATTCATTACTGTTTTTCTTAAGATAGAAAACGATTTAAATCCGGCTTCTTCAACGTTTTTGAACCAATGCGCCAGCTTAGTCATCGCAATAGATTTTGAAATATTCTGATTATAAATTTTTCTAAGTTTATCCGTTAACTGATAAGCTTGTTCCAGATCAGGATATTCAGCAAAAAGGATACAGGCTCTCTGCCTTTGGGATAAAGTCCATTTTTCCCGGCTTTTATAAAGCAGGTATCTGCTTCTTGCCAGAAGTTGTTTCCGGGTATCTCCGTTTTCAAAGACTTGCCTTTCAGGATATTGCTCTTCAAAAGAATTTTCCATTTCAATAGCTTCCCAACGATATTTGATCCTGATTTCCTGCAGAGCTTCTATCGCTAGCTTTTGAACATGAAAACGGTCTACCACCAGGCAGGCATTGGGAAAGCATCTTTTCGCAATACGCTTCATTGAACCGGCCATATCCAAAGTAATCTCTTTTACCATCATCCGAAGCCTTCTGTTGATTTTCAAAAGATGCTCTATGATAAAATCACTCTGAGTACCTTTTATAATAGCCACAATACTACCTTTTTGTCCTTTTGCTTTCTTAGAGGTAAGGACTGTATAAAGTTCTCCATCAGATAAAGCCACTTCATCTAAAGATAAAGAATCTGAAAGATTGTCAGGATAAACAACCCACTGATCTGCATGATCTCTGTATTTCCAGTCTTTGTATTGGCTGAGTGTATTTTTATATTGTCTTTGAAAAGTCTTTGCCTTAACTCCAAAGAACTCTGCGATGACCTTCAGGGGAAGAGCTTTAGTATCTGCTAATTTTTTTTTAAGAAACCCGCAAAGTCTTTAGTCATGCGGGTGCCTTTCGATACAAGCTGCCAATCTCTTTGAAGGATTTCTCCTGATGACTTATCGGTCCATCTTCTTCTTTTCACATGGAGTTTTACGATTTTACCCCGTAATGGATAATCATCAACAATAATCTCAGCGAGAAAACCCTTTGATTCCAACTGCCGTTCTTTAAATTCTTGTGGAATACTGTTTTTTTCTTCAAAATAGATATGAAGTTCACCATTATGTTCTTCTGCTTTGAGGATATCAAAGTTTTCAACTAAAAATTCTGGAAGTAGTAATTTAAGAAGTTCGTGATCGCTTAACATAATTCAAAGATACACCAACTTAACATTCCCCCCAACTTTTGAGACTGATCCGTTTTTACTTTCTTTTCAATCTATTTCTAAGAAATGGTCTCATCCTTCCATTGCAAATTCAGTTTGTATGCGTAGGCTCGGAAAAAGAGAATATGGATAAGAGTAATTCGAATGAAAAACTCTGACCATGAATGATCAGAGCTTTATTTTATTAAGAATCATCTCTTGAGGATGAATGCTAATCTAGGTGCATATTGTCAATTAATCTCACGCCATCTACAACAACTACAATAAAGGCTCTGAATTTTCTGTCTTTGTAGAAGAAATCCGTTTCCTGTAATGTGTTCTCATCTGCAATCAGAAAATACTCCAATTGCATTCCCTTCTGATTATCGAAAATATCATTTACTCTCTCCTTGATTTCGGGGATGCTGACGGTTCTGAACCAGTCATTTACTTTATTTAGAGTTTCATAAATGATTTTTGAAGCTTCTTTACGGTCTTCGTGAAGTCTTTGGTTTCTTGAGCTTAGTGCCAGTCCGTTATCTGCTCTGTAGATAGGAACTCCTGTTATTTTAACCGGAAGATGTTTTTTGTTAACCATTTTTCTAATAATAGCCAGCTGTTGGAAATCTTTTTCTCCAAAATAAGCATTATCAGGCTGAACTTGTCTGAATAGCTCTTCTACAACAGTTCCAACACCATCAAAGTGTCCAGGTCTCGATTTTCCTTCCATTTCATTTTCCAATCCATCAAAATCATAGTGCTGGCTTTCTGTTTTCTCAGGATAGATATCAGAGACTTCCGGGATATAAACAGCATCTACCAATCCGGACTGTTCCAGAATAAGGAGATCTCTGTTGATATCTCTTGGATATTTTTCAAGATCTTCAGGGTTGTTGAATTGAGTTGGATTTACAAAAATTGAAGAAATAACAAGGTCATTCTCCTTTTTTGCTTCTTCGTACAGGGAAAGATGCCCCTTGTGCAGAGCTCCCATCGTAGGGGCAAAGCCAATTCTTTTTCCCATTTCCTTCTGTCTTTCAATGAAATCCTGAAGGATTTTCCTGTTCTTTATAACTTCCATAGTTTATTTTAATGCTTATTCAAAAATACTAAAAATATCATATAATAAAATGTGTTTTTACCAATTTGGCAAAGGGAATTTTCGTAAAAAAATGTTAATTAAAATAATGTTGGATGTTTTTTTGTAATTTTGCACATTAAAGCATTTTTACAAAAATTAGATAGAAAGTTTATGCCGAATCAAAAAATACTGTACATTACTACAGAGATGTATCCATACCAGGAAGATACAAATATGGCCGCTGTGGTAAACAAAATGGCGCTTAAGATGCACAATGAAGGCAATGATGTAAGAGTTTTTATGCCAAGATTTGGACAAATCAGTGAAAGGAAATTCCAGCTTCATGAGGTGATTCGTCTTTCAGGGATGAATATTATCATCAATGATCTGGATCAGCCGCTTATTATTAAAGTAGCGTCTCTTCCGGGGGAAAGACTTCAGGTTTACTTTATAGACAATGAAGAATATTTCAAAAGAAAACAATATTATTTCGATGATGAAGGAAATCCTTTCGACGATAATGACGAAAGAGCTATTTTCTTTGCAAGAGGGGTAATTGAAACCATCAAGAAACTGAACTGGGTTCCGGATGTTATTCATTTGAATGGATGGATGTCTTCATTTGTTCCAATTTATCTTAAGACCTACTACGAATCAGATACTTATTTCAAGGATGCTAAAATTGTTCTTTCCTTATATAATGAGAAAGAAGCTGAACTTGATAAAAAGATCGATGAAAAGCTGAAGTTTGATAATATTTCAGGACTAAAAGCGTTAGATAACCCAACGATCAAAAGTTTCGTTATCGAAAGTATGAACTATGTAGATACTGTTGTAAAAGGAGATGAATTCCTGGATGAAGATCTGGATAAGGCTTTCAATGAAACAGCGACTCAAAAGTCGGAGTATCTTGACGTAGATTCTATAAATCAACTTTATTAAAAAACACATTTTTAATGACTCATACTCTTAAAAGAACTTTCGCCATGCTTCTATTGGCGGTTTTCGGAAGTGCAATTCTTTATAACTGTGAACCAGACCCGGATTCTCTTGGTCAACAGCTTTTTGACAAAGATGCTGCAATAGGAGGTGAAACTTCCTATCCTGTTGTTGCTTATAATATTGGTAATAAAGACTCTATCAAAAGTGACGGAGCAAGACTTTTTTCTACAGGAGGAACTGCTGTGGCTGTCTTAGGAGCTTTCAAAGATGATCAGTTTGGATTGCAGAAAGCATCTTATGTTACCCAATTGAGGATGCCAGCCAGCTTTGATTTTGGAGATAAGCCGGAAGTGGATTCTGTTGTATTAGTGCTAAGAACACCTGTAAATACAGCCGATGATACATATTATATAGCTGATAAGGTGGTAGCACCTGCTGCTTATGATAAAGATAATTATCCTGTTGGTAACGAGAAGGTTACTGTTTCAATAGAAAAGAAAACATATCCAACTCGTAAATATGGTAAAACGGATGGAAGTTTTAAATCTATGAAAATTAATGTTCATGATGTAGCTGAGTTCATAGATGCAAGCCAAAAACAGTTCACATACTCTGGTGGGCCGGTTAAAACAGATCAATTACTTGGATCCGCTATTTTTGACGGAAATGTAAGTACTGTATCAATTACCAAAAAATCAGATAATACTAATGTATTTGATGGAAAGCTAGGCTTTAGAATGAACCTGGATAAAGATTACTTTCAGAAAAAAATTCTTGATCAAAAAGGTAAGCCTGTACTTCAGGATGCTGCTAATTTTACAAGATATTTCAATGGAATTAAGATTTCAGTAGAAAATGAAGATGGTTATCTTATACAGTTTGCTCCTAATGATACAGAGCTTATTATGTACTATAAATCTGATAAAACAGATAATGGTACAGTAACCAGATCACAGTCAAAGCTTGCTTTTGATTTAGGAGGTCAAAATGCTCATTTAGGACTGTATGAATATACGAGAACAGCTCCTGTTGCTGATGCAGTGGCAAACGCCAATACAACAAATGGTGATGCATCTCTTTTCATTCAGGGAATGGGAGGTCCTTCTGTAGGATTAAAAATTGAGAAATCTACCATTGAAAGCTTGAAAAAAGTATTTAATGAAAAGAAAGCAGGTATTGTAGGGGCTAAAATCAGAGTATTTGTTGATAAGGATAAAACATTCGCTAATGCTCAGTCTGTGGCTGGCGATCGTAAATTTGTTCTTCTACCAAATTCTTCTACTGATAAAGATTCGGACCTTAAGCTTACAGCAGATATGCTAAAAGGGTTTCCAATGTATTATTATGGGAAGACAACAATGGAAAGTGTTGAATATGAATACTATGATTTTGTAGTTACACAAACTCTTAAAGATATGGTTGAAAAGCCTGAAGTAGCGGCAGCAGATAATGTGCTATATCTTAATTTAGGAGCATTTGTGAAAAATCCTCAGGGAGGTATTTACGGACCAAAATATACAACCAGAGCTACTGATATGAATAGAGTAGTTCTTGTCGGAACAGATAAGACCGAAAAGAATCCAAGAAGAATCCAGCTTAAGGTTACTTATTCAACAGCCAATAATAAATAAAACACAATAAACACAAGACAAAATACATATGTGCGGAATAGTAGGATATACAGGTTTTCAGGATGCTTATGAGATCGTAATTAACGGTCTTAGAAGACTGGAATACAGAGGGTACGATAGTGCCGGAATTGTTTTAGAAGGTTCAAACAATAAGCTTGAAGTAGAAAAAACAAAAGGTAAAGTGGAGGATTTGGTGAATATTTCGAAGCAATTAAAAGGAACAGCCAAAATTGGTATGGGACACACCCGTTGGGCTACCCATGGAGTTCCAAGTGACAGAAATTCCCACCCGCATTTGTCAAATAATGGAAAAATAGCATTAGTACATAATGGTATTATTGAGAATTATGATACCATTAAAACAATGCTTACTGAAAAAGGATTTACTTTCAAATCAGAAACAGATACTGAAGTATTGGTAAACCTTATTCAATATTTTATGGATCTTAATCCGGAGATTGATTTTCCAGCTGCGGTAAGATATGCTTTAAATGAAGTATATGGAGCGTACGCTATAACAGTACTTCATGAAGATTATCCTGGAGTATTGGTTGTAGGAAGATTAGGTTCTCCTTTAGCAATCGGACTTGGAGATAAAGAATACTTCATTGCTTCTGATGCTTCTCCTTTCGTAGAATTTACAAAAGAAGCTATTTATCTTGAAGAAGGACACATGGCTACCATTTCTTTAGAAAATGGGGTAGATATCAGAACAATCAATGAGAACTCTAAGATTGAACCAGAGATTCAGGAGCTTAAGTTGAGTTTAGAGCAGATTGAAAAAGGCGGTTATGAACATTTTATGCTTAAAGAAATTTTTGAACAGCCTAAGTCTATTCACGATACAATGAGAGGAAGACTTATTGTAGATGAAGGAGTTATCAAAATGGCGGGAATCTGGGATCATGTAGAAAAGTTCAAGAATGCTAACAGAATTATTATCATTGCTTGTGGAACTTCATGGCATGCAGGTCTTATCGGAGAATATCTTATTGAAGAATATGCAAGAATTCCGGTAGAGGTAGAATATGCTTCAGAATTCAGATATAGAAATCCTATTATTACAGATAAAGATGTGGTGATTGCGATTTCTCAATCAGGGGAGACAGCAGATACAATGGCTGCCTTGAAACTGGCAAAAGAGAAAGGAGCGTTTATATATGGTATCTGTAACGTAGTAGATTCATCTATAGCAAGAATTACAGATGCTGGTTCATATACTCATGCCGGTCCTGAAATTGGAGTAGCTTCTACAAAAGCTTTTACAGCACAGCTTACTATCCTTACTTTAATTGCATTTAAATTAGGTAAGCATAACGGAAACTTAGGAAATGCTGAATTCATGAGCTTAATTGCAGAGCTTGATGCTATTCCTAAGAAGATTGAAGAAGTATTAAACGCTACTCATGAGCTGACTCAAAATATTGCAAAAGATTTTGTGAAAGCTACCAACTTCCTTTACCTGGGAAGAGGATACAACTATCCTGCTGCCTTAGAAGGAGCATTAAAACTAAAAGAAATTTCTTATATCCACGCTGAAGGATATCCTGCTGCAGAAATGAAGCACGGACCAATTGCTCTGATTGATGAAAATATGCCAATTGTTATTATAGCACCTAAAAAAGGACACTATGATAAAATTGTGAGTAATGTTCAGGAAATCAAAGCAAGAAAAGGGAAAATTATAGCTGTTGTTAACAAAGGTGACCGTCAGGTTAGCGAAATGGCAGACTATGTTATTGAAATTCCTGAAACCTCAGAATGTTTCTCTCCAATTGTGGCTTCAGTGCCTTTACAGCTGCTTGCTTATTATATTGCTGTATATAGAGGAGCCAACGTAGATCAGCCAAGAAACTTGGCAAAATCTGTAACTGTGGAATAAAAATTAGTTGTAAATAAAATAAATTTAGATTTCTTTCGTTATTTCAAAATAAATCTTAAAAGTTTCTTAAAAAAATTATATATTTACGGCTTAATTATAAAAATTAACATGAAAAGGATATTTCTTTTATTATTGTCTGCGTCGGTAGCATCGGTATCTTGTTCAGGTGGTGGCAGCTCTTCTGTAGGGAAGCCAGGAACAAAAGGAGAATTGATACCAAGAGAAAAAACGAAATCATTTGTTGCGGAACGACCATATGGAATGGTTGCAATTCCTGCAGGTTCATTTGTTGCTGGTTTAGCAGATCAGGATCCAACAAATACACCTGAAAAAGCATCATTGAAGACCGTTACTGTTTCTTCTTTCTTCATGGATGAAGCAGAAACTACCAATGCAGAATACAGAGTATTTATCAACTATGTAAGAGATTCTATCGCAAGAACTCTACTCGCTGAAGCTGCCGGAGAAGGTGGTGACGAAGGCGGTCGTAGAGGAGCAAGCATAGGAGATTATGCATATCTTGCTAAAAAAGAAGAAAATTTAACACCTTATCAAGAATATATGGAAGGCCAAGGGGGCCGTGAAGATGGGACTTATGATGCAAGCAAAAGATTAGACTGGAAAATTCCTTTACACTGGAGTACTTCAAAATACCCGGATGTAGAATACGCAGAAGTTCTGGAATCTATGTATCTGCCTGCTTCTTCAAGAATTGGAAACGAAAGAATTTTAGATGTAAGTAAGTTGAAGTATACGTACCGTTGGGGAGATATGGATGCAGCCCTTGCAGATAACGAAAGAGGAGCCAATTACCTGAAAAGCCAAAGTATCGCGATTTATCCCGATACTACGGTTTGGGTAAAAGATTTCCACTTTGCTTACAATGAGCCATTATTTGAACAATATTTCTGGCACAAGGCTTACAAAAACTACCCTGTAGTAGGAGTTACCTGGGATCAGGCGAGAGCTTATTGTAACTTTAGATCTAAATTGAAAACTGACTATAACGAAAGTTTAAAAAGAAAAAAACAAAGACCATTGCAGTTCCGTCTTCCAACAGAAATCGAATGGGAATATGCTGCAAGAGGAGGTATGCAAAATGCCACTTACCCTTGGGGAGGTCCATATTTAATGGATGATAGAGGTTGTTATTTAGCCAACTTCAAACCTAAGAGAGGTAACTATATGGAAGACGAGAAAAAAGGTACTTATACATATACAGCTCCAGTTAAGAAATTTAAGAAAAATGGATTTGGGTTATTTGATATGGCTGGAAACGTTTCTGAGTGGACAGAATCTGCATATAACAACTCTTCTTATGGGTTCTCTTCAACATTAAATCCTTCTACTAAAGATAAAAAGGATACTAAGAAGTCTGTAAGAGGTGGATCTTGGAAAGATATAGGATATGCGCTAATGACCGGTGCAAGAGACTGGGAAAGAAAAGATTCAGCAAGAAGCTATATCGGATTTAGAACTGTACAGGACATTCCTGAAGCAGCTGTTAAGCCAAGAAGAGTTAACAGACAATAAACCAAAACAATTATTTTTCAATACAATTTTATTTAACATTAAAAAAACTAACTCAATATGTTTAAGACGAAAGATGCTTGGATGAATTTCTTCTATTCATTCGGTGCTGCCATTGTAATTCTTGGAGCTTGGCTTAAAATTACTCACATTACTCTGGGACCAATTAACGGTAATATAGCGCTTACTGTAGGGCTTATTACAGAAGCGATTATCTTTATTATCTTCGCTTTCGACCCTCCAAAAACTGAAGAGTCTTATGCTTGGGAAAATGTTTACCCTGAATTATTAGATAAACATGCAAACCCAAACCCGTTACACTCAAATGTAACTACTAGAAATACAGGTAACCAATTTGCTGAACTAGAAAACTCTCTTTCTACTAAATTGGATAAAATGCTTGAGGATGCAAGATTAGATGTTCAATTATTCGAAAGACTAAGAACAGGAATCGATAAATTTTCAAGTTCTGTAGATCAAATCAACCAAACTGTTGACGTTTCTGCTTCTACTCATAAATATAACGATCAGTTGAACAAGGCTGCTCAGCATATGGAAAGTATGAATGCATTATATGCTATGCAGTTGGAAAGCGGTAAGAAACAAGCAGAATTTGCTACTAAATATGTTTCTGACATGCAAAAATCAGTTGAACATTCTGAAAAATTCAACCAAGAGCTACAAGGTTTAACATCTAATCTTAATAACTTAAATAGAGTTTATGGTGGTATGCTAACTGCTATGAAGTCTTAATTCCTAACCATTTCTGAACTTAAACTATTTAATCAAAAAACAAAGAAAAGAGAATGGCACAAGGAAAACAGACCCCTCGTCAGAAGATGATCAACCTGATGTATCTGGTGTTCATCGCGATGATGGCCCTAAACATCGATGCAGAAATCATCAGATCATATTATGACTCTACCAGAGCATTAAATGAAACCAGAACTTTAACAGAAAGAAAGAACGAAAAGATTTTTGAAAAAACGCTGGAAGCTAAAGCTCAGCAGGTTCCGGATACTTACGCAAAACCTTGGGAAGATTATAAATTATTGAAAACCAAAATTGATGCGTTAGTAAAACATGCTCAGGATATCAAGGATTTACTGAAAAAACAATCAGAGTTTCATGATAAAGATCCTAAAACCGGAAAAGATATTGACGTAAGTGAAAACTTTGCAGCATTAAACAATAATGAAGCTACTACGGAATACTTTTTTAAAGAAGGAGATGAAAATTCACCATCAAAAAATGCTTTGGATCTTAAAGCAAAAATTGATGATGTAAGAGATTATATCAATAAAACTTTTGGTAATAATGAACAGCTTAGAGACTTAGTAGATAGAGCAAACAAGTCTCTTATAGCAGAGTACCCTAAAGGAAAATCTCCAAATGAGAAAACTTGGTTCCAAAATAAATTTTATCATCAGCCATTAATTGCTGCTATATCTAATTTGGAAATTATCCAAAATGATGCCAGAAACGTACAATCTGATGCATTAGCACTAATGCTTCAGGAAAAAGTGGATGCTAGTATCAAATTTACAAGCTATGAGCCAATCGTTTCCGGACCTACAGATATCCAAGCTGGTAAGCAGGCTGAAGTAAAAGTAATGCTAGGTACTTATTCTAATAGTAATAAGATCAGTATTTCCGGAGTAAGCAAGCAGGAAAATGGTAAAGGTATCATTCCTATTTCTGGAGCAGGTATCGGAGAACATAAACTCGCTGGAACGATTACATTAACAGATGCTTCAGGTAAGCCTCAATCTTTCCCTTGGACGCATACTTATAACGTTATCGCAGGACCTAGAGAAGTAAAACTTGAAAAAGGATTATTACTTTCTGCTGATAAAATGAATGTAATGTATAGAGGATTAGAGAACCCTGTGTCAGGATCTATCTTAGGTGCAGACAACTCTAAACTTTCATTATCAGCTCCGGGAGCTACAGTAAGAAATACAGGACCTGGTAAATGGATTGTAAAACCGTCAACCGGTACTACTGTAAAATTGACATTATCTGGAGTAGATCCTTACGGAAAAACAGTATCTCAGGTATTTGAATATAGAATCAAGAATGTTCCGCCACCTCAAGGTCAGATGAGAGGACAGAATGTATTGTCGATGCCGGCAACTTCTATTCCTAACCAATCTGTACAGGCTGCTATTCCTGACTTCGATTTCCCAGTTTCGTTCAATGTAACGCAATTCATGGTAAGAGTACCTGGTAGAGCAGCACTATTGATCCATGGAAATACATTAAGTGAAGCTGCTGGATTAATTAAAAATCTGAGAACGGGAGATGTTGTATCTATCTTCGATATTAAAGCTACAGCTCAAGGATTAGAAGGACAACAGATTAAAAACATTACTCCTATAATTATTAATGTTCAATAGGACTAAAATTGTAATTTATTATGAAAAAATATATTAGCACCCTTTTAGTATTAGTCTCGGGATTTGCATTTTCCCAGACTATTCTGAACGCTTCTTCTCCAGAAGAGTTTAGACAGATGAGAGCGGAGAACAAACAAAAAGTTGGTGATACTATTATAGATAAAACAGTAAAGCCTCTTGAATATGGATTTGTGGAAGATAAAGACATCCTTAAGAGTATGTTTGTTTGGGAAATCATCGATATGAATGATAAGATCAATCAGCCATTTTACTATGATAATCCGGATGGTCTTCTTTCTACTCCTACAAGATCTCTATACCAGTTATTGTTAGATGCAGCTTTAAGTGGTAAAATTGAGCAGGTGTATGATGATGAAAACTTTACAGTAAAGCTTTCTCCTGAAGGAATTCAGAAAAGATTAGAAAAAGTTACGATTAATGATGCCGCTATTGATATTCTAAACTCAGGAAGACAATTAACTGAACAGGAGAAAAAAGAATATACTGACGTATTTAAGACGACTACCGAGAAAGTAAAAGTGCTTAAAATTATGGGTATGTGGTTCGTAGATAAGAGAGACGGACAGATGAAATACAGACCTCTAGGTATTGCAGCAATGGGACCAGACCCAGCAGTACAAGGAGTTATAGGACCAGACGGTAAGCCAATTGCAAGCAATGATGACCTTATCGACCTATTCTGGATTTTCTATCCGAATGCAAGAGATATTTTAGCAAACAATTATGTTTACAATAGAAAAAATTCTTCTGCAGACCTATCTTTTGATGATATCATCAATGCAAGAAGATTCTCTTCTGTAATCTATAAATCTTCAAGCGGTTTAGGAGATGGTACAATTAAAGATTATATTCCTAAAGATGCTGATGATCAGTTAGAAGAAAGCGACAGAATCAAGTCGCAGATTCTAGAAATGGAAAATGATATGTGGAATTACTAAATTTCACTTGATATTTATACAAAACCTGAGTATTTTTACTCAGGTTTTTTTATTATGAAATCGCCCTTTGTTTATTGCTAATCAATAATCAATGATATAGGCGATTGCATATAACCTTTAAATAATGAAATTTCTCATATGAAAAATCTAGATTATATTATTGTAGGAGATGGATATGCAGGGCTTTTTTTAGCCCATCAGCTGATTAAAAATAATAAGTCCTTCGTGGTCTTTTCCGAGGGAAGAAAAAGTGCTTCACAGGTTTCTGCGGGTATAATTAATCCCGTGGTTCTTAAAAAGTTTACCACATTCTGGAAAGCTCAGGAGCAAATTGACTTTCTGAAGAGCAGTCTTAAAGAAATAGAATCATATACAGGAGAAAATTATTTAATCGATGCATCTATTCACAGAATCTTTCATGACGAAAATGAACAGAATCTTTGGCTCAAAAAATCTGGAAACGAAGAGTTGTCTGGCTTTTTGGATGAAAAATTCGAGTCTTTAAATGTAGTAAAAAACGATTTTCTTACTGGAAAGGTGAATCAGTCTGCCAGGTTGAATGTTAGTGGATTTTTCACAGGTTTATTTAATTATTTAGAAAAAAAAGGTTTTCTTATCAGTGAAAAGTTCGAATATGCCAAATTGAATCCATCAGAATCAACGTATAAAGATTTTAATTTTAAAAATATTATTTTTTGTGAAGGAATGGGAGTGAGAGATAATCCTTACTTTTCAGAAATTACGGTGAATCCGAATAAGGGACATCACATAAAAGTTGAGCTCTCTCAGCCTATTCCGGAAAATATAACCATTAAAAAGAAGCATTTCCTTTTCCCAACGGGAAATGGGCTTTATTTCTATGGTGGAACTTATGACCGGGAGCAGCTTCATCATCATATTGATGAATCAGCCGTTAATCAGTTAATCAATGGATTATCAGAATTCTACCCTTATGATTTTGAAGTGAAGGAGGTTAATTTTGGTTTCAGACCTACGGTAAAAGATAGGAGACCCATTATTGGAAGACATGAAGTCTATAGTAATTTGTATGTTTTCAATGGATTGGGTGCAAGGGGAATTCTGAATGGATGTTACTTCTCAAGAGATCTGTTCCTCTTTATGGAGGAAGGAGTTCCATTGCATGAAGAAGTATCATTAAATAGATTTAAATAACTTTTTTGGCAGATAAACTAAAGGCAGAAATATATGGATGAAAACTTATTAGGAATCATTGCAGGAGTACTCACCTCTATATCTATGATTCCTCAGCTTATCAAAGTGATTCGGGAAAAAAATGTAGAAGACATTTCCCTGCTTATGCTTTTGGTGCTTATTTCAGGGTTATCTCTATGGGTTTGGTATGGTTTTGTAAAAGATGAACTTCCAATCATTTTATCAAACTCATTTGCTGTTTTGGTGAATATAAGCCTTTTAATTTGCTATATAATATACGATAAAAAAAAAAAGACGTCCCCATACAAGGACGTCTTTTTATATTAAATCTAATTATTTTTTCTTATTCAAGAACGAATTTCGCTAATGGAGCCATTCTAGCCTTATTTAAAGTTAATGTATTCCCATTAACAGAATAGTTGTCAGCAGCAAGGATAGCTTTTGTAAACTGATTTTCGATATCAAGATCTTCACAAGCCATCATAGTAGACATTCCTTGGTTGAATTTGATTCTCATCACATCCTGCTTGATTTCAAAAGTACCACCTAATCCATTACATCCAGCATGACCTTCATATCTCATTCCTTTCATATCAAGTGTAAAATAAGGATTGTTTTTGGGGTTCTTTAATGCAATCGGCTGACCGTTAAGCTCAGTTAATTTCCATTTTTTCCCAGTAATATCTGTGGTAGGCTTCTGTGCCGTCTGTGTTTGGCAAGAAACAAGAAATACAGCTAGGAAAAGTGCGGATAAATAGTAATACAAGCTTTTCATAAATTTTAATTTTAAATTTTCTGTTTGTACATAAGCTAATACGATGCCATTTTTGCAGGACCTGTTTCTTTTTTTGCCTGTTTAAGATGAAATAACACCATATCTACATTCTTCTTTAAAAAAGTGATATTACCCTTAATTTCAGAGTATTGGTACTCTTCATTAGAGGCTGTATAGTCTGGTAAAGCTTCACTTTTTTTAAGGTCATAAGTTTTACCGTTTAAATGTACCGTAGCTATGTTTTTAGTTCGGTTTATGGTGACTTCTATTTTTTCTCCATAACTGTCCACATAGACATTTTTTGAAATATCATCTGTATTTTCAGGGGTTGCAGCGGTAACAGTTTCAGCTTCTTTTCCGGGATGTTTACACGCTGTTGAGGAAAGAACTGCCAGTCCCAAAAGGACTGTTGTTAATAAATTTTTCATAGTGATAAGTGATTTTAAAGTGTTTCATGAATTATGGTGTTAATACTATATAAAATTACAAATATTTTTAATAAATATGTGTTAATTTTTCATAAACTAACATTTTGTTTTTACTGATCGGGATTTGCCCGCTCTTTTTTAAAACATTCTTCAGTGAAACAGAAACTGATTATTTATAATAAGAAATTTGAAATTGAGGGAATTGGTGTTGTTTTATTAACCGATTTATTTTCAGTTGGATAGAAGGAGTATTTTTCGTTGTTCATTTGTTGTTTAAATTTCCGGCAAAAATAATTCAAAATTCAGAGAATAACAATACGCTTATATTAATAATTTGAAATCATGATAAAGTTTAGTTTTTATGGTTGATATTTTCCATGAATCATAAATTTTCTTAAAATAAAATGTCGAAAAACGAGACATAGCCCATTTGAAAAAGTAGAAACTTAGTAGTATTATTCTGCTTATAAAGGATATTAAAGATATATAAAGATCTGTTTTTCATGGTATTTGAGATTTGATGAAATTACAAATTCAGGTTATTTAAAGAAGCGTTAAATTTTGTTAATCTATTATGATGATATAATAATCTAAGTGTACATTTGCAACTTCAAAATGAGAAACTTTATAGTATATTTTTTAACAGGTCTTTTTCTGCTGTTTGTAGTAGAAAGCAAACTCAATGTTAAAACACTTCGTAACGACTATTCCGGTCAGGTTTCTCATCAGCACCTTCCTAAAAGAGCCAATAAACTGAATCAGACTTATGAAAAGCTTTCTATTCAGCAGATGACTTCGGATACAATAGATGATAATTCAACTTTAGAGCTTGCAGAAAATGATTTTCAGCTGTCTGATGTATTTCAGGCGATTATTGTTTTTGCTGCAGTTTTTAGTCTGGTCTATATTTTTGGATTAAAAAGCAAAAAGCAGTTTAAGTCGGATATTCATGGCTATATTCTTGGTCTTGCCACCAAAAAGTTTATTCTGATCCGTTCCATTAGAATTTAAAATTTCATTTTTTCCAGTGAATTTCTACCTGATTGTAAGGTGGGAATGCTTCGCGTTGTGTATGCAGGTAATCATCACTTCGTATAATTCTCTATTACCATTCTATTTCTATTCAAAACATTAACGATTTATAAAACTCTAGAATTATGATAAAAAGAGTTGCCTCAGGTATTGCGCTTAGCGTCCTTTTACTGGCTGTAAGCTGCAATAAGAAAAAAGAGGAGAAAGAAGAAGCAACCACTTATCCGGTAACATCTCCGGTAGTGATGGATACTGTAATTAACAAGGAATATGTAGCTCAGATTCAGTCGGTCAAAAACATTGAAGTTCGCGCACAGGAAAAAGGATTCCTTGAAAAGATTTTTGTGGACGAAGGGCAGTATGTACAAGCAGGACAAACCTTATTCCGTATTATGCCTAAGCTGTATCAGGCAGAATTATTAAAAGCAAAAGCAGAAGTAGAACAGGCTTCTATTGAACTGAAAAATGCCAGTACATTAGCTGGAAACAACATCGTTTCCAAAAATGAAAGAGCAATGGCTAAAGCGAAGCTTGATGCAGCCAATGCTGAAATGAAGCTGGCACAGATTCACTTGTCTTTTACAGACATTAAAGCCCCGTTTTCAGGAATTATCAACAGAATTCCTTTGAAGCTTGGAAGCCTTGTAGATGAAGGTGATTTGTTGACTTCATTGTCAGATAATACAAGTATTTACACGTATTTCAATGTTTCCGAACCGGAGTACCTGAGCTATCAGACTCATGCAGCCGACAGAGGAAGCAATCAGGTTTCTCTGATTACAGCCAATGGAGAAATGTATTCGCAAAAAGGGGAAATTCAGACGATTGAAGGGGAATTTGATAATGAGACAGGAAATATTGCCTTCCGTGCCAAGTTTCCAAATCCAGATAAGCTTCTGAGAAACGGAGAAACGGGAAAAGTACAGATGACTATGCCGGTTCACAATGCCCTTATTATTCCTCAGAAAGCAACGTATGAAATTCAGGATCAGAAATATGTATTCGTTATTGATAAAAACGGGACAGCAAAATCCAGAAATATTAAAATCGCTTATGAACTGCCGGATCTGTATGTGGTAAGCTCGGGGATTTCTAAAGGAGATCAGATTCTTTTGGAAGGTGTCCAGAAAGTGAAGGATGATCAAAAAGTAAAAACAAAATTCCAGGATCCTAAAAAGGTTCTTCAATCATTGAAATTAAAAGCAGAGTAGTGGTCTCTAAAATGAAGAAGTATGTTTAAGAAATTCATCCGCAGACCCGTTCTGTCTATTGTAATCTCATTGATTATTGTGTTTATGGGGGTTCTGTCATTGGTAAAACTTCCGGTGACCCAGTTTCCCTCCATTTCTCCGCCTAAAGTAAATATTACCGCAGAATATCCCGGAGCCAACAACGAACTATTGATTAAATCCGTTGTTATTCCACTGGAAAGAGGATTAAACGGAGTTCCTGGTATGAAATATATGACCTCGGATGCCGGAAACGACGGAGAAGCATCTATTCAGGTCGTATTTGATCTTGGGACAGATCCTAACGTTGCCGCAGTAAATGTTCAAAACCGTGTGTCCTCTGTAGTTAATAAATTACCTCCTCTGGTAGTTCGTGAAGGGGTGAAAATTACCCGTGAAGAACCCAATATGCTAATGTACATTAACCTGTACAGTGATGATCCGAAAGCCGATCAGAAATTCCTGTTCAATTATGCAGATATCAATGTAATGTCTGAATTGAGAAGGGTAAGCGGGGTAGGTTTTGCTGATATTCTGGGAACCCGTGAATATGCTATGCGTATCTGGCTTAAACCTGATAGGTTAACTGCTTATAACATTTCAGCTGATGAAGTGATGGAATCTTTAAATGAACAGAGCTTGGAAGCATCTCCTGGAAAAACAGGAGAAAGTTCAGGAAAACGATCTCAGTCATTTGAATATGTATTGAAGTATCCAGGTCGTTTTAATAACGAAAAGGATTATGGAAATATCATTTTAAGAGCAAAGCCGGATGGCGAATCAATCAGGTTAAAAGATGTGGCTGATATTGAATTCGGGAGCTCGATGTATGATATCTATTCCACATTGAATGGGAAACCTTCTGCAGCGATCACTGTAAAACAATCTTACGGTTCCAATGCCAGTGACGTTATCAAAAATGTAAAAGCCTTAATGGCTGATCTTGAAAAAAATACTTTCCCTAAAGGAATGCATTATGATATCAGTTATGACGTTTCCAGATTCCTGGATGCTTCCATGGAAAAAGTAATTCATACTTTATTTGAAGCTTTTATACTGGTAGCAATTGTGGTATTTCTTTTCCTTGGAGACTGGCGTTCAACCTTAATTCCGGCATTAGCCGTACCGGTTTCGTTAGTGGGAACCTTTGCGGTGATGTCTGCATTTGGTATTACTTTGAATATGATCTCACTCTTTGCTCTTGTAATGGCAATCGGTGTCGTTGTAGATGATGCTATCGTAGTTATTGAAGCGGTTCATGCGAAGATGGAGGAGAAGAATCTCTCTCCTTTAAAAGCAACAGAAGAGGCGATGCATGAGATCAGTGGGGCGATTATTGCCATCACTCTGGTAATGGCATCTGTATTCATTCCGATTGCGTTTATGTCCGGGCCGGTTGGGGTATTTTACCGTCAGTTCTCGATTACCATGGCATCGTCCATTATTCTATCGGGGGTAGTGGCTTTGACTTTGACGCCGGCTTTATGTGCTTTAATCTTAAAAAATAATCACGGAAAAGCGAAGAAGAAAACACCGATTACTATTTTCCTTGATAAATTCAATAACCTGTTTACAAAAGGAGCTGGGAAATATGAAGGATTGCTGAAGAAAACGGTTACTAAAAAAGGAATTACTTTACCGTTATTATTAGCATTTTGTGCCTGTACATTCTTCTTGAGTAACTCTCTTCCTTCAGGATTTATTCCTGCTGAAGATCAGGGGATGATTTATGCGATCATTCAGACCCCTCCGGGATCTACTTTGGAAAGAACCAACCAGATTGCCAGAGAACTCTTGAGGGAATCTGAAGATGTTGACGGTGTAAAATCTGTTTCTTCACTGGCTGGTTATGAGATCTTGACAGAGGGAACCGGATCCAACTCAGGAACCTGTCTTATTAACCTTAAAAGCTGGGATGAACGTAAGGAGTCTGCTGCTGAAATTATAGAAAAGCTGGAAGAAAAAGCCAAGAACATTCCGGGGGCTAATATTGAGTTTTTCCAGCCGCCATCCATTCCAGGATATGGAGCCGCCGGAGGTTTTGAGCTGCGTCTGTTGGATAAGGCAGGAAGCGGTGATTACCATAAAATGGAGCAGGTGAGTAATGATTTTGTGAAGGAACTGAAAAAACGTCCTGAACTGGGATCTGCATTTACCTTCTATTCCGCGAGTTTTCCTCAATATATGCTTCGTGTGGATAATGATCTTGCAGAACAAAAGGGAGTTACGATTGCAAAAGCAATGGATAACCTGTCTACGCTGATCGGTTCCAACTATGAAACCAGTTTTATCCGTTTTGACAGGCCTTATAAGGTGATTGTTCAGGCAGGACCTCAATATCGTGCATTACCGACAGATCTTTTAAAATTGTATGTGAAAAATGATAAGGATCAGATGGTTCCCTATTCGGATTTTATGCACCTTGAAAAAGTATACGGACTGTCTGAGATTACGAGACATAATATGTACAACTCTGCTGAAGTAAGTGGAACTCCGGCACCAGGATACAGTAGCGGACAGGCTATTAAAGCCATTCAGGAAGTTGCGGATAAGACTCTTCCAAGAGGTTTTGGAATTGACTGGGCGGGTATTTCCAAAGATGAAGTGAGCCGTGGAAACGAAGCGGTATTTATCTTCCTTGTATGTCTTGGATTTGTATACCTGATTCTTGCTGCACAATATGAAAGTTTTATTCTTCCATTACCGGTTATTCTGTCTCTTCCGACAGGTATTTTTGGGGCATTTTTATGTTTAAAATTATTAGGATTGGAAAACAATATCTATGCTCAGGTAGCTATGGTCATGTTGATTGGACTTTTAGGTAAGAATGCTGTATTGATTGTGGAATTTGCAGTGCAGAAAAAAGCGGAGGAAGGAATTCCGGTGGCAAAAGCTGCCATTGAAGGAGCTGCTATTCGTTTCCGCCCGATCTTAATGACCTCATTTGCTTTTATTGCCGGATTGATTCCGCTGGTAGTGGCAACAGGCCCGGGAGCTATTGGTAATCGTACTATTGGAACAGCTGCTGCGGGAGGGATGCTGATAGGAACTGTTTTCGGACTGATGATTATTCCAGGATTGTATTACATTTTCGGAACGATTGCTGAAAAATCAAGATTGGCAAGATATGAAGAAGAAAATCCTTTAACAGAACAAACTGAACCTTATGAACACGATGGAAAATTTGAAGACTAAAAATATAATCACAGCCATTGCTTTATCACTTGTTGTAGCAAGTTGTAAGGCGCCAATGGCGACTGTCATAAAAGACGAGGTAAAAACAAATATTCCTCAAAACTTCAATCAGGAAGAGTCACAGGATGCAAATAACAACAGTGGAACGACTCCCTGGAGACAGTTTTTTACTGATCCTAATCTGGTAAGCCTGATTGAAACGGCTTTAAAGAATAATCAGGAGCTTATGATTACCCTTCAGGAGATTGAAATTGCCAAAAGCGGGGTTGTAGCTAAAAAGGAAAGCTAACACCTACTGTTTCTGCCGGAATAGGAGCAGGATTGAAAAAAGCTGGCCGATATACGAGTGAAGGAGCCGGGGATGCAACTACAGAAATAGAACCTGGCAGAGAAATGCCGGACCCTCTTGGAAATTTTGAAGGGGGATTAATGGCGAATTGGGAAATTGATATCTGGAAGAAATTGAGAACAGAGAAAGAGTCTGCAGTGGCTCATTATCTTTCCACTGTGGAAGGGAAGAACTTTGTTTTGTCTAATCTTATTGAGGAAGTTGCAGATAATTATTATGAATTATTGGCTCTTGATAATCAGTTGGATATTATACAACAGTATATCAAGCTTCAACAAAGAGCCTTGGAGATCTCTAAGATTCAGAAGGAAGCTGCTGCTGCAACGGAATTGGCGGTGAAAAAATTTGAAGCAGAACTGGCAAAATCCAAAGCTTCAGAATATACCATCCGCCAGCAGATTACGGAAAAGGAAAATGAGATCAATGCTTTGTTAGGAAGATATCCACAACCGATTGTGAGAACGAAGGAAAATTTTATGTCAACGATTCCACCAACAGTGTATACCGGGATTCCGTCACAATTGCTGGCTAATCGTCCTGATATCAAGCAGGCAGAGCTGGAATTGAAGGCTTCAAAGCTAGATGTTGAAGCGGCAAGAAAAGAATTCTATCCTTCATTGGAAATTTCTGCAACTTTAGGATTAGAAGCATTCAAACCTTCTTATTTGGTAAAAATGCCAGAGTCTATTGCTTATAATCTTGTGGGTGAATTGGCTGGGCCGTTAATCAATAAAAGTGCGATCAAGGCGAACTTCCAGACTGCGGATGCTAAACAGATCCAGGCATTATATGAATATGATAAAACTATTTTAAATGCTTATCTGGATGTGGCCAATCTGATGTCGAAGATTAAAAATATAGACCAGTATTATCAATTGAAATCTCAGGAAACAAAAGCTCTGGATCAATCTATTGATATTGCGAACCAGTTGTTCCGAAACTCAAGAGCAGATTATCTTGAAGTTCTTCTGAATCAAAGAGATGCTTTGGATGCTAAAATGGAATTGATAGAAGCAAAACAAAAACAACTGAGTACAGTTGTAGACATCTATAAGAGTCTTGGTGGCGGCTGGAAATAAAGAAACATCATAATTCAATCAATAAACAGTTAATGTTTTGAGGGTTGGCTCTTCGGAGCTGGCCCTTTTTTGTTTTATTACGTCAAGTTCTGTCGCTATGCCGTAGTAGATTTGTATGATCAATGAAGGATGATGGAAATGCAATGAAGGGTCTTTATTCATGGAAATATTTCATGTTAAATCACATAAATATGACTTGTGTAATGTGAAAAATGTTAAATTTGCAAAAATTTGAAAAGACTAATACTCAACTCAAAACAACACGGGAATGAAAAAACTTTATTTTAGTGCATGTACGCTATGCACCATTCTGGGACTGTCTGCCCAGGAAGTTCTCTGGCAAAAAGATATCCAATCCTCTACCCAGGATTTTCTAAGTCAGGTGACCACAACAATCGATCAGCAATACCTTATCACAGGAAGTTCTATACAGTCAGGAAGTGGGAAGCTGGAGGCTGGAAGTAAGCAGAACAACGGTTATGATTTCCATTTGGTGAAACTTAACCAACAGGGAGAACAGGCCTGGGAAAAGTATTTCTCAGGAAATAATCATGATTATCTCTCTGCCACGGTATCTACCCAGGATGGCGGATTTCTTGTAGCCGGAACTTCATATTCAGGAAAAGGCCTGGATAAGAAAGAGGATTCCAAAGGCGGATCTGATATGTGGCTGATCCGAATCAATGAATTCGGAGATGAATTATGGCAGAAAACTCTGGGAACCGCTTCAGATGAAGAAGCCAAAGCAGTGATCCAAACTACAGATCTAGGCTTCTTTATTGCCGGAAATGTTCAAAACTCCTCCAAAGGCTATGGTTCCAAAGATGTCTGGATCACAAGACTCGACAAAGATGGAAAAGAACTCTCTCAATTGATCATAGGTGGAAAAGGGTTGGATGAAGTAGAGAAAATGATTCCAACAAGAGATGGCGGAGCCTTATTGGGAATATATTCCAGGAGTTCCGAGGTTAAGGATTCTGGGGTTAGAAATCTTGAAAGTAAATCTTCGACTGGAAGTACTAGTACCTATAACCTACTATCTGCTACCTCAAAACAAAGCAGCAACTTCGGTGAAGGCGACTACTGGATTGTCAAACTGGACAAAAACGGAAAAGTAGAATGGGAAAAGAACTTTGGCGGGAAAGGAGATGATCATATCAGAACCTTAGCTTTAACCTCAAACGGTTATATCATCGGTGGTGAATCCCGATCCGAAAGATCCGGAAATAAAACTGTCGGCATTGAAGAAGGCACAGACCTATGGCTGATTTCATTGAATGAAAGAGGTGATGAGCAGTGGCAGAAATCCTATAATTTCAAAAACCGCGATATCCTGATGGGAATGAGCGTCATTCATTCTTCAGATGACAAGTCTTCAAAAGGAATTCTGTTAGGCGGCTATACTCAGGCTGAAGGAAGAATAGAAAAAGATGATGAGACCTTCTGGATGCTATATCTGGATGCAAATGGCAATGAGCAGTGGAGAAAACATGTCGCAGGAGAGTCCAGACAGAAAGAAGAGCGGCTTTCAGATTTGAAGCTGAATCGCGATGGCTCAATTATCCTTGCTGGAACGAGTGCTAAAGAACTGGGAAAAGAAAACTGGAAGATTGTAAAGCTGGGCGACAAGCAGGTGACTGATTTGATTGCCAAATATGACATCAAGATCTATCCAAACCCAGTATCAGATTATGCTTATGTAGAAATAGGGTTTGATTTCAAGGAAGCTGATATTATGCTGTATGATATGAGCGGAAGACAGCTTCAGAGCTTAAAAACCAAGAACCGAGTGACCAAGATCAATACCCAAGCTTTGATACAGGGAGCATATTTAGTAACGATAAAAACTGATAATAATAAAACAGCGAATGCAAAGCTGATTAAAAAATAAAAAACATTAATCATGAAAAAGATAATACTATTATTACTAGTGGGAACGCTTTGTAAAGCACAGCTTATTGGTGGTGAGCAAACCAAGCAGGTTGTTCCTCTGCCAGCAAGTGCGGAGTCCTACAGCCTTTCCAAAGTGGAAGCAATACCTATGGATTATTTCAGGGGAAAGGCCAACATCAATATTCCCATTTATACCATAAGTGTTAACGGAATTAGTATTCCGATTTCTCTGGCTTATAATACAGGAGGAATAAAACTAAATGAAGTGGCTACTACAGTAGGATTAGGCTGGTCACTTAATATTCCCGGAACAATTTCTCATAATGTTGTAGGTTTAGATGACCTGGATGTTCCGTTTTTTAAGAAAAATATAGCTGACTATGGAGCGTATAGTGGAGTTATTACAGAATCATATATGAATAATCAGATAAGGGCTGATCTTGAAAGTATATACAATGGGAATTACGATACCCAAAAAGATATTTTTGATTATAACCTGCCTACTGCATCAGGTTCTTTTTTGATGAAAGAGAATAACCAGACGTTCTTGATTCCCAATGATGATGTAATTATTACAAGAAACAGTGATAAATTTTATGTAAAAGATACCCAGGGTGCTGAATATTGGATGTCTTCAAGAAATTTAGTGATGCCTGAGGGGATAGGAGGTCCTACAGTGGCGCATAAAACATTATACAACCTTGACGAACTTAAAATTAACAACAAATCTATTCTGTTTTCCTATAATAAGACTAATAGTTATACGGAAAGAAATATCAACCAGGTTGCCAATTTTAAAGTAACCCCAAATTTAGGTGGAGGGTATGAACAACCGGTTCGTCTTCCCAGGTATGAAAAAACAGAAACCTCAACTTCCTTTTCAGAATCTTTGATCAGTAAAATCAGTTTTGATAATGGAGAAGTCAACTTTTTGTACTCCAATGATGCTAATGGAGCATTTGCAGATGGTTCCTCATACAGAAAGGATTTGAGCGGCGGTTTGGGAGTTGCGCTTCGAAGAGTGATTGTAACCAATAAAGCAGGGGTTATTGTAAAAGATATCAGCCTTAATTATAGTTATTTTGAAACGGATAATGCAAATAAAACCTATGAAGATTACAGGCTTAAACTCCTAAGTGTTCGTGATAATTTGCAAAGCACAGAGTATTCATTTGAATACAACGAGAAGTATAAACTTCCTAAACGAAGCAGCAGTAATGATGATTACTGGGGATATATCAATAGTATTCATAACAGAGAAATACCTAATATCCCGAATAAGATTTATGACTACGACATTCCTTTAGCAGAACTAAATGCTGTAGCTAAAAGAGATAGGGAGCCGAATGAAATGTATGCTGTTTTAGGGACTCTTACCTCTATAAAATATCCTACAGGAGCGAAGAAAAATTTTTACTATGAACTTCCATACAATATGGCAAGAAAATCTACAGGATATGCTTGGGGGTATTTAGGAATAGGGGGAATAGAAACAGATTCATCAGAAGAAGATTTTTATGAAAAAAAAACCTTACAGATTACATCAGCACATATGCAACAAATAATAAATTTGGGAATTGATGCACAGCTTGATAAACTTGAAGTAACATTTAGTAATGCTTGTTTAAATGCCAGTAATCCGGGTGATAATCAAACGATAGCAGAAACCCAATGTACGGGAACTGCAATATATGCCCCTCAACAGTTCTCTGAATGGCGCTCAAAAACTGTAGAATGGAATGTATCACCAGGCAAAAATCTTGAACTATATCTGCAAAAAATAGGAAAATGTACATGTATGATTGGCGGAGCAATCAGGTATAAATACCCAACCTTTGCAGATGAGCTTAGGAAATATGGTACCCCTCGTATTCGTAAAATAGAAGATATTGATGCGAATAATGTTTCAAACGTCTATGAGTATGCCTATGGAAATTATAGTAATGGAGTTTTTGTTCCTGATTTTCAAATGAACCAGAAATATAATTTTTCATCTATTATTAAAAGACAGGTAAAAGAATATTCTGAAGGTAAAGAGATTGGCTATGCTTTTGAAAAATACTATCGTCTTCACAATTCCAGCCAGGCTAATACCAGCTATGGAAGTTCTGATTTAATCAATTATCCTTCTGTAGTTGAAATTACAGGAAAAGGAAAAATTATAAGAGAATATGAAATTTTCGATAGTTCCAATTATGTATATAATAAATGGAAAGGGGGTAGGCTGAAAAGAGAAATTTATCTGAATACAGCCAATGATACTTTAAAAGTAATCAAAAACACTTATCAGCTAAATACCTTAAAAAACAGTTTATCAGAATTTACCACTAATAACCCTAATATAGCTGCTTTTTCTACAGATTTTGATATTGCAAAAGGCTCTGCCATTGTTTTAGATGTTCCAGTAGAGATCTATGCGGTAGAACCCAAAATGTATATGATTGAATCTGCAAAAATAGAACATGTGGAAACTACAACAAAGGAGTTTTTTGAAATAAATCTATTCTTACGAAGACATTAAATACTTACTGGGATACTGATGTTAACAAACCTTTCAATATAAAAAGTACGGAAAATATTTTGCCATCCGGTGAAAGTGTAAAAACAGATTATCTGTATGCTCACCAGACTGGAAGCCAGCTGTTGATAGATAAAAATATGATTACTTCTCCCTTAGAAACAGAGACCAGACAAACGGCTAATGGAGTTAGCAATATAGTATCAAAAAGCAAAACAATTTTCCCTACAGGCCTTCCTACCTCTCAAACCGGATATTTAGTACTTCCCACCTCAGTATTGTCTTATGACCTTAAGAATCCTGCATTAGAAACTACAGAGGTAAGCTATGATAAATATGATTCTACAGGAAATATTTTACAGTATACCAACAAAGCAGGAGCGTCAACCGTTATTATCTGGGGATACAATCAAACCCAGCCTATTGCCAAGATTGAAAATGTAAAACTGGAAAATATTTCACAATCATTCATAGACAATATTGTGAATGCCTCTAATACAGATGCCGCAGCTGAAAGAAATAATGATGAAACCTTTCTTTTAGAGGCCTTTAATGCTTTTAAAAGGAATTTACCCGGTTATCAAATTACGACCTACACCTACGACCCATTAATCGGAGTAAGAAGCATTACCCCGCCATCAGGAATTAGAGAAATTTACCTTTATGATGATGCGGGAAGGCTTAAAGAAATCAGAGAGCATAACAAAACAGGAAAACTGTTAAAAGAATTCAATTACCACTACAAAAACTAAGACGATGAAAAAACTTATAATTCCCATAGGCATGCTGCTGCTGAGTCATTCAGTACATGGCCAGCTTAGCCAGGGAGAAAACTATATCCAATCCAAGACCTATCTTGATTATAATGGAACGACTCCCACAAAAACCTCAGAAACCGTTCAGTATTTTGACGGTTTGGGAAGACCTAAACAGGTGGTCAATGTAAAAGCATCTCCCCTGGGAAAAGATGTAGCAGTTCATATGGAATACGACCAGTTTGGAAGACAGGTAAAAGATTATCTTCCCGTGCCTCAATCAGGAACCCTGAATGGCGGTATTATTCCCAATCCGTTATCTAATGCTTCCCAGCCTAATATTTATGGCTCAGAAAAAATTTATTCAGAGAAAGTATTGGAGAATTCTCCATTAGACAGGATTCAGCAGCAGATTCAGGTGGGTAATGACTGGAGTACTAAACCTGTAAAATTTGACTATGCAACCAATGAAACAGGAGAAGTAATAAAATATACCACTACAACAACTTGGGAAAATAATGCTACTAAATCCACCATTGACCATGGTGGGATGTATGGAGCTGGTCAGCTTTATAAAAATACCGTTACCGATGAAGACGGAAACAAAACCATTGAATTTAAAAATGGTAAAGGACAGGTTCTATTAGTAAGAAAAGTAATAAGTGCTACAGAAAACGCTGATACCTATTATGTTTATAATGAGTATGATCAATTAGCATGGGTAATTCCACCTTTGTTATCCCAAAAACAAACCTGGGGATGGGATGATCAGCAAAATTTAGCTTATGAGTATCGCTATGACGGAAGAAACCGTCTTGTAGAAAAGAAGCTCCCGGGAAAAGGCTGGGAATATATGGTATATGATAAACAGGATAGACTGGTTCTTACTCAGGATGCCAACTTAAGGTCACAGGATAAATGGCTGTTTACAAAGTATGACCAGTTTTCAAGACCAATTTATACAGGAATAGTAGACAGCCAGCCAGGCAGAATTCAACAGGCTGCTGCAATAGAAGGACATGGTTCCAATAGCGAAGTCAGATCTGCTAACAGTTGGAGTAATAGTGGAATGGACATCTTCTATACAAGTAACCAAGCTTATCCTACAACTAACTTTAAGCTTTTAAGTGTCAATTATTACGATACCTATCCAGTATATAGCTTTAATCCACCATTTCCTTCAAGCATTCAGCAAGAAGAGACTTTGAAAGAAACAGTCTCCTCTGAAGGAAAAAGTACCAAGGGACTTCCTGTAATGAGCCTGGTAAAAAATATTGAAGATGACAACTGGACCAAAAACTACAGCTATTATGACACCAAAGGAAGAGTGATTGGCACCCATTCCATCAATCACCTTGGAGGATATACCAAAACAGAATCCAAACTGGATTTTGCAGGAGTAGCTCAAACTGTTGTCACCAGACATAAAAGGCTGGCAACAGATACAGAAAGATTGATTACGGAAGCTTTTAACTATGACCATCAGAACAGACTTTTGGTTCATAAACACCAGGTAGATGCCAATCCTGTGGAAATTCTCACTCAGAATACCTATAATGAGCTTTCCCAGCTGGAAACTAAAAAAGTGGGCGGAGCGGATATCGCCAATCCTTTACAAATCATAGACTACAAGTACAATATCAGAGGGTGGATGACTCAGATTAATGACCCATCGAACCTTAATGGAGATTTGTTCGGATATAAAATGAAGTATAACAATCCGGAGTATTCAGCATCAACAATAGGCCGGTTCAATGGTAATATTGCAGAGATCGATTGGAAAACCTCTAAAGATGGTATTTATAGAAGGTACAATTACAATTATGACAGCCTAAACAGAATGTTTCATGCTGTTTATAGTAAACCAGGTTCAACGGTAGAAATTACAAGTGCTTATAACGAATGGCTGCAATATGATCTTAATGGTAATATTAACCGGTTAGACCGATATGGGCAATCAGATGGTAATAATCCTATCCAGATAGATCAATTGTATTATACATACAATGGTAATAGATTAGCTTCTGTATCGGATGCATCTGGAAATTTTTCGGGATATCCTATCGGTGGTAATCCTATAGCTTATGATGCCAATGGTAATATGATTGATCATTTAGATAAAAACATAAGTTCAATAACGTATAATTTTTTAAATCTTCCTGTCTATGTGACTAAGAATAATAATAAAAGTCCGCTTGGCAGCATTAGTTCCTACTTGTACAGAACAGATGGTGCTAAGCTTAAAAAAGTGTATTCTTATTATAAAAGAGGCTGGCAGGGAACTATAAGTCTTGCCCGAACCGTTACAGATTATTTGGATGGGTTTCAGTATGTTTTGGAAGGAGTAGGAATAGGGTGCTTGGATTGCCCACCACCTTCACCGGATTTACAATTTGTACCCACATCAGAAGGATATTATGATTTTTTAAAAAATACTTATATTTACAATTATGTAGATCATTTAGGAAATGTAAGAATGAGTTACCAGAAAGGAACTACAGGACCAGAGATCATTGAAGAAAGTAATTACTATCCGTTTGGATTAAAGCATGAGGGATATAATGCTTCGGTTGGAAATTCTGCATATCAGTACAAGTACAATGGCAAGGAGCTTCAAGAAACGGGAATGTATGATTATGGTGCGAGGATGTATATGCCGGATTTAGGTAGATGGGGAGTTGTTGATCCGCTGGCGGAACAGTATCGTAGACACTCTACTTATAATTACGCAGTAAATAATCCTATTCGTTTTATAGATCCGGATGGACGAGGAGTAAATGATTTTGTTAAAAGAGAAGATGGGAGTATTTATTGGGATAAAAACGCAAACTCTCAGGCTACGACAAAAACTGGAGAAACTTATTTAGGAAAAACATTGAGCTTTAATTTTACAAGTTACATTGATGGAAAAAGTTGGGATGGACCTTTAAATGGCATTGTGGACGCATCAGGTGTTAAATTAACAAGTACATTAACATTGACCGGAAGAGAAAATGATGCTGGTGAATTAACAAGTTTGGTTGGAAATTTTAAGTCTGAACCTGGTGAAACTCCGGTAGGTGAACCAAGAATGTACTATCCTGGGGAGGGAGGAAGCAATAATGTATTCGATATGAAAACTACTTCAACAGGAATTAATGTAAATTTTGAACAACATGCAAGTGTATCTCGAATTGAAGAAGTTGGTTTAAATGCAGCTGGGTTTAAAATAGTTGATGTTGCTCAAAAACTAAATATTAATTATAACAGCAGTAATGGTAATCTTTCTGTAGATGCATACACTAATATATTCCCCTCAGCAAGTTTAACAGTTTCTGGTAATGGCAATACTTCTAAATTAATGCAATATAATCAACCATCTTTTCCTGGAACTCATGCAGCTCCTCTAAAGGGATATTCATCTACATTTGTAGGTTCAGGAACTATTTCTACAAAGCAGGCTGTGTATGATTACTCTTACTACCCATCAAGATTTTACAAAAGAAATTAATATGTTTAAAATTACCCTTACCAATAGTTTTTTGTATCTAATAATAAAATACATTATTTTCTTTTCTCTGCTTGCTTTTATAGGGGATAGATTTAAGAATATTGTATTAAATAATGCAGAAACATCAACCGAAATGTTTAAACTTACGTTAAATTATATTTTATATGTGTTGATATATATGATACCATTAATATTAGTTTTTATTTTTCCTCTATACTTTACATTGAAAATAAAAAAAGGAATATTGTTTTTATTTTCTATAGTATTGCTTTTTATAGCTGAATATTGTTTTTATACATATTTGTATGCTTCTTCCAATAAAATTTTAGGAATCTACAATATCATAATAAGCGTAATTTTATTATGGATATTTTTCTATAAATCTATACGGTTAAAATTTACAAGAATATAAAACAATAAACCCGCTCAATGAGCGGGTTTTTGTTTATAAAATGCTTTGTAGCTTAGTTTGTTTAAGGAACGCATCAAGGAGAGCGAAGACATGTTGTCTGTCTTTCTCTTTTAGTTTTTGTATATCTAAAATTTTAGCGACAATATTTTTATCCAGTATAATATCCGTAGAACCTACGAGATAATCCAGAGACACTTCCAGGGCTTCTGCCAGCTGCGTGGCCATCTCAATAGATGGTTTTACTTCCTAACGCTCATATCTACCGATGACAGCACCGTGAACCCCTGGCTGGCGCAACAATCCTTTCGTGTGGTAGTATTTAACAATGACATTCAAACAGGCAAAAAAGATAAAAAGCACCTCTGCAAGAGCAAAGATGCTTTTTTAGTCTCAACTTATTTTCAAAAACAAAATTTATATTCTTTAACTTTGTCTTTTTCAGTAGTTAACACTTCTTAGCATTGAAATTCATACCAACCCAAAAATAAAATCATGTCAATTACCAACAATGAAGAGCTAATCGGAATGCAAAAAGTGAGTGAAGCAGTGGCTTATACCCTGAAAGAGATGAGGCAATATGCCCAGCCAGGGATGACTACAAAAGAACTTGATGCGTATGGAGCTAAAATTCTTGCTGATTTCGGAGCCAAGTCCGCACCTTATCTTACGTATGGATTTCCCGGATGGACTTGCATCAGTGTAGATAACGAATTTTGCCATGGAATTCCTACAGATCAAAGGGTTTTACAAGAAGGAGACCTTATCAACATTGATGTTTCTGCGGAACTTAACGGATATTGGGCTGATAATGGAGGTTCTTTCATCATTGGAAAAGATGTGCATGACCATCAAAAATTGGTAGATGCTTCCCGGGATATTCTTCAAAAAGCTATTGATACCATCAAAGGAGGCGTGAAAATAGCTGATATTGGATTCTTGATGGAAACCGAGGCGAAGAAAAGAGGCTTTAAAGTCATTAAAAATCTTGGCGGGCATGGAGTAGGAAGAAGTTTACACGAACAGCCTGATGAATTGTTGAATTATAAAAACCGTTTTGATACCAGACGCTTTAAGAAAAATTCTGTGGTGGCTATTGAAACATTTATTTCCACATCTTCAAATCTTGCTGTAGAATTGAAAGACGGCTGGACAATGGTAGGAAACAAAGGCGGCTATATGGCGCAGCATGAACATACTATTTTAATCACCGATGGAAAACCTGTCATTTTAACTGAAATGAATGGAATATTGAATTAATATCCTTCGTTGATTAAGATTTTATCCCCACTTCTGAATATATTTTAATGATTAATCCTATTTATCCGGTAAATGGATGAAAGGAGATATTCAGTCTTTAAGATTAAAATTATTCAATTAAAAGCATATAAAATGATCAGTGAAAAGAATCTGAAGGTCATCGAAAATTTCATGCATTTATTTGATAGCCATATCTATCGGAAAAAAGAGATCGTGATGGATATTGATCAGGTTCACCGTGATCTGTTTTATATCAAAAAAGGAGTTGCCAGAATCTTTTATTATGATGAAAAAGCACAGGATCATACCCATTGGATCAGTTCGGATCAGAGTTTTATAGCCCTTTTTTCTAGTGTACTGTCCGGAAAAGCAGTTCCATTTGGAATTGAAGTGATAGAAGATCACAGCGAAATATTCAGATTACCTTACCGCCAACTTCTGCAGCTCAAATCAGAGAGCCCCGAAATACAGCAGTTTATGGAAGATTTGTTTGCCGAAAGCTTAATAACCATGGGCAGCAGGCTGATGGATCTTCAGATCAAAACTACAGACCAGCGCTATGATGATTTTGTAGTTGCCCATCCGGATTGGCTTCAGAGAATTAATCTTGGATATATTGCAGGATATCTGGGAATGACACAACAGCAACTGAGTAAAGTAAGAGCTCAGCAGAAATAATCCTTTTTTAATCCAGGTGAAAAGAAAAGCTAAACGTAAAAACTAATTTCGAAAAAAGTTTAGCTCATAAGGTATTGCTGAAAGATGACAGCATACCGTTTTTTCACCAAAATAGAAACATAATGAAAAAAGGAACGTATCAATTGCATGATGAAGCCAATTTTAATTTTCAACTGAACAGAACCTTAATGTGGGGGGATGGAGATCTGGAAGAAATCAGAACAATAGCCTCCAGAATCAATACCACAGAAGATTGGGTAAGGGAAATGAGTATTCTGGCTGAAGAAGCAGAAGTCAACAAACAGATTCCTAAAGCCATTGGGTATTATAGAATGGCAGAGTTTTTTGAAGCAGATGGAACCCCGGAAAAATTGAGATTATATTCCAAATCAAAATCTTTATTTTACGACTATCACAAAACCATTTTTGAAAATGAGATCAAAAGGGATGAGGTTGAATATGAAAATGGAAAATTGCCCGTTTGGATCTGTCTTCCTAAACAGGAAATAAAAGATACCGTGATGATTCATGGAGGAAATGACTCTTATATGGAAGAATTTTTACCGGTCGTTCAACGCTTAGTATCCGAAGGCATTGCAGTATATATTTTTGATGGTCCGGGACAGGGAGGTGCTTTAAGAGAATCCGGAATTTATTATACTTATGAATGGGAAAAGCCTATTAAAGCTCTTTTAGATGCTTATCAGTTAGAAAATGTTACCCTTATCGGTTTGTCTTTAGGTGGAATGTTGGCACCGAGAGCTGCAGCATTTGAAAATCGTATCAAAAGGGTAGTGGCTTGGGGAATTATGCCTAGTTTTTATGATGTTATATTAACCAAAGTTCCTCAGGAATTAAGAATGTTGATGGATGCAGAAGAAAAAGAAAAGGTAAATGAGCTTGTCCAAAAGAAAATGGAAGTTGATCCCCTAGTAAAATGGGCGATGCAGCACGGAATGTTCAGTATGAACGTGGAAACACCTTATGATTATATTAAAAAAGCTCAGCATTTTGAAATGGAAAGTATCGGATCGCAGATTACCCAGGACTTTTTGCTGCTGGGTTCCAATGAAGATCACTTTATCCCCGTTGAATTATACAAAAGGGTGATAGACGCTTTGCCTAATGTAAAGTCTCTTACCTATAAAATGTATACAAAGAACGATCACGCTGAAAACCATTGTAACTTCGGAAATACAGAGCTTGTTTTGAGTGATATTATCCATTGGATATTTTGGGTTGGAAGTAAGTAAAAGTATATTTTTATTTAAAAATTAAGGTTGTTTCTGAGGAAGCAGCCTTTTTTATAGGATAATAGTTGAAACCCTGGGCTTTAAAATTGTTAATCAGCAAATACTTTCCTATCTTTAAAGAACCAAACCATTCACTATGAAAAAAGTTCTTTTAACCCTTCTTGGAATTCTTGTTATTCTTGCTGCTGTAGTCTTGGTGAAAACTTACACTTATCCTTTTAAGAAAAATCCGTCAGGTGCCGGGGAAGGCTGGAAACCAGCAAAAAATGACTCTGCTGTATCAAGATTTTCAGGAGGAATAAAGATTCCTACGGTTTCTACAGGAAGTCTGGGAGAATTTAATTATGAACCTTTTGATCGGTTTAAAGAATACTTAAAAGCCACCTATCCATTGGTATATCAAAATACCGAAAATGTAGAGGTCAATAAATATGGTCTGGTTTTCAGGCTAAAAGGAAGTAACCCCAAATTAGAACCGATATTGTTTCTATCCCATATGGATGTAGTGCCGCCGGGAGATGCAGATATTAAAAATACCGCTGAAAATGTTTTCAGACCGGATGATAAACCGTCAGAACCTGTTGCTAAAGTTGCTGAAGATTGGGATTTTGCCCCTTTCTCAGGGGCTGTAGCTAACGGAAGAATTTATGGACGAGGAGCGATAGATATGAAAGGAATGCTTTTCTCCTTGATGGAATCTATGAATAATCTCATTAAGAGCAAACAGATCCCTCAAAGAGATATCTATTTAGCTTTTGGTTTTGATGAAGAAGTGGGCGGAAAGAATGGAGCCATTCAGATTGCCAATTATTTTAAGAAAAAAGGTCTGAAATTCGATGCAGTATATGATGAAGGCGGATTGATCATGAGAAAAGGCAATGTAGCCGGAGTAGATGCTGACGTTGCAGTAGTAGGATGTGCTGAAAAAGGGTTTCTTTCTGCCAAAATAAAAGTAAAAGGGCTGGGCGGGCATTCATCAATGCCGCCTATGGAAAGTGCTATTGGAAAAGCTGCTGTCATTATGCAAAGGCTGGAAGATGATCAGATGAAGCCAGTTATCACTCCATTAGTAAAAGAATTTTTTGATAATATTGGCGGAGCAATGCCTTTTACGACAAGATTAGCTTTGGCTAATCAATGGCTTTTAAAACCGGTATTAATCTCACAACTCACCAAAAGCAATACAACCAATGCATTGGTAAGAACTACAACGGCATTAACAATGATGAAAGGAAGTGACGGAACCAACGTACTTTCTCCTGAAGTGGAATTTGTGGTTAATTTCAGACTCCTGCCAGGAAATACAGTAAAAGATGTTAGGGATCATATTGCCAAAGCAACCAAAGGTTTTGATGTTGAAGTAGAAGAAATAGACAATACAAGAGAAGCTTCTGCTATATCTTCATCCAATACCAAAGCGTTCAAACTGATTGAAGCTGGAGTAAAAGAAATTTATCCTGAAGCCATTGTTTCACCATATCTTACAATGGCCGGAACCGATGCCGGTAAATACGAAATTGTAAGCAAAAATGTCTACAGATTCATGCCGATCAGAATCAACAGTGCAGAACAGCAAAGCATTCACAGTACCAACGAATATCTCAGCATAGAAAACTATCTGAAAATGATCCACTATTTTGAGTTTATGATGAAAAATTATGACAAATAGGGAAGAGATAGGTCAACAGTGAATGGTCAATTCGCTTTGCTTGTCAGTTTTTGGAGATAAAGGGGATTCAGCATTGATGTTTAAAGTTCAAGGTTTAAAGTTTAATGTTGCCGGTTGAGGGAATAGTCAACAGCTATTCACCATTCACTTGCAAAGCTTGACATTCACTTGCTCAGGATTTCCGGCTGCAGACTGCTGTCCATGATTTCATTTCTCTATTCTCCTTTTTTAAATAAAAATATAATGCGTCAAGTTTTGTCGCTTTACCATAATAGCTTTGTCATATCAAAATTACAGAGCTATGGAATTGCCACTTTACTTACACTTTACCGACTTTGAAGACCATTATTATGATCATCTTGAAAAATGGTTTGAAGAATATCATAATGCTAGTGAGGCAGACTACCTGAAAGCCTTAGCAGCGATGTATAGCCCTTATCTCTACTACAATTTTGCTGATGACAGCCTGCAGGCAGATGCCACCATTGAAATCAAAGACTGTTTCTTTCCTTATCATGAAAAGATTGGGCTCTCTTTCTGCACAGGCTGCGAGAATGGAGCATCATCCAAAAAAGGAATGAATCATGTTTTTGAATGGAAAAGTATTTCTATGATGGAATATGCTCAACATATTCTGGATAAGATCAACAGGTATTGCACAAAAAATAAAGAAGCCCTGAGCGGCAATAAAAATATCCTGGATTACATCAATGATTATGATATTGTGACTTCCAGAGAAGGTATTGGATATTGTGTTAGTTATAACAGACATCAGAGGACCATTCCTTTCCTTAAAGCCTATCTTCCGTATTTTGGACAGACTGTAGATATGGCCTTGTACAGAGATTTTATCTTTTCCGTAGTGCAGATCGCAGCGTTTATCGATCAGAAATTGAAAACAATTCAGGCTTTTGAGCATACTATTTATGCGCAGTCCAAAGCCGAAGCAAAATTCAAAGTGCAGATGAGCCGTCAGTTTCTGACCCTGTGCAACTAAAATTTCACACCACATTCATACTTAATTATATTGCGGAGAATCCTATATTTTCCAACGAAAATCCCAGCTGGTAATAGACTGGGATTTTTAATTTATTTTAGTCAAGGTGGTCTTGGTCCGTCGTATCTCTCTTTTTGTAAGGAATATTCCAGATGAGGTCTGCCGCAATATAATGAACGCCACCATGGTGAATACTTTGGCTGTCTCTGATCAAATCATTCATATAGCCAATATCTACAGTAAAAGGAGAATTGGGAATATTGAACATATAGTAAGCAGAAAGTCTTAGTTCCCGATATCCAAAAGAATTCCAATGCTGTTCGTGCTCGTTGAGGTGGCTGATGGAAAACAAAGCCTCAGCACTCAATGCCAGTTTCTGATTGTTCTTAGGAGATAAATTGTACGTTAACTGGCTTTTGATACGGGTTCTTAATTGAAAATCTTCATCCACTTTATGAAAGTCAGCGTCAAAAAACTTTCTGAATTCCTGGCGGACTGTATTTTTAAGCTTTAGTTTTTTCCCAAGATCAAAAGTATAAGCATACCTTCCATACACTCTGAACTCCTGTTCTATACCTTCCTTGTCGTAAGGGGCTTCTTTTTCATATTCAGGCTGTCGCCGGTAGCTTAGTGCATAGCTGTATTGCTGGTGAGGAGCAAAAGAATGATAAAACTCGTGGTTTAATACAAAAATAGCCTGCTTCGCAAATAAATTATTGTTATCCGGACTGCTTTTACGTCCTATGGCAATATAGCTCATAGTCTGCTTCTTTCCCAAAGAATCCAGATTACGTTTCACTCCAAATGCAGACCAAAATGCGGTCTTAGCATCTCCTAAACCGGGGGGGCTGATCTGTGCTTTTACAAGGCTTCCCAAACAGCCTGTTATACTTAATATGATAAGAACTTTTTTGATACCGAACATCATGATAACTGCTTTACTATTACTAATACCTGCGAAATCATAAGGTTAGATAAAAATATCAGTGATACGCAGAGAAAATATGTTGTCAAAACAAATGTATGAGGCTTTATGAATAGAATGTTTATTCAAAAATCTTAAATACTGTTTAAAAACATGACAAAATAAGCACCTGATTTAGGAAAGATTTGGGAATAATGATAGGTAAGAAAATTGACTGTGTTTACATTTTACTCAATCCCGATTTTTTCTTTTGAACAATCAATGTAAATTTTATGGTTTAAAAATATTTTATTACCCAGCATTCCAGACATCCCGGAAAATTTCATCAGCATATATTGCGTCTGGGAAAATCCTTCCACATAAGTTACTTCACCCAATGGAAGATCTTTATTTTTAAAATAGATGATATCACGAGTTTTGGTGGTATATGTTGTTAAAATATTGGGTCGTGATTGGGCTTTTTCTATTACCACTTTAGATTTTGGTACTCTTAAACTTTCCCAGTTTTTCTTATTTGTCAGCAGCTCATAAGCACTGGTGCCGGAATCATATAAGAATTTCTCATCCTTTCCCTTCAGCGAGCCATGAATAATGACCTTTCTTTTCTTAAAAGTAAAGTCAAAAAGATTGTTTTGAAACGTATCAGGTGTTTTGAATAGATTGAAAACAATATGATGGTCCTTGAAATTAATTAAAGTTTTTCGATCTTCAAGGACATCAGCACCAAGAGTACCAATGATATTAATAGGATTTGTTCGCTCTAAAGGTTTTCCAGTCTTGGATATTTTAATCTGATTGGAAGTTACTTTCGTTTTACCAATATAGAAAGAGGCAGCTGCCCGCTCATTTTTGATGGTGATTCCCTTTAATTGTTCTATCGATTTACCATAAAATTCGGTATAAACGGCTCCCGTATCAAACTGGAGATAATAAGTAATAGTGTCTTGGGCAAAATGAATCGGAATCAGCAAAGCATTTTTATTTTCTCCGACCCATTTAATAGGAATTGTGCCACTTTCATATTCTATACGTAAATAATTCTTTTCAGGGGTAAATTTGCGGTCAAAATAAATATACGAGCCAAGTCCTGTAATGATGATGGCTACAATAATCAGGATAATCCATTTTATTATTTTCATGTTGTTTTTTGATGCAAGATTCGGAAATCCGATCCTGTTTTCACATAAAAATGATACGACAATTTTACGACATTTCTATGTCTTGGATTATATGAAATTGGTTTTCAGTTTGATACTTAAATCATGTGTTTTGTTCAGGCTGATTCCATTGTTAATGATAATGAATAGTTTTAAACCTAAAAACAGAACTAATGTAATGATAAAAAGTGGAAAATGAAAAGTAAAAAGCTTTTGAATAAATGGGCTGATAATCATTAAAACCGAAAAAATGACTGATATAATAATCTGTATGCAGAGAATGCTTTTTCCCAGTTCCTTGTTTTTTAAATCCTTTGTCTGATAGGTTAAAATAGCAGGAATAATAATGCTGCCATACGGAATGAAAAGCCCAGCCAGTGCTGATAAATTAATCTTTTTGGCGCGTTGAACATTAATCTCTTCTTTTAAGGAAATAATAAGATCTTCAGCTTGTGCATCCAAAGCCCGTGCAAGTGCTTTTAAAGTAAAACCTTTTAAGATACTTCCAGCTTCAACCCTTTGAACGGTCCGGAGAGAAAGCCCGGACCTCTCTGCAAGTTCATTTTGAGTCATATTCATTTTTTCTCTCAAAATTTTAACCTGGTTTTCCATGATCTGATTGTAATAATTATGGTACTAATTTAACAAAAGTTATGTTCACGATAGAATTGCTGGTTAATAGGTTTAATTTATTGTGGATAACTTGTTAGTAAAATGTGGAAAAATCATTTTTATACATATTGATATATTGATTTATAAGTAGTTATTGTGAAAAACGAAAAACTGCGATATTAAAAAATACCGCAGTAGAATTGATTATAATGATCGATTTTTGAAATCCTGCTATATTCTTATGCTCCTGTTCTGCACATCGCATCCCAGGTAGTCCAGAAATGAGCATTAATAGCACCGATAGGAGGGTTGGTACTGTCAGCAACAATTCCTACCATAGAAGCACAATTAGAATTACAGCCAATTTCATTATGGCTTCCTGCCTGAGGAGGAATTTGTCTCCATGTACCGGTTGAACCACTTAATAATTCAACTTTAATCTCGAAAATACCTGAAAGATTAGGTGTTTGGATTTGTTTTGTCGGGTTGTCACTTGAAATAGAATCACTCCAGTTTCCTTGTGAAAATGTTACACGCCATTTGGTAATCATTTTAGAAGTTTCATGCTGAGGGGAAAGATATACCCAAAACTGTGCTCCGCCTCCCAGTTGTAACTGGCCGGATGAATTGGCATTTACGCTTGTTGATGTCATATTAAATTGATTTTTGTGGTTATTGTATAGACCAAAGTAACGAAGAATAAAAGAGATATTGTAGAGTAGAAATAACCAATTACATAGTCGAGTAGAAATACTTAGATGAATGGAAAATGGAAAAATAATTTTACCTCTTTTTAGGAACTATAAGAGTCTGTCATCAATTTTGGCATATACAGGCAGTAAAACTTTTTATTAACGCAATGCTTGCAAAGCTCTATCATGAGGTTATGTGACTCTTTAAGGTCGTAAAGGCGTTTCACTCGGCAATGAATAACTTTTTTAGTCAGTATTATCTTCATTTGCTGAATGCAATGCCCTTGCGAACAAAACTATAAAGTTTAATGTTATTTTTTGCGAACTTGGCGTTTAAATTATAAGAGTTTCTGCTTTTAAGGCAACATTTCATGATCCTGCTCTGTAGCTTTTAGGGAGCAAAGAAGGAAACAACGTTGTTGATTCTTTTTAAGCAAACGCATTATCCGGGTTATTTCATCAGTGACGAAGTCGTCTCTCTTAGTCTTCTTAAAGTATAAGATTTTTATCATAAAACTTTGCGTCAAATTAAGCCGCAAATTATTGGCCATCAATGGCCATAAAGGATATGAAAACAAAAAAAGCCTTAAGTGAAAACTTAAGACTTTTCTTTGCAGAAAGGAAGGGATTCGAACCCTCGATACAGTTACCCGTATACTACCTTTCCAGGGTAGCTCCTTCAACCACTCGGACACCTTTCTTTTTGAGATTGCAAAAATAGGATATTTTCTTTAATTACCAAATTTTTAGTGCATTTTTTCAGCAGTAATTTCTCCGCAAAGGCTTTGGGTAAAGTTGTCCGCGAAACTTCCGGAGTAATTTGGATTGTCAATCAGGTGCATTGCTTTCGTAATGGCAGTCTCTGCAGTCATATCTCTTCCACTGATGGCCCCGATTCTTGAGAAAATATTACTGTTCTCATATTTCCCGAACGAAATACCTCCAGAGATACATTGGCTCACTACTACGATCTCTGTACCATTATTCCTGATTTCCTGAAGCGTTTCCTGGGTTTTTTCACTGCTGAAAATAGTTCCGGAACCAAAAACCTGTAGGATCAATACTTTCATTTTAGGAATTTCTCTGAAGTGGCTCAGGTGCATTCCCGGGAAAATTCTCCAGAACAAAACGTCTTCAGAGATATGTTCGTCAACATGAAACTCAACTTCAGGAGCACAACGGAAAAGATTGTCTTTGATGATGTTTAAATGAACCCCGGACTGCCCAAGGATAGGGTAGTTAGGACTTGCATACGCATCAAAATATTCTGCTGAATATTTCAATGTTCTGTTTCCTCTTAAAAGTTTATATTCGAAATAAATAGCAACTTCCTGGATAACCGCTTCGTCATGTTCGTATAAGCTTGCATAATATAAACTGGTCAGAAGATTTTCCTTGGCATCAGTTCTAAGATCTCCAATAGGGAGCTGTGAACCGGTCATAATCACAGGTTTTCTTAATCCTTTTAACATGAAGCTTAATGCTGAAGCGGTATAAGACATAGTGTCTGTCCCATGAAGGATCAGAAAACCATCATATTCATTGTAATTCTCATGAATGTAATTGGCGATCACTCTCCATTCCTCAGGTCCCATGTCTGAAGAGTCCAGTGGTTTGGCAAAAGGATGTACGAAAACTTCACATTCCATAAGCTTCATTTCAGGCATCTTTTCGAAGATATTGCCAAAATCAAAGGCACGCAGGCTTCCGGTTTCATAATCTTTTTCCATACCGATGGTTCCGCCGGTATAGATGAGTAGGACTTTTCGCTTCATGTATTATTTTTAATTAAGAATTTAATCCCGGTTAAGGATCATAGCCCAAAATTACGTTAATTTGCAAAGATTTGAAAATGAATAAAGACTTATGATTAAATTTTATAAGAATAAGATTGTAATTGTAGGTTTTATATTGAGCTATTGAAAAAATAACTAAATGCAGATGAACGATTTAGCACAAACTTATGAATATTTAAAACAGTTTTTAACAGAAGAAAGGTTAGCAAAAATTGAGCACTTTTCTCAGGAAAGTTCAGACTTTGTACTTCCTGTAGTAGAAGATATTTATCAGTTCAGGAATGCAGCAGCTATTGTACGTTCTGTAGAAGCCTGTGGTTTTCATAAAGTAGTGGCTTTGCAGGAAGAATATAGTTTTGAACCCAATCTTAGAGTAACCAAAGGAGCCGATACCTGGGTGGAGGTTGAAAAACTTCCCCGAAATATGGAATCCTTCCAGGAAATTAAAGACAGGGGCTACAAAATTGTAGTCGTTTCATTGGAAAATAATGCTAAAATGTTACCTGAATACGAAATTACAGAACCTATAGCGTTGGTTTTCGGAACAGAAATGGAAGGCGTTTCTCAGGAAATTCTGGATTTTGCAGATGAAACACTGGCGATTCCGATGTATGGTTTTACACGAAGCTTCAACGTTTCCGTAGCTGCTTCCATATGTATGTATGAATTGAAACAAAAGCTGATAAAATCTGGGATTGATTATAAACTGGATGAAGAAAAGCTGCTAAGAATGAAAATCCTTTGGACAGTAAACTCTATAAGAAGCGGTCAGCAGATTTTTGACAAATATCTGAAAGAAAATAATATTGATTGGAAATAAGTAATGAAGCATAGAAAAAGGAGGTCGTAAAACCTCCTTTTTTATTGTTGCTATCTATCTGTGGGCACTGTCATTCTGAATGTAACGAAGTGGAGTGAAGAATCTCAGTAAAGAAAGAGATTTTTCCTTCGTCAGAAATCTAAGATTCGACGTAGTCAATGACAGTGAACATGAAATGGTATAATTGTCAAACTTTTTCTTGCTGGAACTCTATCAATATAAAGTTACTTCAGACTAAATCATATTATAATAATTCCAGGCAGCTATAAAAAGACCTGCTGTTTCAGTTCTTAACCTTTGGTTTCCTAATGAAACCGCTTTAATTTTCTGTTCCGCCAGAAATGCAATTTCCTTTTCTGAAAAATCCCCTTCAGGACCAATGAGAAAAGTGATCTCTTTCATGGCAGGAATACTCTTAAGTTCCATTCTTTCCAGGTTTTCATGACAGTGTGCCACAAAAGTGTTATCAGGATTAATACCTTTTAAGAAATCAGTAAGCTTTACGGCATCATGAATAACAGGGAAATGAAATCTCAAGCTTTGTTTAGAGGCTGCAATAGCCTGTTTTCTGATCTTATCGATATTGATATTTTTACGCTCTGTTTTTTCTGTAGCAATAATGCTGATCTCAGTGATACCCATTTCCACTGCTTTTTCCACAAAAAATTCAATTCTGTCAATATTCTTTGTTGGAGCAATGGCAATATGAAGTTTAGGGGTAAAGCCTGGAAGATCGGTTTTGATTTCTGAAACATCAATACCGGCTTTTTTGCCTTCGATAACAAGTGTTCCTGAAGCCAAGGCTCCTTTTCCGTCTGTTACATGAATCTCTTCACCTGATCTCATTCGAAGAACTTTTACAATATGCTGTTGTTCCTCGTCGTTGATGATAACAGTATTGCCTGTTATTTCTCCGTAAAATAGTTTCATATATCCTGAGTTAAAAATGCAACTCCTGTTTTTATAGTCGTGTAAATATCTGTATCACATTCACGGTAACTGCACATATAGATTTCTTCTATCCACTTATCATTAATGAAAATAAGATTAAGATATTCCTGTTTTCTTAAATTATTTTTGATGGATAAATAATCTCCTTCTTTGGGAGTATACGGAAAGCTGAAAAGGTTTTCAGAATTTATTTTCTCAAGAATTTCTTCTTTTACATCCTGAATATATCCTGTCTCAGAACTTGCCGGAAAATAATCATTAAGTGCTTCTGAATCTTCATTTTTTCCGGTAACGGTTTCTAGTACCCAATAATATTTTGAGTTCTTTTTAGAATGCGTTCCCAGTATTTTTTCTTCTAAGAGTATTTTCATAAGTCATATTTTGCAGTAGCAGAAGTTCTCAGATCTGTAAATTCACCTCTTTCAAACTTCAATTGAGCTACCATGGCAATCATTGCTGCATTATCGGTAGTATATTCAAACTTTGGAATGTAGATATTCCATCCTAATTTTTCTTTGTTGTCTTCCATAAGCTTTTCTCAATGCAGAATTGGCAGAAACTCCACCTGCGATGGCTACATCTTTTACATCAAGATCTTTAGCTGCTTTTTCAAGCTTATTCATTAAGATCTCAATGATGCATTTCTGTACAGAGGCACAAAGGTCATTAAGATTATCCTTAATAAAATCCGGATTTTTTCTGACTTCCTTCTGAATGAAATATAAAACGGATGTTTTAATACCACTGAAAGAATAGTCGTAGTTTTCAAGCTTTGGTTTATTAAACTTAAATGCATCGGGATTTCCTTCTTTGGCTAACCTGTCGATGATAGGTCCGGCAGGATAATCCAGGTCGAATATTTTTCCGATTTTATCAAAGGCTTCTCCGGCGGCATCATCCGTAGTTTTTCCGATAATTTCCATATCAAAGTAGTCTTTTACCAATACAATCATCGTATGGCCTCCACTTACGGTAAGACACAGAAAAGGGAAAGTTGGCGGCACAGGATTTGCATCCTCGATGAAATGGGCCAGAATGTGAGCTTGAAGGTGATTAACTTCAATTAATGGTACATTAAGACTCATAGCCAGAGACTTAGCAAATGATGTTCCTACAAGAAGTGATCCCAAAAGTCCGGGGCCGCGTGTAAATCCTATAGCAGAGATTGCATTTTGTTGTATATTTGCTTTGGTAAAAGATTTTTCAACAACGGGGATTATATTTTGTTGATGGGCTCGCGAAGCCAATTCAGGGACCACGCCTCCATATTCTTTATGGATAGCCTGGTTCGCAGCAATATTTGAAAGAATAGAATTCCCCTTGATGATAGCTGCTGAGGTGTCGTCGCAAGACGATTCAATACCTAAAATTATAGAGTCGCTCATAATAATGGCAAAGTTAGAGAATAATAACGAGAATGAGAATAAAAAATCGGTAGCTGAAAACCTAGGGGATCAGGTACAGAAGACTGTTGAAAATGTAGAGGGAAAGGTACGGGAAACAGTGAAAGAAGCCTCAGAACTGGCTTCAGACGCCATCAATCACCCTGTAGAGACTGCTGAAGAGTTTGGAAAACAGGCTATGAAAGATGTCACCAGCTATACCTGGTGGGCAAAGCTTCTTCTTATTCTTTTTGGCTGGGTCTTGTTCTTGTGGCAGGGGTTCTTATCACGATCAACCTTCCGGTAACCAAACAATGGGCTGCAGATCAGGCGTTGAAGCTTGTGAATAATGATTTTAAATCCGGGTTTTCTACGGAAAGCGTAGACGTAAACTATTTTGGAGATGTTACCATAAAAGGATTAAAAGTAAAAGACTATAAAGGCTTAGATTTTATTCAGGCTCGTGAATTTCGTGCTGATTCAGATTGGCTCTCTCTTGCAGCGAATGCTATTTCCGGCAAAAGCAATTCTTTAAGCTTTAATTCCCTTACTCTTGTTAATGCAGAAATAAAAGTTATTACTTATAAAGGCGACAGTATTTCCAATTTTGTAAGATTTACGGAGTTATTTGATGATGGAAAGAAAAGAGATCCAAAGAAACCTCCTTTTCAGCTGAATTCAAGAGTACAGATTATAGATTCTAAAGTATCTATTGTTAATCAGAACTCTGAAGGGGATCACGGGAAGTGGCTTACCGCAACAAAATTTAATTTAAAAGCGCCCAATGTGAAGGTCGTAGGCCCTAATATTACGGCGCTTATTAATAATATGTCTTTCGTGACCTCCAGATGGGGGAAGTCTCATATTGTAGATACCTTTTCAACAGAACTGTCTTTAACCAAGCAGTTTTTATCGTTAAAAGACCTTACCTTAAATACAGATCATACCTTACTTCAGGGAGATATAAAATTCAATCTTCATGATGGTTCATGGGCTGATTTTGCAGACAAGGTTCGCTGGGATATGAATATCAATCAGGGAAGCCAGGTAAGTGGATATGATATCAGTTATTTTGTAACCAATTGGGATAATATCAAGCCGTTTAATCTTTCAGGACAAATGACAGGTCCTTTAAATAAATTCCATTTAGAGAATTTTCTGATCAGAAACCCTGATGTGAATATTGCCACCAAAACCATGAAGGTGGATAACCTGCTGAACGGACACTTTTCTATTGAAACCAAAGACCTTTCCACCGATTTTACCTATAAAGATCTGAAAGCAATGATGCCAACATTCATCTCCAGCAAAATGAAGAATTTTGCAGATGACTTTGGAAAACTGAAATATAATGGAATGGCTAAAGTAAATCCGGACCAAATATATGTAGAAAGTGGGAATTTAATGACAGGAATAGGACAGGCGAAAATTTCTAAACTGTCTTTAACAGGATACAGCACGGCTATGCCTAAGTATTCAGGGCGTCTTGAGGTAAAAGATATTAATACTTCTGTAATTACTAAAAATAAGTCGGTAGGATTGATTTCAGGTAATTTTGATCTCAATGGGCAGAGCTTTGATGTGAATACAATGCGTCTTACCACCAAATCCCAGATTACCAGCATTGAAATTATGGATAAGGTCATTAATAATCTCTATTTGGACGGATTATTAGACCATAAAAAATATAACGGGCTGATTACGGTTAATGATGAACAGGCAAAAGCCACCATTAAAGGGTTAATAGATTTCAGTACCTCGAAAATTGCAATGGATGTGAATGCTGATGTTACCCAGCTGAATATGAATTATTTTACCAATAAGCCCGGCAGCCAGATGGTAAGCGGCCAGGTAGAAGGTAAAATGTCTATGTCATCCATTAATGACCTTACATTGGACGTAAATGCCAATAATATTCATTTTGCAACCGCTACACAGAAATACTCTATCCCTGCAGCGAAATTAAAAACCTTTATTGAAGCCGGAGGACGTGTTATTGATGTGGATGCACCGGGAGCAGCTAACGGAAAAATTTCCGGTAAATATAATCTTGCGGATCTTGTAGGCATGGTAGAAAACGGAGTAGGACGAATTCTTGTAGGACCGCCGCCAAGAAAATTATACCGAGGCCAGAATTTTGCCATGAAATTTGATGTTCAACAGGGACTGGTTAACTATTTCTTACCAGATCTGAAGTTACCTAACGGAGCTATGGTGGAAGGTGAATATGATGGAGATTCAAATAACCTGATCCTGAATCTTGATGCCACGGCACTGAAATATATTATGACTAAAGAAGAGGAAATTAATAATGCAGATGAAGCATTGGCAAGTTCCAATTCTGATTACCAGATGAATACTAGAAAAAACCTGAGTAAGGATAGTGCCATGGTAGACAGTGTTAAGGTAAGGATCAATACTGCGAATCTTGCTCAGCAGCTATATGCAAGAATCAATAGACTAGAGTACAATAAAAATATCATTAAAGATTTTGAACTTAAAGGGAATAACGAAAACGGAAATACCCTGCATCTGTCTACTGTATTCAAGCACGGAAGCCCGGATGATGAGATCAATGAAAAGCTGAAGGAATATGCTATTAATGTAGACCAATCTACGGATGCAGCCGGTGATTATGTTTTCAGATTCGAGCCTACGGAAGTTAAATTTAATGAAGTATCCTGGGCTATTGATACCAGCCCTGAGCTTAATCATTCCATTACTTACAGGAAGAATACCGGAGATTTCGATATCAGGAATCTGAGGGTGTATTCTGATAAGAGTGCTTTGTTTATCAAAGAAGCACAATTTAAATCAATCAAGGATTTCTATTTAGATGCCGATATCAGTGATTTTGCAATAGAGAAACTTTTGGATATGCAGTCTGGAGGTAATAGCATGGATATTCAAGGTCTGGCAAACGGAAGTGTAAAGATCAAGATGGATAAAAGCACTTTACAGCCTCTGGTAGACCTTAATGTAGATGATATTAAAATGAATGGTAATGATATGGGAGCCATTTCCATTTCGGCTACCAATGGGTTCTCATTGAACGTATATGATATTGATGTAAAGGTTCATTCTGCAGGAGTTCTAGGAAACAACAGTTTAAATCTTACGGGGACTGTAAATAACAATAGCGCTTCTCCGGATATTGATCTTACGGCAGAAATGCGTGACTTCGATCTTTCTTTCACCCAACAGTTTGTTCAATCTATTTTTGGAAACCTTAGAGGAAAAGCAACAGGAGATCTTAAGATTAATGGAAAGCTTAATAATCTTGATTACAGTGGTGACATTGCCTTAAAAGATTTCGGATTAAAACTTCTGTTTACAGGGGTAGACTATTCATTTGATGATAACGTGATCCAATTAAGTAAAGGGCTGGCCATTCTCAACAATATTGAAGTACATGATGGAAGAACCAACTCTAAAGGGAATATTTCCGGTGCGATCCGGTTTGAAACACTTTCTTCAATGGGTATCGATCTGATCATGAGAGCTGATAATCTTTTGGTCCTGAATTCTACTCAAAAAGATTCTGATTTGTTTTGGGGAAGAGTATATGGGCAAGGTGATTTGTACGTTTCCGGCCCTGTGTCTGGTTTAAGTATAACTACTCCTAATATGAGGGCACTTAACGGAAGTACTTTTACTTTCAACTCAAGTTCCACTTCAAATGTTGAAGAATTCAAGATGCTTAGATTCCTGAAAGAAGGAAAAGATGGATTGGTAACATTAGAAGAGAAGAAAAAGACCGGAGCCAATATGTATATTGATTTCAATTTAGCTGTAGATAAAGGAACTACAGTAAATGTACTTATCGGAGATGATGTGGGAAGTATTACCGTAAAAGGGACGGCAGATCCGCTGAGGTTCCAGATGAATAGACAGGGAAATATTGCGATGAACGGCACGTATAAAGTAGATAACGGAACATTTGTTTCCAAAGCAATTCTTAATAAAACCTTTCAAATCCAGAAAAACAGCAGCATAAGATGGGATGGTGATGCGATGAAACCGGCGCTGGATATTACTGCCAACTATGTAAGAATGGTTTCCAATGCAGGGGAATATCTGAGTATGGGGAAACTGCAGCCGATAAGTATTTTATTGCAGGCTAATATTACAGAGTCTCTTATAGATCCTAAGGTGGAGCTGAATGTCACGGCAATGGATGTTTCAAGCCAGGTGAGAGAAACATTGGCTGCTAAAATGAGCCAGGAAGGAGAAAAAGTTCTTCAGTTTGGTTCCGTTCTTTTGTTGAGTACCTTTAACGTATCCAATAGCGGAGGAGTAGAAGTGAATATGGGTAACGTTGCAGAATCACAAGGATATAATATACTTCTGAAACAGCTGGGATCAGTTCTTAATACTATGAGTAATGAATTCCAGATTGACCTGAACTATGTAAAGGGTGACCAAAATTCAAATACAGCAGACAGAGCGAATGCTGGAGTGAGTGTAGCCCTTTCACCAAGGATAAATATCAAGACCGGATTGGGTATTCCATTATCCAAAACGGAAGCAAGTACTACCGGAGCTCAGAACAATTATCTTTCGGGAGAAGGCTCTATAGAATATGATTTATCTAAAAAGAATGACGGTACTTTGGTGGTAAGAGGATACTCTAAGCCCACCAATATTGGGATGATCAGTACAAACGGAACTGCTAATCAAGCCTATGGAGTAGGGGTCTTATGGAGTAAAAGCTTTAATTCTTTGTTTAAAAAGAAGAAAAAAGATAAAAAAGCATCTGCAGAGAAAACGGAAATAAAAACAGATTCTACAAAATCGAATGCTAAATAATCGGAATATTTTAATGATTTTTATCATCCGTGTTAATTATTGTTAATATTTGATATATTTTTTTAGTTAAATTATTTTTCGTAAATTTGCAAAAAATACATAGATTTTTTAAAGAAATTGTAATTTAACTAATATGAACTATCAACTGGACGAAATAGACAAGAAGATTCTTGATTTCTTAGTAGAAAACACAAGAATGCCTTTTACAGAAATTGCTAAGCAGATGGATGTTTCTGCTGGAACAATTCACGTAAGAGTGAAAAAGATGGAAGATGCAGGTATTATTTTGGGATCATCTCTAAACATCGATTATGGTAAGCTGGATTATCACTTTACAGCTTTCATCGGAATCCTTTTGACAAAATCAAACCGTACTCAGGAAGTATTGAAAGAATTGTCAACTATTCCTAACGTAATCGAAGCTAGCGTTATTTCCGGGAAATATAATATTTTCTGTAAAGTAAGAGCGAAGAATACGGATGATGCTAAAAGAATTATCTATCAGATCGACGACATTCAGGATGTAATGAGAACTGAAAGTATGATCTCTATGGAAGAATTCTTGAGTGACAAAAATAGACTGATCGACGCGATCTCTATTTAATTCAAATTTTAAACGAATAACTATAAAAGAACTTATGAAATCTCTCATAAGTTCTTTATTTTTGTACCTATGGAAGAATACAGCTATTTTGACGAAGATCCGAAGAAAGGATGGGGATTTGTATTGGCATTTGCTGCCTTAATGTTGTTTACCGTAATGGGACTGGGAATAGATGTTGATGAATATCTTCAGCATGAATACCTTGAGATCCCAAGATGGTATTTTTATGTTATCTTTTCAATTGATGCATTAATGATGATTGGCCTGGTGCTGATGTTCTTTTACAAAAAAGTAGGAATTATTATGTTCCCTGCTTTATTGGTGTTGCATTTCTTTATGCATAATTATTATCTGTCTACCTTCCTGTATACAGATGTTACCAATCTGTTTCTTTTTACAGGTTTTGGGATGCTGGCCATTATCCCGAAGTGGAAGTTTTTTAAATAAGAGTTTTTTTAATCTCTTATTTCTATATAAAAATAGCTTTTGAACATTGTTTAAAAGCTATTTTGTTTTTTGTATCTCATAATAATGAATGACTTTCTGTTTAAGGGGATTTTTACTCCATTCTTTCCATTCATTGGTATAAGGGTTGTAACCACACTTTAAGGGCTTTGATAGATCCAGGTTTTCCGCACTATAATGCGATCGTTCGGTATAAGCCCTGCAGTCTGTACAGATATGCCTGAATTCGCAGTCTTTGCACCCTTCAATGCTATCTTTAGTAATATTCCAGTATTTCCTGAATCCGGGTTGTGCTAAAGCTTCCTCCAGGCTTGTGTTCTGAATATTTCCAAAGCTCTCCTGCATTAAAGGACAATTTTTAATATGGCCATCTTTATCTATGCCTATCTTTTTATGCAGACAAGAGTTATGGTTGACAGCTTCCAACACTTTGGGGAGATTGGTATTGAAATATTTCAAATCTACTTTTCCGCAGGATGATATTTTTATATGTTCTTTTACAAAATTCACGCTAAACCTGAATTCATTTTTTACCCTGGAACGTTTTTGAGGGCAGTGATAAAATAGGAGGTTGTAAATTCTTTCAGTTTCATTATGTATTTCCTGTAGAAAGATTTGATCTATTTCCTGATGAAAAGGAGAAATTATTTCTATCCCTGCCAGCACAGATAATGTGAAAGTATGGTCTATATTGATAAATTCTTCTACCGATAAGGGTTTTGCACTGTAGATAACCATATGTCTAATCTCAAGTTGCTCTACAGAGCTTCTAAGCCTCTTTAAAAGGCTGATATCTGCAATTTCGATAAAGAGGTCATTAATCTTGTTTGCCTCCCTATATTCATATGATAATGGCGGAAAATTTCGATCATGGTCATTTTCTGTAATAAAGCCATATTCTCTTTCTGACAGAATTTCTAAATATTCCTGAACAATATCCTTAGAGTTCTGATCATACATTTCCAGGATCTCTTCAATGGAATTTTTCTTTAATTCTTCAAGCAGATCATATAATTCTAATGGATAGAGTTCAGATGTATTTCTCTGAAGATCTGAAACTAAAATTCTGTTAGCTCCTTTGGTAATGAAAATCGTACTGAATAAATTGAAATATTTCATAAGAACCTCACTAAGAATTTATAAGGTTTTGATTTTACATAGAAATTGGTTTGGTATTTTTCACTTGTTACAGTGATATTTATCGCAGATTGCTCTCTTTCTTGGTTTATTACAATTTCCATGAAGTTATAGATCAGAGGAAGTGGATGTTTCTCTTTTGGGATAAATTTTTTTTTCATAAAAAATCAGCTATTTCTTTTTCCAACGAATAGTTACAGATCACTGAATGCCCAAGAAACTGGCCTATGGCATTTACTTCTAAAAAATAAAATGTATCCTTGCTCTTGATAAGATCCAATGAACCGGAGTTGAGGTCCAGAGATAACATCAGTAAATGAATTTTCTTTTCAATACTCTTGGGAAGCTGGTAAGGAACATTTCTGTTGGGCTTTTTATGGTTGTACTTTCTGAAATCAATTTTTGTCTGCTCATTATTTTGTGAAAAGATCGCTGTTGACCAAACTTTTCCATTCAGATAAAAGCTCCTAATCTCAAAATCTTTTTCAATTTTTTCCTGGAAAAATGTGATGAAGAAACTTCCTTTTTGTGATTCTTTCACGATTGAAGTATACATCATACCGGTGGCATTCGGGATAATATTTTCTGCTCTCGGATTTCCGCCAATGGTTTTGATGATGGTTTTATGAAGTTCTACTTCATCTGTATTTTCGGACAGAAAATAATCCGGTACATCTAAACCTGCTTTTTTGGCCTGTTCCAATACCAGAAGCTTGTTTACATCACTATTGCTTTCTTTATTGATATGCTTTTTCGATTCTAAAGTTTTTCTCACATAATCTTCCAGCCAGTGTTGGTATTCATTCATGTTAAGATTAATAGATTCATTTTCATACCGTAGCCGTTTGAAATTTAATCCTCCGGTTCTGTACCATACACTGCTTATTTCATCAAGATAGAATCTATTTCTTTGGCTTAGCATAAGAAGTCTCTTTTGGTGGGTTTTAATTTCAAAAATTTCATCTTCATGTACACGGATGAACCTTTTGTTCATGGCCAGAAGATATTTGATGACTTCATTGGTTGTATTTTCCCTATTTTCAGAAATAATGAGAATCATTTTTTTTGTTTTTTAAGCTTATCAAAAAAATCTTTGGCAATCTTCATAGAGGTTTTCATTCTGGGAAAGCCTATAGCAGCACGGTTTTTATCAATTCTTGCAGAATCGGCGGCATTTAGGTTTGCCTCACTATAGCGCATGAATATTCCGTATATTGTTATGCCATTATTCACATATTGATATTTATCTACCATTTCAGTATAATCCCTGGGAGTACATTCTCCGGATTTTACATATTGTAATAACTCTCTTTTAAAATAATCGTAGTATTTTGTATAAGCCATATGGTTAAGCAGGGTTCCCATAGACATTAATTGACCCTCTCTTCCCAGATGTCCTTTTTTTTGCAAAGATGGATACCCATAATTCTTTAAAGTCCATATTAAAAGCTCTGCATTTTTTTTATCGTTCATTTCAACAGTTTCTTTAATATTCCTATTGTACTGATCTCTTGTAAAAGCAATGCTGAATGAGTCCACTAAAACCGGGTTAAGGCTTCTTTTCCATTGTTGAAACTTTTGTTCCACTTGTAAACTATCTATTCCATATTTTTTATATAACTGGAAAAAATCAGATTCAGGTCTCCAGTAAGGCCCGGTTTGTGCAATAAGTTTATCAAGACTTTTTATTCCTCCAAAATCTTGATGGTATTTATCAGCCATTTTAATATAAGTCTCATATTCTACGAGTCTCTCATTCTGCACAGGAGGATATTTTCTAAAGAGCTCTTTATATTGTTTAATAGTAGCCAGAGTATCTTTATGAATCCTATGAATACTGTCAATGGTATATACTTTATTATAATAATCAATATAATTAAGTTCTCTGTTTTTACACGAAAATAAAAGAAAGATGAGGGTTAATAGTAGAAATTGCAATAATTTGTATACATCATTTTTCATGGAAAGTTTTTTATTAGTTTAGTACTAAAACATGGCTAATATTTGTAATAGAGCATCTTTTATAAACCATAATATGGAAAAAATAGAGGGATAAACCCTCTATAATTCTATGATATTACAATCCGCTGCAATTCTCACCTACAAACATTTTATTGATAAGCTTACCAGCATCAGTGTAAGTCTTTTTATCATAGCATGTTGCATTTTCTGATGTTTCATAACAAAGAGCTCCTTGAACAGCTTTCATATCCTCTCTGTTGATCTTTTTGTTTTCTAGAGAAGAGAAGTCTCTCTTCATTCCAACTAATTTTTTCATTTTTGATAGTTTTTTTGTTTAATAAATAGTCTGCCATATAATCCCTGACATTGGGTGATACATTCTAATGTTTAATTTGCACTGTACACATGCAATTTAAATACAGAATTTTATCAACGTTGATATTTCAAAACTAAAAATAATTACATCACTTTAATGTGATTAAAATTGTATTTTTTTTGTAAAATTTCATCACGGGAAACCCATAATCTGTACAGTAATTAAGGTTATTGTACAGATTTATTGTATCAAATTTGGCAAGGCTTTAATGATGTTTTAGAAAATAGAAAATAGTATAAACTATTGTTAGAAAAGTGAATAAATAACTTAATTGAGTATAGCAAAAAACTCAGAACTATTTTCTATTGTACACAAATGATACGCTAAATACAAATTGTATCATAATATATTAGACTAAGCAAATATTGAATGATAGTAAGGTGGTTTTTTTTGAAAAAACAGATATTTACTTGATAAATGGTTATGTATAATGAATTGAATGAGTAAGAGAGCTTATTGCATGCCCCTATAAACAGTCACAAAATAATTCATGCATCCATAGCAAAAATGCGGTTTATACAGAAAATACTCCTTGAAAGAAAGTATCCAAAGCCATACTCTCATCCAATCCGAATTTCTTTTTCAGACGATATTTGGTCATTCTTACACTTTTAGGTTCCACATTCAGGAGATTGGCTATTTGTTTCGTGTCCATTCCGAGATAGATGTAAGCACAGTATTTTAAGTCCAGCGGGGTAAGTTTCTGTTTGGCTTTTTCATTAATGTTTTTAAAAAAGTCAGGATGAAGTTCCTGAATGGTAAATCGGATCTTTTCAAAATCATTATCCACGCGGTTTTGCTCTTTGACTACCTGGTTGATATTAATATCCGTATCAGAAAGTTGGGTCTGAAGTTGGTAAAGGACTTCATTTTTATGCTCAATATGGAGCTGGCTGGCAAGAACTTCACTTTGGAGTTTCTGCTGTTGTAAGGTAAGAAGTTTCTGTTCTGCTTTTAATCGGGCTTGTTCTTCTTCCTGAAGTTTTACGAGCATTTCAGCTTCATGTTTTTCAGTATTTAATTTTTTCTCTTGTGCTATAGAGTAGCGTAATTTATAATGATAAGAACGGAACATGAAAAATGCACCAATCACCCCAATGATTCCCAATCCAATATAGAGAAACTTTTCTTTCTTCAGACTTGCCGTTTTTTCTGTGAGGGTTTTCAGTTCAGATTCTTTTTTTTGAGACTGGAACTGGGCTTCAAGTCTTTTGGCCGTTTCTGCCTGTCCTTCATTATAAAGAAGACTGTTGTATTCCGTTACCTTAGCTTGATATTCATATGCCTTTTGATAGTTTTTCCGTTTTTCATACAGTTTAGCCAAATCGCTGACTACATTGATCATGACATGGTAATAGACAGGCTGCTGAGTAAGTAAAATCTGCTCAGCTTTTAAAAGATATTGTTCTGATAAGGTATCATTTCCGTCACGTGCAGCAAGATTACTAAGGATTCCTAAGGCCCCTGCCTGAATACCCTGGTTTAATGTGGTATGCTGCGTAAGGGAGAGGATTTCAGCAGTATTTTCCTGGATTTCCTTGCGAATTTCCGGGGTAATTACAGGGGAACTCAGGTTGTAGTTGGCAAGGTTTAATAACGCCATAGCATGAGCGTGGGCAGAAACCTGTCCCGGAAACTGATGATAAAGAGCAACTGCTTTTTTACACATTGCTGTAACAAGCTTCAGATCCTTTAAGTCTCCTGTTTTTTCATAGGGAAAATAATAACAGACAGCCATAGCGGAATACGCTGAGCTCAGCATATTTTTATTCCCTGATTTTTGAGCCAATTCTACAGCCTTTTGAGCATAGATTGTGGCATTCTTAGCATCATTCCATTCAGAATGGATTCCGTATAGAAGGTAATTGAGTTTAGCATTCAGAAGAACTTCTGAGGAGAGCTTTTCAACTTCAGGAAGAGTTTTCTGAATCAGTTTCATCGTATTTTCAGACTCACCCAGGATATTATTATAGTAGATATTTAAATACGCTGCATATAGTGAAGCCGTTTTATCATTTGTTTTTTGTGCAGATGCATTCGCTTCATCAATTAGCTGAGGAACTTTGTCGTATTGTGACTGATTAAGTTTAATAATTCCATCTTGAACTAAAGCTTTTACCTCTTCTGTATAATTATGTTCATTTCTAGCCAATTTTAATTGTTCCTGGACATATTTTTCAGCAGCAGGATATTGGTCACTGACTCTATAATATTCTGTAAGTTCATTATAGATTTTAAATTTTTCCTCAACAGCCGTATTGTCTTTCAATTGATTTTGAAGACCTTCAATAAATGTATTTTGAGCAGGGCAGAGAACGCAGATCAAGAATAAAAAATAAAAAAAAAGTGAACGGCTTTTTCATGAAGTGAAAGTACAAAAATTGCAGACACTTATCAATAATTCATATAAAAAAATGAAATTGGCAATAGTGCTTAAGTGTTTGTAAATTAATTATTTGTGTGGATGTGTAGACACTTTGTAGACACTTTTGTTTTGTGTTGAAGTTGTTTTGTAGGTATCCGAAAAATTAAAGCTTTGTTTTTCTGTTGCAATTTTGAACCAACAAAAAATCAAAAAATATTAATTCAAAAAAACTTTATCATGGACAACAAAACATTATCTATCATCTCATACATTACCATTATTGGATGGTTGATTTCTTTTATATCAGGAAAAGATAAGGCCGATAGTTTATTAAAATACCACCTTAAACAGGCTCTAGGAGCGGTTATTCTTTCTTTTATTTTACCTGTTATTCTAGGGATTTTAATTTCAGTTACTCATATTGGTATGCTGGGAGTATTAGGAGTATTACCATTTGTACTCATGATTATTGGAGCTATTAATGCGGCTAATGAGGTAGAGAAGCCTTTACCATTGATTGGAAAAATAGCCGAAGAACAATTTTCATTTATTGGATAGAACTTCAAATACTTAAAGGGATGGACGATTTTAAACATTTAAAAAGAGAGGGAACGGGCTATCAGGTAAAGCAATATCTTTCATTGCAGCATATTATAGTGATTGCATGGGTTTTAATTTCGATCATTGTGATTGTGAATACCAATTATCTGAAAACGGGAATTATAATGTTGATATTTTCATTACTTCTTACCATTGTTTCGTTCATGCCTCCTGATATTACTTTTGATCCTGTATCAAAGCTTCTTACTATTTCTAATAGAGGATTGAATCGTAAAAAGTTTACTTATGATTTAAATGACTTTGGGGGATTTGAGCTTCAGACTATGTATATAGGTTTTATTCCTTTAGGATGCTATTTGTATGGTAATTTTAAAAATGTGACCCATTTTAAGCGTCCGGTAATATCTCAGTCTTTCAGTAAGAAAACCATGCAGGAAGTGATTAATGAATTGGAAGATGTTAATGAAAAATACAAAACAACACCTATTTAACTTTAAATATTAGAGTATGAAAAAATCATTAATCATTGCAGGAATAATTATTACAGGATTTTCTATGACATCCTGTGATAGACTTGAGAAAATCAAAGAAAAGCTTTCACAGCCTGGAAATAGTAATCAGGTAAATCCTTTTAGTGTTAATTCTGGCGATGAAAATAGAGATATCGTTGCTTTTAATAATAAAGTGGTTAAAATGGATGAAGCTCAGGCAGATTTTATTAAAAATTTTCAGGAATCACTCAGCCAGATGGAAGAATATGTAAAGAGTGTAACGGCAAATCCTCAATATATTGGCATGTCTCCAATATTTACGCCTACCATAACGATGTGGATGAACCAGGATATTAAAGCACCGGATGTATTGGGAAAAGACTATCAGGTTCTTGTTGATAAAATGAAGGATACGGCGGCTCAGCTGGAAGTTCTGAAGAAAGAATTGGAGGCTTATAAAAATGGAGAAGACTGGAAGGATGATAAAGGAAAGAAAATCGCTGAGATCAATGAAAAGGCAAGTAAGTTTATCCAGGAGAACCGAAATGCTGCCAATGAACTGTTTGTGAAACTGTCACCAAAAGCTGATAAGGCAGAAATAGAAGTGCTTAAAGACCATCCACTAAAGGATCATATCATCTACTCAAAAGAAACAATGGAATTTACTCAAAAAATTATTGATGATTCCTATGATATTAAAGATATGAATGCTTACAAACAGAAGTTTAGCCAGCAATATCAGCAAATGGAAACTCTCTATAAACGAAATGTAGATGAAAAAAATTCCATCATCGGAAAAACAGAAAGAGAGCAGTTATACAGCATTTAATAATTCGGTGAGTGACTTTCTTGGAAAAATGAGAATCGTCCAAAGAAGCTTGAATGAAAACAGTACTGAACTGAATAAAAATCTTGATGACCTCGAAAATGAGGCCGGTACTGTGCTTAGCCGCTATAACAATTTTGTAGACTAAGGAATTTATAACCATTAATATTAAGTTGTATGAAAAAGACATTAGGAATTATCATGATCATCATAGGTTTCTGTTTAGCTGTTGTTGTGAAAATAGGTCCTTCCAAAGAAACTTCCTGGCTGTTTGGGTATGGAGAACTGCTTCCATTACTTATTGCGGCGGCCTTTGTAGTTCCGGGATGGGTCATGTATAACAAGAACAGGTAATTTTCTATACCCAAATTGGCTATTCATAATCGTGAAACTGGCTGTACTTTTAATAAATATGTTAATCTGAATTAGCAGGATAAGGGTAATTTTACCGCCCATTTAAAAAAAGAAATGAAGCATGGATTTTGAAACGTTGAAAAAACAGATAGAGGCAGCAGCAAAGAAGGCTTTTTTAGAAATGTCCGAAAAGCACGGAGCTGAAAATATTTACAGTTTTGCATTGTACAGTGATGAGGGGGCAATGACTGTATGTCCCTCTTCCAATACCCTGGAAGCGCTTAAAAATATAGACGAGGATGATGCTGTCTATTTTAAATATGAACCGGCAGAATGGGCGTATGAAATGGAAGGAGCAGATAAAGAATTTAATGATATCTGTACCAGTCTGAGAACAGAGTTAGAGAAATATGAAAATCGATATGAAGATGAGGAGGAATATGGTAAGTGGTTTCATGAGTTTCAGGATAAGCTCTATGATACCTGTATTGTAGTTTTGGAGAAACTTAAAAATGAGAACTTTTTTAGAAATACTATAGGAAAAGATGTTTTCTTGATTTTCACCGTTTCAGATTATGAATTTGAGAAGCAGGATCTGAAAGACATTATTATCCGGTTGAATGATAATGAATATAAAAGTGAATATCTGGATTGGATGGACACCTGGGACAATTAAATTAAGGATGAAGAATAAAAAAACACATTTCATTATATACAATGAAGCGGAGTGAAATAATTGTCTCAGAAACATCCAATCATAAATTTTAAAACAAAATCAGGTTATGGAAGATTTGAAAAAACTCAATATTGAATTAAAAAAATACCTGGAAGAAATCCGAGAGCGGCTTACGGATGATCTTATTGATCTGTTGAATGGAGAACATATCAGTTATCTTGATAATGATGAGAAATCTGATATTAAAGCCTTTTATTTCGAGTATGAATATGAATATTTAGACATTGTATTCTGGGGGGTGGACAGCAAAGGTAAAATAGCTACCAATACCGTTTTTTTACCCACTAAAAAAAGTGCTGGCAATGAAGATGATGATTGGAATGCGCTTATTCCGGAAAAAATATGGACTGCATCCTCAGATTTTCAAGATCATTATGAAGGAGAAGATTTTGATGATATTCTGGATGAATATGATGAGGAAAAGTACAAGATATTTGAACAATGGGTTTTTGATTGCTGGAAGAAAGCATCTGCCCAAACCCAGGTAAAAATGGACGCCTATTTTTCTATTCATGATACCTATTTCAGAACAGATTTAAATACCCTGAAAACAATTAATGAAGATGAAATTGCATTACGATACGAAAATTAATTTCCAACAATAAAATCAAACAAAATATAAAACCAAATTCACTATGAATTCATATCAATTTTATAAGCAGGAAGGAAACCAGTATGTGTTTAGAAATCAACCGGTTTTTATTACTGTATTATGCCTTATATTTTTAATAATAGCAGGGGTAATATTTAATTCTGCCAGAACTTTCAGCTTTATTATCATTGCGGTCGTAGCTCTTATCATTATTAATTTTTTTACCAAGAAATTCATCATCGATATGGACCGAAAGACGATTACCGGAAAGCATACCATTTTTGTTCCGGCCAGAACCTATGATATAAAGGATTTTACCAATTTTCATGTGTTATCTACAAAATATATGGGTTTTATTACTACCAATGTGATATTGTCTATTTATTTTGAAATAGATGGTAAAGAAAAGCATCTGACCGTTGGGCAGGCTCTGACTCAGAAAGGAATCCAAAAGATGGTCAATGAAACTGAAGACATCATGAGAATTAATGATCAGGACCATGAACGTAATAGACCGTTATAAATTTGAAGAGAACGGCAGCGAAATAAGCATGATGCCCAATTACCACTTCCTGTATACCTTAATTTGGTGGCTGGTATTGGGAATTATTGCTCTTCCTGTGATTATCTGTTACTTTATGGATAAGATGTCTTCGGACCAGTTCAAAATTACATTGATGGTTTGGGGAATCTATATGGTCTATTTTCTGTTTGATCTGTTTTTCAGAATTCCAGTAAAATATATTTTTGATAAATCAGACAAATGTATTTATAGGAAGTTGATACTCTCTAAAAAGCTCATGACTTTTGATGAAATGACCTACTTTATCAATGATGAAAGAGGCGGATATTACTATTCTATGGGAAGAAAGCGCCATCAGTTTGTAAAGAACTATAGAATCAGTAATTATTTTTCAGGCTCAAAGAAATCTATTGAAAGAGAAGAGAATTATATAAAAGAAATATTGTGTCCCATCCTGATTGCTGTAGGAATCCCATTCAATGAACATGAATAAAAAAACAAACGAAAAGTAGGGTAGAAGCTACAACCATGATAACTATATGTATAACCATTCCCCTTCACCGGAGGGGTGTCAACTCCAACATTGAATCATTCAGTAAAAGGCTGCGGGCTGTTTCGAAGAAACAGCCCGCAGTTATTATGATAATGCTAACAATTAATTAGCTAAAATTCTCTTTACAGCTTCTTTCACCGCTGCAGCATCAATTTTATACTTCTTCATCAATTCAGCAGGCGTTGCAGATTCTCCGAAAGTATCGTTTACTGCTACAAATTCCTGTCTTGTAGGTCTTCTTCTTGCAAGCATTCCTGCAACAGACTCCCCTAAACCACCAAGGTAGTTGTGCTCTTCAGCCGTTACAATTTTACCTGTTTTTTCAACAGATTTTAAGATGATTTCTTCATCAAGAGGTTTAATCGTGTGGATGTTGATCACCTCACAAGAAATACCTTCTTTCTCAAGTTCATCAGCCGCTACAAGAGATTCCCATACAAGGTGTCCTGTTGCAACAATAGTTACATCAGTACCTTCCTGAAGCATGATCCCTTTTCCGATTTCGAAAGGCATATCTTCAGGGATAAATACAGGAACAGTAGGTCTACCGAATCTTAAATATACAGGACCTTCAAAATCAGCAATCGCAAGAGTAGCCGCTTTTGTCTGGTTGTAGTCACAAGGGTTGATTACAGTCATTCCAGGAAGCATTTTCATCATCCCGATATCTTCCAATACCTGGTGAGTAGCTCCATCTTCTCCTAAGGTAAGACCTGCGTGAGATGCACAGATTTTTACATTTTTTCCAGAATAAGCAATAGATTGACGAATTTGATCATATACTCTTGAAGTAGAGAAGTTTGCGAAAGTTCCGGTAAAAGGAATTTTTCCTGTGATACTAAGACCTGCAGCAATACCCATCATGTTAGCTTCTGCAATACCCACCTGAACAAATCTTTCAGGAGCTTTCTCAATGAATTTCTCCATTTTCAAAGATCCGATAAGGTCAGCACAAAGTGCTACTACATTAGGGTTTTTGTCAGCAAGCTCAGCTAATCCGGCTCCGAATCCTGAACGTGTGTCCTTTTTTTCTGTATATGTATATTTCATTTTTATTTTTATTAATCGAGAGTTTAACTGATGGTTAGAGATTAGTAGTCAGCAGGAGCTTCTAAATACAATTGTTTGAATGCAGTTTCCAATTGTTCATCATTAGGAGCTTTACCATGCCAAGCGTGAGATCCCATCATGAAATCTACTCCAGCACCCATTTCTGTGTGAAGCATGATCGCTACAGGCTTTCCTTTTCCTGTTTCAGCTTTTGCTCTTTCAAGAATACCGATTACTGCTTCAAGGTCGTTACCATTCTTTTCTTCCAAAACAATCCATCCGAAAGCTTCAAGTTTAGCATGAAGATTTCCAAGGCTTAATACATCGTCTGTATCACCATCAATCTGACGTCCGTTGTAGTCGATTGTAGAAATGATGTTATCTACTTTTTTAGCAGCAGCAAACATCAGAGCTTCCCAGATCTGACCCTCCTGAAGTTCACCATCTCCGTGAAGAGTGTAAACAAGAGACTGATCTCCGTCCATTTTTTTACCTAAAGCAGCTCCCAAAGCTACAGAAAGACCTTGTCCTAAAGAACCTGAAGCAATTCTGATTCCTGGAAGACCTTCATGAGTAGTAGGGTGCCCCTGTAATCTTGAATCAAGCTTTCTGAAAGTACTTAGCTCGTGTACTGGGAAGAAATCGAATCTTGCCAAAGTAGAGTAGTACACAGGAGAAATGTGTCCGTTTGATAGATAAAAATGATCTTCATTTTTGCCTTCCATCGTAAAAGGAAGATGATAGTTCATTACCTTTCCATAAAGTGCTGTAAAGTACTCTGTACAGCCTAAGCTTCCTCCCGGGTGTCCTGAATTTACAGCGTGAACCATTCTTAAAATGTCTCTTCTGATCTGTGTAGTAAGAGATTTTAACTCTTCGATACTTTTACTCATTATATCTGATTTATTTGCACGCGAATTTACAATTTTTTACCGGCTTATGGAAATGCAAAAATCTGGATATGAAAACCCGGATTTCGTTTGATTTGAATATTTTCCTGCTTTTAACAGCCTTCGTTGATATAAACAGTAATTTCTGTAACAATATTATTGATAAATTTAAATGTTAACTGAGTTCCTGCATCATAGTCTTCAATATTAAAGTATCCTGCATCTTTAATACGCTTTCCATTATCATCTACCTCCGGACGAACACTAAATATCGGATAGTTCTTGTAAGCAGTAATCAGTTCATCTCTGGTACTTCCAACACCCATTCCGCTTTTGGTTTTAAACTTTTTACTGGTGGTTGTCATTCCTGCAATGGTAACAGCATCAGGTTTTGCTGCTCCGCCATAACCTTGAAAAACTTCAATATTAATAATTTCTCCATTGTATTTTACACTGTTCTTTTGTTGTCCATCAGAAATTTTGATTGTAGTACCTGCAATTTTTTCTGCTTCACTTTTTTCCATAAAGATTTTGTAAGGCCCGATTCTTAAAGTTGACACTTCAAAATTCTCCTGAGCTGCTACAGATCCGAAGGTTAATACAAAGATGAAAAGTGAAATAATTTTTTTCATAGTTTTAATACTGTTTTTTTATTTTAATTTTTACCTTCAAAGATATTGAAATAGATGTCTCTATAAGTGATAAGTACAGAATATTTGAGATAAAATGATGAGCTTTTTGTCATTGAGAATTGAAACAAAGTGCTCTTGTTGATATTTTTCATAATGTTTATTGTTTTTTAAGTATTTATTTTTCAAATCATTAGAATTTATATTGTTTTATGAATAAATAGAGAATAATTGTTTTTTTGTATATGTTTATTGTCTAGATTTATAATTATTTTTAATCAAATAATTTATTTTTTATCCTTTTAATGACTTATTTAAGAGTTAAACAACATAAACAATGAAAATTAAACAATTACTTTATTTAGGGATATTTATTATATCCATTTCTTGGGGGAAAGCCCAGGATTTTTTCACCAAAATTAGTGAAAGGTCTGTTGAGGCTAAACCAGATGACAGGTTGATACAACCAGAAAGATTTCTCACTTACAGATTGGATGTAGCCGGAATGAAAAGCTATTTCCAATCAGTTCCGGAATTGAGAGATAGCGATTTTAAAGATAAAGCTCCCATTATTATTTTGCCTATGCCGGATGGAACAAAAGCAAAATTCAAAATATGGAAATCTTCAGTAATGGCTCCTGAATTAGCAGATAAATTCCCTCAATTAATTACTTTTACAGGGCAAGGGGTTGATGATCAGTATGCTACTGTAAAATTAGATTTTACAGAATTGGGATTTCATGCTCAGATAAAATCTGTGGTGTCAGGAGATATGTATATTGATCCTTATGCAAAAAATGATGTGAATAATTATATCATCTACAAAAAAAACGATTTAATTAATAAGAACCCGATCGTTTGCGGTACTAAAGACGGGAAATCTCAAGCAGAAAAAAAAAACGGACAAAAAAGCGTTACCCCGGGCGTAGGAAATCAAATTAGAATTTTCCGCTTTGCAGTAGCTTGTACAGGTGAATATGCAAAAGCGGCAACCGGACAAGCTTCTCCTACCGTAGCCCAAACTCTGTCTGCTATTGTAACAACTGTAAACAGAGTAAACGGCGTTTATGAGCAGGAGGTGGCAGTAAGACTGGTATTGGTTCCTAATGAGACCAGCCTTATTTTTACAAATCCTGCTACGGATCCTTTTAATGGTAATGATGATTCAGATCTGTTAATTGAGGAAAGCCAGACCCAGATTAATACAATAATTGGAATTAATAGTTATGATATAGGGCATACTTTTAGCACAGGTGGCGGTGGATTGGCTTATTATGGTATATGTGATCCCGATTATAAAGGAAAAGGAATCACAGGGAGAGGTAACCCGGTTGGGGATCCTTATGATATTGATTACGTTGCTCATGAAGTAGGACATCAGTTTTGGGGACCGCATACTTTTAATGCAGTAACAGGAAGCTGTTCCGGCAACCGGGATGCTGATGCTGCCGTAGAACCGGGAAGCGGGATTACGATTATGGCATATGCCGGAATTTGCGGATCTCTGAATAATTTGGCTAACAACAGTATTCCTATTTTTCATACCAACTCATTTCAGTCGATCACTACAGCAGTAGCATCAGCTGAGTGTCCGGTGATAACTCCTGTCAGCAACACTGCTCCTACTGTGAATGCAGGAAGTGATTATACAATTCCTAAAGGAACACCATTTAAGCTTACAGGTTCTGCAACGGATGCTGAAAACAATTCGCTTACTTATTGCTGGGAACAAAATGATATCGGCCCTGAAGGAAATTGGAATGCTCCAACCGGAAATGCTGCTATATTCAGATCATTTATGCCGGTGACTGTTTCCTACAGATATTTTCCAAAACTGACAAGCATTCTCAACAATACGGTATCAAAAGGAGAAATTTTACCATCGTATGGAAGAACAATGGAGTTCAGACTTACTGTGAGAGATAATAATGCAGGTTGTGGAGGGGTAGCCAATGATGATGCAATCATTACGGTTGCTGGAAATTCTGGACCGTTTAAGGTAACTGCACCCAATACGGCGGTAACATGGAGTGCTAACTCTACGCAGACTATAACATGGGATGTAGCCAATACAACCGCTGCTCCGGTAAATTGTACCAATGTAAGTATTTTACTTTCAACGGATGGAGGTCTTACTTATCCAACTACTCTGGTTGCTTCCACTCCAAATGACGGATCCGAAGCTATCACTATTCCTGATGTAAATACAACAACGGCCAGAATTATGGTAGCAGGGGCAGGAAACGTATTTTTTAATATCAATCCTGTTAACTTTACAATCAATAAAAATGTATTGGCTGTAAATGAAATAACCGCAAATAAGGATGCATTTGTCATATATCCTAACCCAGGTAAAGGATTTTTGAATATTAAATTTCCAAATACAAATGAAGTTTACGATGTTACTATATATGATGTAAGTGGAAAACTAGTATTCAGTAAATTGAATAACACACCTGATCACAATAATCTAGGTACTTTTAATGTGGCTCAGCTTATAAAAGGAGATTATTTGATTAAAGTTAAAACAAAAACCTCTGAGAGAACCGTAAAATGGATTAAAGAATAAAGAATACGCAATTCACAAAAAAGGCTGTTTTCAACAAAAGAAAACAGCCTTTTTATTTTTATAAATATCCAAAATATTGGATGCTGAAGTTTTTAATTCTAAACAACTCTTAAATGCTGTTTATCCTTCACCAGCCATAGCCCAATGAAGGTCAGCAACCCATTAAGAACAATAAGCTCCACACCAATTCTGTAATCCGTGTAAGAAGTCACTGCAAAATTGATTAAATAAGTAATGATAGGTGCCAGAATGGTTACCATAAGAATTGAATACTTCCTGGATATTTTGAACTTGGTGAAGATCCCGAAAGCAAAAAGTCCTAATAGAGGGCCATACGTATATCCTGCAATCTCCATAATCAGGTAGACAATAGATTTATCGTTCAAAGCTTTGAATACCATGATAAGGATGAAAAATACGATAGTAAATGTTAAATGCACTTTCATACGAAGGCTTTTCTTCTCCTTTTCAGTTTTGGTTTTATCTTCGTTCAGGTTTAATAAATCTACACAATACGAACTTGTTACCGCAGTTAGAGCTCCATCTGCAGAAGGGAATAATGCAGAGATCAACCCGATAATAAAAATTACGGAAATCATCATTGGAAAGTATCCATTAAGAGATAAAGCAGGGAAAAGGTCATCGCCCATGATATTCTTAATGTTTCCTGCTGCATCTTTAAATCCGAAGATATTGCTCACAGGATCTGTACCTGTTGTTCCGTATTCTGCGCCGTGTTGTAAAGCAAAAAGATAAAGTAATCCTCCTAAAAATAAGAACGCAAGATTTACCAACAGAAGGGTTCCTGCGAAAGTTAACATGTTCTTCTTTGAATTTTTAAGGTTGTCTACAGAGATGTTTTTCTGCATCATTTCCTGATCCAGTCCGGTCATGGCAATCGTAATGAAGATTCCACCCAGAATGGTTTTAAGGAAAAATGTCTTGGAATTAGGATCAAAATTGATGAAATGGGTATAATTTTTCTGTCCTAATATAGTATAAGCTTCCCCAAAAGACAGGTTCAGATTGGATAGAATGTAAACAATACAAGCCACTAAGCTGATAATCATAAAAGAAGTCTGCAAAGTATCCGTAATCACAATCGTTTTTACTCCACCTTCAAAAGTATAGAGAAGAACCATCAGTAAAAGAACCATAGAAGTAACCCAAAAAGGAACACCTAATCCTTCAAGAAGAAAGATCTGCAATACATTTACAACCAGATATAATCTCGCTGTAGCTCCAATGGCTCTTGAGATAATAAAGAAGATAGATCCGATCTTATGGGCCTCCACATTGAATCTTTTTCCCAAATAGGTGTAAATGGAAGTAAGATTCATTTTATAATACAGAGGAAGCAGGATGGCTGCTACAATAAAATAACCAATGAAAAACCCGATGACCATCATGTAATATTCAAAACCTCCATAAATATATTCGGAGCCGGTCATTTTTCCAACGGTTCCCGGAACTGAAATAAAGGTAACCCCACTTAAGCTGGTTCCTATCATTCCGAATGCAACGAGCCACCATTTACTTTTTTTATTACCGATAAAGAAGGACTGGTTGTCAGAATTTCGGCTGGTAAAATAAGAGATCACCAAAAGACCGATAAAATAGATAAAGACAAACAGCAAAAGGACAGTTCCTGGATTCATGCTTAGATTTTAAATTTTAGCAAATATATAAAAAAGAACCATCGTGAATCGTGAATTTTGTTCAGAGGCAATTTTTATGTAATTACTCTTTGGAAGTAAGTTATGATCGTGATAAAACCTATGTTTTTCAGAAAGGCTTGAAGCTGGGAGCTGGAAGAAGGAAGTTATGAAGCTCATACAAGCAATTATTCTAATAATAACGAATGGCAGTTCGCTTCATCAAATAGATTGGAAATCGATTCCGTCTTTGCTTCCTTAAAATATAACAGTATGTTAATTAAATCTTTGCGTTTAATAAAAAACAGAATGTAATCCAGCCTTTGCTAAGTGAAACGCCCTTGCGAACGCTTTTTAGGAATTTAAATAAGGCCCTTGCGAACTCAGCGTTAAAACAAAAAAACCTTCCAGATCTTCTCTGAAAGGTTTGTATTGTAAGGGTGGAAACTGTGATTAATTCACTAAAACATCCTGCAATTCCTCACTCTTCTGGAAACTGGCTTTAGCAAAAGGACAAAGCGGAATGATTTTCTTTCCGTTTTTTCTTGCAAAATCTACAGCAGCCAAAAGCATTTCCTTACCTACTCCTTTCCCGTTGTAGGCTTCTTCCACCTCAGTGTGGTCAATAATAAATCTTTCTTCTCCTGCCCAGGTGTACGTCATCATTCCTGCGCGTCTTCCATCTATGAAAGCTTCAAAACTTCCGTGTTTTTCGTCGTTGTTTTGTTTTACTTCGATCATGTTTTATGAGAATTTAGTTAATATTTCTATATCGTTAGTTAATATTTTATGTACTGGGCATGCATCAGCAATGGTATGGAGTCTTTTCATTTGTTCATCATCCAAAATTCCTTCAAAAGTAATATCTCTTTTGAAGATTGCTTTTTTGGTGAGTGGGTAGTTTTCAAGTTCTACTTCCACATTGATGTTTTCTACGTCCCATTCTTTTCTTTCAATATACATTCTCAGAGTAGCTGCTGTACAGCTAGCCAAAGACGTAGCGAGGATTTCCATAGGATTGAAACCTTTATTTTGTCCGCCTTTATCTAAAGGTTCATCGGTAATAATTGTATTTTCACCTGCCGTTACTTCTGTATAATATTTTGTTTTTCCTAAACTTGCTTTTACCGTTACTGCCATTATTTTTCAGTATTGAATTTATAACTTAATGCTCCAGATGGGCATTGGTCTATCTGTTTTTTTAATTCTTCAGGGGTTGCATTTTGCGCTTTTATCCAAGGTCTGTCTTTTGGATTGTAGACTTTGGGAAGCATTTTTACACATACAGCCGAGTGGATACACTTCTGAGGCTGCCAAATGACAGTAATGTCGCCGTTAGGGTATTCGTGTGTTTCCATATTAATTGTCTTTTAATGATTTTTCGATTCTTCTGTCCGGAATCAGCCATATAAGAGCCACTATATAATAAAAACCTATGGCAATATAAGGATAAAAAAATGAAGTAGCGATTCCCAGAATATAAAAAATGATAGATATATTTTCCTTATATTTTGCGTGTATAGCTTCCTTCAGCTTTGAGTTTTCACCCTCACATCGGATAATAACATTCTCCAGAATGCTGTAGGCGATCGCACATAATACGAGGATAATACCGTAGGTTGCGACCGGATTTTCTGCAAAACCTGTATTGCCAATCCATTCAGTAGCAATAGGCATCATAGAAAGCCAGAATAATAAATGAAGGTTGGCCCAAAGAATACCTCCGTTTACCTTGTTTACAGCCTGAAACATATGATGGTGATTATTCCAGTAGATTCCAACATAAATGAAACTGAAGATATAGGCCAAGAATTTAGGGATAAGAGGTTTAAGGCTCGCCCAGTTGGCTCCTTCAGGTACTTTAAGCTCAAGAACCATGATGGTGATAATGATGGCCAGAACTCCATCACTGAAAGCTTCCAGTCTTCCTTTAGTCATTGTTTTTAATTAGGTTTTTAAAGTTTTCAATCTTTGCTTTCAGTTCATTCAGCATATCAGGATTAATAACTCCGCTTTCAAGATCAAAATTTTCATAGAACTTGGGCAGTGAAAAAGTATCCTTGATATCTGCAGCAAATTGAGGAAAGAATGTTTTAGCTGTATTCATTACATTTCCGCCGCCATATCCTCCAGGAGAAGTACTCATCAGAAGCATCGGTTTGTTTTGAAATACCTTCACATTGATCCTTGATGCCCAGTCGAAAACGTTTTTAAATGCAGCACTGTAAGATCGGTTATGTTCTGCAAGAGAACAGATAATCACATCACATTCTTCAATGACCTTTAAAAAATGATGCGCTTCATCCGGAAACCCTTTCTTTTCAAGATCTACAGAGAAAACAGGCATCGTAAAGTCATTTAGGTCAATCAGGTTGATTTCTTCGTTCTGAAAATCCTTTAAAACAAACTTTACCAATTCCTTGTTAATAGAAGTGGAAGAACTGCTTCCAGCAAATGCTAATATTTTCATGGTTTCTCTTTTTGCTGAGGTTATTTTCTATTTAAAATCGCTTTCGGAAGTGGAACATACTCTTGTTCATCACCCGGAACTAAAGGAAATGCATCATGATTCTGGTCATGCCAGTTCACTTTAGCCTGATCAATTACTTCTTTGTCAGAATTCACAAAGTTCCAGAAGATAAAACGTTCCTCATCGAAAGGCTCTCCACCAAAAAGATAGACCGTTCCGTTTTCGCTCATATCAAACTCACAAAGTTTGGTGTCCTTAGCGATCATCAGTTGTTTAGAACCATAAGAGTTTCCTTCTGTACTTACTGTTCCATCCAGAACATACATGGCCGCTTCTCCATACAGGTCTTTTCCAATGCTGATTTTTTTAGCTTCTTTGGTTTTGATCTCAATGAAAAATAATTTACTGTGTACCGGAACAGGAGATGTTTTTCCAAATGCCTCTCCGGCAATTAATTTATACTGAATACCATCTTCTTCCCAAACCGGAATTTCGTCCGCTTCAATATGGTGAAAAGTAGGTTCAGACTGTTCAAGATGTCTTGGCAGCCCTACCCAGATCTGAAATCCGTGAAGTCTTTTATCACTGTGTCTTAAATATTCAGGGGTTCTTTCAGAATGTACGACTCCTTTCCCGGCAGTCATCCAGTTAACAGCACCCGGTTTGATCTCAAGAGCACTTCCAATACTGTCTCTGTGGAAAATAGAGCCTTCCAGCAGGTAAGTTAACGTAGATAACCCGATATGGGGATGAGGGGGAACATCAAGGTTTTGATAATCCTTTAACTCCGAAGGTCCCATATGATCGATAAAAACAAAAGGGCCTACAGCTCTTTTTTCACGGAAAGGAAGGAGTCTTCCTACCAGAAAGTTCCCGATGTCTGCTGCTTTTTCTTCAATGATAAGTCCAATATTTGACATAATGATGTAATGCTTTTTTAATGTGTTAAATAAATGTTGACCAATTGATCAAGAATTACAATTTATCGTATCCGTCAAATTTTTCATCTACGATACGTTTCCACTCCGGATGCTTTTTAATAAAGGCAAAAACATACGGACAAAATGGAAGAAGCTTTTTACCACTTTCTTCAATATAATTTAATGTTTTCTCTACTACTGCCGCTGCTGCACCTGTTCCTGCTAGTTCCTGATCAGCTTCCGTGTGGATCAATGCAATCTGATGGCTTGTTTCGCGATAATCAATAAAGGCATAATGCCCATTGACTTCTATTTCAAATCTTTTTTCGGCTTTTACAAGAGGGATATTTTCGAATTCGGGTTTCATAATTTTCTGTATTAAACGTTGATAGGTGAAGTTGTAAGAGATTAACATCTTTTGCTTTTACGTGAAAAATCTTGTTAAGAAAACAAACCTTATAGGTTTCAAAAAACTATAAGGTTTATCTCCACACATTACTTAACATTAATCTTTCAAACTTCAACCTGATATAATGATATATAAAGTTAGTAAAAAAAGAACTGATTTAAGATTAAGAAAAATTTAATTCTAGATTCTTAATCTTCAAGATATCCGAATTTTCCGGTATTGAAATCCTCAAATGCCTGCATGATTTCCTCTCTGGTATTCATCACAAAAGGTCCATGAGGGAAAATAGGCTCATTAATAGGTTCTCCACTGATGATTAAAACAACAGAATCATCTTTAGCCTCAATATTGAAGCTTTCTCCTTCATTTTTAAATAATGCAAAATGATCTGCTTTAACAGCTTCTTCTCCATTGATGGTAATATTTCCTTCAATCACTAAAGCAGCGGTGTTGAAGTGGGCAGGAAAATGAAACTCTGCCTTACCTCCGGCTTTCAATTTGGCATTCATCATGTGAATAGGTGTGAAGGTGAATGCAGGACCCTTATTTCCGTTATATTCCCCGGCAATGACTTCTACATACCCATTCTCACCAAGATCCACTTTTTCCATTTTGGAATTTTCAATAGCCTGGTATTTAGGAGTACTCATTTTATCTTTTGCCGGAAGATTTACCCAAAGCTGAACCATTTGAAAGATTCCGCCTTCTTTGGCCCATTCTGTCTCGTGATATTCTTTGTGAAGAACACCTTTGGCAGCTGTCATCCACTGTACATCACCTTCTCCAATGATACCACCGCCTCCGGCACTGTCGTGATGTTCCACTTTACCATTATATGCTATAGTTACTGTTTCAAAACCTCTGTGTGGATGTACTCCTACACCTCTTGGTCTGTCTGAACCATTGAAATGAAATTTTGAATTATAATCAAGCATGATAAACGGGTCTATTCTTTTCATATCTAACCCATGTACACCTGGAATAAAATTATGAACTCTAAAACCGTCACCTACAAAGTGTGCAGGTCTTGGAGATACTACCATTTCTACTTTTTTAGTTGCCATAATATTGTTGATTTTATGTAAACAAAAATACCATACTTATAAGGCAGATGCATTGACCTGTGATAAGTTCGTATCGAAGTAAAAAAATAAATGGTTAAAAGGCTGATAAAGCAATAAACTCTTATCTAGTCCTCTTTGGATTTCATATTCTTTCCATCTGAAATGTGCAGTCTTCTAAACACAAAGCCTGATAAGATCGTTAAAATTCCTACCGTAAGAAAAGTATACCGGAAAGCATTATGAGTTTCACCCTGGATGAGGTCAGAGGTTTCAAATATTTTTAAAACAATCAATCCAAAGGCAATTCCGAAACCTATTGCGAGCTGTTGATTAACTGATATTAATGAGTTACCGCTGCTGGTCTGGAAATTCCTGAGATCTGCAATAGAAATAGTGTTCATAGAGGTGAACTGAATAGAGTTGAAAAAACCAAGAACTGCAATAATAGGGACAAACCAATATAATGAAGTATGAATATTTGGAATAGCCAGCATACAGATCAAGGTTCCGATAATAAAAGTATTGACCATTAAAGTTTGCCGGTAGCCATATTTATCCAGAATTTTAATAACCGATGATTTCCCGAATATAGCAGTTAACGCCATAGGAGCAATGATCCATCCGGAAGTTACGGCAGACTGTTTATAAGCAATCTGGATCATAAGTGGAAGTAATAACGGAACTGAGCTGATTCCGAGCCTTGTGGCTAGATTTCCTACAATTCCCACACGGAAGGTTCTAACCTGAAACAAGTTTAAAGGAAAAATAGGATGCCCTTCTTTTTTTGCATGTTTATAGTAATAATAGAGAAATAAGAAACCGAGGATAAATACAACGAGAACAGGTGTTATATTCTGCATATCTCCAAAAAGTTCCAGCGAAATGGAGAGCAGGAGAGAGGCTGCGGCAAAGATCAAAAATCCTTTAAAATCAAAATCTACATCATCAGACTTATAATCAGGCATGAATTTCAATCCTAAAATAATTCCCAAAAACCCAATTGGGATATTAATGAGGAATATCCAGTGCCATGACAGATAATCTACCATATAACCGCCTACCAGTGGTCCGAGGACAGGACCTATTAAAGCAGGAATAATGGCAAAGTTCATTGCTTTAAGCAGTTCATTCTTGTCAAAGGTTTTAATGAGTGCCAGCTTTCCGACCGGTGTCATCAAGCTTCCTCCAACTCCCTGAATAACCCTTGAGATAACAAGATGAGTAAGGTTTTGAGATAAAGAACAAAATAAAGATCCAAGACTGAATAATATTAATGAAAAAAATAAATACTTTTTTAGTCCCGAAACGATCTGCCAAAAAGCCACTTGCAGGCATAAATACAGCCAATGTCAATACATAACTGATGATGGCATTCTGCATATTCAGCGGGGATTCATGAAGATCCTTGGCAATGGATGGTAGGGAAGTATTCAGGATGGTTGAATCCAGCATCTGCATGAAAATAGCAGTGGCCAGGATCAGGGGAAGAATTTTCTTTATGGATGTCTTTTGAGGGCTTGTTTCTGTCATTTTGTATAGGCTGGAATGCTTCAAAAATTTCCAGGCTTATTTTATTTGAAGAAAATGCTTGCTTTAAGCAGTTCGATTCTTAGATAAAGAAATCCATATAAAATTAAAAAAGTCCTGTGAAATATCACAGGACTTTTTGATTTATTTTTTAGGCTTTTCTACTCCTTTCCATTCATCACCAGCTTTTCTGTACTGGCTCAAGGTAAAGTTTTTGAAATCCTTTGTTTTGTATTCTATATTATCGGCATTTTGTTCAAAAGGCATAATATAATAATATTCAATATCCGTTTTATCCGTCTTGTTTCCTTTTTTACAGTCGGAACATATTTTGAAAATTTATAGCTAGGAAGATATTGTCTCAATCTAGTATAGAATGACTTGTCATCTTTTTCACTTGGAATAATATCTACAATATTCAAATCATCTTTTTTCTTATCTACCCAAAGATAGTACGTCTTTTCTTCTCCTAGGTTTCTGTTGAAAGAGTTGAAAGCAAATAACTCCTTTGGAACCAGTTCTTTGATTTTTTCAGGATCTACTTTGGTATAAAATTGTCCTTTTGATGGATCTACATAGGTTTCAAGGTTGTACATCAGAACAGAGTTGTTCTCAAAATTCTTGTTTTTGAAATATTGATTTAAAGATAATTCTGCTGTAGCTCTAAGTTCTTTATCTCTTTTATCCAGCTTTTTGGTTGGATTCTGAGGGTTTACGTACTTTACAAACTCATATAAAACAACAGGTTTTATATCTTTTAAGTGAGGAAAGGTTTTAAGTTGCTCAGCTTTTACCAGCCAGTAAAACTGTTGGTAATAGTCATCCTTATCAGCATCTTTCACGCTTTTATAAGCTAAAGCAAGCTTTTTTGAGTTCAGATATTTGCCATATTTTCCCTGTCCAAAAGCAAAACTAATGGATAATAAGGCAAATAAAACAGTAAGGTTTCTTCTCATTTTTTTATAATTGATATTTTCGTTTTCCAAATATAATTATTTATTAGATATTATTTTTGATTGTCAGTTAAATTATGCCATATTGTTATTGTTAATTCAAAAAATAATCCCGTATTGCTACAGGATTAATAAATTATTACGAAAAAGTTAGAAATAAGAGGTGGAAGTGGATGGTTTTCTCTTTCACTCCAACTCAATTAATACGAAGTCTCATGCACCTTCACAGCTCTTCCGCTTGGGTCATTCATCTTTTTGAAAGCTTCATCCCATTCCAGAGCGATAGGAGTAGAGCAGGCTACGGATGGAACCGATGGAACTGTTGAGGCCGCAGTTTCACTTGGGAAGTGCTCTTCAAAAATAGTTCTGTATCGGTATTCCTCCTTGTTTTGTGGAGTGTTGAGCGGGAATCTGAATCTTGCGTTAGCCATCATTTCATCTGTAACCTCTTTTTCAGCTACCTCTTTTAAAGTATCAATCCATGAATAGCCTACACCATCTGAAAACTGCTCTTTTTGTCTCCATGCAATAGACGCAGGAAGAATATCTTCAAAGGCTTTTCTTAATACCCATTTTTCAATTTTCCCTTCAGCTGTGTTAATCATTTTATCCTGTGGGTTAACAGCCATGGCAATATCCATAAATTCCTTGTCTAAGAAAGGAACTCTTCCTTCTATTCCCCAGCTCATTAAGGCTTTGTTGGCTCTCAGGCAGTCATACAAGTGAAGTTTTCCAAGTTTTCTTACCGTTTCATCATGGAATTCTTTAGCATTAGGAGCTTTATGGAAATACAGATATCCACCGAACAGCTCATCAGAACCTTCTCCAGATAGTACCATTTTGATACCCATTGATTTGATCACTCTTGCTAAAAGATACATGGGTGTGGAAGCTCTGATAGTTGTTACATCATAAGTTTCCAGATGATAAATAACATCACGTACTGCATCCAATCCTTCCTGAACTGTAAAGTTAACCTCATGGTGCACAGATCCGATATGTTCGGCTGCTTTTTGTGCTGCTGCTAAGTCTGGAGATCCTACCAACCCCACAGCAAAACTGTGTAGTCTTGGGTACCATGCTTCCTGAGTATCACCACTTTCAATTCTTTGTCTTGCAAATTTAGCAGTAATCGCAGAAATAACAGATGAATCCAAACCTCCTGAAAGCAATACCCCATAAGGTACATCACTCATAAGTTGTCTGTGAACAGCATCTTCAAGACCTTTTCTTAGCTGATCAATATCAGTTTTGTTCTCTTTAACATGATCAAAGCTTTCCCATTCTCTGGAGTACCATTGTTGAAGTTCAGCTCCATCTTTACTGTATACAAAATGTCCGGGTAAGAAGGTTTCAATAGTTTTGCATACCCCTTCTAAAGCTTTCAGTTCAGAAGCTACATAATAGTTTCCGTTTTTATCCCATCCCTGATAAAGAGGACAGATTCCCATATGGTCACGGGCAATCAGGTACACTTCATTTTCAGTATCATATAATGCAAATGCGAAAATACCATTTAGTTTTTCCACAAAGTCTTTTCCATATTTTCTGTAGAGAGCAAGAATCACTTCGCAATCTGATTGAGTCTGAAACTCATAATCAGGAAATTCTTCTTTTAGTTCTCTATGGTTGTAGATTTCACCGTTTACAGCTAATACTACTTTTCCGTCTTTTGTAAATAAAGGTTGTTTTCCGGATGTTGGATCTACAATGGCTAGTCTTTCGTGAGAGAACACTACTTTTTCATCCTGAAAAACTCCACTCCAATCCGGTCCTCTGTGACGGATCTTTTTTGACATTTCCAAAACCTGAGGCCTTAATATCTCAGTTTTTTGCTTGGCATCGAATAAACATACAATTCCACACATATTTTTATTATTTATAGTGACAAAAGTAAAAGAGATGTTTATAAATAACAATGAAAAATATGTATAAGTGAAAAATATAAATCAAATAATTTATTTTAAAGAAAAATATTAACTATTTATGGAAATTAGCATGTTTTTGATTGATTTTTTTCGTCGGCTTGAAATTTCTTTACTCTATACGAAATAAAAATGACATATTTCTTAATATATGATAATTTATTATGCGAATTTTAGCCCTTACTTTGTGGCTCGAAATAATTTTTTTTTCATCATTTGTGTTTTTACCTTCTTGCAATTCTCATGCAAGAAGGTTTTGTTTTTATAGGGTTTTAGCAAGCCCTTCATTAGTAATATAAAATCACTAACTATATATGCTATTCATACTTTAAAATGATTTTCCTCTATTAAAAAAGGAAAAGCACCATCAGTCGGTTATGTCTTGAGTAATCGTTTTGTGGAAATTCTCTTTGAGAATAATATATTGGTATCCTTAGGGCTGTATAGAAAACAGATAAGGTTTAGATACAAGCAAAAAATTAAATTCAGTCCTTGTATCCATACTATAAATTGCCGAAAGGTATTTTAACTATAAAATATACCAGCAACATCAAAACGGTTAATCTATAGAGTTAGTAGGAAATAGAGATGAAATGTTACACAATACTTCAAAAAAACAAAAAAACTACCCCTTGGAGTAGTTTTTTATTTGTATTGTATTATAAAGTCAATTAAGAAACTCTTTCAATCAATGCCATGTAGAATCCATCATATCCTTCGCTTGGCATTACCTTCTCATCCTTAATCATTTTAAATCCTGGATTGTTTTTAAGGAATTCTTCTACCTGCAGATTATTTTCAGATGGAAGGATAGAGCATGTAGCATATACCATCTTTCCTCCTTTTTTAAGCATTTTAGAATAATCCTGAAGAATCTGTTGCTGCTCTTTTTGATTCTGTCAATAAAGTCCTGATCAATTTTCCACTTACTGTCCGGATTTCTTTTTAAAACTCCAAGACCAGAACATGGAGCGTCAATCAATAATCTGTCTGCTTTATCATGAAGACGTTTGATCACTTTGTTGTCGGAGATCATACGAGTTTCAATGTTGTGGGCTCCTGCTCTTTTAGCACGACGCTTCAATTCAGCCAGTTTCCATTCGAAAATATCTAGAGCTACGATCTGACCCTTGTTTCTCATTAATGCTGCTAAGTGAAGGGTCTTTCCTCCAGCCCCTGCACAAGCGTCTACCACTCTCTGTCCTTCTTTTACATCAAGAAAATATCCGATTTTCTGAGATGAAGCATCCTGTACTTCAAATAATCCTTCTTTAAAGGCAGTGGTAAGGAAAACATTCTTTTTTTCTTCCAACTGTACCGCATCAGGATAGTTTTTGATAGGGTAGGATACCACTCCTTCATCTGAAAGGTCAGAAATAAGTTCCTTTGTACTCGTTTTTAATGAATTGGTTCTTAAAACAGTAGGTGCCTGCTCATTCAAAGCAATCATTTCTCTTTCCCAGTTAGCACCCAATTCTTTTTCCAGAGTTTCTGCTAACCAGTCCGGAATAGAATGTTCAATTGCTTTGGTAGGAACTGTATTCTTTTTAAGTTTGGTAAGGATATCCGCAATCTTAATTCCGTCAAACTCTTCAAACTTTTTATAATTGGTTTTGCTCCAAAGAAGATAAGCAATGATCAGTTTATAAATATTGTTAGGTTTTACCCCTTCGCCCATATAATATTCAAGGCGTTTTTTCCAACGGATGATATTGTAGAAAATCTCAGAAACAACGGCTCTGTCCTGGCTTCCCCATTTTTTGTTTGCCTTTAAAAGTCTTTCAATAACTTTATCGGCATACTTGTTTTTTTCAAAAAATGTTTCTTGTAAGGCATCGTGAATCCCGATAGCCAAGTTTCTGTGAATAAGTTCCATAAATTTGCTTCGCTGTTTGAATCTGCAAAAATACGAATTAAAGTTGAGAGTTGAGGATTGAGTTGGAGAGTTTGGAAGTGAGAGGGTTTTAGAGTTGGAGAGTTAGAGTATTTAGAGCGAATATCTGATTTGCTATACATATGAATTTTATACCATATACATTTTTAATACAGAGTTCGGTAGGTGCTTTATTATTCCACGTGTTAGATCGATCGCAATGGCGCTTTACTCAGCAATGAATGAGTTGCTACCTTAGCTGAATAAAATGCCTTTGCGGGCAAAAATACAGTGTTAGTCAAAAAACTTTGTGAGCATTAGCGTTTAAAATTGAGACAGAATTATACTTAACAATTAATTTGTGGCATATATTAATCTTTTAAACGCTATTAATAAATTTCGATTCTGAATTTATAAAGACTTTTCTTAAGATTCATATTATTTTACTCGGTTAAGGTGTCTTTTATTCAATGGCAAATGAGCTCTTATTTTGCTTAAATGGAAAAACTTTGCAAATAAAATGTACATGGTTCATCAATATCCTTTATTTCTTTACAGTTAGCTTAATTAACTTTATCTAATTCACTTATTGGTGTGAAATTGATGTGCGTTTATGGTCTGCTATACTGATCTTTACCTCTTGACTTTAACCTTGAAAAAGCCCTACCTTTGCAAAAAATTAAAATATGAGTGATACAGTACTTTGTCCGAAATGCAGCTCTGAGTTTACTTACCCGAGCGATAATATGATGGTATGTTCTCAGTGTTTCTACGAATGGAACCCTGAAGAAGCAGCTTCTGAAGCAGCAAACGAGGGTAAAATATTGGACTCTAACGGGAATGAGCTTCAAGACGGTGATTCTGTAGTGGTGGTTAAAGATCTTCCTGTAAAAGGAGCACCAAAACCGGTAAAAGCTGGAACTAAAGTGAAGAATATCCGTCTAAGGCCGGGAAGCGATCATAATATCGACTGTAAGATTGATGGCTTCGGAGCAATGGCTTTAAAGTCAGAATTTGTGAAGAAAGCTTAATAACTGTTGGCAGCTGGCTTCTGGCTTTTTGCTACGGATACTTTGCTTTTTGATTAAAAGTTTTGAACTGAAAATCATAAAAAAAGGAAAAAATTGGACAGAGTAATCTTTCAATAGACTTAATTGCAAGATTGCTAATGTCCGTCTAAAAGGCAGAAAGAGAAATAACCAATAATTTCCTTATGCTGTGGAAATACAAATGTAAGAAAAAGTTTAATAACTGATTCTTATGTTTGTATTTTTTTTATTGATAAGTGTAAGGAAATGTATGAGTTATGTGTTGTTTTGTGGTAGGGTGAAAGATAAGGGAAGTGAGGTTGCTAAGTCTATACACTGGAAGTAGGCTCTCACCTTCCTCTTCAATTTAAATAAATGAAATGTTGACTGATTCATGTAGTTTATCATCAGTATAAACTACCAGTTCTTTATTCTTTGCTTTAACTTTATTCCAATAATAGTTTCCAGCAAATCTGCTTTCAAGAACTTCAGCTTCAAAACCATTTTCAGAAATTTTTATTCCTTTTGGATAATAGAAAAACTTGGATAGCTGGAAATCTTCTGCTTCATTTTCACTGAAAATATTTACCTCACCAAACAATTTGGCAACATATGAATTGTAAGGATTTTTATAGGTTTCTTCCGGACTATCGTTCTGAATAAGTCTTCCATTTTGAAGGATAACAATCTGATCCAGCCATGGCATAATGTCTTGAAGTTCGTGAGTAGAAATAATCAGAGAAATCTGATGTTCTTTTACATATCTGAACAGTCTTTCTCTAAGTTCAATCTTTCTTGGAAAATCAAGATTACTGAAAGGTTCATCAAGGATCAACAGTTTAGGCATAACGGATAGCGCTCTTGCGATGGCGACTCTTTGCTGCTGTCCGCCGCTTAAATATTTTGGAAGTACATTGGCAAACTCCTGAAGTCCTACAACTTCAAGAAGTTCCATAACGGTTTCTCTTTTCTTTGTTAAATTAATATTCGAAATAAATTTACCTACATTTTCAGCAACTGTGGCATAAGGCATCAGATCAAAATTCTGTGCTACAAACTTCATTTCAGCTTCACCGGGAACAAGATTTCCTTTTGGTCCTAACAGTTTGGCTCCATTAAAAATGATCTCTCCGCTTTCCCAATCAAGCAGTCCGTACACCAAACCCAAAAGAGTAGATTTTCCGCATCCGCTTTCTCCTGCCAAAGCTATAATTTTATTGGCCTCAAATCTTAAATTAAGGTTTTGAAAAAGCGGTTTTTCTTTGGTGTGAGAGAAGAATAAATTGTTTATTTCTAAAAGCATATTACAAATGTAAGGTTTTTATGAAAACATAATTTTTTTTATTATATTAGCGGGAGTAATAAAAATAAATCAAAAATGAGAAAAAAACTGTTTTCGTTAGCTATTCCTGCTTTATTCGTTGCTGCTGTAATGGTTTCTTGTAAAAAGATAAACCGCTTACCAGCGAAAGTAATGAGGTGACTACAACCAAGGATGGTAACCAGTACACTTTGGATACGCTAAACAGTAAAGTTGAATGGAAAGGATATAAAGTATTCAAATCTGAGAATACAAGCCACTTCGGAACAATTAAGTTTGAAAGTGGTGATGTAACAGTGAAGGAAGGAAAACTAGAAAGCGGTAAATTTGTTGCTGATATGAATTCCCTGACCTCTGTAGACTTGAAAGACAGTCCGGATGATATGGGAAAATTAAACGGTCACCTGAAGAGTGGAGATTTCTTTGAAGTGGAAAAATTCCCAACGGCTTCTTATGAAATTACAAAAGTTACTCCTGCTACAGAAGGTGATTATAATACTCTTCTGGATGGTAATTTAACAATTAAAGGGATTACAAAACCAGTTCAGTTTAAAGCGAATGTTTCGGTGAAAGATGGAGATGTAAGTATTGCTACTGAGCCTAAGGATATCAAAAGAGAAGAGTTTGGCGTGAAGTTTCAGGCTCCTGCTGAAAACGGGGTGATTAAAGATGAGGTAACTCTTCAGATCAACGTTAAAGCCTTAGAAAAGAAATAATTTTTTTATTTAAGTGAAATAAGTGATTGAAGTCTGCCTCTCGAAAAAGAGGCAGATTTTTTTATGACGGACCTATTATTCAACTTAAAAGTCGTATTTTTGCAAAACATTTTGAAAGGGTAAAATAATGATAGAAAAGATAGAAGAACTACTGATCGAAGTAAACGGCTTCAATGCTACCTCTAAGGAAGAGATAGAGAACTTCCGTATCAAGTACAACGGTAAAAAAGGAGTTCTGAATGATTTTTTTGAAAAATTTAAAGAAGTTCCTAACGATCAGAAGAAAGAATTCGGACAGAAGATCAATACTTTGAAACAAGCTGTTGCTGTGAAATTGGAGGACCTGAAAACAGCTTCTGCATCTTCTGTTGTGATAGAAAAAGAAGATCTTACTAGACCGGCATTTCCACTAGATCTGGGATCAAGACATCCGATCAACCTGGTTAAAAACAGAATTATTGAAATCTTTAAATCCATTGGATTTGCAGTAGCAGATGGTCCTGAGATTGAAGATGACTGGCATAACTTTACCGCATTGAATCTTCCGGAATATCACCCGGCAAGAGATATGCAGGATACGTTCTTCATTGAGCAGAATCCGGATATTCTTTTGAGAACGCATACTTCTTCTGTACAGACTCGTTATATGGAAGAAAACCAGCCGCCTATCAGGATTTTATCTCCGGGAAGAGTGTTCAGAAATGAAGCAATTTCTTCACGTTCTCACTGTATCTTCCATCAGATTGAAGGATTGTATATTGATGAGAATGTAAGTTTTGCAGACTTAAAGCAAACAATCCAGTTCTTTACTACTGAGCTTTTCGGAAAATCTAAAATCAGAATGAGACCTTCTTATTTCCCATTCACTGAGCCAAGTGCTGAGATTGATGTATATTGGGGATTAAACTCTGAAACTGACTATAGAATTACCAAAGGTACAGGATGGTTAGAAATCATGGGTTGTGGTATGGTAGATCCTGCCGTATTAAAGAATGTAAATATTGATTCTGAGAAATATTCAGGATACGCATTTGGAATGGGTATTGAAAGAATTACCATGCTTCTTTACCAAATGAGTGATATCAGAATGTTCTTCGAAAATGATATAAGATCCTTGGAGCAATTCAAGACATTATAATACAATAAACCTCCGGAGCTCCGGAGGTTTTTGTTTTTAATTACTGACCTAAGAAACAAAACGTAATTAAAAACTGATCTTATTGAAAAATTTACACGTGTCTGTTTCTTATATCCATACTTCGGGTAGGCAAGGGATTCCATCGAAGTATTGACATTGCAGCCTCGTTGCTGCTTCTATTAGTAAGACAATCTTTATTTGATATCTATTACATTTAAAATAAAAAATGTCTGTAAAAAATTACAGACATTGATTCGTTAAAATTGATTATAGGTTTACTTGGTAAACTTTAAGGGATATTTTACATTTTTGTAATCATCAATACTTGCTTTAAGCGACCCTACTGCTAATTCAGCTTTCAAGAGCATTGGCAAGTGGTTGGCATCATTGGAAACCCACATGGTTACCCCTTCTTTTTCTTTGAATACTCTTCCGCTTTTTACAGAAGGAATAATTTTTAAACAATTGATCGTCCCAAATTTTGTTTTTAAATTCTCAGTGCCTATTACTTTAAGCTGAAAAGGAAACATTTCATCATCAATCCATACATTCATGTTGATTACAGTTCCTACTTTCAGCTCATCCGGCCTTTTGCTTCGCAGATAATAGAAACAGGAAAGCATATCCTGAACACCTTTTACAGATTTGATAACCTTTGAACCATTGGCTGGTGTTTTCTTATCTGTTAAGATTAAAGTATTGTTATCATGATTAAAGGCAGTTTCAAAATGCTGGCGATAGCTTCCTTCACGTACGTTTCGAACATAATAGCTGGGCAATCCGCTTGCGCTGTCAATAAAACTTTCATAGAGGTCTTCTACTTTGAAGAAAGCTTTTACGGCACCGGTAGTCTGCCCGGTCCCTTTTACGTATAGATGAGGCTCTCCTTTATACGTGGTCTTTTTAGTCGTAAGGTTAGCGGTTCCGGCATTCAGGAACCCATAATGGATTCTAAGAGTGATGGATTCGCCATCTGCGATGTTATCAATTTGGGCAGAGCCTAAAAAGAATATGAGTACGGCAAAAAGGTTTAAAATTTTCTTCATAACATGACATTTACAAAAACATTGCCAAAATTAAAATCTTAATTGATAGATATTTGACAAATCTCAGCTTTTTATTTAGAATCAATTAAATATGCTTCGCATTAAAATTAGTAAATTTGCAGCTACATGTATAATTAAATTATCTAAATTATGATAACCACTGATATATTGATCATAGGGGCAGGTCCTACAGGACTTTTTGCAGTTTTTGAAGCAGGGCTTTTAAAAATGAAGTGCCATATTATTGACGCACTTCCACAACCAGGAGGGCAATTGGCCGAACTTTATCCGAAGAAACCTATTTTTGATATTCCAGGGTATCCTTCAGTAAACGCTGGAGAATTAGTGGATAATTTGATGGAGCAGATCAAGCAGTTTCAACCAGGATTTACTTTGGGGGAAACAGCAGTTTCTTATACCAAGGTAGATGATGAATGGTTTGAAGTCGTTACTAACAAAGGTACTGTTCATAGATGTAAAGCTATTGCTATTGCAGGTGGATTGGGTACTTTCGAACCTAGAAAACCTACTTTCGAAAATGTAGCTGATTATGAAGAAAAAGGACTTGAATATTTCGTTAAAGAACCTGAGCACTTCAGAAATAAAAAAGTAGTAATCGCCGGAGGGGGAGATTCTGCCCTTGACTGGAGTATTTTCCTTTCTAATGTAGCTAGCGAAGTCACTTTGATCCACAGAAGAAATGAGTTCAGAGGAGCTTTGGATTCTGTAGAAAAAGTTCAGGATCTGAAAAACGAAGGGAAAATCAAGTTGATTACCCCTGCTGAAGTTACTGGTATCAGAGGGGATGGAAAAGTAGAAGCCATCACTGTACAAAAAGATGGTGAAGATGCTTTTGAAATTGAAACAGATTATTTCATTCCATTATTCGGATTGACTCCAAAATTGGGTGAGATCGGAAACTGGGGATTAAATATTGAAAAGAATGCGATTGTGGTAAACAACGCTCTTGATTATCAGACAAACATTGAGGGTATCTACGCAATCGGAGATATCAATACCTATCCGGGTAAATTAAAATTGATCCTTTGTGGTTTCCACGAGGCTACTTTAATGTGTCAAAGTGTTTATAACAGATTGAATCCTGGCAAAAAATTCGTATTAAAATATACTACAGTAAGTGGAGTAGACGGATTTGACGGAAGCCGTAAAGAAGCAGAGAAGGCTGTTGTGAAAAAAATTGACTAATTTTGCAGAATTATGTCAGATATTAATATTAAAATCACCGACAGAGAAGGTGTAACCCACGATGTTATAGCTCCAACGGATATGTCCATGAACTTAATGGAAATTATCCGTTCCTATGAATTGGCTGAAGAAGGTACTATTGGGGTATGTGGTGGAATGGCGATGTGTGCTTCATGCCAGGTTTATGTAATCAATGATCCGGGCTTAGAACCAATGGGAGATGAAGAAGATGCTATGCTTGCTGAAGCTTTCCATGTGAAAGATAATAGCCGATTAGGCTGTCAGCTGCATATTGCAGATGCCATGGAAGGGCTTGAAGTGGAAATTGCTCCTTATCCTTAGAAAATATTTTTTAATCTTCATAAAACCCGTTCGGATTTTCCGAACGGGTTTTGTTTTTATATTTAAACTTTAAACGATTTTTATTTTAGAAAGGAAATTCATCATCATCTTCCTCTTCTTCTTGATGCAACACAAATTCATCATTCCATTCTGGTTTTTTTATAAACTTTAGTTTTAAATCATCATCAAATATTGATTTAGAAACTTCTAATTTGTATCTTTTTCTATTGTTTGATTTTTTCAAAAACTTCATACTCTCCTTCTTCCTCCCAAGGCAAAATAACTTCATGTTTATACCCTCTTGCGGAAAGTAATTCTTTCATATCATTAAATCCCTCTATATAAAAATTATACGGAATATCAAGGATCGTTCTCAACTCTTCAACTAAGGGGTGATTAATCATCAATATTTTGTTAATTTCATCATCCTTTTCTTTGTTTTCATCACTTAAAACTGTAACAATCTTATTTAATGTCTGAGCTGTTTTTTCAAGATTTTTAATTAAGGAGACTTCCTTAACTCTAGTTTGTTCTTCTAGGAATCTTTGAAATAATCCAGCAAATTGGTCTTTTAGATATTTACTTATTTCTGAAGCTGTGTCAAATCCTTTGATGTTATTGTTATTATTCAGGTTTTTAATTTCTTCAATAAATTGATAAACTCTAACATCATCTACATATCTAAAAGATATTTCTTTATCCTTGTTTATTAAGTAGGTTTCATATTCTGCTAAAACATTTTTTTCAATGAAAATGTAGACTTGTTTGTTTTCTTTTAAAGCGGTTCTTAACTCAATCTGAGATATGGAGGAATTATTTCTTTTAGACTCTGATCCAAATCTTCCTCCAATTATGGAAACGAGAATATCAATAGATTTGATTTCTTTATAACAATATTCTTCAAGAGCATCATCTTTTCCATAAGGAATATCACCTTCTTCATTTCTTATAGTTTCATATCCTAAGGTATCTATAAATAGGTCAAGATCAGTTCTAATTTGTTTGAGATCATAAAATGTAGAACTTATAAAAATTCGAGGTTTGGCCATAGTTTTTTATATAATTTTTGAGAAAGTCAAATATAAGAGAAGTATTTTAAATTTCTTCTTTAGAAATCTATTTTCCAACTGTTAGAGACTGATAGTTTCTAATTTTTCAAGCAGATCATCAATATTGTCACTGATGGAGAAGCATATTCTAGTTTACAGTCTTTAAAAAGCCATTATTCACTATATTTTCAATCAAATTGATTAGGTCAATATAAAAGCATCAATATTTAAAATAATAAGTTTTTTATAAAGCCTAAGTTGTACCTAGGTAGTCATTTTGAAGAATTCTTCCAAAGTTTCATAGCTGCAGGAAAGAACAAGTTCTGTAAGATTCCCATGTGAAAGATAATAGCCGATTAGGCTGTCAGCTGCATATTGCAGATGCCATGGAAGGGCTTGAAGTGGAAATTGCTCCTTATCCTTAGAAAATATTTTTTAATCTTAACAAAACCCGTTCGGATTTTCCGAACGGGTTTTGTTTTTATAGTAAATTGAAATTCCGAATAATTTTTATACTTCATCCTTAGAAATCACCTTCCAAACAGTAGGAGCTTCATAATTTTTCATCTTTTCAAGTAAATCATCAATATTTTCGCTGACCAACAGCATATCTTTGTTGACTTGCTTTAAAAATCCTTTATCTACCATATTTTGAATCAGTTGGATCAGATCATTATAAAAACCGTCAATATTTAAAATTCCGATAGGTTTTTTGTGAAGTCCAAGCTGTGCCCAGGTAATCATTTCGAAGAACTCTTCTAAAGTTCCATAACCGCCGGGAAGGACGATGACTCCATCACAGAGATCATTCATTTTGGTCTTTCTTTCATGCATGGTTTCCACGAGAACCAATTCTGTAAGGTTTTTATGGGCAATTTCTTTAGCCTGTAAGAACTGAGGGAGAACGCCGATTACCTTACCATTTTCACTTAAAACACCATTGGCTACCGTTCCCATTAGACCTGTTTCTGAACCGCCATAAATGAGTTGTATATCTTGTTTTGCCAGGGTTTGTCCAAGCAAAAAAGTTTGTTCTTTATAAATATCATCCGACCCGAAACTTGAGCCGCAGAATACTGTTATACTTTTCATATTTAAATGTTTTAAATTAAAAATATCCAAAATCAAAAGACTTTGGATATTGAATATAGTTATTTTACTATTTTATTTCTGAGGAATATTCGCTAAAATATCTTTCAGGAAGCTCCAGAATTTCTGAGCAGATGGAATGTTCGCTTTCTCATCAGGAGAGTGCGCTCCTCTGATGGTGGGTCCGAAACTTACCATTTCCATTTCAGGGTAATTAGCGCCGATGATACCACATTCTAAACCTGCGTGGCAAGCTACTACATGAGGTTTTTCATTGAACTTCTCTGTATAGATCTTTTCCATGATCTGTACAATTTCAGATCCTGGTCTTGGTTTCCATCCTGGATATGAACCGCTGAATACCACATTCATTCCAGCTAATTCTGCTACAGATTTCAATTGTTCTGCTGTAGAATATTTAGAAGAGTCTACTGAAGATCTTGTAAGGTTAAGTATTTTTAATTCACCACCTTTCAATTCAACTCTTGCTACGTTATTAGAAGCTTCTACAAGGTCTGCTACATCCGGGCTCATTCTGTAAACTCCATTGTGAAGAGCTTTTAAAGTAAGGATTACTTTTTTAGAATCACCTTCTGAAATTGCTTTGTCAGAAGAGGTAGAGTTCTCAATATTGATTTGAAGCCCTGCTTCAACAGAAGCAAATTCTTCTAAAATTTCTGTCTTAAGAGCAGTAACTTCCTGAATGAATTCCTGAGCATTTCTTACAGAGATAATAGCTACACCTTCTCTTGGAATAGCATTTCTTAATCCACCTCCGTCAATAGAGATCAGTTCTACATTTTGATTTTCTATTCCTTTGTAAAGAAGTCTTCCCAGAATAATGTTGGCATTTCCGAAACCTTTGTGGATATCCATTCCTGAGTGTCCCCCTTGTAAGCCTTTTACTTCAATTCTTACGATCTGTCCTTTTGGAGCTTCTACAGCATAGTTTTGAGTAATCGTAACGTCTACACCTCCTGCACAGCCGATGTCAATTTCATCATCTTCTTCCGTATCAAGGTTTAATAAGATTTCTCCGGTAAGCTGTCCTGGTTTTAAACCGATAGCCCCTGTCATTCCTGTTTCTTCATCAATCGTAAATAAAGCTTCTAATGCAGGGTGCGGGATATCTGAACTTTCAAGGATAGACATAATAGTAGCGACTCCTAAACCGTTATCTGCTCCTAAAGTAGTTCCTTTTGCTTTTACCCAGTCACCATCAACTTCCATTTTGATTCCTTCTGTTTCAAAATCGAAATTAACGTCGTTGTTTTTTTGGCAAACCATATCCAAATGCGACTGAAGCACAATAGATTTACGATTTTCCATTCCTGCAGTAGCAGGTTTTTTAATAATTACGTTTCCTACTTCATCTACAGTAGTTTCTAAGCCTAAATCTTCACCAAATCCTTTGATGAAGGCAATTACTTTTTCTTCTTTTTTAGATGGTCTTGGAACTGCATTTAATTTGGAGAAATTTTTCCAGATTATTTGCGGTTCTATGTTAGATAATGCCATTGAAATTTATTTTTCTCAAATTTACAAAATAAAAAATGCTTCCGTAGGTTACAGAAGCATTTTTATGAGTTATTAAGTAGGAATAAGTAAGTTTTTGAATGAGCTTATTCACTTTTTGTTGTTAACATCCACATTCTCCATAGATCGGGGTTGTAATAACACTGCCATCTGGTTTTTCAATGGTCAGGGTACCTTCAAAGAGTAAAGCTTCTTCGCCTTTTATCTTTTTACCTTTTACGGAGATTTTATAGCCTTCATTTTCTATTTCTTTGGTCAGTTCTTCATCCACTTCCATATCACTTGAAGAGATCAGATTCATGGCAAGTCTTTTACCATCCAGCTTCATATAAGCTGTTTTTCCGGCATCGTCAGCATAAATATATTTTTCAGCTTCAAAATCAGCTTTGTTCCTTGCAAAATAGCATGAACATTCTTTGATTTCTTCAGGAAATGAAATGGTTTCAATCTGAATTTTCCCAGAAGGAATACTTGCTGTAGCAGAGTCCTTGGCTATGTTTGAAGAATCTGTGGCAGTGTTCGCAGAAACTGTTTCTTTGTCCTTTTTACAGGATACTAAAAGAAATGCAGAAAATAAAATGATTAGGTATTTCATGTGTTTGTGGTTTTGAAATGTTAGCCTCTTGCTCTTTCAAGAAGGGTCATCATTAATAATGAAAGAATTACTAAACTTTCTTCTTCATCATCAATGTCGATTAATCTATCTAATTGGAATCTTCTTCCAAAGAATGAAGGCATTTTTTTTAGTTTGAAATATGCTTTTCCGTCAATACCGGTAACAGTATAAGATGGATTCAGGAAATATCCTGTAAACATTCCGATGATAGGAAGTTCGCCTACTAAGCTATCCCAGAATCTTACCCATGCACTGTCTTCCTGTACTTTGAACTTAGGTTGATCATTGGCATCTAGAATATCGTAGCTTGATTTCCAAAGGGAACGCATTCCTTTTCTGGCTAATCTTCCATAGTTTTTGTTGTCTACAATATCATTTAAAGAATAAGAAGCATTAAAATCAATCCATTGATTGGCTCTGATTCTGAAAAGTTCTTTTGATTTGCTCTCGTCATTGAAAACGATAACGTCTTCTTTCAGTTTGAACATTTTCTGACGTACGTATGCTACGTAATTTCCATTTTTGTCAGTAATGTTGAAGTCACTGGCTAGTGTCGAAATTTTAAACTTGAAATCCAGTGGATAATTTAGGTTGTTAAGTACCATGTGTTAGTTAATTTTTTTCATATTTAATTTAAGCCGCAAATATAGCTGTTTTTTTAGAGTTTCGGAGTATAACGGCCGAATTGGAATCTAAATTGTCATTATGAGACAATCTAAACGTCAAAAGTGAATTCTGCTTTGCAGACGAATAGTGAATGATTGTAGTCTGTAAAGTTGACAAGCGCAGCGAATTGACGATTGACCATTGGCTTTTCAGTATTCTGAAACTCAAAAAACTCCTCTTCAGGATAGATTGTTTTCCTTAAATATTGCTTATTTTTGTAGCTATGGATTATCCAAGTAAAGTGTTGGCAAAGGCAGTTGATGAAATTTCAGGGTTACCTGGAATTGGGAGAAAAACAGCTTTAAGATTGGCATTACATTTATTAAAGCAGCCTAATTCCAGAGCGGTGAGCCTTGGGAATTCCCTGATTAATCTTGTCAACGAAATAAAATACTGTAAAGAGTGTCATAATTTTTCTGATTTTGACATCTGTGAGATCTGCAGCAATGAAAAAAGAAGTGGTGAGTTGATTTGTATTGTAGAGGATGTAAGGGATGTGATTGCTATTGAAAATACAGGTAAATATGGTGGAAAATATCTGATTTTGGGCGGAAAGATTTCTCCGATGGAAGGGGTAGGACCAAGCCAGCTGAATATTCCAAGCATTGAAAGAAAACTGAATGAAGGAAAGGTAAAGGAGTTTATCTTCGCATTGAGTGCTACTATGGAAGGGGATACTACGGCTTATTATATTTATAAAAAGTTTAAAAATTTTAACGTGAATTTTTCAAGCATTGCAAGAGGAATCTCGGTAGGAGATGAATTGGAATATGCAGATGAAATCTCACTGGGAAGATCTATCATCAACAGATTACCTTACAACGAAAAGGATTAATATGAAGCTGTCTATTATTATTGTCAATTATAATGTCACCCAGTTACTCAGAAACTGTCTTTTGTCTATTCAACAATATATAAAAGAAGTGGAGTACGAGGTTATTGTAATAGATAATGCCTCTACAGACAGTTCATGGCGGGATCTTATCTCAGAATTTCCTGAAGTACACTTTATTCCTTCGGAAGCGAACGATGGTTTCTCAAAAGCTAATAATCAGGCGATACAAACTGCGAAAGGAGAATATGTATTACTTTTAAATCCTGATACGGAGTTCGAAGGTTTTTATATGAAGGACCTTTTAGATTTTGCGGATAGCCAGATTGATTTTGGATGCCTGGGAATACGAATGCATGATGCTGAAGGAAATTTTCTGCCGGAAAGCAAACGTTCGGTTCCGGATATGTTCAATTCCTTTGAAAAACTGTTCACCAATTTTAAAAAAAATAATTCTAAATCCTATTATAGAAACGATATAGAAGAATATGCTGTGGCTGAAGTTGAAGTCATGACAGGAGCTTTTTTATTGGTGAAAAAAGAGGTTTATGAAAAGATAGGCGGATTGGATGAATCTTACTTTATGTATGGCGAAGATATTGACCTTTGCTATACTCTAATAAGAAACGGCTATAAAAATTATTATTATGGTAAGGTCTCTATTCTTCATCATAAAGGAGAAAGTACCGTAAAGGATGATGTGTACCTGAGTCGTTTTTATGGTGCTATGCAGATCTTTATTGACAAATATTATAAAGAGTCAAAACCGATGCAGTATTCATTTTTAAAAGCAGGCTTAAAGCTTCGTCATCAGATTGAGAAGATTAAGCTGAAGTAAATAAGTTAGGAGCTGGAAGAGAGAAGCTGTAGGTCATTAATCAATGAAATCTTCTGCTTTTTAACTTCTATAAAATGAGGCTTTATTTATTTCATGGTGTCATTCTGAATACAAACTGAAGGTTTGCGAACGTAGTTCAGAAGTGAAATGAAGAATCTAAATTATATATGGGATTCTTTCACCATGAATATAAGTGGTAATAATTACCCAAGTTAAATATTGAAGACATAATATAATAAAAAAGCAACTCGATCTGAGTTGCTTTTGTTGTATGTAGAAAAATAATCTTCTTATTTAGCTGGTGCAACTGGTGTTGAAACCGGTGCAGTAGTTGTTGAAGAAGCAGGAGCAGATTGTTTTGCCGGAGCTTCTTTTTTAGCTGGTTGCTGTTGAGTAGGAGCCACTTGTGATGGTTTACCCGTGATCACAACACTTAAAAGGATAAGAACGATGATAGTTCCGCCTAGAGTCCATGTTGCTTTTTCCATGAAATCATTGGTTCTTTGTACTCCAAACTGAGCAGAAGATGCCCCTCCGAAAGTACTGGAAAGACCTCCACCTTTTGGGTTTTGAGCCATAACAACAATTACCAATAAAACACTGGCAATCATAATAAGAACCATCAATAGTGTAAATATAGTATCCATTAATTTTGATATCTTTTTGAATGGGCAAATTTAATCTTTTTTTACTGAATGGCAAAAAAGATATCGGTAAATATGGCACAACAAGAAAAAAAATAGAAATTAAACAATGATTTATGCTTAAATAATATCAAAAGGTCTTTGAAAATATAAGTCAGATCAATAGGCATGAAACTTAATCGTAGTGGGAGTGTGATTGTGTAAAGTTTCCAAATCTGTAAAGTGAAGCATAATTAAAAAAGACTATCCCAAATTGAGATAGCCTTTTAATAGAATTGTTTGCTTTTTTATTTAAAGTCAGAATCTTTAGCCTGGTTAAGCTGGTAGGACTGTACTGCCAGATTGATTTCCATCCCGCCCATATTCTGAATAATGGTAAATGGAAGTTTTACTCCTGATACGTCTTTATAATCAGTAAAGCTTGTAGGCATAGAACCTCCTTCACCAGTTTTTATTTCACCCGTTTTTAAACCGGTTTTTACACTGTAATAATAGGTTTGTTTTGGACCCTTTACCACATAAGAGTCTTCATTGTTATATTTTTCGATTCCTGCTAGCTTTAATTCTGTTGATTTAGCAAAAGTAAGCTCTGGGAAAAGTTCCGGTTCTGCCATAGAGGCTTTTTGCTTATCGTTCAAAGGAATTTTTTGCCCCTGTGCTTCAGCATATCCGTCTTTACCATCAAAAACGATTTTCTGGAGGGTATTGCCCATCATTTTCATTTCCATCATCATTTTTCCGCCTTTCCCCTGGATCAGCTTCATGTTCATATCCATTCCCTGAACCTTGGTTGTAGCATCAGCGGTAATGGAAGTCACTTTCTGAACAGCCGCTAAGCCTCCTATTGCACTGATGTACTTATCTGCTACAGAGCCGATCGTTACATTTGCATCCACTTTCTGTGCTGTAGGTTTTGCTACCGGATTGGCTTCTTTATCAAAATATTTTACAGGATAACCTAATTTTTCAAGTCCTTCAGCAATATCAGATGCCTTACCTGCAATGAAAATTCTGCTCTGGTTAGGTAGAATGGTAGCCTTTACCGCATTAGATACATCCGCAGCAGTAACCTTGTCAATAGACTTTAAATAATTGGTATAGAAATCTGCCGGAAGATCCTGAACTTTTTGATTCAGAGCAAATTTTGCTATGGTTTCAGGTTTTTCTAACGACATAATGAAAGAACCCTTCAGTTTGGCCTTGGCATTATCTAATTCCTCTGGCTTAACGGTAGAAATGGCGTTCAATTCATTCATCATTTCCTTAACAGCTTTATCCGTAACTTCATTTCTTACGCTGGTTTCTGCTGAAAAGTCTGGTGAATACTTGCTCGCATTCATGCTGGAATACGCTCCGTATGTAAATCCGTTCTTTTCTCTAAGATTCATGAAAAGTCTTGCTTCACCACCACCACCAAGAATATAGTTGGCCATAGTAGCAGGGAAGTAATTAGGATCTTTCATCTTAAGATTGTTCAGGTTGCTTACAGACAATACAGATTGTACAGCAGAGGGAACATCAACCACATTGATCTCTGTCTTGGCAACATTCGAGGCTGGTTCTAAAGCTGCAAACTTAGTATTTGACTTTTTCCAGTTTCCGAATGCTTTTTCAACCAAAGGTTTGATCTGGTCAAATTTCACATCTCCAACAATGACTAAGTAAGCATTATCAGGAGCGTAGTATTTATTGTAAATGTTTTGAATATCTGTAAGTTGAACCTTGTTGATGGACTCAATAGTTGCAAATTCTCCTCTTGAAGTGTTTTTTCCATACATCAAAGCATTAGAAACTTTTTCAGCAATAGAGGAAGCATTCTTTTCATCGGCTTTTAATCCTTCAATAATTCTTTCTTTCGCATTTTTAACCTCTTCTGCAGAGAATTTTGGATTTACGATAGCATCTGCCATTAATCCCAATACTTCAGGGAAATATTTTGAAAGGGAGTTTGAAGAAGCTCCATTGGAAGAAAAGTTGATATTTGCGCCTAAGAAGTCTACTTTCTTATTGTATTCATCTTTACTAAGGTTGGTTGTCCCATTATCCAGCTGTTCCGCCATAATCATGCTTACTCCCGTTATATTTCCCTCGTTGTAAGGAGGTCTGTCCATCGAAAGTGTGGTATTTACTCTGGGTAGTTTGTTGTTTTCAACTACCATTACAGTTAATCCGTTGTTAAGCTGAAATGTTTTTGGTTTGGCAATGTTGATGGCAGGAGTAGGTCCTGGCTTTGGCATTGCATTAAGATCAATTTTTTGGGCAGAAAGCATTCCTGCAAATAAAAATGCCGCTGCTATATAGGTGAATTGCTTTTTCATGGGTAAATTATTTTTTCTCAGGAACGTAATTGATAATGATTCTTTGGTTAGGATTCAGATACTTTTTAGCTGCATTCTGAATATCTTGTTTGGTGATTGATCTGTAGATATCAATCTCTTTGTTAATAAGATTGGTATTCCCCATCAATACATGGTTCGTTGCTAAAGAAGCGGCAATTCCCTGAATGCTTGAGTTCTGATTCACAAACTGGTTTTCAAACTGATTCTGAATTTTTTGATAATCTTCATCAGAAATTAAAGTAGTCTGAAGTTTTTTAATCTCTGCATCAATATCAGTCTGTAAAGTTTGCTTAGACGTTTGCCCCATTGGGATTGCAAAGAAGGCAAAAATACTGTAATCTTCAAGGCCCTGGTTGAACGCGGCTACCTGAAGTGCTTTTTTATCCTGATCTACTAATTTTTTATATAAAATAGAAGATTTACCATTGCTTAAATAAGAAGAAAGCATGTCTAAAACATAAGCATCTTTTTCTTTATTAGCAGGAGTTCTGTAGGCAAATACATACGCCGGAAGCTGGATGTTAGGATCTGTTGCTGTTACTTCTTTTTCCTGAGTGATCGGAGCGTCTTTAGGGAAGTCTTTTGGATATACTGTTCCTTTTGCAATACCGCCATAATATTCTTCAATCCATTTTTTAGTCTGTTCAGGCTTGATATCTCCAGCAACGACTAAAGTAGCATTGTTCGGAACATAGAATTTCTTATAAAAAGCCTGGAACTCTTCAAGTTTAGCCGCATTCAGATCTTCCATAGACCCAATGGTTGGCCAGTTGTATGGGTGATTGGTAAACAAATTCTTTTGAATTGTAGAGAAAAGATTTCCATAAGGCTGGTTATCCATTCTTAATCTCTTTTCTTCTTTTACCACTTCTCTCTGAGTATCTACTCCTACCTGATTAATAACGGCATGACGCATTCTTTCAGCTTCCATCCATAATCCAAGCTGTTCATTATTGGATGGGAAAGTTTCGTAGTAATAGGTTCTGTCGTTGGTCGTGTTGGCATTGTTTTGTCCTCCGTTTGAAGAAACGATCTTGAACCAATCTCCTCTCTTAATGTTTGGAGTTCCTTCGAATAAAAGATGCTCAAAGAAATGGGCAAAACCGGTTCTTCCCTTTACTTCATCCTTTGCACCAACGTGGTACATTACCCCTGTAGTAACTACCGGAGCCGAGTTATCCTGATGAAGAATTACGTGAAGACCGTTTGGCAAGTCATACTCTTCGAATTTAATTTGCTGTGCATTCAGCATGAGCCCGAAGAAAGCTACGGCAGCAGCCGAAAGAAGTCGCTTTTTCATAAAGTTAGAAATTGTTTATCAATAAGTAGGAAAAGTGAATTAAATGTTACAAAAATGTTGGAAATTGATAGGCTAGTGGTGAATGGTTAATTCGCTTCGCTTGTCAATTTTGATAGACTACAGCCATTCACTATTCACCTGCGAAGCAGAATTGACTATTCACGTTTAAATTATCGTTTGAACAAAAAAACAATAGTGATTTTACTATCCTTATCAGCTTTTACAGACTATCAAAATTGACTATTGACATTTCATAATTTGAATTCTCCTCTGAATACCTTAATTTTGTGTTCCCAAAATTTTTTTGCAGTATGGACTATTTGAAAGGACTCAATGAATCACAATATGAAGCCGTTACCTCTTTACAAGGCCCTCTGATGGTACTTGCAGGAGCTGGTTCCGGAAAAACACGTGTGCTTACCATGCGTATTGCCCACCTTATCCATAATGGAATAGACCCTTTCAATATCCTGGCACTTACCTTTACCAATAAGGCAGCGCGCGAAATGAAAGAACGTATTGCTAAGGTAGTAGGAGACAGTAATGCAAGAAGCCTTTGGATGGGAACATTTCACTCGGTTTTTGCAAGAATTTTAAGAATAGAGGCTCATCTCCTGGGTTATCCTTCCAATTTTACTATTTATGATCAGCAGGATGCCCTGAATGTGATTAAAAAAGTACTGAAGGATATGAATATTGATGCTGATCTTTATAAACCTAAAAAAGTTCAGGCAAGAATTTCGACTTACAAGAACAATCTTATAACGGTAAAAGCTTATTTCAACAATCCGGAACTGATGGAAGCTGATGAAAAAGCCAACATGAAATTTATCGGACAGATTTACCAAAAATATGTAGAAGCATGTTTCAGAAACGGATCGATGGACTTTGACGACCTGTTGTTGAAGACCAACGAATTATTAACTCGTTTTCCTGAGGTGCTGGCGAAATATCAGGACAGATTCAGATATATCATGGTAGATGAGTATCAGGATACGAACCACTCTCAGTATCTTATTGTGAAAGCACTGGCTTCTAAGTTTGAAAATATCTGTGTAGTAGGAGATGATGCCCAGTCTATTTATTCTTTCCGTGGAGCCAATATCTATAATATCCTGAATTTTAAAAAGGATTATCCGGATGCCATTACAGTATCTTTGGAACAAAATTACCGTTCCACACAGAATATTGTAAATGCAGCCAATGTTGTTATTGCTAAAAACTTACAGCAGTTTAAGAAAAATGTTTTCAGTGATAATGAAGAGGGAGACAAAATTAAAATTTACCGTTCCCTTTCTGATGCAGATGAAGCGAACTTTGTCGCTGGAAATATCTGGGAACTTCGTAACCGTGATCAGAGAAAATATAGTGACTTCGCTATTTTATACAGAACCAACTCCCAGACCAGAGCATTTGAAGATGCACTGAGACGTAAAAATATTCCGTACAAGGTATATGGTGGTCTTTCGTTCTACCAAAGAAAAGAGGTTAAAGATTTAATTGGTTATCTGCGACTTTTAATCAATGAAAATGATTCGGAAGCATTGATGAGAATCATTAATTATCCTACCCGAGGAATTGGAGAAACTACACAGAATAAATTGATCGTTTTTGCGGATGCTCAAAATATTGCCGTATCAAAAGTTCTTGATAACCTACCCATGTATGCTCCTCAGCTAGGACTTAATAATGGCGTTTTAAACAAACTGAATGATTTCTGGTCTATGATCAAGGCATTTCAGGTATTGTTAAAAACAGAAACGGCTTACAGTGTGGCTATGGAAGTAGCTAAACGAAGTGGTCTGATCAAGTTTTTGAAAGATGATCAGACTCCGGAAGGGATCTCAAGAGTAGAAAACGTTCAGGAATTAATGAATTCTATGCAAGGGTTTATTGAAGAGCAGATACAGCTGGAAGATGGAGATCCGAGTCTTTCCAATTTCCTTGAAAATATTGCACTTTCTGCAGATACTCAGGATAAGGAACTGGAAGATGATATGGTTTCATTAATGACTATTCACCTTTCCAAAGGTCTTGAATTCCCGGTAGTTCACCTGGTAGGCCTTGAAGAAAACCTTTTCCCAAGCTTTATGAGTTCGGCCACCAGAGAAGATCTTGAAGAAGAGAGACGCTTGTTTTATGTAGCATTAACCAGAGCAGAAAAACAGGTGTTCTTTTCCTATGCCATTTCCCGTTTTCAGTGGGGGAAAATTACAGATGCAGAACCATCACGATTCCTGAGTGAGATTGATGACGAGTATATTGAATTTCTTAATCCTGCGATGGAGAAAAGATTTATCAATAACTCAGGGGTGAAATCCAATATTTTTGATGAACATCCGTCAGAAATAAAATCTTTCAAAAAGGTAGAAAAAAGACGCTTAACAGAGGGGAAGATAATGCGAAACCTGCTCAGGAAGTAAGAAAACTGAAACCGGTAAGCACGGCCAAAATCATCAATCCTAGCGGAGCTTCTTCTCAGGATATTGAAGTAGGGGATAAAGTGAGACATGATCGTTTCGGGATTGGAGAGGTTACTTTCCTGGATGGTACAGATCCTCAGAATATCAAAGCAAAGGTGGTATTCATGCATGAAGGTGAAAAGAATCTTATTCTGAAGTACGCTAAGCTTACAAAAATTTAATCCTAAAAGTTTCTCAAACGGAGATCTATTTTATAAAAATTTAAAACGGTTCCATAAAAAATGGAACCGTTTTTTTATTGGGAATTGCTGCCATGTATTTAAAAAAATAGTAATTTTAAATAAGGGATAGAAAGAAACGATGATCATTTTTTACAAAAACAAAGTCTATTGATTTTGTAGACTAATTAATATGTTTTACATTTGCACCTGCAAAAAACATGAATATCTAATCAAATTGACGAAATGATATGAGAAATAAAAAAACTATTCTTTCTGCTTCTGTTCTCTTTTTTCTGGGAGTTTTTACCTATGGACAAGAGAAAGACAGCAATACAAAAAAAGACAGTACTCAAACCAATAAAGTAGAAGAAGTTGTTATCCTGGGATCCAGAGCAGGTGCAAGATCAAAAGCTGATAGTCCGGTTCCTGTAGATGTATTCAACCTGAAGGAAGCTTCTGTGGTACTTCCACAGTCTAATATCGGACAAATTCTGAATGCCATTGCGCCTTCTTTTACCTCTACCGTTCAAACCAATTCTGATGGAACAGATCATTTGGATCCGGCCCAGCTGAGAGGACTGGGGCCAGACCAGGTATTGGTATTGGTTAACGGAAAAAGAAGACATACTTCTGCATTGGTCAATGTCAACGGAACACCGGGAAGAGGAACTGTAGGAACCGATTTGAATGCTATTCCTTCCTTTGCTCTGAATAGAATAGAAGTCTTAAGAGATGGAGCTGCCGCACAATATGGTTCGGATGCCATCGCAGGGGTAATGAATCTTGAATTAAAAAGAGATACCGGAAAACTAACCGGCCAGATCAGCTATGGTGGAAATTTAACGCCTGCAGCCAATGACCATACCGGAAATTTTGACGGACAGAATATTCAGTTAGACCTGAACTATGGGAATAAAATCGGAACGAAAGGCGGTTTTTTCAATATCACCTGGTCCTCACAGTTCAGAAATCCAACGTATAGAGCAGGAACAGAATCAGGCGCAATCTATAATGCTTATAACGCTATCGAGCAGCGTGCATTGAAAGATGGTGTGAACCTTTCTTCTCTGTTTAGTAATATCAATAATACTCCCAATTCGCAGCAGATTATCGATTATGTTCATCAGTATGCTCAAGGGGTAAACTATTTTACTCCTGGCCAATTGGCTGGTATACAGGGAGCCACTACTATTCAGGATATAAAAGATGGGGCAGGAAATGTTATTCAGAAAGGACTTCAGTCTTTATTAAATTTTGATGTTACTGATCAGGAATTGGCATACAGAGGCCTTACCAGAAAAGATTTTAACATGCAGGTGGGTCAGTCTAAGCTTAATAACCACCAGCTTTTCATTAATGCTGAGGTTCCTGTAAGTGATAACTGGAAAGTGTATACTTTTGGTGGATATAGTTTAAGACATGGTGTTTCCGGAGGATTTTACAGAAGACCGAGAGAAAGCAGAACTTTTACAGGTTTATACCCTAATGGTTATCTGCCACAGATCGGAACTGACATCCAGGATATCTCATTAGCAGCAGGTATTAAAGGAAAATGGGAGGGATGGAATATTGATTTTAGTAATACTTTTGGACAGAACTCTTTTACCTATAATATCAGAAATACGGGGAATACTTCTTTAAGATTTGCTTCTCCTAATGAATTTGATGCAGGTGGATTAAGGTTTACCCAAAATACCATCAATTTAGATTTCTCTAAAAAATATGATGTCCTGGAAGGATTGAATGTGGCATTTGGAGGGGAACACCGCTTTGAAAACTTTAAAATGACGGCAGGTGAAGAAGCATCTTATACCACGTATGATGTCTTGGGAAATCCTTGGAACAATGCTACCCAGCGGCCTACAGATTTCTTTGGAGCTTCTCTTCCGGGAGGTTCTCAGGTATTCAGTGGATTCAGACCTGAAAATGCCGTGAACAAAAACAGACAGTCACTGGCAGCTTACGCAGATGTAGAATTGAACTTTACGAATTGGTTATTGGTGGATGCTGCTGCGAGATATGAAAACTATTCAGATTTTGGATCTACATTTAACTATAAATTGGCTTCAAGAATCAAGGTTGCTCCTAATTTCAATGTGAGGTTTGCGGGATCTACAGGGTTCAGAGCACCATCCATTCACCAGATTTATTATAATGTAACTTCTACATTATTTACTGGAGGTCAGCTTCTTGAAGTAGGAACATACAGCAATGATTCTCAATTGGCCGCACAGCTGAATATCCCAAAACTGAAGCAGGAAACTTCAAAATCTGCCAGTTTAGGTTTTACCTATAAAATTCCATCCGTGAATTTGACCTTCACAGCAGACGGATATTTTACTAAAATTGATAACAGAATCATTCTTACGGATCAGTTTTTAAGAAAAGATGTCCCTACTGATGCTCAAAAAGAGTTTGATAAATTAAATGTGAATGCCGCTCAGTTTTTCACCAATGCTATTGATACGGAAACAAAAGGGTTGGATATTGTTATTGCTCATAATGCAAGATTTTCAGGGGTAAAACTGGATAACAATTTTGCCATCAACCTGAATCAGACTAAACAGGTAGGTGAAATTCACTCTGCAGGACTGCTGAAATCTCCAGCTCTTGAAAAAGTTTATTTCTCTGAAAAATCTAGAATTTATCTGGAAGAGGCTGTGCCTAGAGTGAAAGCAAGTTTATCCCATACACTTACATGGAATGGTGTTAGTTTCTATCTTAGAAATACCTATTTCGGAAAAGTAACCGGAGCAGATGTTCTTGATGCTAATGGAGATGGAATCATTGAATTTAATGAACATCAAACAATAGGAGATAAAATCATTACTGATATTTCTGCGGCCTATCAGTTTACAAAAAATGTAGGACTTACTGTAGGGGTTAATAATCTGTTTGATATTTATCCTACCAAAAATCTACCAGCTTCAAGTAACAACGATCAGTTTATTTACTCACGCTCTACTTCACAATTTGGGCAGAACGGACGGTATGTGTTTACAAGACTTAATTTCAATTTTTAATCAAAATTGAGATGTATAAAAAACGGAACCCATTTTTAGGTTCCGTTTTTTATTATGGTAAAAACTATCATTCTGAATCATCTGTTAAAAGAATCCCCAGACAATAATAAAGATTTCAATAACTTCCTTACTTCCAGGTCTTCAAATCATAGGCCGCTTCCCAGAATTGATACTCCATTCTTGATGCCGTGATAAAGGCTTCTGTCATTTTTTTCTGGTTTCTTCGGTACTATTTTCAGCTATTTTATTGCAGATGGCAATGGCTTCATCCACTGCTATTGAAAATTCTTCTCCGGCATACGTGGCAATCCATTTTTCATACGGGTTGTTCACCGTATTTTGAATCTCGTAAATATAATTTCCAACTTCACGGTAAATCCAGAAACAAGGGAGGACAGCAGCAACAGCAATTTCCACCGATTCCAGAGCTGCAGTACTTCTCAGAAAGTGAATGTAATGATGGCATACCGGTTGTAAAATTCCTTTATCAGTCACCCCAAAGTCTTTGAAGTATGATTCATGCAGAGCATTTTCTACAACGATCGTATTTTCTGCAAAACGCATAAAAGTAAGTACATCCTGAAGATCAGGGATCTTTGCTGCAATAAGGGAAAGTGTTCTTCCAAAGTGTTCCAGATATAAAGAATCCTGAGCCATATAAAAACGGAATTTTTCCTGTGGTAAGCTGCCCGCTGATAATTCTTTGATAAAAGGCATATTCAGGATAGACTGATAGCATTCTTGTATATCATTCCAGGTTGATTCACTCCATTTCATTTTTGATAAGTTTTTGAGGATTAAAAAAGTGGTTCAACGGTCCGTTTCCATGACCTGTCTGCACATCTATTCCGTTTTCTATGGCTTGGTAGATATATTGCTGTCCCAGAGAAACTGCTTCATAAAGTGATTTGCCGTGAGCAATATAGGAAGCAATGGCAGATGAAAGTGTACAGCCTGAACCGTGGGTATTATTGGTATTCAATTTTATTGTTTCAAAAGAATGAAAATTCTCGTGTTCATCATAGAAGAGGGAGGTAATGGTTGAGGTTTCCTGATGACCGCCTTTAAGGAGAATTGTTTTACAACCCAGTTTTTTGATCTTTTTTCCGGCAGTGTATAAATCTTCCAGCGTTTCTACTTTCATATCAGCTAAAATGGAAGCTTCATCCATATTGGGAGTGATGACATCTGCAATGGGAAAAAGTGATGTAGTGAGTGCTGTGATGGTTTCATCTTCAATTAAACGGTGTCCACTGGTAGCAACCATTACAGGGTCAAAGACAATAGGTATTTTAGGGTATACTGCTAATGTGGAAACAATGGTCTCTACAAGTTGAGGCGTATGAACCATTCCTATTTTTATAGCATCAGGAACAATGTCGTCCAGAATTGCTTTTATTTGATCAGCAACAGCTTCTACAGGAATAGGATATATTTTTCGTACTCCTTGTGTATTTTGTACAGGCAAAGCCGTTAACACTGATGTTGAAAAACAGCCTAAAGCAGAAGCTGTTTTAATATCAGCCTGAATGCCGGCACCGCCGCTTCCGTCGAAACCTGCAATAGTTAATACTGAAGGGTATTTGTATTTTTTCATTTTACAATTTCATTTTTTAATTCATATGCTGCTTTTTGAGGATCGGCAGCACTGCATATAGCAGAAACTACAGCAAGACAGTCTGCTCCGGCGCTGATGACAGCTCTAGCGTTTTCAAGGTGAATATTTCCTATTGCGACCAAAGGCTTTTTCGTAATCTGCCTGATTTGAGTAATGCCTTCCAATCCCCATTCTTTAACAGTATCTGTTTTAGTTTTTGTTTTGAAAACAGGGCTTATTCCCAGGTAGTCAGCAACTGTAGTTTGTTCGTTGTAAAGCTGATCCAGGTGTTCTATTGAATAGCCAATTATTTTATTCCCGATCAAAGGCCGTTGTCTTAAATCTTGAGGAGTTGCATCGCTGTTTCCAACATGTATTCCCGCTGGATTTAGTTTTTCAGTAACGGTAATATTATCGTTGATGATAAGAGGAATGCCATATTTATCTGTAATTTCTATAAGCTGTAGGGCCTTTTGAAGGAATACCTCAGTGCTGTCTTTTTTTCACGAAGCTGTATCATGTCCACTCCTCCTAAGATCGCCTGTTCTGCAACTTCCAGAAAGTTTTTCCCCATACAATCTGCTTCAGAAATTACCAGATATAATGAGTAAGGAAAAGTATTTATACTCATGATTTTTCAATTTTTAAATGGCTGGTAAATTCTTCTTCCGTAATGTTGTAGAGTTTATCAATCAAATGAAGCTGAAGACTGCCCGGACCTTTACTCTCACGAACAGCCAGTTCGCCTGCTATTCCCAATAATGACATTGCAGCGGCAGTACCCGTTACCTTATCTTCTGTAATCCCCATAAATGCTCCGATTAATGCCGTTGCAGAACATCCCAGGCCTGTTACTTTGGTCATGAGAGGATGTCCGTTTTTGATCTGTATAGATTGATCTTGGCTCAGAATAATATCTGTTTCGCCCGAAATACATACAATCGTGTTGTATTGATTAACCAGGATTTGTGCGGCATAAACAGCATCATTACTTGCTGCGGTGCTGTCTACACCTTTGGTTGCTGTTGTATTGGTTTTAGCGAGTGCGATAATCTCAGAAGCATTACCTCTTATTACTGTAGGATGGAATTGTAACAGCTGATGCAATATCTGATCGCGAAAAGGAGTCGCTCCTGCACCTACCGGATCAAGTATCCATGGTTTATGGTAAGTTTCAGCAGTTTCAGCAGCTATAAGCATAGATTCAGCCCAGTATTCATCGAGAGTACCAATATTAATAACTACCGAATGGGCTATATTGATCATGTCTTTGATTTCAGAGTGGGCGTGTGCCATAATCGGAGAAGCTCCTGCAGCCAAAAGTGCATTGGCTGTATTGTTCATGACCACATAGTTGGTTATATTATGAACAAGGGGAGACTTTTGTCGTACAAGTTGAACTTGTTCCCAAAGATTTTTTTCCATTGTTATGATTAAAAATAAAAATAGCTTTAGGAAAAAATCCGAAACAAAAGACATCAAGAAATCATGTCATTTTGCTTTTCCCTACGTCGGTATAAGCCGTATCAGGTTCAAAGGGACTCTCTCAATTCTTTTCAGAATACCCCTAAAGCAAAACAAATGTATAAAAATTATAAGAGGAAGCAAAAACCTTTAACAGATTTTGTAGAAAGTATATTATCTCTCTACCAGCTCTTTCACCGGTTCTCCATAATGATCAATTTCTGTTTTGTTAATTTGCAGTAACTGATACCATTTTCTAAAGGCTCCTATAAATACAATAAGCATAAGGACCATTGCTGTCGCCGCTAATGCAGCAAGCAAATACTGTCCTTTGGGAATATAAATAGAAGTTACCTGAATATAACCGGCCCAGAATGTAATAATGGCCATAAACACGCCGGGAATAGCTGAACATAATGCATATTTTCCCCTGTTCATTCTTATCAGCATCGTTGTGCAGACAATAAGTCCACAGGCTGCCAATAGTTGATTACTGATTCCGAATAACGGCCAGATACTGTTTACGTTACCTGTATACACCAGATATCCCCAGGCAAAAGTGAAAAGAAGACTGCTGATAATGATTCCGGGAATCCAGTTTTTATCATTAAATTTTGGAACTACGGATCCCAGCATTTCCTGTAGAAAGAAACGTCCCACCCTTGTTCCTGCATCAATTGCAGTAAGGATAAACACAGCCTCAAACATAATCGCGAAATTATACCAATAGGCCGTCAGCTGATCCATATATGGGATTTTATTGAAGATATGCGCCATCCCCACCGCAAGAGATACGGCACCTCCTGTTCTGCCATAGAGGTCAATTCCTATTTTTTGAGAGTAATAATCTATATCTACGCCGTGTAGAGAAGGATGAGTGGCAAGGAATGAATCATAAGCCTCCTTGGGGGTATTGATGGCAAAATAATCTCCCGGCATCAATGTACAGGCTGCAATAAGTGCCATTAACGCTACAAAACCTTCTACAAGCATGGCCCCGTAGCCTACAAAAAGAATTTCTCTTTCTTTATTCAGCATTTTTGGAGTAGTCCCCGTAGCAATCACAGCATGGAATCCGGAAATCGCTCCACAGGCAATGACAATAAAAATAAAAGGAAGTACCGGTCCTCCTATAATGGGACCTCCACCATTTACAAAAGCTGTGATAGCAGGCATCTGTACAGTAGGATGTATAACAATTACCCCGATAGCCAGCATAATAATAGTTCCTATTTTCAAATAAGTGGAAAGGTAATCCCTTGGAACTAAAAGAAGCCATACTGGTAATACAGAAGCAATAAAGCCATATAAAGGAATGGCGATGGAAATTGTTTTAATATTCCATGAGAATAAATTATTCATAGTTGGATTCTGCATCAGCCCATGACCTCCGATAATTCCGGCAATCAACAGAATACCGCCTAAGATACTTGCAAACAGAACACTGTTCTTTTTATAACGCATAATCAGTCCCATAATGATGGCAATAGGCATGGTAATCACTACGGTAAAAAGAGACCATGAAGCTTCATGCATTGCATTGATGCATGCCAGAGATAGCCCAGCCAGCGTCAGAACCAGGATAAATAGGATCGCAAAACCTGCTACTGTTCCTGTTGCTTTCCCAATTTCTTTTGATGCAATAGTAGCAAGGCTTTGTCCTTTGTGTCTCACGGAAGCAAAAAGGACAACCATATCATGAACTCCACCTCCCAGTACACAGCCTATCAGAATCCATAGCGCGCCGGGAAGATATCCGAACTGTGCAGCGAGAACAGGTCCCACCAATGGTCCAGCCGCTGCAATAGCTGCAAAATGATGTCCAAAGAGTACATTTTTGTTAGTCGCTACATAATCTTTACCGTCTGCAAATTCTACAGCGGGAGTCATATTTTGATCATTAAGTCTGAGAACTTTATTGGCAATAAAAATACCATAGAAGCGGTAAGCTATTGCGAAAATAAGAACAGAGGCAAATATGAGGGTAAGCGCATTGATATTATTTAACGAATCCATATTGCTTATTTTTTTTAATGAATAAATAATTAAAATATTGTTTTATTGTAAATAATTTAAACAATAGCCAAGGTAATTATTTTTCAGGTAAAAAATATGAATATGTATATCAATCTAGCATATTTGTTATTTTATATTAGTTTAAGTATTTTATTTATAGTTATTTGTATTTGTTCAATCTTAGAAAATGTATATTATTTCTTTTGGGAGATAATAAAATCAACCATCTGATCAACCATTTGATCAAGGGCCGCTTTATCAGTTGTAGAAAAACTATGCACACCATTATCAATGATAATTAGAGATGTTTCTACTTTTGCACGTTTAAGTTTTCTGTATAATTTTTTAGATTGGCTTAAAGGAACGATTTTATCTTTGTTCCCCTGGACAATTAAGGTTGGAACACCAGCTTTAGTATAGGTTGCAGGCGAGATGGTTTTTAGATAGTCAATGGCTCTGTCCTGATCTTTTTTTAAATCATATCCTGAGATACCTTTTACCAGGCCTTGTTGTAAGCTAACAATCTTTTTTGAGATCATTCCCACCATAGCTACCGGAATTGTTCCCAATCTGGTATGGAAAAGTTTGTTAAGATCAACAGGTCCGTAATGATCAACCACATAATTTACTTTTGCCGAATAAGAGGAAAGCTCAGGACTTCCTTTGAACATATCATCAGGAGTATAAGCTGCTACTAAAGAAAGATGCGCCCCGGCTGATGCTCCAAACAGACCGATATTGCTGGTATCAAAGTTATATTTTTCAGCATTTTTTCTTACCCATCGTACAGCATCCTTGGTATCTTCTAATGGAAGTGGGAAGTGGGTGTTGTCATTTAGAAGGGTATAATTGATACTGATCACTGCATATTGCTTTTCCATGAGTTTGGCAACCGCTGTTTCAAGATAATTATCAGCGTAAACGGCCTTACTGCCTTCTATCCATCCACCTCCATGAACATAGATTACGACAGGAAGTTTACCCGAAAAACTCTTAGGTGTATACAAATCCAAGGCAAGGGAATCTCCCTTTTTACCTGTTTTGTAGACAATATTCTCAGAAACCATTGCTATATCCGGTAGAAGCGTACTTTTTACCCGGTTAACTTTTTCAGGGGATTGTGAAAATGACTGTGAAAAAGTGATCTGAGAAGAACTTAGAAATAAAATAAAAAACAGGCTTGTAAAAAACCTGTTCATTGATATGTAGTTAAATAATTTCATACTATTTTTTTTGAGGGAATCTTATTTTACTAACTCCTCAAAAAGTTTACCAAAAGTAGAATTCAGATCCTTAGATTTTCCGGGATGAGGTCTGGAAGTTTGTACAACGGCACTTCTCACAGCAGTCAGCCAGCGGAAACGCTCAGGAATATCAAGCAGAGCAATGGGGCCGCCTTCTTTGTCACCATTGGCTATTTTCTGGAAGCTTTCGAGGTTTTGAATGACATCATCATAATCCAGTTTGCTGTGCATCAGCTTGAATTTATCAGGACATAAATAGAATTCTATTCGGATAAATTTTTCCTTTTTGGAAAACATAACCAGTCCGACATTGAAAAATTCTTCTCTCTCAACTTTTGGTACTAAGCGTATTACCGCATATTCATATATTTTATCCTCTTGCATTTTTAGCTTCATTTAAAAAGATTTGAGAATTTTCTAATCGGGTCTTCATGAACTGAAAATAAATTTCACGGATCTCTTCAGGGGTTTCATCCGCATCATTCCAGTGTAACCAGTCTTCAGGAATAGCATTCACAATATCTCTGAAAAGAGTTTCATTCAGTACTTCATGAGCAAACTTATCTGCCTCATCCAGCTTATGGGCTTTAGGGAGAAGAACATGGTCTTTTACATATTTGAAAGGTGTTTTTGCCGCCGCATCAAAATTTTGCCATGAATGATGGAAATAGAACGAAGCTCCATTATCAATGATCCAAAGTTCCTTATGCCACATCAGCATATTCGTGTTTTTAAAGGTACGGTCAATATTAGTAATAAAAGCATCCAGCCATACCACCTTTGAAGCTAAAAGCGGATCAATTTTTACACTCGGATCATAAGTGATAGAGCCTGATAAATAATGTAATCCGAGATTTAATCCCTCGGAAGATTTTAATAAATCCTGTATTTCTTCATCCGCTTCCGTTCTTCCAAAATCAGCATCAAGATTAATAAAAACCAGTTCAGGAATCTTTAATCCTAAAGCTTCCGTAATCCTTCCGCCTATAAACTCAGAGATCAGCATCTTAACTCCATGACCGGCGCCACGGAATTTTAAGACATATTTAAAATCATCATCAGCTTCTGCCAGAGCAGGAAGCGAACCTCCTTCTCTCAATGGCAGAATGTAACGCATCACGGTTACTGTTCTTAAATTCTGCATGAAGCAAAATTAAGCTTATTTTTTAATAGTTTTTTTCATAAATTTCAATTAAAATAAATTGTATTTGTTGTATGAAGCTGATTATTAAAAAAGATATATCACTGGGAAACCCGGAAACGAGGAACTTTCTTGCAGATAGTTTTTATAGTGATACTGAAAATAAACGTCCTTTGGTCATCTTTGTCCATGGGTATAAAGGCTATAAAGATTGGGGAGCCTGGGATTTGATGGCTGAAAAGTTTGCAGAAGCAGGTTTCTTCTTTGTAAAGTTTAATTTTTCTCATAATGGAACTACGGTAGATGATCCTGAGAATTTTGCTGATTTGGAAGCTTTTGGGAATAATAATTATTCTAAAGAATTATCTGATCTTGGAGTTGTTATTGATCATTTTATTCAGGATTCGAATGTAGATGAGGAAAAGATTATTTTGATTGGACATAGCAGGGGAGGAGGGATTTCTATTGTTAAAACTTTTGAGGATGAGAGAATCAATGGGTTGATTACGCTGGCTAGTGTAGATACCTTAGATCGTTTTCCACAAGGTGAGTTGTTTGAAAACTGGAAAAAGGAAGGTGTATACTATGCTTTAAATGGACGTACCAAACAGGAAATGCCTCATTACTATCAGTTTTATGAAGATTACGAAAAGAATGTACACCGTTTTGATGTAGAACGGGCTGCTGAAATGGCTAAAGCGTATATGCTTATCATTCATGGAACGCATGATGAAGCTGTAGACGTAAAACATGCTGAGCATCTTCATATTTTGAATCCAAATTCAGAACTTTTTCTTATCGAAAATGGGAACCACACTTTTGGAGCCAAAGAACCTTGGACAGACTCTGATCTTCCCAAGGATCTGAATTCTGTAACGGAAAAGTGCATTGATTTTTTGACCCAAAATCTAAAATAGAAAATCATTATTATGGAATTTCAACGAGTGAGATTAAAAAATAAAACGAGAAGAAATCACGTTGTAATATAGTAATCACATACTAAATATCATTATGAAAAAAGTTATTATGGGCGCATTAGCGCTAACATTAGCAGGAACTGTTGTTTCTTGTAAAAAAGAAGCTAAAACAGAATCTTCTGTAAGCACAGACTCCTTAGCTACGGTACAACCAAAAGATTCAGTTGTGGCACCAAAGACCGATTCAGCATCGGTTGCAGCTCCTTCAAAGACTGCTGCGGTTGAAATTATTACCAAAAATGATGGAAAGTATCCTCATGATGTCAAATTATTCGAAGACAAGAATTTAACTGAAAGATTGAAAAAATTGGTAGGAAAAGATTATGATGAAATGATAAAAAATTTCAACGTAGAAAGTCCTATCGTATCAGAAGGTGGGATCTATAAACTGCATGGATGTAAACAACATGATTGCCCTGGATATGCTACTTTCGTTTACTATGATTCCAAGAATGATAACCTCAATGTTTCCATCGATAAAAACGGTAAGGCAACTGAGTTTGCAGAAAAGGGTAAAATTACCATTTCAAAAACATTGGATACTAAATAATTATTTAGTGTTCGTTGCAGCAAAAAAGGAGTGAAAATTTTCACTCCTTTTTTTATTGAATATCTTAGGCTTTTACAGCATTCTTTTTATTGATTTCAAAAGGCTTCTGAAGTTTTTCATCGTCATCATCTCACTTGTGGGAGTGAAAACAGTTGCTTTTTCACCTTTTTCAAGAGAAAATTCAGAAGACGCTTTCAATGAGTATATTTTTTTCATTGCTTTAATATCATAAACATCCATCATTGCAAAAGTTTCATTCTTTTTATAATCATCCAGTTCACCCATAGAATGGTCTAAACTGCTGCGGACCTTCATGGTATAAATATTAACCAGAAAATTAAAATCAGAATTATCTTTCAAAATCTCAAGATCTTCCATTTCAGGCTCAAAAGAAATACTGTTTTGAATTATATTTTCTGCTTTTGCTGTTCTAAAATCATAAGCATTGCCATTGCTTAATTCCTGAAATAGATGCATTACTTCTTTATTCATCATTTCTCGGTGGTAAGATTCTACACCTGTTTTGATGTTGTTAATCAGCCACTTTTTATCTTTCGAAAACACTAATGATTTACTGTAAACCCCATAATCTTTCTTAATAGGATAATAAACACAAGATTGTAAAATAACAGCCAGACAAAAGAAGAAAATATATTTTTTCATGAATGCATTCAGATTATTTAATTAAAATCTTCCAGGCTTCTTCAATTTTACTTTCCAGTAATAACTTTTGGGCATCCAGATGAATAGCCGTTTCTGAATAATATTCTCCGGAAGGTAATACTTCAACATTAGCCAGCATTCCCAAATCATTTCCTGTAAATATTTTACTGTATTTGATTGCATCAGGTAAAAGATCAAAACCAATTCCTTTTGTTACTAAGGGTTTAGGGACTTCAAAAAGGCTGTTTTCGTTACTTCTGGAATACCAGTTGCTGCCTAGGCGGGCTACCATATCCAATTTTTCCTGATCCAGATTTCCAGCTTCATTCAGGTATTCTTCTCTGATATGAATCTTCTGAACTTCACAGATGACAAGATTTCCTGCTCCCCCCTGATCGCCTAAAGATTTTACCTCTAAAACTTTGCATTCAAAATTTACAGGGCATTCTTCAATCAGTTTGGGTTTTACCAGATCGGCATCTTTCATAGTCAATCCGGATTTTATAAATTCATTCACTCCTGTTTCGTATTCTGTAGAAGCCAAAGAAATCTGTTGTACAATCGGAAAATTTACAGTTCCAATGACCACTTCCGGTACTTCCAATACATTTTCAAGGGTGTGTTTGGTGGTATTGTCACGCACTCTTCTCGATGGTGAAAAGATCAGAATCGGAGGAACCGTACTGAACATATTGAAAAAACTGAATGGGGATAAGTTATGATTACCGTCTTTATCCACCGTAGAAGCCAATGCAATAGGACGTGGTGAAACCGCTGTCTGCATAATGGTCTGAAGCTGTACGGAGGTTATTTCGGATGGAATTACTGTTTTCATATTTTTTCTTTTTAACACTTGATTGAGCTTAAGTGTTCAAATTATATTAAAAATAAGCTTCGACTCCGTTCAGCTTGACATATTTAATACTAACTGTTTTACAGCATATTTCTAGCGATGCCATGCTGAGCGAAGTCGAAGCATATAATGGTTATATCTTATTTCTAAAGTGTTGGGATAATTTTCCCTGAAACTTCACCGAAACCTACTCTCACACCATCTTTTTCAGCCCAGGCCTTCATGGTAACGGTATCGTTATCTTCAATGAATTTTCTTTCTTCACCGTTGCTTAATGATAAAGGATTTTGGCCTCTCCATGTTAGCTCAAGCATAGAACCGAAAGATTTTGGATCACTTCCTGAAATCGTTCCACTTGCGTACATATCACCAACTTCTACATTACACCCATTTACGGTGTGATGAGCCAGTTGTTGGGTCATATTCCAGTACATGTGTTTATAGTTGCTTTCGCAGATCAGGTTTTGTTCTCCGTTTTCAGGTTGAATATATACTTCAAGGTTGATATCGTAGTTTTTGTCTCCTTCAAATTTCAAATAATCTAAAACTTCAGGGTCCTGTGTAGGAGAAGCTGTTCTGAATGGTTCCAACGCTTCAAGGGTAACTACCCATGGAGAAATAGATGAACCGAAGTTTTTTGCAAGGAATGGTCCTAGTGGAACATATTCCCATGCCTGGATGTCTCTTGCAGACCAGTCGTTGAATACAACCATTCCGAAGATCGCATCTTCAGCATCTTTAATGGAAATACTTTCTCCCATCTCTGTATTTTTGTTGATGATGAAAGCCATTTCCAGTTCAAAATCTAACTGCTTACAAGGTCCGAAAACAGGCTTGTCAGCATCAGCAGGTTTTGTCTGCCCTTTCGGACGATTAATTTCCGTTCCGGAAACAACAATAGAGGAAGCTCTTCCATGATAACCTACCGGTAAATGCTTCCAGTTTGGTAATAATGCATTCGCAGGATCACGGAACATTTTTCCTACATTGGTAGCATGCTCAATGCTGCTGTAGAAGTCTGTATAGTTTGGAATGTGAACAGGCATCATCATTTTTACCTTATCAAGGTCATAGAAAGCCTCTTCAATTGTTTTTTGATCTTTTGACAAAGCAGACCCTTCCTGTAATAATGCCTGGATTTTGGTACGAACTGCATTGGTAACAGGTTTACCCAGTTCAATAAATTCATTGATGGTATAAGCTTCAAAAACGTTATCGTCCAAGCCTTCAATGTCTTCAAAATAGCCAAGATCATAAAGGGTGGCAAGATCAATAACCTGATCTCCGATTCTTGTACAGCATCCGATATATTCTTTGTTGAATACTGCCACTCCGAAAGGAATATTGTGTATAGAAAAATCCGAATTTGAGGAATAGTCTACAAATGATTTCATAAGTTTAGATTTTAGTTAGATTAAAATATCATCCTGAGAAACTTTCCCCCGAATGTTTATTTTGCCTTTTTTGAGTAAGAGGTTTCATCAATCCATCGGTCTCTGGTATTGACATCGATGAGATAGAGAATATTGTCCTGTTGGGTAAGCAATAGTGTTTTTGTAACAGGCATAGGGATCTTTTTGCCTTCCAGCACATCCGCCCGTAAAGAAATGATGTTCTTTTTTCTGACAATATCGCCGGTAAAAACATTGGAACTGCTTTCTCCGGTGGCTTTATCATCAAAAACTTCTACATAGGTGGCGTTGTTCCCTTTAATAACAATAAAATCTCGTTCCGTATGATCGGCTTCATCTTTAATGAAGACAAATTTTTTGTTATCAATATCTACCTTTTCAAGATTCTGATTGATACCTCTTCTTGCTTCAAGTCTGTCCAGAACTGCATTCAGTGATCCATATTGTGCTTTTACACCTAAGGCTCCAAAGAATAAAATTCCAATTAAAAGTTTTCTCATTATGCTGTGTTTTATAAAAAAGTTTTGTCAGAACCTTGCATCCTGACAAAACTAAATATTTTTGGTTGTAAAATTAAAGATTTCCTCTTCTTTCCTGTTCTCTTTCTAATGCTTCGAACAATGCTTTGAAGTTCCCGGCTCCAAAACTCTGTGCACCGTGTCTTTCAATAATTTCGAAGAATAGAGTAGGACGGTCTTCTACAGGCTTAGTAAAGATCTGTAATAGATATCCTTCTTCATCATGATCAATAAGTATACCTAAGTCTTGAAGTTTCTTAAGATCTTCATCAATATGACCCACTCTTTGAGGAACCATATCATAATAAGCTTCTGGTGGAGCTGAAAGGAACTCTACACCGCGCTTTTTAAGTTCAGTTACTGTATGGATAATGTCTTTGGTAGCAACAGCAATGTGCTGTACCCCTTCTCCCTCATAGAAGTCAAGATATTCTTCTACCTGGGATTTCTTTTTACCTTCTGCAGGTTCGTTAATAGGGAATTTCGCATATCCGTTTCCGTTGGACATTACTTTAGACATCAATGCAGAATATTCTGTATTGATCTGTTTGTCATCAAAAGAAAGGATGTTTACAAATCCCATTACTTTTTCATACCATTCTACAGTAGGGATCATTCTGTTCCAGTCTACGTTTCCTACGCAGTGGTCTACATACAATAAACCAGCTTCTTCAGGCTTGTAGTCACTTTCCCATTTCTCATACCCAGGCATGAAAGCTCCGTTGTAATTTTTTCTTTCTACAAACATGTGAACAGTTTCTCCGTACGTATAAATTCCGGACATTTTTACTTCACCGTGCTCATCAGTTAAAGTTACTGGCTCTAAATAAGGTTTTCCACCTCTTTTAGTTGTTTCTTCGAATGCTGCATACGCGTCATCTACCCAAAGTGCCAAAATTTTTACTCCGTCACCATGTTTTTTTACGTGTTCGTTGATAGGAGATTCAGAAGTAAGTCCTGTAGTAAGCACTAATCTGATTTTCCCTTGTTGAAGCACATAAGATGCGCGGTCTCTTACTCCTGTTTCAGGACCCGCATATGCTACAGACTGAAAACCGAAAGCGGTTTTGTAATAATGGGCAGCCTGTTTTGCATTTCCTACATAAAACTCAATATAATCTGTACCGTTGATCGGTAAGAAATTCTCTGCTTGAGCAATCTTCTCGGCAAATGTAAGTGTTGACATATTTTCTCTTTTACTTTTATTTTATTGGTATGCAAATTACAAAATTCTTGGATATAGCGAAAATATTACGGCCGATTCATTGAAGATATTTAACATAAAGTTCAAGAAGTGTTCACTTAAGTATATTTAAGTTTCGTAAGTTTAAAATAACCTGCCTACATTTGTAATACAAAAAACAAGTGAGAAAAAAATATTTCGAACATGAAAGCCGCAGATAATCTCTGCGGCTTTCTTATTTTTAATTGTTATACAGTGGTTTCTATCTTTCTGTTGAGCATTCCGGCATCAGGATTATAATTGTCCCAGATCTTCCAGGTATCATCTATTTTTTTGAAGAAATAAATTTGGGTACTGAGCTGGTTAACAAAATGTTCCTCACCGGTTTCTCCTACTTTAAATAATAAATTCCAGAATTCCTGGGTCTCCAGTATTTTTTTTCGGGTTCATCCGTTACTACATGAATGTCAAAAACTTCATAGTTGGAACGGTTATTCTTGGTGACCAGTTGAAAGTCTTTTTCACAAAGCTCTTTGCTGAACTGTGAAATTCTTTCCAGAAACGGTGAATCATCAAATACCAGATCCTTGAAAAGTTCAGTATTATGATTGGGAAACTCTTTGCAGAACTCAAAAGCCTTGGCACAATAGTCATATACCAACCTGGTCATGAATGACAGTTCATCAGTTCCATCAGATTCTTTCTTTTTATGTCTTACAGAAAGGATATAGTCATTAAGGTCTTTGTAGCCCAGGAAAATGCATATTTTATCCAGGGTTTTTAAGAATCTTAAATCGCTGTGGGTTTTATCCTGATAATCGTTTTCAAAAAAACGCTGTAGGGTAACATGGGAAATCGTATTCCCGATCTCAAACTTTTTACCCCCTTTAAGTTCTTCAGCTTCAGAAAGTTCATCTTTAATGATTTCGGAAAGAATAATATAATGGCTTCTCTTCCATTCACTCACATTCCCCAAAACAGAATTCCTTACCTTCGAATGCTTTACAACTTCTTCTCGTATAGAATTATATATAGTCTTCAATTTCCTCGTTTTAAAAAGAATTTTATCAAAAATACTGCCAGAATATTAAGGCATTTTTATGATTTGCTGGTATAAGTTAAAGATATATTTTTAAATTCTAAATAAAAATTAAAGTTAAAATATGTTATTATTTGATAATCAGTGCTTAAACCTTTCAAAAGCAGCTCTTTCAAGCATCTCTCTGTCATCGGGATGGGCAATGCTAATGAGCTCCTGTGCTCTCTGACGAAGGTTTTTACCATATAGGTAAGCCGTACCATATTCTGTAACCACATAATGAATATGACCTCTTGTAGTCACTACACCTGCTCCTTGCTTCAGAAAAGGAACAATCCTTGACACTCCTTTTTCGTTCTTGCAGTGATCGCAATAATGGGTTTTCCATCTTCACTTAATGCTGCTCCACGCATAAAGTCCATTTGTCCGCCGATGCCGCTATATTGTAAAGTTCCGATAGAGTCGGCACAGACTTGTCCTGTAAGATCAATTTCAATCGCAGAGTTGATGGCTACCAGTTTTTTGTTCTTCATGATATTGATGGGGAAGTTCACCTCACTTACATCTCTGAAAGCAAAAACGGTATTATCGTCCACATAATCATATAGTTTTCTGGTTCCGAAGCAGAAGCTTGTAATGGTTTTATTATCGTTATAGCCTTTGTATTTGTTATTAATAACATCATCCTGAATCAGGTCTATGACCCCATCACTCAGCATTTCTGTATGAATTCCAAGGTCTTTATGGTTATGCAGACATTGTAAAACAGCATCAGGAATGGTTCCGATCCCCATTTGCAGGGTAGAACGGTCTTCGATAAGTTCCGCTACATTTTTCCCTACCAGCATTTCTTCAGGGCCTACTTTAGAACTGTAATCTACAGTATGAAGCTCTACCTCATGCCAAACCAGTTTATGGATTCTGCTGATATGGATCATTCCGTCTCCATGAGTTCTTGGCATTCTTGGGTTTACCATTGCCACAATAGTTTTCGCTGTATCTACGGCTGCTCTTGCAATGTCTACTGAGGTTCCCAATGTACAGAATCCATGTTTGTCAGGTGGAGAAACAGTGATCAGTGCAACATCCAGCGGTAGGATGTTTTTTCTGAATAAGATTGGAATTTCACTTAAAAATACAGGAACAAAGTCCCCTCTATCTGAGTTTACAGCTTCACGAACCGGTGTAGATACGAATAAGGAATTGATAAAAAATTTGTCTTTATACTCCGGTTTTGCAATTTCTATGTTTCCCTGCTGGGTAATAGAAACCATTTCTACATTATCTAATCTGTGTGCCTGTCTTGCCAGTTCGTCAATCAGATAATTCGGAGTGCATGCGCTGCCGTGAAAAAAAACACGGTTACCGCTTTTTATCGTATATATAGCTTCTTCTGCGCTGATATAATTATTCATATTTTATCTTTTTATTATAAAATTCCTGACTAATTCTTATTCATAAATGCCTAACCTCTCTCAAAGATAATCTTTATATCTCTATTTATTTAAAATATTGTAAAGGAGATTAAAAGACTTTTATCATATTAATGAATCATCTAAATGTAATAAAAAAAATAAAGGACCAAATGCATAACATCTGATCCTTCTATAAGGTTTAATTGGATTGTAAAATTCTTAATTGGAAACTTCAGCTGCTATCTGCTGCTTCATGCTTCCGGTTTCAGAGAAACGTAAATGCCAGCTGAAAGCTTCTTCCAGCAGGTGAGGGGTATGCCCTCCACGTTCACAGGCTCTGTCAAAATAAGATTGCAGCTCTTCTCTGTAATCAGGATGAACACAGTTATCAATAATTTTCTGAGCTCTTTCTCTTGGGGCTAATCCTCTTAAGTCAGCTAATCCAACATCGGTAACCAAAATGTCAACATCATGTTCGGTATGGTCTGTGTGAGAAACCATTGGAAGCACATGGGAAATATTATTTCCTTTTGAAGCGGCCTGAGTTACAAAAATACTTAAATAAGCATTTCTGGCAAAGTCTCCGGAACCACCAATTCCGTTCATGATTTTTGTTCCGCCGATATGAGTAGAGTTTACATTTCCATAAATATCAAATTCAATGGCTGTATTGATGGCAATTACTCCCAGTCTTCTGATCAATCCTGGTGTATTGGATATATTCTGAGGTCTTAGAACAAATTTGTCTTTATATTTTGAAAGATTTCCTAATACTCTTTCATAGCAGTCTTTTGAAACGGTAATAGAAGATGCAGAGGCAAAGCTTAATTTACCAGAGTCTATAAGATCAAAGGTGCTGTCCTGAAGAACCTCTGAAAACATCGTTAAGTCATAGAAATTACTGTCTTTAAATCCTGTAAGTACAGCATTCGCTACTTTTCCGATTCCTGCCTGAAGTGGTAATAATCTGTCTGTAAGACGTCCTAACTGAACTTCATTTTCAAAGAAGGCGAGAAGGTGTTTGGCGATGGCTGTTGTTTTCTCATCCGGTTCTGCAATATCAGCAGGGCTGTCTTTCAGGTTAGTAAAAACAATGGCTTCAATTTTATTAGGATCTACAGGAATACTTTTTCTCCCAATTTTATTCCATGGTGCAACGATTGGAATAACATTTCTGTATGGATAATCTTCAGCCTGGTAAATATCGTGGATTCCGTACACTTCTTCCGGGACTTCTGTATTGATTTCGATGATCACTTTTTTAGCCAGAGCAGCAAACGTCACTGAATTTCCTACTGAAGTGGTAGGAACAATACTTCCGTCTCTTTCAATATAAGCAGCTTCTATAACAGCTACGTCAATGCTTTGGAGATTTTTGGTGTGAAGCAATTCAGCACTTTCACTTAAATGCTGGTCGATGAAAAGAATTTCACCTTTATTGATTTTGTTTCTCAAAGTAGGATCTACCTGGAAGGGCATTCTTTTCTTTAAAACATTCGCTTCAGCCAGTTTACCATCGGTACCATGACCTAATGAAGCGCCGGTCATTAAAGTGACTTTAAGGTCTTCTGTTTTTCCTCTTTCTGCGAGTGCCGGCAAAATGGCTTTGCTGTCACCTGCTTTTGTAAAGCCGCTTGACCCGATGGTCATCCCGTCTTTAATCATTTTTACAGCGTTTTCAGCTGTAGTTACCTTTTCGTGTAGACTTTCTAATCTGATTCTTTCTAACATGTAATATTGATTTTTATTAAACCACCATTACTTAGGATGCGATATGAAAAATAATGATGGCCGTATATGTGAACCATACCTTACAAATTTACGAAAAAAGCTGCTTTAAATAAAGGATTTAAAGCAGCTTTTGTATGTATTCAGTAATAGTTTTCCTCAATAACAGGAAAGGCCTTTTTCTGTTTTATTCTAACCATGAAGTTTTATAAGATGGATCTTCCACTTTTAAAGCTTCTTCCGTAATTTTTAAAGGACGGAAAGGGTCTACCATTACCGCATATTCTTCAGTGAATTTTTTACCGATACTTCTTTCCATTGCTCCTGGATGAGGACCATGAACGATTCCTCCCGGATGAAGGGTGAAGTCCATTAAGTCGATATGGTTACGGCTCATAAAATCACCTTCTGTATAGAACAAGACCTCATCAGAATCAATATTGGAATGATTATAAGGAGCTGGAATTGCCTGTGGATGGTAGTCATACATTCTTGCACAGAATGAGCATACTACAAAGTTATGGGCTTCAAAATTCTGGTGAACCGGTGGCGGTTGGTGAATTCTTCCTGTAATAGGTTCAAAGTTTTTGATATTAAATTTATAAGGATAAAAATATCCGTCCCAGCCTACTACATCAAACGGATGTGTTGCATAGATGAAGTCTGTGATCTGGTTTTCTTTCTTTACTTTAATTAAGAATTCTCCTTTTTCATCCTTAGGTTCTTTGAAAACTGGAGCAATAATGTCTCTTTCGCAGAACGGAGAATGTTCCAATAACTGCCCGAATTCATTTCTGTATCTTTTCGGAGTGTAAATAGGAGAGTGGCTTTCCAGTACGAAGAATACTGTATTTTCAGATTGTAATTCCACCTGATAAATAGTTCCTCTCGGAATAATAAGATAATCGCCGGTTACAAATTCAAGATCGCCCACAAATGTTTTCAAAACCCCGGTTCCTTCATGTACGAATAAAAGTTCGTCACATTCTGCATTTTTGTAGAAATAATCCATTGATTTTCTTGGCTTGGCCAGTCCCATTTTCAGGTCGTTATTCATCAAAAGGATCTTACGGCTGTCCATGAAATCATCCTCAGGAGTTACATTCATTCCTTTGAACATTCTTGGCGTAATATTTTTATCCACCGCAATTTTCGGAGTTACATCTTTCGGCTCCCCGATTGATTTGATCTGTGTTGGGCGGTGAATATGGTACAATAGAGAAGAGATCCCATGAAAGCCTTCGGTTCCGAAAAGCTGTTCATAGTAAAATTTATCTTCCGGAGATTTAAAGACTGTATGCCTTTTTTGTGGGATGTTTCCCGATAGATGATATCTCATTTTACTTTCATATGTAGTTTCTCAAATTTAATCATTTTTCATGAATTGGCTCAATCAAATATTTACAGACAAGTTTTGTATTTCAAAAATAATTGTTAGATTTGCCTAACAATTTTAATTTCATGAAGCGAATATTATTTTCTATTACTTTTTTATCCTCGTATTGTTTTGCCCAGGAGACAGACAGTTTAAGTTTAAATCAACCTATAAAAACAGATTCCGCAAGGGTTACAAAAAAAGAGTTTAAGACAAGTACTATTGATGATGTGGTGGTTACCGGAACCATAAAACCGATGAGCAGGTCAAAAAGTCCTGTGGCAGTTGAAATCTACAGTCAGAAATTTTTTCAGAAAAATCCTACTCCAAGTATTTTTGAAGCCATCGCAATGGTCAATGGGGTAAAACCACAATTGAATTGCTCGGTATGTAATACGGGAGATATTCACATAAACGGTCTGGAAGGCCCCTATACTATGATTCTGATAGACGGAATGCCTATTGTAAGCTCACTTTCCACGGTGTATGGATTAAGTGGTATTCCCAACAGTTTGGTAGACAGGATAGAAGTAGTCAAAGGCCCGGCGTCTTCTATTTATGGTTCTGAAGCAATGGGAGGGGTTATTAATATTATTACAAAAAATGCTTTGACAGCTCCAAAACTGAGTGTAGATATGATGACGAGTACCTGGGCTGAGAATAACCTTGACCTTTCTACCAAGTTTAACCTTGGAAAGAATGTTGCTTCATTATTGAGTTTAAATTATTTCAGCTTTAAAGAAAGGATAGATCAGAACAAAGACAATTTTACAGACTCTACTTTACAGGATAGGATTTCTATTTTTAACAAATGGAATTTTAAAAGAAAAGATAACAGGCAGGCTAGTTTTGCGATGAGATATTTATATGAAGACCGTTTTGGGGGTGAAATGCAGTGGAATAAATCTTTCCGTGGAAGTGATGAAGTGTATGGGGAAAGTATTTATACCAACAGAGCTGAGGTTTTCGGGTTGTATGAATGGCCGATGAAAGAACATGTTGTGACTCAGTTTTCTTATAATTATCATGACCAGAATTCATTTTATGGTGCTAATCCCTTCAATGCTTTGCAAAAAGTAGCCTTTGTGCAAACCTATTGGGACAGAAGTTTCGGAAAACATGATATTACCGCAGGGGTAACTTTTAAAAGAACTTTTTATGATGACAATACTCCAGGAACACTGGCATCAGATGGGGTAACGAATGCTCCGATGAAGTCGCCGATTTGGGGAGTGTTTGTTCAGGATCAATGGGAGATTAATGATAAAAATACCTTGTTGTTAGGCTATCGTTATGATTATGATAAGGTACATCATTCTGTACATTCCCCGAGATTTGCTTGGAAGTTTTCCCCGAACCCGTATCATACGCTAAGATTCAATTTCGGAACAGGATTCAGAGTAGTTAATCTTTTTACTGAGGATCATGCAGCATTGACAGGTTCCAGAGAAGTGGTAGTGAAATCAGATTTGCAGCCTGAAAGATCTGTGAACGGAAATTTAAATTATATCTGGAAGATTCCTGTAGGAACAAGAATGGTGAACCTTGATGCATCTGCGTTCTATACCTATTTCAGTAATAAAATTGTTGGTGATTTCGATTCTGATCCGAATAGAATTATATATGATAACCTTCATGGATATGGAATTTCCAGAGGAGCTTCCTTGAACGTAGATTTCAGTTTTGCCTTCCCATTAAGCGTTAATTTGGGAGTAACGTATCTTGATGTCTATCAGAAATACGATGATGCCAATGAAAAAACGCAGCAGCTTCACGCTCCAAAATGGAGTGGAACTTATAATCTGACCTATAAATTTCCTAGTAATCTGACCATAGATTTTACAGGACAGTTGTATGGGCCAATGAGACTTCCTGTTTTACCGAATGATTTCCGTCCTGAGTATTCTCCATTCTATTCGCTGGCTAATATTCAGGTTTCAAAGAGTTTTAAGTCAGGATTTGAAGTCTATTGTGGTATTAAAAATTTATTCAACTTTACTCCTAAAGATCCTCTGATGAGGCCTTTTGACCCGTTTGATAAACATGCTGATGATCCCATCAGCAATCCAAACCATTATACTTTCGATACAGCATACGGCTATGCTCCAATGCAACGTATCAGAGGATTCCTGGGAGTAAAATATACACTAAAATGAGACCTTTTGCTTTATTTTTAATGTTTGTGCCCTGTCTTTATTTGTCTCAGATGAAGACAGGGACTTTTTCTGAGCTGGAGCATCTGCAAAAAGAATCTCCTAAGCCCGTTGTAATCCATCTTTATACAGATTGGTGCTCAGTTTGTAAAATAGAATCTTATCGTTTGAATAAAGATAAAGATCTGGTGGAAATAATGAACGATCACTTTTACCTGATTCATTTTGAGGCTGAAAAAACCAGGGAAAAAATCAGTTTCCAAGGAAAAGAGTTTGAGTACTTATCCAATGGAAATTCGGGTATTCATGAATTAGCCTTGGCATTGTCTAAAAATAAGGAACAGCCTGTATATCCGTTGTGGATTTTTCTGGATAAGAATCAGAATTTAGTATACTATCAGGAAGGATTACTGACTCCTGAAAAAATGAAACAAAAATTGTTGGAGATTTCCGCCTTATAGGATAAGAAACGTTTAAAAATCTATGTTGCTATGTGTTTTAATTTTTTGAACCACATAGCAACATGGATTTTGTACATTATTTTATCGCTTGTGAAATTTCCAATAAAAATTAAAGCTCTTACAGATTATACAGATATTTTTTCATCTGTGAAATTTGTGAAATCCGTGGGAAATATTTTTACTTTATAACCTCAGCGTCTATTAAAACAGCCAGTTGTATGCATGGCTCATCGGACTTGTTGCTCCATGCGTGGTTGGTGCCTCGTTGGATTACGATGTCTCCAGGTTTTAAAAGTGTTTCTCCTTCTTCCATGATCAAATGAAGCTCGCCGGAAAGAATAATAATATAATCTAATGTGGGAGTCTGGTGCATCATGGGATGAGGCTCTCCTTTTTTGAATTCAAATCCTAAATCTTTATCTGGTGGAACAACCACATATCGGAAATAGGTTCCGTTTTTAGGGGTTTGCGGAAAACCAGTGTTTGGAATTGGGGTTTCAAAGCCTAAGCTTGCAGGCATTGTCTGAGTGTTCCATACGTCTGAAATAATCAGCCCGGGGAAATGTTCTACTGCATTTTCAACCTGTTGATCTTCTATAATGATAGATTTTCCGTCTTTAATTCCTGTTACGATGCGTCTTGGTATTTTGTTCATTAGTTATGAATTTTTCATGATAAGTTTATGACCTTGGGTCTGATTGTTTTTAAGGATAGAGTGTGCTTCCAGAACAGTTTCCAAAGAAAGATTGCCTATTATTTTATATTGTGATGGAATGATGATGCTATTTTCAATAAGTTGTGCAATTTCGTCCAGACTGTTTTTGTAGTAATCATACTGCTTAACCATGCTGTACGAATAGTTAGAGATATTCATCATTACAGTTCCTTTGTTGAAGAGAAGTTCATGAGCTTTTTGGGTGACAAGAGCTGTGACATCTACATAAGTTCCATTGATTTTTAATACCTCAGCTGTGATTTCAGCCATATAATTTCCAACCAGATCAATTCCAATATCAAAAGGCAGATGCTGGTTAGCCTTTAATATATTTTCTACAAGATTGTCTTCTTTGTAATTAACAATCTGATGATTTTTTACCCCCAGATTGAGAAGCATTTTTTTATTTTCCTCACTACCAACAGTAGCAATGAAGTTGTCTATATGATGAGCCAATAAAATTTTGATTAAAAAGGAACCTACTCCTCCGGCAGCACCGGTAATAAGAATAGTTTGCTCCGGCTGTAATTTCAGTCTTTTAAAAATTTGCAAGGAAGTCAATCCTGCTGATGGAATAGAAGCTGCCTGTTCAAAGGAAATATTTTTAGGTTTGAGTGAAACGATAGCTTCGGGAACTGAAATATATTCGGCATAAGTACCATTGCTTCCCATAGAACCGCTGCCACAAAATACTTCATCTCCGATGTTAAACTGAGTGACATCAGCTCCTTTTTCTACAACAATTCCTGATAATTCTCTCCCTAAAATGGGTGAACGGATTAATTTTCGTTCCAGTTCATTCTCCAACATTTGGTAATCGATCGGGTTGAAACCACTGGCTTTGATATGAATTAATACTTCATTATTTTTGGGTTGAGGTTTTTCAATAAAACCGTCTTCAAGTTTAAAATTCTTATTTAAAATAACCGCTTTCATATTGTTAATTTGATGTACAAATGTAAAACGGGAATAGTTTATATTTGCTACTAGTTAACAAATGGTTACTAGTTACCTTGATGAAACTATTATGGCAAAAATTATTGAAAACGGAACCGAAAGAGAAGCAACCTGTACTGAGGAATTATTCGCTATGCGGGATAGTCTGGATGTTCTTGGTGGAAAATGGAAATTGATGATCCTTCGTTATCTGACCAACAGAACGGATCAGCAGATTCATTTTAAAAAGCTTGAACGTGGTATTGACGGAATTTCTGCTAAAATGCTGAGTAAGGAATTGAAAGAATTGGAAACAAACCTTCTGATTACAAGAACAATTCAGGATACCAAACCTATTACGGTTACCTATGCGGTTACAGAATATGGAAAATCAGTACTTCCGGTAACAGAGACACTGGTGAACTGGGGGTTGCTTCATAGGGAGAAGGTCAAGAAATCGATGAACTCTTCTGCATCTTAAAAAGGCAATAAAAAATCCTCAGACTACAATAGAGTTGAGGATTTTTGATTATCACAGCTGATTGGTCGAATTATTTTTTATCTAACCAGGTATTGACCAGTTCAGCATGTTCTTCCACCCATTTTTGTGCAGTGGCTTCTTTATTTTTACTGTGTTCCATTTGGATTAAAAGATCAGACATCGTTTCATCATCAAAATGGAGTTTAGAAAAGAATTTTGCCAGTTCCGGATGATCTGTACTAAAGCTTTTTCTCGCATAGGTTTTGATCTGTTCTGCTTCACCAAATATTTTTTTAGGATCGTCAAGAAACTTAAGTTTCATTTTACCAAACATCCAGTGGGGCTGCCATCCTGTTACCACAATCCATTGTTTACGCTGTATAGCGTTCTGTAATTCGGTGATCATGGCAATGGTGGAGGAATTGATTTGTTTGTAATCAAGCTTATAATCAATAATCGCTTTATCTGTTCCTGTCGTCAATCCTGCACCTTTTTCAATCCCGATAATTCTGTGATTGAACTGTTCCTGATGTTGGTTAAGGTCTTCAATAGACTGAATAGGAACATATTCAGGGACTACCAATCCAATGCGGCCATTGTCATAATTGGTTCCAAGATGTGTTAATCCAGGAAATTTAGCCAGCTTTTTAGCGTGGGTGTAAGGAAGCCAGACTCCCATAAAAGGTCGGTATCTTCATTATTCATTGAAGCCAGAATCATATCTGTAGAAGCTTTCTGAATAATGACATGATAGCCCTGCTGGTCCAGAATGGCTTTGGCAACATGAGTCATCGCTACATCTTCAGCCCAGCCATCTACCATTCCTATGGTAATATATTTAGAGTTTTTTATGTTTCCACATGAATGTAATGCAGCCAGTGCGATCATTAAAATGGGAAAAAATAGATATTTTAATTGTTTCATCTTATTGTTTTTTCTTTACAAATCCCTGGGTAATCCTATCGAGGATAATCGCTAAAATAACAACGGAAAGTCCGCTTTCAAATCCAAGTCCGATATCCAGATTATTAATTCCTTCCAAAACTTTTTCTCCTAATCCGCCTGCAGCAATCATTCCGGCAATCACAACCATGGATAATGATAAGAGTATGGTTTGGTTAACCCCTGTTAAAATAGTTTTCATGGCCAGAGGAAGTTCTACTTTAAATAATATCTGACGGTTGGTTGCTCCAAAAGCACGGGCTGCTTCTACAATATCTTTCGGTACAGATTCAATTCCCAATGTTGTTAAACGTACCGCTGGCGGCATAGCAAAAATGATGGTTGCAAAAGCACCGGGTACTTTTCCGATACTGAAAAATAGGACAGCAGGAATCAGGTAAACGAAGGCGGGCATAGTTTGCATTAAATCCAGTAAAGGGCGGATAATTTTTGCTGCGATTTTGTTTTTAGCGGCTAAAATTCCAAGAGGGATAGAAAGAACAAGAGCTGTGATGGTTGCTACGAAGATAAGTGCCAATGTTTCCATCGTTTCTTTCCATAATCCCATCATAAATATCAAACTCAGCCCTGCTGCTGTAACAATGGCAATACCTTTTCCGGCTTTCCATAATGCTAAAAGGGTAATGAAGAGGATAATTACATAAAAAGGAGTGTTTATCAATACCCATTCAATCCCCATGATCGAGGAGTTTCCTATATGCTTTATAACATCAAATACAGGTTTCCCATTTTCTGTGAGCCAATTGATTGCAGTTTCTACATATTGACCTATATCTATAATTTTATTCATCTTATTGGTTGTTTGCGATTTCTTTTAATTCAATGATTTCTTCTTCGTTAAATTTGGTAGCTTCTATGACAAGAGATAATTGGGTAACAAGACCTAAAAATTTATTGTTTTCATCTACAACAGCAATGGCAGATTTACTTCCTGAAATTAAAGGCAGCATTTCTTCTACCGTTACTTCAGGATAAACAGAAGGTACATTACTATTGATAATGGATTCCACCGTAGGTTCTTTCTTTTTGGCAATTCTGACAACGTCGTTAAGCGTTACAAAACCAAGGAATTTGTTTTGGAAATCTACAACAGGTAAGTTTTCTAATCCTGTTGCTCTCATTTTTCTTAAAGCGCCTTCGGGACCGTCTTTCCTAAAACGTACAACGGTTGCTTTATCAAACATTAAAGATCTTGCGGTGATAATTGTTTTACGGTCTACTTTCTCTACAAATGCCTTTACATAGTCACTTGCTGGGTTGGTTAAAATATCCTCAGCACTTCCTATCTGCTCTATAACCCCATCTTTCATAATGACGATACGGTCTCCGATTTTAATGGCTTCATCCAAATCATGGGTAATGAAAACAATGGTTTTTTGTAAAGTGTTTTGCAGTTCCAGCATCTGATCCTGCATTTCAGATTTTATCAAAGGATCAAGTGCCGAGAAAGCTTCATCCATCAACAATACTTCCGGATCATTGGCCAAAGCTCTTGCTAATCCTACTCTTTGCTGCATTCCCCCAGAGAGTTGTGAAGGATATTGGTTTTCGAAACCGTTTAAGCCAACAATATCCAGGGCTTTCTGCGCTTTTTCATCCCGAGAGGCTTTGCTTTCACCTCGGATTTCAAGTCCGAACCCTGCATTATCTAAGATGTTATGATGGGGAAGTAATCCAAATTTTTGAAATACCATGCTCATCTCTGTTCTTCTTACTTCCAGAAGTTCTTTATTGTTTTTACCGGTAATATCATCGTCATTGATATATACTTTACCCGAAGTAGGCTCATTCAGCCTGTTAAGACAACGCAGTAAGGTAGATTTTCCGCTTCCGGACAAACCCATGATAACAAAGAATTCCCCTTCATAGATCTCAAAACTCGCTTTGTTGATTCCTACTGTACAGCCTGTTTTTTCAAGAATTTCCTTTTTGGAAAAACCTTTGTCTAAAAGTTCCTGTGCTTTTTCTTTGTTTTTACCAAAGATAATAGTCAGATCTTCAACTTTAAGTTTTACTTTTCTACTGTTTTCATTTTTTTCCATATTCAGAATTTTTAATTAATAATTGATATACAATCTGGTATATCATTACGTGATTAAACATTTAATCTTTTGGTGTTGTTCTTTGGGTGACGAGTATAAAAAATAATTTGCCAAGCTTATAATGATAAAAGCTTATAACAAAAAAATAAGAGCATAAAGCCCTTAGCCTTATGTTTATTTTAAATATTTCAATAGATTTTACTCTAGAAAAAGAGTGTCTTATGTAAAAATAAATTAATCTTTTACATGAATTCTATAATTAAATTACTGATGAGGTAATAAAAGATATGTGTACAGAACAACTTGAATTCATACATTTCATCAAAATGCAGGCCAGTATAAAAAACCTGTGTATCAGATTTTTACGGCGTTGCAAATTTACGAATTTTATTTTAAATGGATTTTTGGGGACCTAAAAAGCTGGTTTTAAGTTATGTTATGGAACGAAATACTCATGGTAAATTTTCCTTTATCATTAAAGATAAAAGTGGTTTGATAATCCTGATTTTTTGGAGAAAATCCTTACAAAATGATCAATGCAATTACTTCAGCAAAACAGCAATAATGGCTAATAAAGCTGGAAGTGCCTGAACAAAAAGATTTTCTTTGTAGCAGAAACAGCACCATAAATACCCGCTATAGCCACACATCCTAAAAAGAAAAGTGCAATATTATCCTGCCATTGTGGATCTTTAATCAGAAAAGACCAGATAAGCCCGGCAGCCAGAAAACCGTTGTATAATCCCTGATTGGCGGCCAACCCTTTTGTAGGTTTAAACATTTCAGCAGGTAAGGCAGCTTTGAAAACTTCTTTTCCTTTGGTTTCCCATGCGAACATTTCCATCCAAAGAATATAGAGATGTTCCAGTGCAACAACTGCGATCAGAATTTTAGCAACGAGTTCCATGATTTCATATTTTGTCATTGTAAAACTAAAAAAATAAAGTTAAGTTTGAGTATTCAATTCTAAAGATGGATAATTTCAAGGCACATTTAAATAAATTCATTACAGTAACTGACGAAGAGTATCGTTCAGTTTTTTCATTTTTTGAAGTATTGAAGGTGAAGAAAAAACAAAGTCTGATGCTGGAAGGAGAGGTTTGCAGGAATATGTATTTTGTGGTGGAAGGCTGCCTGAGAAAATATTTTATTAATGAAAAAGGAGTAGAGCATACAACACAGTTTGCTATTGAAAACTGGTGGATTACTGATACATTTGCTTATGAAAGACAGTTGCAGACAGATTTCAACATTCAGTCTGTAGAAAAATCTACCATTCTTGTCATTGATTTTAAAAGTCAGGAACTGTTGCTTGAAAAACATCCTGAGATGGAAAAATATTTCAGAATTATCTATCAAAGGGCTTATGCTGCTTCGGAAAGAAAACTCCGCTACCTTACTGAATATTCAAGGGAAGAGTTGTATGTACATTTCAGTACGCTGTATCCCTGGTTTATACAAAGGATTCCTCAATATCTCATCGCTTCATTTCTTGGTTTTACTCCGGAATATTTAAGTGAAATCAAAGCAAAATTACGTTCTTAAACCAGTTTAAGTTTTTTACGGATCAGATATCGGAAATTTGTCATGTGATTAAAAGCTAATGCAATGACAAATACACAAAATCAATTTCCACAGCTATTTTTAAGACTGGCTCTTTCTGTAACGATGCTTTCCGCAGTAGCCGACCGATTCGGATGGTGGAGTGCAGAAAATTCATCATGGGGAAATATGAAGAGTTTTGAAGAATACACAAGATCACTGACCTTTTTCTTCCTGAAGCTTTGAGTACTTTCTCCACGTATGCTGCCACATTTTTTGAAATTCTATTTCCATTATTGCTGATCGTAGGTTTTAAAACCAGAATTGCAGCTTATGGAAGCAGTATTTTATTGCTGATTTTCGCCGTATCAATGACAATTGCATTAGGTTCTAAGGCCCCACTCAATTATTCAGTCTGGGTGGGAAGTGCTGCGGCTCTTTTATTAGCTGTTCAGCAAGGATATTCTTTTAGTATTGATCAATTAACCAAAAAATAAATATAATGAGCGCAAGATTAAATATTGCAACAGTAGATTCAGCAGCGTACAAAGCAATGATGGGATTAGAAGGATATTTACAAACCACTTCTTTAACCCATATTCAGAAGGAATTAATTAAAATCAGAGCTTCACAGATTAATAAATGTGCTTTTTGCCTTGATATGCATACAAAAGATGCTCTTAAATATGGGGAAACACCACAAAGAATCTTCATTTTAGATGGGTGGACAGAAGCCAAGGAGTTTTTTACAGAAGAAGAACAGGTGCTTTTGGCAATGACAGAAGAGATTACATTGATAAGTGACAAAGGATTAACTGAAGAAACCTATCAGAAAGCAAAATCATTTTTTGATAACAATCAGATTGCACAGATTATTATGGCGATTGTGACGATCAATGCATGGAATAGAATTGCTATCAGTACACATATGCCGATAGCAAAATAATGGCAAAGTATGGATGCTGGGGAGTTTGGAATGGGAGATTAATGAAGCCTGCATCATTTACAGACATTTACTTTATTTAATAAACTAGCCTTTCAAAACTGAAAGGCTAGTTTAATGCAAGAAGCAAAGTGAGATTGTAACCCTGTTTTAAGGATTAATTCTAAAATAAATTCTAAAGGTTAGTTTTATTTTTTCAAAACCGGAATTACGTTGTCTCTCTTTTTTAGTATGTTATAGGTTTTAAGCGAGATCTCTATCTTTAGTAAATAGCGACAGGATTCACATTTACCTGAGTAGATCCTACATACAGAGGCTGCCCCAGTACAAATAAAAATTCCCAAACTTTTTGCTTAACCAAAGGACGGCTGTCAATCAGTTCCAGATTATAGATTCCTTTTTTAGCCAGCATATATTGGTTGATGGGAAACTCTTCTTTACTTTTTGGGTTGGGATATACTTCTGAAGCCCAGGTATCACCACCAAAAGCAACAATGCCCTGGTCAGCTAACCATTTTGCAGCTTCCATCCCGATTCCAGGTTCTGTTTCTAAGAACTGTTTGTTGTCTTTACCGATCAGTTCGAGCCATCCCGTATTGAAAAGAATAACATCTCCTTTTCTTAGTGTAAGACCCTGTTTCTTTAAAACAGCTGTGATATCTTCAACAGTAAATTCTGTTCCACCAGGCACAATTGCTTTTCCATAATGTCTCACCATATCAAGGACTATACCTCTGGTGACAAAGGGGGGGACTTTTTCAACACCTAGCTTTTTTACACCTTCTACAGTTACAAAATCAGTTGCTTTATTTCCGTTATAGTAAACGTTATCAATCCCGATATGTCCAATCCCGTTAAGCTGAGTTCCTACGCCTGTCCATCCATTGACTAATTCGTCATTGAATGTAAACTTGTTGGGACCTATACTTTTTCCGCCCTGTTCTCCGGGTTGGATGTTGTATAGATTGAAACTTCTGTGTCTGAAAGCGGGTAAGTTTTTATCAATAGGAACAGCAAGTGCTAATGTTTTACCTTGTTTTACCAATCCAAGTGCTTGTTTTACTACTTCGGGTGTTAATAAATTGGCAGCTCCTATTTCATCCTGAGCTCCGTAAGCAGAAGGATACCATGATTGATCTTCTGGATTAACAAGGATTTGAGCGTTTAATGAAATACTATTTATAGTCAATAAGGTGATTAACCCGAACATTTTGATCAGATTCTTTTTCATTTTTTTATGATGTATAGGGTGAATTAATAAGGGAAGTTGGAAGCTGGAGGAGGAGAGTTGTTGAAGTCTATGAACAACTGGCATTCTGTATATTTAAATATGCTTCCTATTTTATTTTTCTTGGTTGAAAAGAAGGGAAGTTGGAAGAGGGAAGTTTTTGAAGTCCGTAAGCAAGTGATATTTTATTGATCAGATTGTTGTAATGATTTAAATTAACAAACTGTAAGTTAACAATACACGCTAGTATTTTCAACTTCATATTTACATCTTACAGTCTGATAATAATTGGGTTCAAAGGACTGAAAGTTATTAATAACCTCATAGTACTTCTGTCCTCCCTCTTCCAGCTCCCAGCTTATATATTAAATCTCGCTTAAAGCAGAATTGATGAAGTTCAATTCTTCGTGAGAAAGAGTGATATCCATCGCTTTAGCATTTTCAACAGCTTGCTGGGCGTTTCTTGCTCCTGCCAATACTACTGTGATTGCTGGTTGCAGGGTAGTCCATCTTAATACCAGTTGAGAAAGGCTGGCTCCTTTTTCCTGAGCGATAGGTTCAATTTTTTCTAAGAAATTTTTTACTTTATTTAAATCAAACTGAGAGAAATAGCCGTTTCTGTGGTCGTTGTCTTTTAGTTTGTTATCCTTGAAATATTTACCTGTCAAAAGACCTCTTTCCATCGGACTGTAAACGATGATTCCTGAATTGTTTTCTAAAGAATAAGGAACAAGGTCAGTCTCAATAGTACGGTTCAGCATACTGTAAGAAACCTGGTTGCTCGCTAATTGTAAAGTTCTGTTAGCCTCTTCCATTTGGGCTACACTGTAGTTACTTACTCCGGCAGCACGAACTTTTCCTTGTTGGATCAGTAGTTCCATGGCCTCCATAGTCTCGCTGATCGCTGTTGTGCTGTCGGGCCAGTGAAGCTGTAAAAGGTCGATATAATCAGTACCCAGTCTTTTTAAGCTTTCTTCAACTTCTTTAATGATGTTTTCTTTAGAAGCGAATTTATAAACCGGAATTGATTTTCCTTCTTCTTCAGCATCAAAGAAAAATTCTCCTTTTCCGTTGTTGCTTCCGTCCCATACCAAACCAAATTTAGTTAACAACTGGATTTTTGAACGGTCTTTTCCTTTAATGGCTTCACCAATCATTTCTTCACTTAATCCGAAACCGTAAAAAGGAGCCGTGTCAATAGAAGTTACTCCGTGATCCAATGAAGCATGAATAGAGTCAATAGAATCCTGTTTTTCATTACCGCCCCACATATTTCCACCGATGGCAAAAGCTCCGTGAGTAATTGCAGATAGCTCAAGATCGGTGTTTCCTAATTTTCTGTATTCCATTTTTTTGTTTTATTTATTATTGAGTTCTTTTAAAATTGCTTCTCCAACACTCTTGGCAGATTGTGGGTTTTGTCCTGTAATCACTCTTTGATCAGTTACCACATGGTTTTGCCAAAGTCCTGACTTTTCAAATTTTGCCCCTCTTTCTTTTAATTTGTTTTCTAGCAAGAAAGGAACAACATCTGTTAATTGTACTGCAGACTCCTCCTCATTGGTAAAAGCATTGATCTTTTTCCCATCTACCAGATATTTTCCGTTATTCAGTTTGATATTAACTAACCCTGCCGGACCATGGCATACCCCTGCTACAATACCTTTATTTTCATAAATTTTTGAAGCAATATCTGCCAGTTCAGTATTATCTGCCAGATCCCACATGGCTCCGTGTCCCCCTGCATAAAAGATGGCTGAGTAATCTTTTGGATTGATCTGTGATGGTGTTAAAGAATGATCAATCTTGTTTTTGTATTCTTTATTTTCCCAAAACTCTTTATTTACAGGATCTTTTAAATCAAATCCGTCTACGGGTGGAGTTCCGCCTTTCGGACTTACAAAATCAATTTCATAGCCTGCTTTGTGAAGAACCTCCCATGGGTGAGAAACTTCTCCTAAGTAATATCCCGTATCTTCTCCTGTACTGCCTTTTTTGTCATGGCTGGTTACAACGAATAATATTTTCTTTTTCATATTTTTTGATTTTTTGGTCTGTGCCTGTACAAATCCTATGGTAAAGATTGTCAATAGTAAAAACGCTATTTTTTTCATATTTAAATGATATGAGTGAGATATATTTGTGGCTTCTCCTGAAGTTTTTCATCTACTAAAGCTCCGAAAGCCTGAATGTAAGGCTGTTGATTATGTTGATTCAATCCTTCTTGGCTTTTCCAGATTTCATAGAAAACAAATTCGTTTTTATTTTCAATTCCCTGGTGTAGGTTATAAAGCTCACAAGCTTCTTCTTTTCTTGTTTCTATTACCATATTCTGAAGAACTTCCAACACCTCAGTCTGATACTCTTCTTTGGCTTTAATAATTGCGGTAAGGTGAATTTTCATTATACTAATTCTGTTTTTAATTCTTTTTAAATACGTTTTTTACATGGTCTCTGTAAAGCTTCATATCACGCTCTATGTTGGCATTTTTTTCAACATCATGGAAGTGGAAGCTGTCCATTTTTTTTAAGGATACAAAAGCGTTCATTCTATGAAAACCAAATAAAGGTCCCTCATCTACACTTTTTTCATCAAAGAATTCCCCGGGAAGTGTAAACGCAGTTGCAGGAGCATTCCAGCTTGTTGTCAGCATATACTTTCTGCCGCCAAGCATTCCGCCAGTACCATAGTTGATCTCCGGATTGGCAGCATTTCTACCGTCACTCATATAAATACCTTTGGCGTGGCCTGCTGTAAATACTTCATCTATATATTTTTTAAATCCATTCGGAAGCTGAAACCACCAGATTGGAGTATGGTAAATAATATAATCTGCCCAAACAAATTTCTCTACTTCTTCATGCTTGTCATAGCCTTCGCTTATATTGGTGATTTTTACTTCTACGTTCTCAAATTCTTTAAGAACAGCTATTGTATTTTCTGCGATGGTTTGATTATATTTTCCTCCGGAATGTCCGAAATTTTGTCCTCCGTTAATGATTAGTACTTTTTTCATTTTTTTATGATTGTTTAAATTTTACTCTGCAAAGTTAGGAGGGTTGATTGTATAATAAAAATAATATAAATTATAGTAATGTATCAGAATATTTATAGTTTAATTATAGCTTATTATCAATTGTGAATAGTCAGTACGCTTTGCTTGTCAATTTTTAAGGCAAAGGCTGCTTAGTTGTTAAGAAGTATTGACGATTGACTAAGTAAAACAAAAGTTAATTCTTAATAATTGTTATTTCATGGTAAAAAGTCATGCTATATCTGAACTGAAATTCCTGTTCGTCTTGTAAATTTGATTAACAAATTGACAGAGAATGATACAGATAGCAGTTTTCAGTGATGTACATGGGAATCTTCCGGCTTTGGAAGTGGTGTTGAAGGATATTGAACAGAGGGGGATTCATCAGAAATTCTGTTTAGGAGATTTGGTTGATTTTGCCCCTTGGGGAAATGAAGTGATAGAAAAGATGAAGAGACTGAACATTCCCTGTCTGCTGGGAAATCATGATGAAAGAATTGCTTTCGATCTTCCTGTTTTTCCTTTATCTAAACATTCTGAAGAAGAAACAGCGGCAAGATTTATTGCGATAGATCATTCTAAAAAACATATTACAGAAGAGAATAAACAGTTTCTTGCCGAACTTCCTTTTCATTTAAAATTAAATTATAAAATAGGTAAAAAACATTGGAATATCCAATTGGTGCATTCCAGTCTTACGAGCAATGATACTTATTTGTATGAATCTGAAAATGATGAGATTTTTATGAATATGCTTGAAGATTCAAATGCTGATCTGATTGTAATGGGACATACCCATTTATCTTTTACAAAACAGTTTGAAAATAAAAAATGGGCAGTAAATTGTGGTTCCGTAGGACGCTCTAAAGAAGAAAACAGGCTGGCTTCCTATTTAATATTGAATTTAGATGATGAAAAGATCATTCCTGAAATTGTACAGTTAAGTTATCCACTTGAAGAAACTCTTCATGCGATTGAGAAAAGTGGAATTCCTGATTATTATGCTGATTTTTTAAGCAATAAAGAGATATCAATAAGATAATCAATAGAATGTTTTCTTCCTTTTTTTGATTTTTATTTGATTGATTTATAGGTTTTTGTAACTATTCGTACTTTTGCTTGCAGGTAGTCGAACTCATTTTATTCATTAAAATGAGTTCGACTACTTTTATTAAGACATTTTTCATGATTCTCTGAAGGATATTTGCAATAGATTATTAAAATCAAAGTCAAATTAAAATTTAGAAATCATGAGAAAAGCAATTCTTTTTATTTTTTTACTATTATCCGTATTGAGTTTAGCACAATTACAGAAAGTAAAAATAGATACCCTCTTAACGCCCGAAATTGGTGGAATAAAACAAGCTATAGATATTAAAACAAATGATGCAGGTAAACCTGTACTTTTATTTTTATCAGGGGGTCCGGGAAGCTCAATGAGAAAAAATGCGGACTCTTTTACAAGTCTTTTAAAAGATAAATTTACCATCGTTCAATGGGATCAGAGAGATGCCGGAAAAACCCTTGAATTAAATCCTTCTCCCGTTCAGCCATCAGTTGATCTCATGGGAAAAGATACCTATCAGGTTATCAATTTTCTGAGAAGAGAATTAAAACAGGAGAAGATATATCTATTAGGGAGCTCTTGGGGAAATGCTTTAGGTTTTTATATTGTTAGGAATCACCCTGAACTTTTACATGCCTATTTTGCAGTGAATCCAGTTGTCAGTCAATTGACAAGTGAGAAAGAATTGCTTAGTATTTTAAAAGATCACTTTAAAGAGGAGCCTGTTGCCAGTAAAGAATTGGCAAGTGTACACATTCCTTTCAAAGTTGATGAAGACTTATTTTATTTAAGAAAATGGCTTTTTTATAAAGATGGTAAACAGTATGTAACAAGTGACGATTTCAAAAAAGGATTTCTACAGTGGTCAAAAACATGGTCACCTGCGTGGAACGAAGTGATGAACATTGATCTTCCAAAAACCTTAAAAAAAGTAGAATGTCCTATTTATTTTTTTGTTGGGAAAAATGATATTCAAACTTCTACCAGAATTACAACGGAGTACTTTCAAAAAGTAAAAGCACCTAAGAAAGACTTGTTCTTATTTGAAAATTCAGGACATCAGATCCATAAAGATGAACCGGAAAAGTTTCAGAATACAATCATTCAGATAGTAAAATAATCTGAGTTCAGGGAACGGAAATTAACAGGAAGAGTCTGGAGATATAGGAGGGAAGTAAAAGATAGCTTCCCTCTTACGGCTTCCTGATCTTGTTAAGGACAAAAACAGATGAACCTGGATATATACTACCATGAAAATGATTAACTAATTAGTATATTTTGAAATGGTATTAGTATTATAATTATTTTGTAATTTTATATCATAATATTAATAATTAAACCATGGTCAATTTAGAATGGTATCGTACTTTTAAGGCGATCTATAAAACCGGGACACTTACAGGAGCGGCAGACGCCTTATTCATTTCGCAGCCGGGGGTGAGTTTACACTTAAGTTCACTGGAAGCTTATGTCGGATACAAATTATTTGACAGAACGGGTAGAAAAATGATTCCTACGGAGAGAGGAAAAGTATTATTTAATGCCGTAGCAGAACCGCTTACCAAGTTGGAAGATGTAGAGAAAAATTTTCAAAAATCTACAGAAAAGCATACCCCAACGATTAGTGTAGGAATGTGTTTTGAAACCTTTCAAACCACTTTGGAGCAATATGTTTCTTCACTGCCTTTCAATCTGATTATCAGTTTTGGAGAATATCCTGAAATGCTGGATCAGCTGGACAAAGGAATCCTAGATCTTATCATCACTCCCAAAAAAGGGTCTTCACCTAATATACAGCATGAAGCATTTTCTTCTGAACAGATCATTCTTGTAGGGGGAAAAGAAGTAGATACAGATGCGTTTAAAAAAATATTAAAAACAAAGGATATTGAACAGATCGAAGCGTGGCTGAAGAATGAAAAATGGTATGGGACAACCGGAGATATGGAACATCTTTTCCAATTCTGGACTTTAAATTTTGGTCATAAACCGAACTTTCGCCCCAATTATATTGTTCCTAATCTCAATTCTATCATCCGTTGTCTGAAAGGAGGAACAGGATTGGCCGTTGTTCCGGATTTCTTATGCAAGAATGCTATTGAAAGCGGAGAGATTCAGCTCATCTGGGAAGGAAAAAAAAATTAGAAAATACCTTGTATTTTGGATGTAGAAAAAATACTAATTATCAAACGGAAATAGAACATATTAAAGGACTATTCCGCAAGGTAATGGGTAAGTAGAATCATATCGCGCATCTGCAGGCCGTTTTCATAAATCGGGGATGGGTAATTCTCTATAAAAAAATCTTTACGTATCCCTGTTTTTATAAAACCATTTCTTTCATAAAATCTGATTTGCTGAAATCCTGTATCTGAAGTTCCTACACTCAACATTGTATAATGATTCTTAAGAGCTATTTCTTTGGCTTTATGGATTAGAATGCTTCCAAGTCCTTTGTTTCTGTAGCGTTCAATCACTGCAATATTTTTGATCTCAAGTTCCGTATCACTGTTTTTGTACAATGCTATTACTGCAATACTTTTGGTTTCGTCAAGTAAAAGATAGATATCAGATTTGAAGATGTATTGATCAATAGCTTCTTTGGTCTCATCAGCTAGCAATAGCAATTTATAAGGGATTTCTGAATCTTTGGTTATTTTGTTAAAAGTATACTGTTCCATTTGCAGGCTTATATGAAGGATTTAAGAATCATCACTTCCACAAAAATAAGGAAAATTGAGACTAGATTCCAGTCACAGATAGAATTGTAAATGGTTTTTGAGGTTGGAAATCGCAAGGACGCAAAGAAGTTTAAATAATATGTTGTTATTAAGGCGCAAGAAGATCAAAAATCTTTAGCTAGAATGAAACAGCTAATCTTCCACAAATATCACAGATAGCTTATATAGAAGTTCAAAAATCTATGGGGCTAAATCTTTTTCTGAACCACATAGGAGATGCATAGAAAAGTTAGGCGTGAATAATTTTATTCGTGCATTAGTGGCATTAAAATAAACAGCATTCAATTTTATCGCAGATAAAAATCTTGCGCCTTAAAAAGGATGTCGAAAGGAAAAATTTCTTTGCGCCTTTGCGCTTTCCAACCTATTCTCAAACACTCATTAAATAACATTTTTTTAACAAAAAACAGTAAAATTGGTAAGTACAGATTCCGTTTTTTTATTGCAAATTTGTTTAATCACTTTATATTAATAATTAAAATAAAGATTTATGCAAAAGAAAATCTATACAGGACAGCCTGTAGTGACTTTAAATAACGGAGTAGATATTCCTGCTTTAGGCTTTGGAGTATGGCAGATGGAAGACCTGAAAGAATGTGAAAATGCTGTTATCAAAGCTATTCAGACAGGATATAGAATGATTGATACAGCAGCTATTTACCAAAATGAAACGGCAGTAGGAGCAGCGGTAAAAAACAGTGGGGTAGATAGGGACGAATTATTTATTACTTCTAAAGTCTGGGTTCAGGATCATGGATATGAACAAGCGAAGCGTGCATTTCAGAGAACATTAGACAGACTTCAGATGGATTATCTGGATATGTACCTTATTCACTGGCCGTATGGTGATTTCTTGGGAACCTGGAAAGCTTTGGAGGAATTGTATCAGGAAGGAAAGATTAAAGCAATCGGGGTTTGTAATTTTACTATTGAAAAGCTTGAAGAACTAAAAGCCAACTCAACCATTCTTCCGGTTATCAACCAGATCGAGCTGCATCCGGTTTTCCAGCAAAAAGAATTGCAGGTGTATGACAGAGAGAATAATATTATAACACAGCCTTGGAGTCCGCTAGGAAACGGAAATGCAAACCTTTTAAGCAATACTGATCTGAAAGCAATTGCTGAGAAATATGGAAAAACTGTGGCTCAGGTAATTCTGAGATGGCATTTGCAGGAAGGTTTTGTAGTGATTCCAAAATCTGTAACACCATCAAGAATTGAAGAAAACTTTAATGTATTTGATTTTGAACTGACAGAAGATGAAATGAATGTTGTTCGTTCTTTGGATACCGGAAAAAGATTGTTCTTTGATCCGAAAGATCCGGAATGGGAGCAAAAGATGCTGAATTCTGTAGCAGATATTTAAAAAATAAAAGATTAAAATACTTCCCACAGATTGCACAAATTTCACGGATTAAAAATCTGCGTTATCTGTGAGATCTGTGGGAATTTTATTTTCTGTTCAGGAGTGAGTAATGTCATATCCTATTGAAATTGAAACATTCTTGTTTTTTTGTACCTTTTTAAATAAAATCAATTCTTATGTTTTGGCCGGATACAATCAGTAAAAAATTAGGAGTGAAATATCCTATTATTCAGGCTCCGATGTTTGGAGTGAGTACGGTAGAGATGGTGGCAGCAGCAGCCCGTGCTGACTGTCTGGGATCTTTGGCGTTAGCTGACCTTTCAGCAGATGAATCTATTAAACTTATTGGGGAGACAAGGAAATTAACTGATAAGCCTTTTGCTGTTAATATTTTTGCCCATTACATTCCTGAAATAACGGATGAATTAAAAGATAAATTTAGCAAAACTAAGCTGTTTTTAGAGCTGCTAGCGAAGGATAATAATATTGAAATTACGCTGCCTGATCTTGAAGATTTGAATATTAATTCTTATCATGACTTGGTAGATCTTGCTATAGAGGAAAATTGTAAGATTATAAGTTTTACTTTCGGAAATCTGGATACTCAAAGTATTCAGAAGTTGAAAGAGAATGGAATAACACTGATTGGGACCTGCACTTCTGTAAGTGAGGCCCTGCTTTTGGAAAAATCAGGAATAGATATCATTTGTGTACAGGGAACGGAAGCAGGAGGCCATAGGGGAACTTTTGATCCGGAGCATGTTCCGCAGATTGGAGGATTGTCTTTGTTATCCCAGGTGTATGATCAGGTACAAGTTCCACTGATCTATGCAGGGGGAATTTATAATGGAAAAACTTTACAGGCTGTAAAAGAATTGGGAGCTCAGGGATTTCAGGTGGGAAACCTTCTGTTAGCTTCTCAAGAAAGTGCTTTACAGGCTTTTGAAAAAGAAAGACTCAAAAAGGTGAGAGAAGATGAGATTATGTTAACCAAAAGCTTTTCAGGTAGGTATGCCAGAGGAGTTAGAAACAAATATATTGAAACCGTTGAGGATTCTGAGTATATTTTACCTTACCCTTATCAGAATAAACTGACCAATGCCTTGCGTAAAGCTGCAAAATCGAAACAGAATACAGATTTTGTGGGTATTTGGACAGGGCAGTCTATCCATAATTACAGTGAGCTTTCTACTGAGGAAATCCTGAGAAATCTCATATTTCAAGTACAGGGGAACTAATGGCGATTGTAGTATCTTCGGGGTTTAAATACAATTTTAAACTTTAACTATGAAAAAATATTTCTGATGCTTGCAGCATTTTCTGCAATGGTATCGTGCAGCAGCAATGATGATGAAGCACAAACCAATAATGCTTCTATTATTGGAAAATGGTATATCGATAAAGCTGAAAAGTATACATCAGGAAATAAAAAGACGGAAGTTAAAGTTTTCAGTGAGTGTGAGAAAAAAGGTACTCATGAATTCAGAGAAAAGGATATGACTTCCACAACGTTTGCTCCTGAAAATAATAACTGTGTACAAACAGACATTGTTACCAGAACCTATACCTTTGATCCGGTGTCTAAAAAGTTCTGGTATGAAGATGAGAAAGATTTCCCTTATACCATTTCTCAATTAACTCAAACAGATATGGTCTTGGAAGATCATCTTGAAGATATTGATGGTGACGGAATAAAAGATGTGATCAAATTTTATTTTAAAAGAATCAAATAAAAAAGCTGAGCAAAAGGAATTGCTCTTACCTATAGACTATTTTATCTTTTACAAAAAATAACCATGAAAAAAATATTTCTATCTATGGCTATATTTTCTGCCATAGTTTCTTGTAGTGATGATGATACCGTTCCGGAACCAACCATTGTTGGAAAATGGAACATTGGAAGGTCAATAACCTATCAAACCAGTACAGAGAAAACGATAACTCAGGAACCAAACGGTTGTAGTGTACTCAATACGATTGATTTCAGTGAGTATGAGGCAAAATTAGTAAGGTATGCTGCTAAAGATAACAAATGTGTTGAAGATTTTGCTGTTACCATGAAGTATACCTATAATCCCCAGACCAAGAAGATAAAGCTTGAGGATAATATGAATATTTCTAATACGGTTATAGAGTTAACCAAAATGAATATGGTTATTGAACAACGCATAGATATAGACATGGATGGTGTTCCGGATATTATCAAGACCTATTTGACCAAAGTTAAATAAATTAAAAACTCCCTTCAGTTGAAAGGAGTTTTTGTTTTATACAGAAATTTGAGATATTCTTCATTTTCAAATTCTCAAATTAACAGATTTTCAAATTGAATTTACTTCGTCAGATCCAGTCCCCCAAAGTTTCCTGAGCTCATCATCAGATAAACTCCATCGGTTTTATCCAAAGTATTCCAGTATGCGTGAAGGTCATCAGCATTAGTGAAAACTCTTAGACTTTCATTTTTAAACTTTTCTTTAATGAATTCCGGAGAGATAGGTTCCATTCTTTTGATCTTTAAAGCATCTTCAGAATAGAAAACAATCGCTTCATCCAATCCGTCCATAGCGTGATCATATTGCTCTAAAAATGCAGGATTTAAGCTAGAGTAGGTGTGAAGCTCAAGGAAACCATATTTCTTTTCGTTTTTAAACTGTTCTTTAAAAGCTTTTACGGCAGCCTTTACCTTGCTAGGTGCATGGGCAAAGTCTTTATATAATGTTCCTTTATCTTCTCTTTCTACTTTTTCAAGACGTTTAGACGCTCCTTTAAAGCTCATGATGGCTTCATAGAAATCCTCATCCATTATTCCAAGCTGTTGGCAGATGTGTCTTGCACCTTCCATATTCAACAGGTTATGTGCGCCAAAAACAGAAAGCGGAACATCTCCCATTTCAGTTTTTAAATACACTTTTCCATTGCTGATTTCGTATTCAGGAGTTTTGTAAGGAATTTTTCTGAAATAATTTTCAGCATTTTCTACCACCTTCACTACTTCAGCATCTTCTTCATTGTAAACTAAAACACCACCAGGAGTAATGCTTGCTACAAATTTTCTGAACTGCTCGATATAATCATCAAAGGTCTTGAAAACATTGATGTGATCCCAGGCAATTCCACTCATTAAAGCAATATTCGGTTGGTATAATAAAAACTTAGAACGCAGGTCGATAGGAGAAGAAAGGTATTCATCACCTTCCAATACCATAAAATCATTATCCTGAGTCAGTTTTACCATACAGTCGAAACCTTCCAGCTGAGCGCCTACCATGAAGTCTACATCTTTCTGATGGAAATTCAGAACATGCAGAATCATTGAGGTAATGGTTGTTTTCCCGTGAGATCCGGCAATTACGACTCTTGTTTTGTTTTTAGACTGTTCGTATAGAAATTCCGGGTAAGAATATATTTTTAACCCTAATTCTTTTGCCTTTGCCAGTTCAGGATTGTCCTGATGGGCATGCATTCCAAGGATCACAGCATCAATATCCGGAGTGATTTTTTCCGGGAACCAGCCCATTTCCTGAGGTAAGATTCCTTTTTTTTCCAATCTGGATTTTGAGGGTTCAAAAATAGCATCATCTGAACCGGTAACCTGATATCCTTTATCTTTTAATGCGATGGCAAGATTGTGCATGGCGCTTCCGCCAATAGCAATGAAGTGGGTTTTCAATTGTATTTACTGTTTTTTAACATTAGTATTAATGATCTGCTGGAAAGCCTCAATAATATTATTCCAGTTCGTCTGATAATTAGGAATAATCATACTTGCATCCGATTTACTGCCTTCATTGGGGCCTTTTTTAATATTAATCGAAGTAGAGATATTATCGTATAATTTCTTACGGTCTTCCTGTATTCTTCTGAAATTATTTTGGGAAAGAACCTGATCCAGTTTCTTCAGATCTTCATTGGAAATTTTAAAATCCTGTTTGTATTTTTTTCCCTGGCCTTCAAAAGAATAATGTACGTTATTGCCTTTAATAAGCAGGTTTTCATATACAGGAGCAAAGCCGCCACTTTTCGAATAACTGATATCAAAATCCGAATATACTTTTTGGCTGTTGCACGAAACTAATACTATGATGGCGAATAAAATTCCGATTATTCTGTTCATAACTTAATTATTTGAGTCCTTTTGTTCTAATTTTTTAGCTTTAAGTTCTTCATCATAATTGTGTAATAGATTGAAATCTTCAGTCTGCTCAATAGCAGTCATGATCTTCAATAAGATTTCCGGTGCTTTTTCATTATCATAATCAATATCCAGAGGAGCTTTGAATTCCATGGTAGGTTTTACACCGGTTACCTTTACACGAAGTCCTTTTTTATCGAATGCTCTTCTGAATCCGTTGATCTTGATTGGGATCACAATAGGACGCTGGTTTTTGACCAATTTGGCGGTTCCTCTTCGTCCCTGGGCAAAGGCAGATGTAGTTCCCTGAGGAAAGGTAGCTACCCAGCCATTATCCAATGCTTTCATGATATTGTCTACCTCACTCATGTCTACCATTCTGTTGACATTTTTACCCTCTGCTCTCCAGGTTCTTTTTACTGTTACTGCACCGGCGATCTTAAAGATTTTAGGAAGAATACCTTTATTCATGGTTTCTTCTGCCGCCACATAGTAAAAATCGATCTTTGGATTCAGCAGGTAGATCGGGTTCTTAATCGTATTTAAATATCCATTATTTACAGCGCAGAAAGCATGGTACATTGCAGCTACATCAGCAAAATAGGTCTGATGGTTAGATACAAACAATACATTGGAATCCGGAAGATCCACAAGGTGCTCTGTTCCGGTTATTTTTAACTTATTAAAGCCATTAAACCTTCTGTAGGATACGACTCCTAAAATAAAAATAATAAACCTTTTTAAAAAATAAGGTGTTCCGAATGCATCGGTGAATATATTTTTCTTCGCCATTTTTTAATTAAACACGGTAGTGCAAAGTTACATTTTTTTCAGCAACTGGCTGAATTCACTTAATATCATTGCTGTAGCACCCCAGATAATATATCCGTTGAAATTGATGACAGGAACTTCTTGTCCGCCGGCAGTTGGAAGTGCCATAATTTCAGGGGTGTCTGACAGGTTTAAAAAAGAAGTGATCGGAAATTCAATAGTTTCCACCGCTTCAGTCTGCTGGAGAACGAAGAGAGGATTCTTTTTAGTATACGAAATATAGGGATATACATAAAAATTACTAGGTGGAATATAGATTGGAGACATTTCTCTTATAATTCTCACATAATGCTTGTCTATGCCAATTTCTTCGGAGGTTTCACGAACTGCAGTTTCTGCAAAATCCTGATCCATCTCTTCACGTTTTCCACCGGGTAATGAGATCTGTCCGCTATGTCTGTCATGCTCATTAATGGTTCTTTGGATCAAAGGAAAATACCACTCATTGTTTTTAAGATATAATACAATGTTAACGGCTGCAAACTTGGGATTTTTTGCCAATACTTCATCATATGTAAAAACCGGGCGGTAGGGAGGAGAGAATACTCCATGGGCTGGTTCGCCGGGAAGCTCTACACTTTTTATTTTCCTTAATAAATCTTTTCCAAAATTTTCCATAGCTCAAATTTAACAATATATTCCTGAAGAACTAAGCGCCTTAACATTAATTAACCAATGAGGAGGATAATAGTCAATTTTGTTTCTCAAGTAAATGGTTAATATTGGTGGCTGGCTCTTACCTCAACCGGCAACATCAAACATCAATAGTCAATTTTGCTTCGCAAGTGAATGGGGAAAGTGGCTGACTATAAAAATTGACGAGCGCAGCGAATTGACTATTCACCATTGATATTCTATATACCGTATTTCTACGTAACTGAAATCCGTGATGTGTTAAATACCAAAAACCGTTAGCTTAGAAACTGTAAATAGTGACTTTTACAATTTACACTTTGATGGTGGTTTTTCACTTGGATGTAGCGTATACCTTTGTCTTACTATTAACCAATTAATTTTTACTAAGATGAAAAATTTACTTACAGGTGTGTTTACACTAATTGCCATGAGTTTTGGTTTTGCTCAGTCTAATATTGATGTGACTACCCAAATAGGAAACCTGAACGTTGCTACTGTAGACCAGACAGGTCTTTTGAACATGAATTCTTTAACACAGAATGGGAACCGTAATACCGCGGATATTGATCAGGTAGGTATCATCAATATGAATACTGCAGTGAGTAATGGAAACAGAAACTCGATAGATGTAGATCAAATTGGTATCGGAAACTCAAATAATGTGAGCCAGACAGGGAACAGAAATGATGCTTCAACCTGGCAGCTAGGTCTTTTTAATTCAACTCAACAAATTCAGCTTGGAAGAAGAAATGATGCTTCTTCAGTACAAATAGGTCTTGGTAATGGAGTATTTCAATATCAGGACGGTAGAAGAAATGATGCTTCTGCTATTCAGGTAGGTAGTGGTAACATGGCTTATCAAGTCCAAGTAGGAAGAAGAAATGAAGCAGATGCGCTTCAGTTAGGTGCTAATAATCTGCTTGTTCAATATCAGGCTGGTGATGATAACACTGCTAACCACTCTCAATTAGGCAGCAGTAATATCGCCCTTGCAGCTCAGGTAGGTGATGATAACACTGCTGTTGGACTACAGGTAGGTAATGCCAACCAGTTATATCAAGTTCAATTAGGAGATTCTAATACAGCTGTTGATTTTCAGGCAGGTAATGGAAACTTTACTTGGGTAACTCAAACTGGTGATGCTCATGTTCATATTGGTACTCAGGTGGGTAACGGAAACTCAATGATTGTAAATCAATCGAACTAAGTTATTTTTTATAATACTGTAATCTTTAAATTGGAAAGGAGGAGCTACAGGTGTGGGTTCTCCTTTTTGATCTAAAGATTGAAGATCCAGGAAAATCATAACGATATTGATTGATGCCGGATATAAAAATGTTCTTTAATTTAAATATCAATGCCATGTTCACCTTAAAATGGAGTGTTTTAGCTCTTTGTATGGTATTGCCACTGCAGGCTCAGGAAATCGACTGGGATAAGGTCAACAGTAATACAGTCTTTAATCTTATAACCAGACAGAATATGGAGATGAATACCGGTTACTCTTCCAATATTGTTCAGATGGGTGACTATAACAATGCAGAACTTTCTCTTAACAACAAAACCATTATTACTGTAAGTCAGCTAGGTGACTATAACGCTCTTTATTTTATCAATTCATTCACAGATAAGGAAACCAAAGCTGCCATTATTACGCAAGGAAGTAATAATATTATTGATGTTACGGGAAGCAATAGCATTTCAGACGGAATTCAGATCAACGTAAGGGGAGATAATAGAACCGTTTTTATGCGAAATTATTAAAAAACACAAATGATGAAACCCTTATCTATCCTGAGTTTACATACTTTTTTTGTCTTCCTGTTTATATTGGGTTATGGGCAGGAGGATAAAAAAGTAACAGCAAGAATTGAGAGCTCTACACTAGAAAACCAGATCAAAATAAAGGCTGTAGTTGTGAATAATACAGCTGTTTATAAAGAACTAAATTATCTTTTGCTATCGATAAAAAAGGAAATGGAGGAAACCTTTCCAACAATCAGCAAAGTGGTAAGTTTTCTGTAAATCCTAATGAAGTAAAGGTCTTATCTGAGATCAGTGTAAATCTTGAATCAAAAGATGCTTTGAAAGCTTTCCTTTATATCAGAGATGAAGAATCCAAGACTTTAGTAGCAAAAGACAGCCTTGAACTCAATAGTGATCTTTTTAGAAAGAAGACGGCAGCTAAAATAGAAGATGATGCTGTTTATGAACTTAAAGGACTTACCATTGATGAAACCAAAACCAAGGTAGGAAAGGACTTTTATGATATGTTCTACATCCAATACAGCCAGCTTCCTGATAAGAGTTCAAGTGCTATTACGATTTCTGAACTTCCTCTTCGTGGAACAAGCGGTCAGATTAATATCCAGATAGATGAAAAGGTTATTTACAGTTTTATGACCAATCCCGGAGAAGATTATCTAAAAGAACAATTAGCTTTCAGCTTAAAATATATCAAAGAATTTACAGCAAAGAAAAATCTTATAAAAAATGAATTTATCTATTAAAAACGTCCGTCATGAAAACTTTTGTTATTCTATTAATGTGTGTTGCGGGTATTTTCTTAGGGAAATCACAGCAACTCGTTTATAAGCCGGTAAACCCAGCCTTCGGGGGAGATACTTTTAATTATCAATGGCTTTTAAGCTCAGCCAATGCACAGAATCCGTTTGATGAAAAAAACGATTACAGCAACCTGCTTGATAAGGTGAATTCCCTTGATAGTTTTACTCAGAGTCTCAACAGACAAATCCTTAGTGAGCTTTCAAGAAAACTTTTTGATGAGCAGTTTGGAGATGGAAATATAAAACCCGGTAACTACCTTTTTGGATCCCTTTACCTTCAGATTACCAATACCAATCAGGGACTTTTGATTAATATTTTAGATACCGGTACAGGCGATCAGTCCGAGATCGTAATTCCAAAATAAAATAAAAAACTTAAACCAAACTTATCATGAGAACTTACACTTATACCAGAATCTTTTTCTGTAGTTTCATGCTATGTGTCTTACAGGCTTGTAGTTCAATATTCGGCTTACCTTCAGATCCCGAAAAGCCAACAATGGGAGAGGTAACAGCTTCCACTGCAGAACTAAAGAAACTTCCTCTGCCTAAAGAAAAAATAGTGGTAGGGGTTTATAAATTCAGAGATCAGACCGGCCAGTACAAACCTTCTGAAAATGGTAACAACTGGAGTACTGCGGTTCCCCAGGGTACAACAACCATTCTTATTAAAGCACTTGAAGATAGCCGCTGGTTTATTCCTATTGAAAGAGAAAATATAGCCAATCTGCTCAATGAAAGACAAATCATCCGTTCCACACGTCAGGAATATATAAAGGATGCAGATAAAAATACTCAATCACTTCCTCCGCTTCTATACGCCGGAATTCTTTTGGAAGGAGGAGTCATTTCCTATGACAGCAATATCCTTACAGGCGGCCTTGGAGCCCGTTATTTTGGAATTGGGGCTTCCACCCAATACCGCCAGGATAGAATTACCATTTATCTACGAGCCGTTTCCACTCTTAATGGAGAAATTCTTAAAACGGTTTATATTTCCAAAACCATTCTTTCCACCAGTGTAAACGGTAGTGTGTTCAGATATGTAGATACAGAAAGACTGCTGGAGGGTGAAGTTGGATTTACTCAAAACGAACCCATCCAATTGGCCGTTACCGAAGCTATCGAAAAAGCCGTAAAATCTCTTATTATAGAAGGGATTCAGGATAAAATATGGGGAAAAGCCATAGACGATAGTACAGCCGGTTATCAGTCTTTAATTAATGAATATAATAAAGAGCAGGACCATAATGATGGAAGAGTGATCGGTAACAAATATCCTGAAAATTACAGACAAAAAGTTTCAGTCTTTGCCCAGGTGGAAGCTCAGAAGGTTAAAGATGATTATGTAAATCCTAAAATGAATATAGGAGGAAAGGTAGGGTTCAAATATTTTCTGAGTCCCAATTTTAATGTTGAAGTCAATGGGAATTATTTTACCCTTGAAAATGAAAATATTATCAAAAGAAACTACTTCGGTCCTGAAGTGAACCTGGAATACATTCTTTTTCCGAAATACAGATTCAGTCCATACGTGTATGGTGGGGCAGGAGCCTTGTACTCTAAATATAAACCTCAATACAAAGGGCAGTTCGGAGGCGGGATTGAATATATGATCGATCATAATTTTTCATTGAGAGCCTCTGCACAATACGATCTTGGATTTAAAGATGATTGGGAAGGACTTGTTAACGGAAAAAGAAAAGATCAGGCCTTGCGTTTTGGATTGGGAATCAACTTTTACCTTGGAAACAAATAAAAACATGAATTATGAAAACCTTAATCAAAATACTCAGCATATTCCTCCTATTTTTTTGTCTGTTTTCATGTAATGAAGACCTTGTAGAACAAGCTCAGACAGGAATGCTAAAAGGAAAAGTAGTGAAAAGAGGGAGCAATGTACCCCTTGCTAATGTAAAGATCTTTACCAATCCCACAACGCAAACGGTGTTCAGTGGTACTGACGGGTCTTTCGAAATTGCAGCAATGCCGGTAGGTAATTATTCTGTAAAAGCTGAACTTTCAGGATATATTACAAGTTTTCAGTCTGTAAACATGCAGAATCAAAATCAGGTGGTCACCGTAGTATTTGAAATGGATGATGATACTTCATTAAATTCGCCGCCTACCGCACCGCAGCTTCTTAGTCCGATAGATAATGCGGTCAATCAGCCATTAAATGTTGAACTTACCTGGAGCGCAACAGATCCGGATACAGCAGATGTATTAAAATATAGTTTAACAATTAAAAATAATCTTGACACTAATGTGATTCAGGTTAATGATTTGAAAGTGAATCATTATACACTTTCAAATCTGAAGTTTGGTGTAAGTTACTTCTGGCAGGTGTCTGTTTCGGACGGCATTCACCAGCCAGTTTTAAGCCAGACCAGTAAGTTTACAACCAATACGGTTCCGGCTAACCGATATCATTATGTGAGAAAACTGAATGGTAACTTTGTCATCATGTCAAGCGATGAGCAGGGAAATAATTTTCAGTTCACAGATTCTTCTTATAACAGCTGGCGGCCACGGAAAAATAATAATGCAGGTCTCATTGCCTTTCTCAGAACTGAAGGTGGTAGTACCCATATTTACACCGCCAATCCAGATGGATCCAATCCTTTTAAAGTCACTACAGTTCCTGTTGCCGGCTTCAATACCTATGAAATGGATTTTGCCTGGAGTACCAATGGTAAGGAAATTATTTATTCCAACTTTAATAAATTATATAGGATCAATAAAGACGGAAGCGGCCTGATGCTGGTCTATACAACTCCGGACGGAAGTATGATTTCAGAATGTGACTGGAGCTACGACGGAAGTAAAATAGCCATAAAAACCAATGACTATAATGGCTATAATACAAATATATATGTCATAGATATGATGGGAAATATTCTTAAAACGGTATTGTCTGGCGCTGCCGGAGCTAGTGGAGGTCTTAATTTTTCTGTAGACGGGCAGCTTCTTCTTTTTACCAGGGATCTGTCAGGATACCAGGATGGAAGTGGAAATTATCGCCAGCTGGATTCTCATATCTTCATCTATAATTTAACAGATAATACCGTAAATGATATTTCTGCTGAAAGCGAAAAAGTCATGGGAACCAATGATCTGGACCCAAGATTTTCACCCAACAATGCCCAGGTCATCTTTATGAATACCTCCAATGATAATATCTCACAAAGAAACGTGATGGTAATAGATCTGAATAGTAGTTTGACAGACCTTTCAAGATCTACGCTGTTCAGTAACGGCGAAATGCCAGACTATGAGTAGGAGAGGATAGATTACATTTAAAACAAAGAAAGTCAATAGTGAATTTTGCTTCACAAGTGAATAGAGAATTTTTCATGGTATACAAAAATTGACGAGCGAAGCGAATTGTTCATTCACTATTGACTTCTAAAATCTCTATATTAATAATCAGTTGTTTGCCTATCTTTTTATTAATAGGAATTTGGGAGCAGGCAAAAAAAATTCCAGATCTTAGGGTCTGGAATTTTTCAGGTTAATCATTTGGCGAAATTCAATCAGTCTACAATATGATTTTCAATAGCATATTTTACGACGCCCGCAGTGTTTTTTACGTTGAGTTTCAAAAGAATTTTTTTTCGATGTGTTTCTACCGTATTGATACTTATAAATAGTTTTTCAGAGATGTCTTTGCTGCTGAAGCCCTCACAGATTAGCTGGAGTATTTCCATTTCACGGCGGGTAAGAGGATCTCTGATATGGAAATTTCGTTTGTGCTGTTCATTACTAATGAAGCTCAGCATTCTTTCCTTAGCGTGGTCACAAATATAAATTTCGTTCAATAATAAAGCATTAATAGCTTTTAGAAATTCATCATACTTGCAGTTTTTATCCAGATAGCTTTTAATACCTTTATTGAAAAGCTTTCTGATATCTATTACATCATAGCAGCTGCCAATGATGATAATTTTGATATGAGGATGCTCTGTGATGATATTTTCTACAGATTTACATATTTCAGTAAGCATGAGGATGTTGGAACTCATGACAAGCATTTCAGTAGGCTTGTCTTTTAATTGTTTGTAGAGCATTTCTAAGGAATTACAGATATCTATTGTATTGAAAATTTTGCTCTGCATTAGTAATCTTGATAAACCTTCTGTATATAACATGGGTTCGTCAAAAATGGTTAATCTTGGTTTCATCATGGTTTGTTTTATTTATATAAAAATATGAAAAAAACTTAACATAATGAATAAATTTGATAAATAATTTAGATTTTATATGAATATTATAGTAATAAAATGTTATTTTTATTGATTATTTGTTAAATAAATCTCTTTTTGTTGAATTTTGATCCTTAAACTTAGAGTTATTGCAGCTCGATGTTTAATATTAAAGGCGTTTTGGAGTGTTTTTATAAAAATCTTTTTTTTATTTAACTAACACTTTGGGGATATGTTTTACCATGCAGTTAACCGAATTGGCAATAAAACAAAACTCATTGGCTTTATGATGAAGTTCTTGGGCTTTTTCTATCATAGATGGTTCAGAAACGGTGACAATAGGGTATAATGTTACCTCTGTGAAATGTCCGCTGCCATTTGCCGTTTCTTCCATAATCCCAGTAGCTTCATCTATATAATTGGTAACAATAATACCTTCCGCAGAACAAAAATGAAGATACCAAAGCATATGACATGAAGAAAGTGAAGAAAGAAATAGCTCTTCCGGATTGTGTTTTGTTTTATCTCCCCGAAATGCCGGATCAGATGAACCTTCAATAACAACTTTATTGTCTGCTGAAATGGTGTGGCTTCTCTCATAATCTCTATAGCCGCTGGTTCCGGTTCCTTTGTTTCCCGTCCATTGAATAGTGGTTTTGTAGTAATGGTTTTTCATAATTAAAAGATAAAAGATAAAAGATAAAAGATAAAAGATATTGTTATTAAATTCAATAGGGGTGAGTTTTAGTCTACTTGAAATATATAGAATAAATCCAATGATTTTAGCCCAAACTTAAAAAGTATAGGGTGTCTTTACGCTTTAGGCTAAGGTAATAAAAAACCTCTGGTAAAAACCAGAGGCTGTATTAATTCTTAATCAACTTCCTGATGGTGAAACTTCCATTTTCAAAAGTAACTTTAGCCATATAAACTCCTTTAGGTAAATCTGAAACAGATGAACCGGATTCTTTGATGATTTTTATAGCTTTTCCTTCAGAAGAACAGATTTCAATTTGGCTCACTTTCTCCTTTGACTGATAAACCAAATTTTGTTTAACAGGATTTTCAAAAGAAATACTGTTATTCATTTTTTTGATATCTTTTGTAGATAATGTGCCGTTGCTATGGAGGTATTTCACAATGTATCCATTTCCTCTTATGATGATACTGTTATTATTAATAAACATTTCCTCCACATCAGAATCTGTTTGTAAATAATTGTTAAAAATAGGGTCTATTGAACCGTTTTGAGAGAGTTTTGAAATTAAATTATTTGGAGAGCCAGTTCCTCCAAGATAGTAAGAGCCGTCCTTTTCGGTAATACTTTGAATCCATGAACCGCCATTTAAGCCGGAGTTTGTATTTGGAATATAATTAAATGTATTATCAAGTGTTCCATCTGGATTTATTCTTAGAAGCTTATCCTCTGAGTTTAGGGAGAAAAGAATTTTATGGTTACTATCTACATATACAGCACTCGTACCACCATATCCATAGCCATTAATGTCAAGCAATGCTACAGTACCATTGTTTCCAAAATTTGTTATTGGCTGTCCATCTGGATTAAATTTTTGAATAAATCCACCGTCACTGCTGAAGCATATAATATTAGATTGATTGTCTGTCCTTACAAATGTTCTGCCTGCAGGGCTTCCTTTTGTCGCTGCATAACTATTGCTGCCAAAAGAGTTGTCTAAACTTCCATTGGAATTTAATCTGAGAATTACATGCTGATGTTGAACGTTTTGAACGTACTTGATTGCGTGAACAAGGATTTTGTCATTCTGTAAAATAATTCCATGGGAAGCGTAATTTTGGTCAGGGACCAGTGAAGGGACCAGTACAGTACCATTGGTTCCGAAATTGGAATCTAGCTGCCCATTAGGAAGTATTCTTGATATGGTCGCTGCATCAGTATTTGTGAAACCAAAAACTACGAGTTTTCCATCTGTTTGTATTTTAACTTCATTCAGGTAACTATTGTTGGGTAGCGGAACCGTTCCGTTGATTCCAAAGGCTGTATCCAGAACTCCGCTGACTGTAAGTTTTGATAAATAAGATTCAGTAACATTAGGACCTGGGTAATTGTTCACGTTATGAGTAAGGTAAATTTGACCACTAGAATCCTGAACTGTTGACCAGGTAAAGTTACCAGGTAATGTAAATATTCCATTTGATGCAAAGCTTGGATCCTTAGAAATAATCTGTGCAAAAGCACTTTGTACCGCAAAAAGCAGTACTAGAAATAAATTTTTAGTCATTTGTTTTTTATTAATTTTTTATAAGTTTTTTTGTGATATTGTTTCCGTTTTCAAAAGTGACTGTAGCTATATAAATTCCTTTAGGCAAGTCTGAAACAGAAGTGTTGGATTCTTTGGTGACTTTTAGGAGCTTCCCGCTCGCAGAAAAGATTTCAATTTTAGCTACTTTATCCGGGGTTTTATAAACCAGGTTTTGGCTTACAGGATTTTCAAAAGCAATATTGTTATTTCTTTTTTGATTTCTTTAGTGGTAAGTGTTGCGTTGTTTATGATATATTTGACAATATGTGAATTTCCAATTGTAATAATACTGTTGTTATTGACAACCATATCAACAATGCCTGCTAGATTAAGATCTGATTCAGAATAATAACTGAAGCTGGGATCTATATTCCCGTTCTGGGTAAGTCTCGAAATAAATGATGTATGAGGAAAATCTACCTCACCACTTCCGCTGATATAGTAGTAACCATCTTTTTCAGTAATGTTTAATATCCATGCCCCTCCATTAATACCTGAATAGGCAGGCAGATTATAATTAAAAGTAGGGTCATGGGTACCATCCGGATTAATTCTGAACATTTCACCCAGAAGAGTTGAATATACGATCTTATTATTGCTGTCCATCATTACTGCACCTGCAAAGTTTAATCCTGAAGACATCTGTAAAACACCATTATTTCCAAAACCTGTTATGGGATGTCCATCGGGATTGAATTTCTCCATAATTCCACTATTAGTAAGTGTTATGATATTAGATTGGCTGTCAGTCATTACAAATGATCCGTCAGACCATGTACCTTGGGTAAATACAGAGCCGCCGGTTCCAAAAGTAGGATCTATAATTCCGTCATTGCTTAATCTGTACATTCTGTGCTTATAAATCTGTCCATTTGAACTATCAATTCCATGCACAATTATTTTATTGTTTTGAAGTACAATCCCATAAGAACGATCATTCCCATCAGTATACAGAGTGGGGATTGTTGAAGTTCCATTGCTTCCAAAACTAGTATCAGGTAGTCCGTTAGGAAACATCTTTGTTACGTGGGCTCCTGCTTCAGAAAAACCAAGAGTCAAAAGCTTTCCATCAGATAGCTTTTTTAGTTGGCTATTGTTTGCATAATAAGGGAGTTGAATAGTTCCATTACTTCCAAAAGCCGAATCTACAGCTCCGTTTGCAGTGAGCTTAGTTAAAAAAGATTCTCTAAGCCCAGTTGTAGCATTTGCTTTATCATAAGTGAAAAAAATACTGCCATCGGAATTTTGAACAATTCTGGACCATGCCATATTTTCTGTCATAGAATAAATACCGCTGACTGCAAAAGTCTGATCTTTAGAAATAATTTGTGCAAAAGCAGTTTGTACTGCCAGAAGCAGTATTAGAAATAAATTTTTAGTCATTTTGTTTGAGTTTTTATGTTATTGTTTGGAGATTTGTTCTCTTTGTTGTTTTATAGTTATAGTTTTTGAGTAAACGATTGAAAATTATTTTTTAATTCTTTATTATTTTTCTTGAAGTTTCCTTTCCATTGGTAAATCTGATCTTTAGCATATAAACTCCGGTCGGAAGCACTGATACATCTGAGTTATTATCTTTTACAGTATTGAGAAGCCTGCCCTCTGAAGAATAAATCTCTATAGATTGCACAGTCTCTTTTGTCTCATAGACTAAATTTTGCTTCATTGGATTTTCAAACGAAATTCCAGTTTTGCTGGCTTTAGAAAAATCTGCGGTAGTCAAAGTAGTGTTGTTATTTAACAGAAATTTAAAAATCTGGTTTCCTCTTGTTGCAATAATACTTCCATCATTGATAATCATGTTTCCTATAAATAAAGGACCTACTGCATTTTCTGAATAATAATTAAAAGCAGGATCTACAGAGCCTGTTGGAGTAAGTTTGGAAATTACAAAGGTTTCTCCACTTGGACCTGTAATCCCGGAAATATAATAATTTCCATTTCTCTCAAAAAGAGAAAGTGATAAATCTCCATCGTTAAAAGGTGGTTGTGTATTATCAAATATAAAAGAATTATCGCGGCTGCCATTGGGATTGAGTCTGAAAATTTCTTTGTTTATATTAGCACATACAATATAATTATTATTGTCCAAAAAAGCGGAATTGATAGCTCCAGGGCTTGATGGGAATGCTGCAACACCATTGTTTCCAAAAGATGAAAACACCTGTCCGTTGGGATCATATTTTTCTAAGGCGCCATAAGGATATGAATTGCTGCTGCCGGTAAGGCTTATAATATTGGATTGATTATCCAGAAAAACATATTTTGCTTTGGTATTAATGGAACCGCTATTTCCAAAAGTTTGATCTATAGAGCCATTTTCATGTAATCTGTAAACCAGCGAATAATCTAAAAGATGATAATTATTGTCGAAAGCATTGCCGTAGATAATGATTTTGTTGTTCTGTATGTAGAATCCAAAGTTATCTACATTGAGGCTCATTCCGATATAAGGAATTTTAGCTGTTCCATTAGTTCCAAAAGCAGAGTCTATCTGCCCATTGGGAAAAATTCTTGTGATGGCTGTACCGTCTTCATAGAAACCTAGCATAATAAGTTTGCCGTCAGCCTGTTTTTTTAGAGTGGAGGGGTAGCCGGATGAAGCGTAAGGAATACTTACTTCCCCACTGGTTCCGAAAGACGTATTTATTGTTCCGTTGGAGTTCAGCTTAGATAATACAACTTCCGTAGTTGCACTTTGTTTTATATAGGTAAAGTAAAGGCTTCCGTCTGAATCTTGAAGAATGTTAGTGGAATAAGAATGAGATGCTCCTGCAATAGTATATTTCCCATTAGAAGCGAAACTGTTATCATAAGAGATGATTTGGGCAGAAATACCCTGAGCTGCCAAGGCAGCCAGTAATAGATTTTTTTTCATTTTGTTTGAGTTTTCTGTTGTTTTTTCAAATATAATAAAAAAAACCTCCAGTAAAAACTGAAGGTTTTAAATTTTGTCTTAATTAGAAAATTCTATCAATTCTTCTTTTTTGGAATTGTAAATTTTGTATTCTAAATATTTAAAAGAATCCCTTGGTACAATGGTTACCCATTTTTTATACTTCATGAACCATTTCATTTGGATGCTTTTAAGGAGGCCTTTTGTTAAATAGGCTTCTACGAATGGATGTACATGCAGGTAGATTTTTCCTTTCTCTTTCTGCAGGATGTTTCTTAACGTTTCACCCATTCTTTCCACGATCACAATAGGAGCTACAATTTCTCCGTCTTTGTTCGGGTTTTCTTCTTTGGTTTCGATCTGTTTTTCCGGACGGTTTCTTTGTCTGGTAATCTGGATCAGACCAAATTTACTTGGAGGAAGGATTTTGTGGCGGGCTTTGTCGCGCTTCATTTCCTCTTTTAGGTGTTCATAGAGCTCTCTTCTGTGCTCTGAGTTGGGCATGTCGATGAAATCGATCACAATGATACCTCCCATATCGCGGAGGCGGAGCTGTCTGGCAATCTCTGTGGCTGCCATTTTGTTGACTTTAAGAGCGTGTTCTTTATTAACAGCAGTTCCGGTAGTAATATTATTTCCGGAGTTAACGTCTACGACGTGCAGGGCTTCTGTATGTTCAATAACAAGATAAGCACCCTTGGAGCTTGGTATGTTTACATGTTTTCCGAAGCTCTGTTTAAGCTGTTTTTCAACATTGTAATATTCCAGAAGTGGAATATGAGAATCATAAAACTGGACAATGTTTTTCTTTTCAGGGGCAATTACTTCAACGTAATTGGTCATTTCATTTACCATTTGCTCATCATCACAGATGATATTCACGAAATCCTGATTGAAATTGTCTCTTAAAATAGCTGAAGCTTTATCTTCTTCGCTTAAAACTTTAGACGGAACTTTATTTCTCTGGATATTTTTAAAAGTGCTTTCCCATTTCTGAATCAGCTGATTCATATCATTATGAAGGTCGGCCACCTTTTTTCCTTCGGCTACAGTTCTGATAATAACTCCAAAACCTTCAGGCTTAATGCTGTCGATTAGAGTTCTTAATCTTTCTTTTTCCTCAGAACTTTTAATCTTTTTGGAAATCGAAACTTTATTATCGAATGGAATTAAAACCAAAAAACGTCCTGTCAGTGAAACCTGGGTAGAAATCCTTGGGCCTTTTGTAGAAATAGGCTCCTTGGTAATTTGTAAAAGAACAAGATCGTCTTTTGCAATGACTTTGTCTACCGTTCCGTTTTTATCTATTTCGGGCTGTATCTCGAAATTTTTTAAGCTTGAAGAGTTTTGTTTTTTAGAGATCGTATCTTTTAAAAACTTTCTGTAGGTAAGATATTGTGGTCCCAGATCCTGATAATGTAGGAATGCATCCTTGTCATATCCTATATTGACGAATGCTGCATTCAGGTTGGGAGCCAGCTTTTTTACTCTTCCAATAAACAGATCTCCAACTATAAAATCGCTTTTGTCCTCTTGCTCATGAAGTTCACATAGTCTTCCGTCTTCCAGCAGTGCAATCTTTGTAAGATCATCTTCATGCGAAACTATTAGTTCTTTCTTCATTTTGTTATCAGATAAAAATTGTTAAGATTTTAGGAAATTGGTATTGTTCTAGATTAATTCATCTATTAAATATAAGGATTTAGAATGAAAACCATTATATTTTTATTAAAATAATATTTGAAACCATCCGTTTTCCGCGGAATCTTATAGTTGCAAACAAAAATATAGTCAGTGAACTTTAAAAATTTAAAACCACCAACTATATTATTATATTGTAAATCTCGAGAAAAAGAGATTATTTTTTCTTATGTCTGTTCGCTCTTCTTCTTTTCTTTCTTTTGTGAGTCGCAACCTTGTGTCTTTTTCTTTTCTTTCCGCTTGGCATAATTTTAATTTTTTAGTAACTAGTTAATATTCAGTTAATGTTCTTATTTTACTGCAACTTTCGTTTTTACTTTCTCTACAAAAGACTTTGAAGGTTTGAAAGCAGGAATGTTATGAGCAGGAATCTCAATCGCAGTGTTTTTAGAAATATTTCTTCCTGTTTTAGCAGCTCTTGTTTTAATGATAAAAGATCCAAAACCTCTCAGATAAACGTTATCCCCATTATACATAGAAGTTCTGATCTCCTGCATAAAAGCTTCTACAACTTTCTGTGTTTCATTCTTTTCTGTTCCCAACTTATTTGAGATGGTGTTTACCAATTCTGCCTTTGTCATTTCCTTATTTTAATTTTAAATTTTAGGTGTGCAAATTTAGTTAAAAAAATTGAATACTAGCAAATTAGTGGCAAAATATTTTTATTCAAATAGTTGAGCAATTAATGTATATCCTATGTTAACGCAGGTTGATGATAATTTAATAATAAAATAATATTATAGAATTTTGATAAAAATCCACCAGAAATAGAAAAAAATATGAAACACGTAACAGTAAATTTATCAGTGCTTTCTGTTATATGTTTTCCGGATTTTCTAACTCCTACATACTGGAATTGTAGTACCCATTTTCTACACAAAAACGGATAAGATGAAGTTTGGTTTTCAATCCCAGTTTTTCGGTTAGACGGTTGATGTAAGTGTCAATCGTTCTTGTACTCAGGTTTAGTTTTTCTGCAATTTCTTTATTACTGAAACCTTCATAACAGAATCTCATCAGTTGTATCTCAGCCGGTGAAAGCTCTTCCTGTCCTTTCTTTTGCCTGTCCATATATTCCTGTACGGCAAGTGGCTGTTGTTCCCATTCTTTTGAATAGGCCTCATAGTCGAACTCATCAGAAGCGATACTCCCTTTAATGATATCCTTAATAATAGTACTGTTTTTCTGACAGTAATAGAGGTTGGGTATTCTCGACAGAATTTCAGCCATATCCTCCTGGTAAGTTCCGGAATAAGTGATAATAGGCGTTTCTGCGTTGTTTTTCCTTATATATTTAATTGCTTCAATTCCGCTCAATACCGGCATAAACAGTTCTATGATAAATACATCTTCCTGTCTTCTGTAAATTCGGTTCACAAGCTCGTGGCCATTGTTACAGTCGTTCAATAGCATATAGAAAGGATTTTCCATAAGTGTTTTGATCATTATTTTTTTAAAATAAAAATCACTGTCTGCTATAGAAAAACGCACGGTATTAGATAATATTTTACTCATTCTTAATATCGATTTGGCGAATGATATTTAAAATTCAGAGGCCTAATTTATGAAAAACTTATTAAAGTTAAAATTAATATTAATTTAAACCGGGATTTCACGAAACCAGAGCGGGGAAAATACGTATTGTGCATAAAAAAATTTTTTTATACTTTCACAGGCCAAACAAATCGCAAATATATGTCTTCTAACAGGGAAAAAAAATTGAACAAATCTGACGTCAGAACGGGCATTTGGAAGTTTATCCTTTCATTTGTTGTTTTGTCTATGGTATCCTTTAGCTGTTTATATCTCTTCTTCAAGAGCTATGATATACAGCGTGAAGGGATAAGTCGTGAAGCTGAAGCTTATAAAGAATTAATGCGTCGAAGTGATATGCTGAAGGAAAATGTGGATGAAATTTATGAGAAAATGACCCAGCTTGATCTGAACAAGGTGGAAAATGAGGCTTTTCTAAGAACCAATATCATGGATAACGTAGGAAATGTGAAAAGTATTATGGGAAAAGACAGTATCACAAGCTTTAAACATTACTCTACATTAATGAAACAGATCGGGCCTATGCTTACGTTGAAGACCAAGATTATTGGTGTAGAATACAAAAAGAAAACAGTTCTCAGAGATCTGGATGAATGTATGGGCAAAGTGAGCCGTGCCAATAATGAGCTTAGAAAAGATCCTACAAGAAATTTTACAGGAGGTAGAAGAAGATAAAAAGATAAAGATATGCAAGGACAAATTACACTATCTAAAAAGGAAAGGCATTATCAGTTTTTTTATTTAATACTGATGCTTTTAACTGCCATGATATTTCTGGGAGTTATCTTTTTAAAAGGATTTGAATCGCCGTTTTCTGACGAAGATGTAAGAGGAATTCAGAATCTAGAACAAAAGGCTGAGTTTGAACAGCACCAGAAAATAATTCTTCCTATCATGGACAGTGCTTACACCATGATTAGCAAGCTTACTGATGAGGCTCCACAACCTTTTGTGGAAAATAATATCTTTGTGGGGGTTAATGATCTGAATGATTATTTTAAGCGTCATGATAATATTGTTGATATCCGAAAAGATGCTTATCCCCAGATTGCCAAATTCTATAAGATGTACTTTGACGATAAAAAAGTAATCTCCACCACTTCAGAAGATATCAAAAGATTTGAAAAGCAGGTAGAAGAGTGCAGGATAGGATTTAAAGATAAACAGGATAAGATTTATCAACGTCAGAGTGAGTTGAAGGCTCGTACCCAATAAACGAACAATGAATTTAGGAACTATAAATAAAACACATCACAATTATTAACTATGAATTATTTTCAAAAGAACAAAAAGAACATTATTATCGGTGTTATTGCAACATTGCTCATAGCAGCCCTGGTTGCTCTTTGGTTGCAGAAAAAAGTGATCCATTCTGCTGATGATATTGTTGGAGTAGTCTATCCATCTAATTTGTCGGTAGGAGATACCCTTTTATTTGAAGATAAAACCCAGTTTGCAAAAACCAAAAGATGGAATTTTGGAGACGGAACAACTTCTGATAAAAATAGTGGGATTCACTTCTATAATAAACCTGGATATTATCAGGTAAGTTTGATTGTTGACAACAAGTACACCAAATCATTCCCAGTAATGGTTTCTGCAAGAGGTATCAAACAAGCGAAAGACAGTACAAAATCCAAAACAACTATTGAAGCTCAGGTTCAGGCAATGCAGAATGAGAACGTACAGTTCCGTGCTATATCTGATGCGAAAGACTTTGCATGGAAATTTGGAGAGACAGGAAATACGGATGCTAAAGAGAAAATGGCAATCTACGCTTATAAAAAGCCGGGAGATTATGTAGTAACTCTTTACACTGAGCAAAGCCAGGAGCCTATCTACCATCATATCAAAATTCTTCCTGCTTACAACCCTTTGGAACAGGAAGAAGTTTCTGTAGAGGATTCTTACGCAAAAGTTGACAATGATTTCAAATATCATTTACAGCAGATTGCCAACGGAAACAGTTTCAATATGCACTATAACTATCTGTTGAAAACTTATTTGTGTAATAATGAGAATACAGTAGTAAAAGTAAATGACAGTAAAGTAAATAACTTCTACATGTACTGTGCAGGTCTTCAGTTTGATAAAAATACGGTCATTCAGACTGTGAAGGTGAATTTAGATGATACACAGAACTGTGTAACGAAAGTAGATATAAACCAAAGCAAATAATACCATTCGGTTCACCGGATGTACCAATCATAAAAAGATAAAATAGGATGAAAAATAAATTTCCTCTAGCAGCATATTATATAGGATTATCAGTATTACTGACGAGTTGCCAGGTAAAGCTTCCGTCAAAAAAAACACCTGAACCTTCTCAATATGGACAGGTAGATAATTCAACAGTTGTCAACGGTTATCCTAAAAAATCCGTTCCATGGATCGTTATTTCAGACAGATCAAGAAATACGGCTTATTTGGATAAAGATGATGAAAAATCATATAAAGAAGTGAAGTTTCTAGAGCCCTTAATGGTTCTGAAGCATAGAGACGGAATGGTAAAGGTAGCAGAATATGTGCCGGATGCCTTAATGAAAAAAGTCTCCTCAAAATCTATTAAAACCTATGGTTGGATCCATGAATCTGACCTGCTTTTATGGAATCATTCCCTAAAGAGCGAAAAAACAGGATATCCTGTAAGAGTAGCAGTAGTGCCTAATAACAGTGAAGTTATCAGAAATGCTGAAAGATACTACAAAAATGACTCTATTATGGTGTTCAATTCACCAAGCCTTATTGAGGCTGCTAATGTTAAAATTCCTAATGGGCAGATGGTGTATGTTTACAAGCAGGCTGAAAATAATAAAAGATTCCTGGTAGGTAAAAAACCATCTGTAGACATCGACAGCATTGGAAAAGGCCTTTACGGATGGGTGAGTTCCAACGTAATTTCTACATGGGGTGAGCGTTCAGCAATCAAGCTTAAAAATACTACGGGAATTACTGAAACAGAACTTGGAGTACGTGAAGGGTACCCAGGCGCAACAGGTTCAGATGCAGAGAACAGAACGGCTATTCTTCTTACAGATGTAAATAAGAGAAAGCCCCTGGAAAATATCTTTCCGGTAGTTCTGCCTCTCAATGAAACTCCAACTCCGGACTCTAAAACAAAGTATTTTACCAATATTCTTGATTATAGTAAAAATTATGTCTTTAATGTTTTAGGAGAGCCTATCTACTTCGACCGTTATAAAGAGATTACAGATAGAGATAAAAACATTAATATTGTTTTTGCATTGGATATAAGTGCTGGAAATGCACCTTATGCACCTATTGTAAAATCATTATTACAGGATCTTCAGCTTAGATTTGAAAAACCTTCATATTTCAATAATGTAAAATACGGAGTGGTTTTATATAAAAACAACCCTTGTGGTACCAATACAGCAGTTTCTAATCTAAGTGCAGATTACAGTAAGATTACGACGTTTATTGATCAGAAAACGAATGAAATGAACTGTGCCAGCAATAATGGTTATCAACCGGTAGGGGAAGCTCTTACTGCGGCAGGAAATCTTCTTTCCAATGTTCCGGATGAAACCAATATTGTAGTTACTGTAGGAACTTCTGCTAACCAAAGCGGAAACATGTACAGCGTTATTGGTTCCCTTACTCAGGCTCAGGCGAGATTGATTATGTTCCAGACCAGTGCAAGATCTTCAGATACTTACAATGATTTTGTATTAATGGCTGAAAATGTAGTAACCAATACAGCTAAAAATATTGCTGAGCTTAAAAAGCAAAAGATCATCAATCAATCTGATGTTCTTACCAAAAACAATTTCAGCCTGGTAGAAGGTGATGAAGGCTTCTTCTCTTTAGCTTACCCTAAGCAGAGTATGTCTCAGGGATTTGTAATCTTCCCTAAAAAAGGAGATGTAGCAACCCCTGGATTCCTGAAGAAATCAGTAGACAGCCTTATTGCACAGGTTACTTTGGACAATCAGAATGTTGATAAATCCCTAAATGCCTATTTCCACTCCTCTGTAGGGGCAGGAAAAACTGATGTGGATTTGAAATATAAATACTTGTATCCAGGGCTTACCAATCCTGTTTCTGCAGGAATTGCAGCACAGTTGATTAATTATGGAAATCCATTCCTTGTAAAAGGGTATTTACCAAAAGAACTGAAAGAAATTACTCCGAGTATAGAAAAAGGAATCCTTATCTCTGAGTCGGAATTTGATAATCTTAAAGCATTCTATTCGGAAGTATACAGAAATACAGAGCCAGATAAACCAGGCTTCAGTCAGTCAAAAGCGATCAAGGAATATGTAAGACTGTTAAAGAAATACAATCCAACGATCAAATTCCTGGATAAGGGAGATCTTTATGAATTACCAATGTCTTATGCGATTGGAATGAGTACAGGATTTGATCTTTCCGAAGAAGAGATCCTGGCTAAGTATAAGCTTAAAGGATGGAAAAAATCAAAAATAGTTCGTAATGAAACAGTAAGAACTTATTTCCACCACTATAAAGACTTAGCAGAAAGAATGCTGAATCACAGAAATAATCCGGCAGTGAAGATCCAGCAAAACGGACAGACGTTCTATTGGCTGAGCGAGTTCTTTACTCCAACGATGACTCAAACAGAAGCTCCGGAATATACTAAACATTAATGGTTAGTTTTATCATAATAAAAGCAGAAGTAAGCTTACTTCTGCTTTTTTATTGCAGAAATTTCTAATGAGTATTTTCATAGTATTTAAAACAGAAATTTTTCTTCTAACTTTCTGATGTAAAATCTTGAGATAAAATCTTAGACTTTTGAATATATGGGGATCTGTTATTTCTCGTTTAAGTGTAAAAGTCTGTTTTTCTCATTAATTAGGGATAAAGCTTAAAATGCTTTATTAATGCGAGTTATGAGATTGTTTATAAATCCAATGTCGTAGAATTACTACAAAAAGTCGTAGAACTACTACAATTTTTCAAATTTATGGTGAAAAGTTTTTTTTAGCGGAAAAGACCCTTTATATTTGCTACACAATCACTGAATCACAAAATATTACTAACGGTTAAAATTTACAAATCATGGCAGAAAGAAATTCGAGAGGAATCTTAAAATTCAACAACGGAGAAGGTCAGAAATTATTGAAAATGAACTACAGCGTGTCAAGATCTACTGACGTATCAGGACGTGTAGCATCAGACCCTTCTAACGCATTAATCAAGGTTACAGTAGAAGCTACTGAAAAATCAGATATCTTAGAAAGTTTACTGAACGGAAAATATAAGCCAACAGTAGGAGAAATTACTTTCAACAAATCTCACGAAGAAGGAACATTAATCACTTTGAACTGGCAAAATGGATACGTTATCCAACACCAGGTGGAATTTGATGCTGTAGACAGCAACAGTATGTTCATTAGCTTTGTGATAAGTGCTGAGACCATCAGTTATGGTAACTCTGAGTATGCTGGACTTTGGCCAACAAGCTAAAACTACTACACATTATCAACATTCATACAAAAAAAGACTGTCCACTTTGAAGACGGTCTTTTTTTGCCTGACATAAAAAAAATATTGATTAATTATTCATATCTCATTGATATGATGACTATTTCGTAAAATATTGCTATCTTTAATACAAAACTAAACACAAAGCATATGAAAACCGAAACAAAGACAAAGGGTTCTTCTTTCCGTCCATCACAGAATGCTGATGGGATATCTGAAAACCATCATGCAGGGATCAACCGGTTGGTAAAGCTTTCGCTGGTTGTGGAGGGAAAAATTATTAAGTATTACAAACATTTCACGCTTAAGCAAAAAGCGAGTAACCACCACGAATTTAGTCTTACCCTTGCTCATGATGCATTGGGTGACAGGCAAAGCCATACCCTTGAGGAAGCCAATAAATTTTTGGGAAAACGCCTTACCGCGATTATTTCCTATAAAGACATTGATAACAGTCCCGAAAGAAATTTTGTAGGATTGATTACCAAGGTAGGATTCAGCCAGGAAAAAATGAGTCTTGGAAATATTGTGCTTTCAGGATACAGCCCAACCATTCTATTGGATGGTGCTCCGCATATCCAGAGTTTTGGAGGCGCACAGCCCGTTAATATGGGAATCATTGCTGAAGAAGTAATAAAACAGGGAATTGATAAAGGCCGCTTTGATATCAGAGTGGATACCAACGATTATTCTCAGATCATCTACAGCAGCCAATACAACGAGACCCATTATAACTATCTCGCAAGAATGGCGGAAGCCTATGGTGAACAATTTTACTATGACGGAGAAGTGCTTCATTTCGGAAAACTTCCACCTCAAAACAAGCCTATAAAACTGACGTATGGCAGCAATGCTGATGATATCAGGGTAGAGCTAAAAGCTGTTCATACAAAACCGCAATATTACGGCTACAACAGCAGTAAAAATGAAAAACTGACTTCCGGTGAAACTCCAATTAACCATTTGGGAGATCTGGCGAAAACAGCCTACAGCCATAACGATAAAATATATAAAACTCCGGCGCTTCAGGTAGCTCCTATTAAAGCATCCACTCACTTAGACGTGGAGAACTCCCAGAGAAGTACTGCAGGAAGTGAAGCGGTAAGCGTATTTTCCGTTTCAGGTTCTACTACAGTGCCATTCCTTCATCCGGGATGTGTGGTTGATATCCACATGAGAAAACCGGATAGTAATGAAACTTCTTATTTTACCAAGGTGATGGTGACAGAGGTAACTCATGAAATTGATACCATTGGTCACTATAAAGGAAGTTTTGAATCTATAGCAGCAGATACAGGATTTTTACCAAAGCCTGAATTTACAGTACCTATTGCACAGCCTCAGATTGCAACGGTAATTGCCAATGCAGATCCTGAAGGACAGGGAAGAGTACAGGTAAGATTCGACTGGCAGATGAACGATACTACTCATTTTGTGAGAGTAATGACCCCTGATGCAGGAGGAACCGATCAAATTACCCAAAACCGTGGGTATGTAGCCATTCCAGAAGTAGGAGACCAGGTAATGGTGAATTTTGTACACAGTCATCCGGACCGTCCATTTGTAATGGGAGGAATGTTCCATGGTGGAATTGGTCTTGGCGGAGGAGTAGATAACCGGGTAAAATCTATCCAGACAAGAAGCGGGCACAGAATTGTTTTCACAGAAGATGAAAGTATCATCATCACAGATAAAAGCGGTAATGAGATCCATCTGGATACGACAGGAAGCAATATCAATATCACTGCACCGGAAACCATGACCCTGAATTGTAAGAATATGAACATCAATGTAGGTGAAAATATGACAACAACGGTAGGAATGAACAAATCAGACAGCATAGGACTGAATAATACTGAAAGTGTAGGAGCTATGAAGTTTACTTCAGTAATTGGAAATGCAAGCACATTTATTACAGGAAAACTGACAGAGATTATTGAAGGGGATGTGCTTAGCGAAACCAAGAAAGAGAGAAATGAGGTCAGTGAAAAAGATATGAATATTCAATCCGGAAAGTTTGTTCATAAACATGCCCAGGCAGAGGTACAGAACAATAGCGGAGAGAAGTCGAAAGCACATTAACCCATGAGCAGAACGAGAATCGTAAAAGGAACTTATACCAAGATTTCTCAGGAAGGCCATAGCATGTATTCCAATGCCAATATTATAACAAATGCAGGAGGAGCAATAACAGAAGCAGGATTGGAAAACGGGGTAAGTTATGGTGACCCGAAGAAACCTCCTTTTATTGAATTTGAGACAGGGGTTGAATTGTATATTGAATTTGAACCTTTACCTGCTTATAATGGTGAGTTTGGCTTTGACTGGCTTACTACAGATAGCTCTGATAACGTATTGAAAATACAGACCGACGATATAGCGAATTTGGAATTTGTTTATGATGAGGCCAAACAAGAATATGTTTCTACCAGTTCTAGTCCTGATTTAAAAAGTGGGATTAAGAAAGACTATAATAAATTTCCTTTAAAAGTACCTTACTATATTCCTTGGTTAAGCTTAATGAAGCTTAACCAGGAAATAAAGCTTAACATGATCTGTAAGCCAATAAAAGCAGGTGATGATATAAGTAAAGCTGAAATTTCTTTTGGAAAAAATGAGTGTTATGAGGTGGATATTGATGGTAAAAAGAATGAGAATATAAAATATACACCAGACGGAAAACCAAAGGAAATTACCATAAAATGTATAAAAGCTTCCAAAGACGTTGGGATTGTTGCGGTAGACAAGGAAAAAAAAGAAATTGGTAAAATTACAGCGGTTGACAATACCAAAATTTATGATTTATCAGTCAGATTGGTTTGTGTAGTAAAAGATTCTCCAAATAAAGAAACTGAGATTTCCCAATTGATTTCAGATTTTAAGACTGATAAAATAGAAGAGTATTTAAATCAAAATTCTCTTAATCAGGCATTGATAAAGACAACGGTAGAAATAGATAGTAAATATCGTATTGCTTTTGATGAAACAGCCTGGAATGGCACATTTTATAATAAAACAGGGAATTATTTTACTAACAGAAAAGATCCTGCTGGAGGCAAAGTATCATATGTTAATGATGATGGGGAGGAACAAAAAGATGCGGAATATGAACATATTTTGGATAAATTTTTAAGGGAATACAAAACAGCTTTTGAAACTGATGGTAAGAAATTTAAAGGTATTTTACTTTTTATTTCTAATATTAAAAAAGATCCTGCTGATCAAGAAGGAGGGGTAAGCAGAACAAAACCCGTGAATTTTAGAGAAGCCATAGTTTTTGCATCTAATTTGAAAGATAAATCTACGTACGCTCATGAAATTGCTCATGCATTAGGACTAGAACACTATTTTTGGCGAGATCCTGATTATACGAGAAATTTAGATGAGCTTAAGAATAATATTAAGGCAAATGAAAAGGCAATTACAGATAATAAAAATAATATAAAAACCAGTGAAAATAACATAAAGATACTTAATGATAACATAAAAATACATCAGAATAATATAAAAGAATATGAAGCGTACCAAAAAACACATCCTAATTACTATAAAGAAAATCCTAAAGTAGCAAGCTTTGTAAAAGATCAAAAAGAGAAAATTAATAAAGCTAATGAAGACATTAAAAAAGCAAAAGACAACATAAAGGATAATCAGGATACAAATAAAAAAATCGAAAAAGCATTGATAAATCAAAAAAATAATTTAGAGGTTTATAAAAGCAATAAGTATAAATTTAAAGAAAAATCCACTTTGAACATTATGGATTACTCTTCTAAAACAAATATTTATACAAAATGGCAATGGGATATAATGCAGAATGATGTAAAGTCTTATTATGGTTCAACCTCTGAAAATAAATAATTTTATGAAATCAATATTTTCTCTTTTTTTTATATCAATATTTTTTTTCAACTCATGTTGTGCTCAAAAAAAAATTGAAAAGCCACCAAAACCTAATAGTTTGAAATTAAAAGACATAAAACTAACTGAATTACAAAAACCAACTTTTGTTTTAACTTTAGGAAAGTTAAAACAAAATAAAGATAGTTTGTATTGTTGGGAAGTTGATGGTGAATGTAGCATAATTGATGGTAAAATTAGATTATATACTCACAGTATAGCAAGTGGTGATAACGCAAGCGTAACTGAACGCCTTTATGCAGAAGGCGAATTTTTAGAAGGAAAATATCAGGGGATTTGGAAATATTATGATAAGGATGGAAGCGTCATAAAAAAAGAAAATTGGGATAATGGGAATCTGAAATTTAGAAAACAAAATAATAGAATTAACACTTGTGATAATATGAAAGAGTATAAATTTTCTACCATACAATCATCGGGTTACAATTCGATAGAACAGTTTAAAAAAGATTTTTCAATTAAATCAGGAAAATTAACCTGTAAAAATGGGATTATTAAAAGTATGAGATTGATTTTTGAAAATGAAACAACAATTCAATTTGTATCTATTAATGACGGAATTACAACTGGTCATGAAATTCAGATTAAGGAAGATCCAATACCATCAGGAAAGAGTTATTTTTATGATAAAAATGGAAATATAGAAAGAATATCAGACGTAAAAGAAGAACTTTCAGCAGAAAATGGTTATTATTTAGACTATTATTACCCTCAACATAAAGAAAATACTGGAGTTAGAACAATTCCTATTATTAAGTCTGAAGGCCAGATAAAAAACAATTTCAAAATCGGAGAATGGAAATATTATGATATAGAAGGTAAACTAAAACAAACAAAAACTTATTCAATAAAGGACTATGTAGATGTTCGTTTTCCGCACTGCATTTTCAATAAAATAGAACCTTGTTATTAGTTCTTTACTTGAAAATATAATGAAATTAATATAAAATTTACGATCACATATAACCATAAATTATAAGAAAGAGGTTTTTTAAAAGGTAGTTATTAGGGAATTTGGAAATACTACGATAAGAATGGAAATACTATAAAAGAAGAAAAATGGGATAATGGAAATTTAGTGTATAGGAAAGAGTATCAAGAAAAATTTATTCAATAAATATGCTTTTTAGTAGTATCTTTTTATAAGAAAATATAAAAATAAAAAACAGTAATTACGAAAAATCAAATATCATTACATTATGAGTAGGACGAGAATCGTAAAAGGAACTTATACCAAGATTTCTCAGGAAGGACACAGCATGTATTCTAATGAGAATATTATCACCACCGCTGGGTCTGCGATTACTGAAACCGGGGTCAAGGATGGATTAAGTTTTGGAAATCCCTCAATGCCACCTGCCGGAAAAGTGGTGGCTAAATGCATGGTGAAGTTCAGGCCTCATGATAAGTATAAAGATAATCCTGACTTTGGTTTTGACTGGCTAAGAGAAGGGGATTCCGGACAGCTGGGAGACAACTGGTTCGGAGCCGTTATGGGAAAATATTATGAGCCGGATAATGTCACGGTTTTTAAAAACGGGAATAGCTGGAATACCAACTTCCACAAAGATCCTAATATGTATGATAAGAAACTGAAAAGCTATAAAAGCCTTTCTATTTCATGGAAAAAAGTGAATAAAACCCCTTACTTGTATCCAATACCTGTTTTGACATTATTAAAAGGAAAGTCAGCACTGTTAACCCTTAAAATTGAAATTAAAGAGAAACCTCAAAAACTGACTTTTGAATTTAAAGATAAAGATGCAGAAAAATACTTATCTCTTAATCTTAAAGAAATAGGAGTGATTAAGGCAGGAAAATATGATAAATCCAATTATCTGAAAATAACCTGCAAAGAACAGTTCTCCAAAGAACAGTTGCTGTATGTAAAAGCAGATGGTGAGATTTGTGGTGCTTTGTTTATTCATCCCAATTCTGTGGCGCATGTTAAAAAGATTTCTGCGCTTTTTATTTCCGTAAAAACAGATATTAATGATGTTATTAAAGTAGGAAAACCCAAACCTGGCAGTCAGCAGTATTTTACACAATGCCTGAATCAGGCGTTGGTATCTCCAACCATTCAGAATTCCTTTTCTATTGATTGTACGGGAAACCTAATCTATAATGCCTTCAGGTTCAAGTTTTGTAAAAAGATTGACGGGAAGTATTATATAGACAGCTCTAGTGGATTGAGAGACTACCTGGAAGAAAAATTCCGGGATAAATACGGCAGCCAATACGATTCGCATTTCAAAGTCTTTTTTATAGAAGATATATATCCGGGGTGGAAGAATGGTAAAATTGCTTCCTATACCAATGGCTTTTCATTTTTCAATACCACTTTTACAGTTCAGTTTTATACCCATTCAAAAGAAACAGTTGCCCATGAATTAATGCATGCGCTGGGACTTCCCCATACTTTTGATGGAAATGCTCCGGCAAAGTATACCTATGAAGCCTATAAAACAAATAATCTTATGGACTATTGTCATCATATACAAATCCCGAGAATTACTGTTTTTAAGTGGCAATGGAAAGTGTTGAACTCTAAAATTATGCTGTAATGAAAAAAATATTAATTTATTTTTCCATATTATCTTTTGTAATATGCTCCTGCCAGTCTAAAAAAGAAGAAACTCAAAAGAATCACAAAACGAGTACTATGGTTGAAAAATTTGATTTTGCTTTGTTTAAAAAATATCAGGAAAGCAACGGAACATTGGAGCTCAAAAACGGATACACCGTTTTGTCTATGTCTGCTCCGGAAAAGGATGAAGCGGGAACTTTGGAAGAATTACTTCCTAAACCATCATTCCTGTATGTTTACAAAGAATTTTATCCCAATGGGAATCTGAAGAAAAAAGAAACCCATATCAGTGAAACCGTAAAAGTAGAAAAATCCGAATACTATGATAAAGACGGAAATCTTGAAAAAACGGTAGATGAAGATCAGAACTATGGAAAGATCAAATACCAGGATGTACTGAACTTTCTCGATAAAAAGGATACATCACCCTTAAAACAGGAGCAGGGAGATTAAATGATGACGGAACCAATAAATATGATATTGTATACGATCAGGATGTTCCTGTCTGGAATATTTCAATCACTCAGGGAAAAAGACTTACAGAAAAAGAACTATTGGAGATTATGAAAACATCTCCCGGTGAACCTGCTGCCTGGAAACCTGTTGTTTATCAAATGGATGCCAATACCGGTAAAATCATCAGTGAAAAATAATAGTTGAGATCATTACGGAAATATTAATACCAGTAAGCTATGAGTAGGACGAGAATTGTAAAAGGAACTTATACCAAAATATCTCAGGAGGGACACAGTATGTATTCCAGAGAAAATATCATTACTTCTGCCGGAGAATCCGTAACTGAGACAGGGGTAGAAAAAGGGGTAAAATATGGAGACCCCGAAGATTCTCCTAAAAGAAAAGGGAGAATTATTGATATTCTTATGTTTGTCGCTGGAACTACAGATCCGGGAAATACTGAAGGAACGAAACATAAGGCGAATACAAGCTATTGGAAATATATTGATGAAAAGACCAAGCAAGAAACAAAGGAAAGTTTAAATAATTTATGGAATAAAATCAAGGAACTTAAACCTCAATTTACTGATTTGCATATCGAAGGAGACTTTTTCAGCTGGTCTGGTGATAATGATACCAAGGAAAGAATCAAAGCTTCCGAGAGATTATTTGATCTGCTGCTAAGGGTATATCCCGGCTGGAAAAATCAGGAGGTACATTTGCATCTCATTGGTCATTCACATGGTGGTAACGTCATTAATCAGTTTACAGAGCTTATCTCCAGTAAGGATATGATTGCAAAATCCAGTATTTTGAAACCTCGTAAGATTACAGAATTTCCTAAAGAATGGAAAGTTAAAAGTATCACGTATTTATCAACTCCTTTTTTCCAGAAGAAACATCAGTTGAATCATGGAAAATTACATAAAGAATGTAAGATCATTAACGTTCATAATGAGTATGATCTGACCCAACAATTGATTGCAGACTTCAGTTTGACCAATTTAGAAGGCCTATTAAAGTCTTTTCAAATGGAGAAATTTAAAACGGGTATAGAGACATTGAAAGGTGTAAATAACAATACTATTTTAACTTATCTTAAGGGCATAGGTCTTCCCAGCAGCCATAAGAAAAGAGCAGTTCCGGCATGGAAAGAAATGGCAAAAGCTTTTTTGGGAGTAAATATGATGACGAAAGAGTTTATCCTATATATTGATTCTCTAAAAATTGAAAATTCTAATCTGCAAAAAGAAAAAGATTCGTTTATTAGCCTTTTAAATAATCTCTTACGATGGACCTATGATGTCTATAATAATTATAATGCTGGCATAGCAAAAGGGTATGATAAAGTAACATGGGCACAAAATTTAAATCTGACACAAGGGTTGAGGGTTTTAAATATTTTGTTTGACATTAAAAGCAGTCCAAAGGATAGTTATTTACTAAGTTTATTAGCAGGTGTATTTGGAGAAAATAAAGGAATCACTGATAGTATTGACGAAACATCCTGGACACCCAAAAAGCAAACCAAAGGACTGTCCATTATAGATGTACCTATTTTTGAAAGTGATCCCTATAATTCCAGAAATAAGAGAAAAGAATTTGGTGGTTTTTTAAAAGGAGCACAAGGTGCAGTACATGCCCGGGAGCTGGAAGATTTGTTGATGAGGTTATTCAGTCAGTTTATTAAACCCCTTGAATTGAAAAAAATTATTGGCTATATTGATGATGCTGAATATATCGTAACAGGAAATTTAGACGCACAACTTAAAATTTTAAGAGGAAATCTTAGACGATATGATACCTTTGTCACAAGATATTATGCGGGATTAGTTACTGAACAAGATGAAATAACATTTAAGGATGATATTATAAAACGACCGGGTTCGCTAGCATATTTAGCTATGGCATCTCATAGTTTAAGTCATACCCAATTGTGGGGGAAAGTTGAAGAGGGGTTAAAGAATTCTTTCAGTTCTGAAAAGAAAGCGAAATATAACAAGAAATAAATATATGGGAAATAGTAAGAAAAATATTATTATAAGTTTATTGATATTTGTTTTATGTACAATTATTTTGTCTGGCTGGTATATTTTATTACATAGATATGAAGAATTGATAAATGTAAAAAGTATTGGTAAAGTTGTTATAAATGTTGGTCTCATTGGAGCAATTATTCCTGCAGTAATATTTTCTCTCATATATTATCTATCGAAAATTATATTAAATAGGCTATTACTCACTTTCCTGATCTTTATATTGTTCATTTTTTTACTATTTTCAGTCTACTGGCTTACCGTAAATATGGTATTCTATCATATAGATGATTCTAAATCTTTTTTACAATCATTATTGGAAGTATTCTAACATATATGAAAAATATAACACAAATTATTAGTAAAGCGCTATTTGTCTTTTTACTGGCTAATTTACTGATTATTATTTATTTTATATTTAGTTACAGCAGTATTATTGAATCTGTTAATACAGAACTCATTGAAAAAATAATAAAGCAATTTGGCTTGATTATAAGTATTCCCACAACTATTTTATTTGTTCTTATAGATACTATTCTCATAAAAATAATTAAAAAAATATGGGCTTTATATTTGATTCGGGCTATTGCTTTTTTAGGATTACTTTATATAATGTGTCTGATTTTTTCTTTTTATATCATAACAAGTGCTTTAATAGATAATCCTTTGGCTAAATAGTAGAAGTTTTTTAGATAAACAACTTAAAATATTAAGCGGAAATTGCGAAAATATTATGTGGGGTTTACTACAGAACAAGATTAAAAAAGATGTAACTATATGTTGAAATGACCTATCATACTTTGTTATAGAATCTCATAGTTTAAGTCATACCCAATTATAGGGAAGGGCTGAAGAATGGTTAAAAAATTCATTTAGTTCAGGAAAAAATCCTGGATACGAAAAGAAATAGAAATGGACAACATTCGAAAGTTCATATTAATTAGTTTATTGATATTTATTCTATTAACAATAGGAATTACATGTTGGTACATTTTATCTTTAAATTATTTAGAAAAATATGATCTAAAAAATATTATAAAAATAGTTACTCAAATTGGATGCATTGGGGCAATAATTCCTTTTTTAACTATTTCATTAATGTATTATTTTATAATAAAAATAAAAAGTAAACTCTTGCTTTTATTTTTGATGATCATTTTAATTATTTTTTTAATATTTCAGGTATATTGGATTTCTCTAAATTTATTCTTTTATGATATAAAGGGTTCTGAATCTTTTTTACAATCATTATTAGGAGCATTTTAACCGCAAAGTTTATTAATCAATAAAAAATAATTATGAAAAAAATATCATCATCCATTGTTATATTCCTTCTCTTGGCCAATGTGAATTTATATTCACAAAAAGCTGCTGATAAAAACAATTATACATCTCTGATACAAGAAGAAGTGGGGGATCTGAATAATGATAAACGCAATGATAGGATTATGGTAGAAATGGATGTGACAGATGATACCAGACCCGTAAGAGTACAGATATTCCTCTCCCAGCCTAATAAAAAGCTTCAACTGATCGTTTCTTCTACAAAACTTATTGAAAACGAATATCCGGCTTATAAAAATGGGAAACATAATGGTAATGTAATTCCAGATTTTTTTATTGAGGATGGTATATTAAAAATGCTTACTGATATTAATAACCGGAAAAGCAGCTATGAATTCAGACTGAATAAAAATAATTTTGAATTGGTAAAAATATCACGGGTAATATGGGATGGAAAAGATACCACTTTTGAAACGAGAATTGACTTAATAGCCAAAACAAAAATTGAGTATGAACAGGTGACAGGTTCTGAGAAACTCTTAAACAAAAGGAAAAAAGAGATCAAAATCAATGCTTTGCCCAAAATACAGGATTTAAGTTTTTCTGATTTGGAAAAATTTTAAAACTTCCGATCTAATCTGTAATTTGTATTTATTTTGGAAAGCCACTGGAGTGCAATTCTTTCATCCGGGTTATGTAGTTGATGTTAAACAATACAACGCAGAGCTGGTAACGACAAAAGATGAAAAAGAATCAAGGATATGATGAAGCGACCGGGAACAGTACCTTCCCTTCAAAAGCTTAATAAAAAACTAAATGACTATTTCCAAATCAAAAACTATTCTGTTAATAGGATTTATTTTCATATGTTTTAGCCTGGTTATCGGTTGCTATTCAGGTGATCCGAAGAGGGAAGAGAACAATAGAGAGGTAGAAATATTTAATGAGACAGAACTTTATCCGGATCAGAGAACAGCTTATTCTAAAAAAGGAAATACCATTCTATTTTATTCCCCAACTTCAGATCATAGCCTATATTTAACAGCCGACCTGGATAAACATATCCTTACCCTAAAGGACCCGGAAGCAATGAATCTTGCAGGATTATTAAAAATCAATGATTTCAAATATATTGTACCCAAAAAATATGCAGATTTTCACAAATTTGCACTCGGAGCAGCGGGAACAGGCGGTGGAGAATTTTTTACCCATATAGAATTGAATAAACTGGGGCTCATCAAAACCATGGAAATAGATGTTCCGGAAGGTAAAAGCAAATATCTGTATCAGTATAACAAATATGGGCAGCTTTTGAAACTAGCTAAAGAAAGAATGTTGCTAAATAAAGTTTTGTTGGAAAATAGATATGATGAAAAATCAAGATTGATTTTCAGAAAGCAGGACGATGAAAATTTTAAATCAGAGATAACTTGGGTGTATGATAAAAATGGCTATATACAGAAAGAAAATGCCTGGGAGAAAGAGATAGCTCCCAATGGAAATATAATCAAAGATCAAACAAAGACATTTTTCTACGAGTATAACAAACAGGGGCAACTGATAAAAAAATATACCCAAAACCGGAATGATATCATTGATTTTACTTATAACAATGAAAATAAATTGGTGAGTATCCTTGAATATTCAGGAACTATAGATAATGACCACCCGGGAAAAATCATGAATCATTTTGTTAAAAAAACATATACCTATCTTAAAGATGAGGTGATTAATGCGGTAAGTTATGAGTATGATATTATAAATTCAACTGTTTTAGTCAACGGAAAATGGGAGACAATTTCCATGGAAGAACAGAAGAAGCACGCATGGAAAAAATTGAAAGATCAGTCAGCAATTCCTTTACGGATTATGGAAACAAAATATACTTATCAGCCTTCGGAAATCAATATCTCACTTCATCAATATAGTATTTATAGTAACTCCAATGAACAAAAGAAGCCAACCAAACAACTCGTTGATTCAGATTCAATAACTTATAGATGCGATAGTAAAGGGCGGCTCGTTAAAAAAGAAACCTATAATCCTGGTACAAAAGAAATAGAGGTTCAGGAAATTTTCTATTAAAAATATGGGATTATTACGGATTCTTTTACAATTAAAATATTGATTATATTGTACTGCTCATAAGAGAAACCAAAAACCTTTATTAATAAAACCATGTTCTAAATTAAACACTAATGAACAAAATCACCGATCACATAAAATATTTTTCTAAACTATCCGCAGTATTTATCTTCAGCGTATTTAAAATTTATGCCATAGGAATTCTTTCAACCGTTATCACTTTCTCTTTGGGTATTTATATCATGGCTGAAAGTTTAGGCTCATCATTAGGTCATAGTGGAGCTTTTGCCTTTTTGATTGCAACTGTTATGGCAAAACCTTTATCAGCAAGTCTTTTTTACTTGTTAATGGTTGCAGCCCCATTTTGTATTGGTATTTTCTCTACAAAATACGGCATGTCAAGAATTATCAGCAGGCTTGTACAAGACCATTCCAAAACAATTCTGGTTCCTTTTATCGATAAAATTATTAATAAAATTAAAAATACCGAGCCGGTAGTCGTCCGCAACAGTACAGATTATGCATTGGCAAAAGTAAGGCTGTTGAATGAATTCAAAAACAGCTCTGAAAATAAAATCCTTAAACGTGTTTTGGGATATGCCCTGAATAAAGTGAAATTTGATGAACTGAATTTAGGCGATGAAAATGTAGATTTTTATGAAATCATGAAAAATACGCTGATAGAAAAATTACACGAACTGGCAGAACCTTCAGCTATGATTTTTTATATCTATATAGGTCTTCAGTGGTTAAGCCTGATCCTTCTTTATTTTCTGAATATATAAGAGATATTAGGCTGTGGGAGAAGAAATACGGGATTTTATAAGTAGTTTAAAAGCGAGGAAAGGATAAAAACATACGCTTATTACTTCTCTAATTGAAGAATTAACTATCTTTATCACATTTAGAATAAAATATTTAATTTTAGCAAAATAAAAGAACCCTCTTTGGTTTATGAATCACCAGTAATAAAAGTACAGGGTTCAAAGAAAGAAAAGAACATCAAATCATCTGAAAACAATAGGTAAACAGAACGCAAATATTAATATAAGAAAAATTATAAATGGGAGTACTAGTAACCAACGAAACAGTAAAGCAGCTATTTCATATTGCTCAGTCGATAGCGAGGGAAAATTATAATGGCACTTACGGAGGCCCGCATATTTTGCAGGCGCTGATGCATAAAGATATTGGTCTTAATGAATTTTTAAAAAGCATAGATAAAGATCCCGGTTATTTCTACGAATGGGCAGATGTGCGTATTGAAGAATATCCTAAAACCAGTCATCTTCCGGATGAAGTAGGCCAGGATGAAGCCGTAGATACACTTATAGAAGAAGCAGACGATATCCGTTTAAAGCTAGGGTTGGATGAAATTACCCCAATTTGTATCCTTACTGCCATTGTAAAGCCTCAGGTTGTGTTTTCTCTTCAGCAATTGAAGTCATTACCGCTTAGAGAGCATGAAATCTTTAACCTATATAGAAAAGATACTCCATTTACCGTTTCTGAAAATGGGGATTTTGCTTCATTATTTTCCAATGGATCAGATTTTGCAGACGCATCTCTTCCATCCATTAAAAGCTACTGTGTAGACAGAACAGCACAGGCTAGAAAAGGAGACCTTGAAAATATTATCGGTAGAGACAAAGAACTGAGAATGCTGGTAGAAATCCTTTGCCGAAGAAGCAAACCGAATGTAATCATCATTGGAGAACCGGGAGTAGGTAAAACAGCATTGGTAGAAGGGTTTGCTATAGAAATTACAAAAGGAAATGTTCCGGAAATGCTGAAGAACGGAACCCTTTTAGAGTTGGACACTGGAGCTTTATTAGCCGGAACATCTTACAAAGGTGAGATAGAAGACCGTCTGAAAAAAGTAATCAATGAATGCAAAAAAATTGAAAAAGCGATTCTTTTCATTGATGAGATCCATACCCTTTTAGACCCGAAAGGAAGCATCGGAAATGTTGCTAACCTTTTGAAGCCTGAATTGGCAAGAGGGGAAATTACGGTAATCGGTGCTACCACTCAGGAAGAATACAGAAAAATCATTGAGCCGGAACAGGCTTTCAACCGTCGTTTCGAAGTATTAACGGTCAATGAACCGGATGAAAAAACTTGTGTGAAAATGATTGACGTTCTTCTGGAAGGCTATAAAAAACATCACGGAATTGAAGTGGAAAAAACAGCCCTTCCGGAATGTGTACGTCTGGCAAAAAGATATGCTAAAGGTAAAAAATTACCAGATGCAGCCATTGATTTACTAGACAGAACCATGGCAGCCATCAAAATGTTGGATGAGCTTTCTGAAAAAGAACTTGACAGTTGGAAAGAAAGTTATGATGCTATCTTAAAAGAAGAATACCTTGATAATAAAGATAAGGCAGACGAACTGATCTGGACTTATAATTTATTGAGAGACAAAATAAGCCCTATTTTATGGGGATCATTGAGTGAACAGCCTGCTCTGGACAACTCAATGCCGGTAGATCAGATTCAGAAAATCATTGAAGATACCTATGCAGAGCTTTTACAGCATGCTGCGAAAAAAAGAGAAAAAAGTAGACCGTTTGGAACTGGCTGCTGTAATGGCTGCTAAAACCAATATTCCAATCGGAAAAATCCAGGCACAGGAAAAAGAAAAGCTCCTGAATATGGAATCCCTTCTATTAAATAGAGTTGTAGGTCAGGATCATGCATTAAAGATCCTTTCTGATGCTATTGTTGAAAATCGAAGTGGGCTAAACAAACCAGGACAGCCCATTGGATCCTTCTTCCTTCTAGGACCTACCGGAACCGGAAAGACAGAGCTTGCCAAATCAATGGCAGAGCTATTGTTCAACGATGAGAAAGCAATGGTTCGTTTCGATATGTCGGAATTTAAAGAAGAACATTCAGCGGCATTACTTTATGGAGCGCCTCCGGGATATGTAGGATATGAAGAAGGAGGGATGCTGGTTAATAAGATTAGACAACAGCCGTATACTGTGGTTTTGTTTGACGAAATTGAAAAAGCCCACCATTCCGTATTTGATGTATTCCTTCAGATCATGGACGAAGGAAAAGTACACGATAAGCTTGGTAAAGAAGGAGATTTCAGCAATGCTCTGATCTTATTCACTTCTAATATTGGAAGCGAAGAAATTGTAAAGCAGTTTGAAGAAGGGAAAATCCCTGAATCATCTTCACTGATGCAGATTATGTCTAATTCAGGAAGGTTCAGACCGGAATTTTTAGCCAGAATTACAGAGATTATTCCTTTTGCCCCAATCACGGAATCTATTGCTGAAAGAATCTTCAATATTCAGTTAAAATCACTTCATACTTCATTAACGAGACTTGGAATTACTTTAAAAATCAGTGATGATGCAGTCAGGAATCTTGCTCTTGGCGGGTTCAGCAGTAAATATGGAGCCAGACAGATTTCCGGAGTGATCCGTGCACAGCTGGCAAGGCCTATTTCTAAAATGATCGTAAGAGAAGAAGTGAAATCCGGGCAGACCATTCATGTAGACTGGAATAAGGAAGAAGAAAAACTAAGCTGGAAAGTAGATTAGTAAGAAAGTAAATAGTAAAAAGGTAGAATGATATCAATTGGCCTTTTGCTTTATAAATAACAGTAAGATGAAAACAATTGTCAGAAATATCTTTACAGGGATAATGCTTTTGGGAACTGTTGCTATAGTAAACGGACAGTTTCTTGCTGCATCAGATACCTCAGAAAGCAGTGTGAGAAAATACCAGGGAATTATTAACTCCAATAAAGATCTTGTTGAATTTATTGAACAGCTGCTTCTGCAGAAAGGGCTTCCCAAGCATTTAAGAAACTTAGCCCTTATTGAATCCCATTTTGACAAAAATATTACCTCCGGAGCCGGAGCAGTAGGAGTATGGCAGCTGATGACGGCGCATGCCAATCAGTATGGCCTTGCAGAACATCAGCGTACAGATGTGTACAAAAGCACAAAAACAGCAGTTATTTCACTGGCGAATCTGTACAAAAAATATAATAACTGGGTCACAGTGGTCGCTGCTTACAACTGTGGTGAAGGAAATGTTGCCAAAGCTATGCAGGCTGCAGGTTCCAGCCAATACCATGAATTCTACAAATATCTTCCTGCAGAAACCATTAATCATGTGAAAAAATATCTGAATGCTTGCTATGCAACAGGAGAATTGCAGAGTGTGTTAAATAATTACAATTCTGCAAGGATTAACAAAGTGTTTTTTGAAGATGGAAATAGAAAAATACCCAATGAAGCATTATCAGAAACAGAGATCAATGCCGGATTTAGTCTGAATGTAATTGCTGATGAACTGGATGTGGATGTTGATAAAATTCTTGCCTGGAATCCTGGAATTACAGAAGAACTGCATAAAAAAGGAGAAAGTACTTTTTATCTTCCTACTGATCTGATGCCGGATTTTCTTCTCAGAAAGAACAAGATTCTCACCAGATCAATCAAAGAAAGTGCTGGAGCCGGAGCAGGGATACAACCTTAAACAAAGTAACTTTATTAATATGTAACCAAACCACTTGAAGGTTTGGTTATTTTTTTGAATTTTCATGTCTTTTTTATTCTTAATAATGATACGAAATTCAATAAAGTTCTTTATTTCCATAGTAAAGAATAAAATTAATTACAAATGAACATAAGTTTTTAAGCAAAGATTGGTGTGTTTTATTGCCATATTTTATGCTTTTAAGTAAAAGTTAAAGTGTGTTAATTTTTACTTAAAAAGTATTAATATTTCTCATTTAGGTGGAAAATATCCCTTTTAGTCAGTGTTTTATGGTTTTTTGAAAATGCTTTTGTATAGTGCGTTTAAGTGGAGTTATTAAATCCAATGTCGTAGAATTACTACAAAAAGTCGTAGAACTACTACAATTTTTCAGATTTATAGTTAAAAGTTTTTTTCCCGGAAAAAGACCTTCTATATTTGCTATACAATCACTGAATCACAAAATATTATTAACGATTAAAATTTACAAATCATGGCAGAAAGAAATTCGAGAGGAATCTTAAAATTCAACAACGGAGAAGGTCAAAAACTATTAAAGCTGAACTACAGCGTATCAAGATCTACAGACGTATCAGGACGTGTAGCATCAGATCCTTCTAACGCTCTTATCAAAGTTACAGTAGAAGCTACTGAAAAATCAGATATCCTTGAAAGCTTATTGAACGGAAAATATAAGCCAACAGTAGGAGAAATTGTTTTCAACAAATCTCACGAAGAAGGAACATTGATCACTTTGAAATGGGAGAACGGATACGTTATCCAGCACGAAGTAGACTTTGATGCAATCGATAGCAATAGTATGCTAATCAGCTTCGTAATCAGTGCTGAAACTATCGACTACGGTACTTCTCAATACGCTGGACTGTGGCCTTCGGCAGGTAAATAAGCCTATTCATCATCTTAGTAAAAATAAAATTGGTACAGGACAGTGCGCTCGGAAGAGTATGCTGTCCTGTTTTTATATAAGGACAGCATAGATTTTAAGAACTCATTTTTTTCATCAACAGATTTTGTAGATCTAGCCTTATATTTTTTGATTCTGTTGCTGTATAATCAGCAGTTTATTTAATTTTTAATTTAAACACAAGCACTATGTTTCAGGCTGACAAAACAATTAAAGTAGATAGCCCAAAGGCTGATATCAAAGGCAGTAAAGAGCAGTTGAAAAATGCAACGGAAAATGTTGCCGGAAAAGCAGAAGAGAAGCTAAATAAAGCGGGCAGTAAAGTGAAGAAAGCTGTAAAAGCTGGACAACAGGTCATGAGCGATGTACAGGGAGCCAATATGTTTATGAACCAAACTTTTGTTCCGAATAACCCCTCTATCGTTGAAAATAAAGTGTGGGCCAAACAACCTACCTCAAAAATACATAATGCCGAAGCCATTCCTCAAAGTATTATTGCCGGAATCAACCGTGTGGTAAAACTGGATGTGGTCATTGAAGGGCAAATCATCAAGCATTTCAAGCATTTTAAATTGGTACAAAGTGCTACCAAACATCATGAATTTAGCCTTACACTGGCTCATGATACATTGGGGAGTGCAGAAAATCACAATCTTCAGGAAGCACAGAACTTTCTTGGAAAAAGAATTACTGTTGTTTTCAAATATAAAGACATCATACAAGGTGCTGAACGTAATTTTGTAGGCGTAGTCACTGAAGTTGGATTCAGTCAGGAAAAAGGCAGTCTTGGGAATATTGTTCTTAAAGGATATAGCCCGACTGTACTTTTGGATGCAGCTCCTCATATTCAAAGCTTTGGAGGAAGTCAGCCGATCAGTTTGAACAGTATTGCATATCATGTCATCAGTGAAGGATTGGGGCAGAATAAATTTGATTTCAGAGTAGATGCTCAGCATGGAAACGTTTCCTATAGCTCACAATACGAAGAAACCCACTATAATTATCTGGCAAGAATGGCTGAAGCTTACGGAGAACAGTTTTACTATGACGGTGAAGTATTACATTTTGGAAAACTTCCGCCTCAGGAAAAACCTTTGAAACTTACTTATGGCAGCAGTGTGAGTGATATCGCGATCAAAATGAAAGCCCAGCACGTAAGTCCTAGTTTTTATGGGTACAACAGCAGTAAAAACGAAAAAATGACGGGGGAAGTTCAAAGATCAATCATACTTCGGATATTGCAAGACGTGCTTACGAAATTTCAGAAAAAACGTTTACCACTCCATCTTTAAGAGTGGCTCCGATAAAGGCCATATCCTTTATGGATATTGATGCTTCCCAAAAAGGAACTGCCGGAAGTAAGGCTTCAGAAGTTTTTATCACTTCCGGGACTACTACCGTTCCTTTCTTATACCCGGGATGTACTGCAGATATTGAAATGCGTAAATCCGAAAGCAATGAAACTTCTTATTTCACTAAACTGATGATTGTTGAAGTTACCCATGAAGTAGATGCCAGAGGATATTATGATGGTAAATTTGAAGCTATTGCTGCAGATACCGGCTATATTCCACGTCCGGAATTCGAAATACCAAGAGCGGAAGCTCAGTTTGCCAAAGTGGTATCCAATACAGATCCTCAAAATCAGGGAAGAGTTCAGGTACAGTTCGACTGGCAGAACGGACCGGATATTACAGAATTTATCCGTGTGATGTCTCCAGATGCCGGCAGCAGCGATAAAGTAAGCAAAAACCGTGGTTTCATGTCTATTCCTGAAGTAGGAGACCAGGTTATCATCAACTTTGTACACCAGCATCCAGACCGCCCTTTTGTCATGGGAGGAATGTTTCATGGGGGAATTGGTGCCGGAGGAGGTGCTGGGAATAATGTGATGAGCTTTAGTGGAAGAAGCGGAGCCGAGCTGAAATATGATAATGGTGCTGGATCCATGAATCTAAAAGATCAAGGTGGTGCCAATATGTTCTTTGATGGAGCTGGGAATGTGGTACACAATGCTAATAATGACAGTACTAAAACTGTTGGTAATGATAAAACAGATAAAATTGGGAATAATAAGAAATTAGAAGTTGGCTGTGATCATATTGCTGATGTTGGAAATACGCATAAAGTTGAAGTAGGAAAAGGGAAAAGTGTATTTAAAATGGATAATGTCGGAGTTATTGATTTAACCGGAGCTGAAAAAATAACGATTAAAGTGGGAAATAGTAGTATTGAAATATCAAAAACTGCTATTACTGTGAAGGCCGATACTGTGAATATAGAAGGACTTAGTCTTACCAATGTTGGAAAAAAAGCAGGAAATCCAGGAATAGTTATAGATGGTAATGTGACCATTAAAGGAGCTCAAGTAGATATTAATTAATCCTCATCAATAGATTTCCAGTCAGAACGGAAACTGGAATTTTTTTAATTATTAATAATAGAAATCCATTGTATGGAATATAGCAAGTATCAGGTAAAACGGGGAGATTCATTAGAGTCAATAGCGGAAAAATATCAAATGACAGGGAAGGAGCTGTTGGCTTTTCATAATTCATACTCACCAGTGACTCAGCAGTTTTTTGGAAATTATCTGCCCATTCATATTGATACAGTGATAATACCACTGCAAAAAGATAAAGAAGAGAAAAAAAACATTGATTATACATCTTTCGAAAAAAAAGACAGATATAGAGCTGAACAACTGAATATAACAAGAATAGAAGACGAAGTAAAAAGTTATTCTCAGCTTAAAAAAGAATATGAAGTAGATTTTAATTTAACAAATCACCTGGTGAAGGTTAAGCTTTGTGATTTTTTTTATGAGTTTAATCCACCGGCACTATCCCGTGTTTTCGACTTTGTATCCGAAGTAGATTATATCAGAAATGACTGCTTGGTAGAAATCAATACGCTTGGAAGATTCAGTAAAATTGCTGATAAAAATAAGATAAAGAAAAATTGGGAGCAGTTTAAAAAAAATAAACTTAACGAAATTGAATTTATCAAAGTGGTAAAACAAACAAAGCCTCAGGAGTATGTGAAGCTTATTCAGGAAGGTGATTTACAGTTTTCCAGTCAGTATAATGACGAAAAAGATTATAACAGAGATCTTTTTTATCTTACCCTGCTAGATAAGTATCTGTATAATGCAGATGAAAATATGGAATCAGAAGACTATATCTATCAATCACAGCTTTTTCCGGATGTGACTGTCCCTATGAAAGTGAGATATGATGTACTTAAGAAAGATGAAGATCTGATTACCATCAGAAAAGTATGGGAGACGATTGAATCTGAAGAACTGTTGGACAAAGTAACCAAAGGCTATGAAAAATATCATCAGCCCCTTATAAAATATAAATTTTCGGAGTATAAACTTGATATGAGAAATCTGTTTACTTATAATCTGAAAACAAAAACATTAGAGAAAGCAGAGCTGTCAATCATCGAAAATATAGAGAATAATATAAAATCTGAATGTATATTTAATCTGAGAAAAATATAAAAGCATTCATTAATTCTAGAAAGATATGATTTTTATAAAGACATTAAACAATAGTAAAAAGGTAGGGGTTGTAATTTTAACCCTCCTTATTGTGCTGTTGTATTCTTATTTTGTACCGGGTTGGGAATACCTTGCTGACGTAATGCACTCGCCTAATCTTAATATTAACAGTACTTTTCTATATTTTGTACTTTTTCTATTTTACCTGTTTCATGGTATTATTATCTATAAGATTTTAGAGTATATTTTTTCGCCAAAAGGAAGTATCAGGTTTATTGATCAATCTATAAGTATAGATTACAAAAAGAAAAGCTATACACTTCCTAAAAATGAAATAAGAATAGAAGATCATAAAATCCGGTTTCCATTTGAGGGTAATAAAATTACTGTTTCAAGACATCCATTTCAGAGCAGTACACAGGAATACAATGATTTTTTAATGGATCTGAATGGAGATAATGAAAGTAAGATAGGCAATACAGGCGAGCAGGTTCCGGTAAGCTCTTTTTTGATTAAAAATCCTAAAGTTAAATTCATTATTTTCGTTATAATTGGCTTTGCTTTTATGCTATTATTTAGAAATATAATAGCACCTTATAAAAACGATATAGGAATAATAACAAGGACAAAAAATGCATTTTTGGAAATTTTGGTAACACTTCCTTTTCTGTTTTTATATTGTTCTCTGGTATATATCTACTTTTATTTTACCTCAGGAATTAAAGTCATTGAACTAACAAGAGATGCTTTGACTTTTAAAGGTTCTCAACAATTTATTTTACTTAAAAAACAAATTCATGAAGTTCACGTAGTAGAGAATGTGGCGGATCAAAAGGTTTTACGGATATTGTTTTATACAACCGATAAAAACACATATTCATTAAATTTTGTGACACCGAAGTTTGTAAATTCTATTAGTAATTATTGGAAACTCGATGGTTTTTCCCCGGAAATTGCTGTTGGAACAAATAAAAATCAAATAAAGAAAATTTATAAATTATGAGTAGGTATCTTCCTCAGGAAACACATGTAGTTTGTAGCTATCAGATGAATCCCTCTCCAGGAGCATTACTTGTAGATCCTAAAATGTGGAATCGTTCTGTAGTCTATAAATCAGAGAAACAACCCCTGCTTACAGAAGTAGATAAAGTTTTAAAAGATGATTTTGAATGCAAGAGCAATTGGGGGCAGGCTGCAGCATGGTCATTTTTGGTAGCTGGTTTAGCGCTGGGATTAGCTGTAGCATTTTCAATTTGTACTTTTGGGGTAGGAGCTATTGTTTTAGGAGCAGTAGCTGTTGCTGCAACAGTGCTTATAGCATCAAACAGTACAAAATGTAACCCTAACCTTGTAGAATGGATAAACCCTCATTCAAGTGTGAAATTTGAAGGACATAAAGCCCTTACTCAAAAATCATTTCTTAAATGTTCTGCCGGCCCGGGAATTCTTACTCCATTTCTTGATGAAGCAGAAGCAAAGGCTGCAGCAAAAAATGTGGCTTTCAGAAATTGGGGGAGAAGTCAGCTTAACAGCTGTAATCAGTGGCCTTTTCGGATACGGTGTGGGGCTTTCAGCTGGAACTGCGGCTGTTGCTGCCGGTGGTGGATTAGGTGCATTGGGACCAGGTCTTTTTGCAGGTGGAAAAGAAGCTGCGGTAGGAATTATAGGTGCCTATCTTATTTTTCAACCCATTTCTACTTGGGAGGCGCAGGGAATGCAGGGAATATACAGTGGTGATGGTAATACTACTTATGATCAGATGCTGGCATCACGCAAAAGTATGGAAGGTTCCTTTACGGTAGACACTCCTGATGATCCATATATCGGAACATCACAAACTAATGCTGCTGGAGAGTTACTCAATCTTTCTTATGATAAATATCGACAGAATCAGAATGAAAAGTATATCAAAGAGATTATGAATCTGAAGGGTACCCGTGCAGAACGGGAAGCTAGAATAGCAGAAATAGTTGCAGAAATGAAGAAAACCCGATCCGGAGCTCAGGCAGCAGAAGCCATGAAAAGAAAAGGTAGTGGAAAAATTCTTCAAAGAGAAAAAACAAGTAATAAAGGTAATCGAGTAATTAATCAACATCGGGCTGAAACCAATAAAGCAATGAAAGGTCAGGCTGCTGAAGGTTTTGGAGGCACAATAAATGTGGCAGGATTGGTACTTCCTTTACTGGTTTCGCCTCTCACCGAATGGACTTTTAGTGTATTAGCAGATTCGTTTGCAAACCAGTCAGCGGGCGGTGTTACAATCAATGCAGCACAGAATTGATAATAAGATATATCAGGAGAAAGTAAGTAGCTATTAGGAGAAATTCGTTGCAAAATTATTTTACTGATCACAGGAATATGGTTTACCTAGACCTTGTTTGAATTTAAAATCAGAAAATTAATGGAGAAATTACTTTTAAGGCTTCAACACTTAAATAAGGCCAGGCTTTTACAGGATTCACTGAAACATGAGCAGCATAGGTAGAGTTTATATTTTGTAATTTTATTTTTTGAGTGATTTGAACCTGATAAAAGACTTTTAATCTGAAAAAAACGACGCATAATATCCCAATGAAAGACTGCGAGTTTATCTTTCAGGGCCTGGATTTCAAAACAGAACTAAAACTTGCACTGGTATTAATTATTCCGGGATTATGTATCATGTTGGGTGTCCTATTTGGAGGAGAGCTTCTTTTTCCCAATATTCATTTTTTGAAATCGGTTTCTTTTGCGGTTATGCTGACAATTGGAGTATGCATAATCACGCTGAAACAATTGAGCAAATTAGTGAAAGAGAAGACTTGGTTTATCCGTATAAAAGATAATCACTTTCACATTACATTTAGAAATTTGGAATATAGGTTTCAGGCATCAGAAGTTAAGATGATTAAAAATCTTGGCAATGTAGGATTACGTTATCTGACTATTAAAACATTAGATCAAACCATCAAAATAAGAGTAGGAAATACAGGACTGGCTCCCTTTTCATCTCAAAAAGACATTGATGAGCTAGATGCTTTTGTTCAATACATGAAACCCTATATCCATAAAAATTTCAATAAGAAAGAACTCAGAAATATCATCAATACTACCATTATTCCTAACTTTGGAGTGTATGTGGTAAAAGGTGAGCCCATAAAATACTCAATCATCAACAAAATGCAGCCGTGGCAGGTCATTTTATTTATTTTAGGAATTGCCAGTGTGGTGATGACCCTTTTAATGACAACCTTTTTTTATTATATTGATCATAGATAAAAGGATAGCTAATAACATGAAAATTGTATTGTACATTGCTTTTATGGCTTCTTTTGGATGGCTGCTTTTCAGGTTACCGGTACTATATCCAAAAAATAAAGCTTTACGTATTACCGGGTTGGGTATTATTGGCGGTTTTTTGTTTCTCATCGTGGCTTCCCTTTGTTTTTTATTATATGCTGCGAAATTTGATCGTGGAATTCTGATCTACGAAAAACAGCTTTTTAATATTGGTCTGGGTATTATTTCTCTGTTTTTCTACAGTTTCTTTGTATTGCTATTTACAGAAGTTATTCTGGATAATGTACTAATTCGGTTTCATAAGACACATAATGTAGAGAATCTGGATAAGAACCCTGTAAAATTTGTGATCAACAATGCTGACAAAATAAAAATAGGATTCAAACTGATTTTTCTGATGGGCGGATTTCTGGTGTATTATGGAATCTGTTTTAGTGCTTAATATTCAGATATGGGAAGAAAAGAATTCATATTCAACAATGTTCTGCCATTTCACGTAGGCTGGACGATCCTGGTAATTATTCCTTCTATGGTTTTATGGGGAACTTTGTATTATTTCATATTTCATTTCAGTGTTTCTTTGATGGTATTTATTACCCTGTTCTATTGGGGAACTTGCTATTTGATTCTGAAAGCTATTTCTGTAAAAATCACCATCTGGTTTGATCATAATTATCTTTATCTGAAAAAGAATAGCAACAGGTATATAAAATATGCCAAAGCTGATATCATTGGATTCTATTCGTATGATTATGAAACCAAGACACCACAATTAAGGAATTCAAAAATATATTTTAAGATTTTTCTGAGAGATAAACCCAATATTTACCTGCATGATGTAGAGTACAGAATTCGCTATGATGAAGAGAAAGGAGTAGAATTGAACCGGCTTCTGAAGGAAGCTCAAAAAGAGCTGCACTTCACAAAAATTAAAAAGAAAAATAACTTCCAAAACATATATTGGTATTCCAGTCATTAAATGTCGCTTAAGCAAAACCCTTTAAAAATGGTACAGAAAAAGATGAGGTTCGGATGGTTTTTAAATTGCCATAAAGATGATTTTTTAATATAATATTTCTCTTTAAAGTGTAATAATTAATGTTTTTATGATAATTTTTAATTATGGTTAAAATATTTATTAATAATAAGTTGTGTTTGTATTTAACTCCATTGTCGTAGAATTACTACATAAAATCGTAGAACTACTACAATTTTTCAGATTTCCATCCAAAAGCTTTTTTTTCAACTTGAAGGCCTTTATCTTTGTCTTACAATTATTGAATAACAAAAATATTATTAACGATTAAAATTTACAATCATGGCAGAAAGAAACTCAAGAGGAATCTTAAAATTCAACAACGGAGAAGGTCAGAAATTATTAAAAATGAACTACAGCGTATCAAGATCTACTGACGTATCAGGACGTGTAGCTTCAGATCCTTCTAACGCATTAATCAAAGTTACAGTAGAAGCTACTGAAAAATCAGACATCCTTGAAAGCTTATTGAATGGAAAATATAAGCCAACAGTAGGAGAAATTGTTTTCAACAAATCTCACGAAGAAGGAACACTGATCACTTTGAAATGGGAGAACGGATACGTTATCCAGCACGAAGTAGATTTCGACGCAATCGACAGCAACAGTATGTTGATCAGCTTTGTAATCAGTGCTGAAACTATTGACTACGGTACTTCTCAGTACGCAGGTCTTTGGCCATCTGCTGGTAAATAATCCAGTACAACAAAACTTAAAAAAACTAATGGAACAGTATGCTCATAGAGTATACTGTTCTGTTTTTTATCAAATAAACCCTATAAAACTATATGAAAATATTCAGACAAATTCTGTTGATATTTACTCTTACCATGTCATTGATTACCTTGCAGGCACAGAACAGTTCCTCTCTGTACAAAGGAACAGTAAATGAAAAGATGCCGGTAACCCTGTTTATACAATCTGTGGAAAATGGCTGTGGCGGAGATCCTTATTATAACGCGATGTACCGTTATGAAAAAGTTAGCAATTGGCTGCAGCTTAGCGTTACAGAAGGTGTAAAACAACAGTTTGCTATGGTAGAAGAAGGCTTTACGGGGCTGATGATCTTAAAAAAGAAGGAGAAACAATGAACGGAACCTGGATAAGTCCAGACGGAAAAAAGCAAATACCAGTGCAGCTGAAAAAAGTAAGCATAGGTAAAAAAGATATGGAAAGCTACGAGAATAAAATGGAACAGCTGAACTACGAAAACCATGATTGCTAGTAATAGGTAATAGGTAATAGGTAATAGGTAATAGGTAATAGGTAATAGGGGCCTTACTCTAATCTTATCAACCATTATCAATTAGGAACAACTGCCATCATTCCCCTCCTCTGGAGGGGTGTCAAATTGAAGATTTGACGGGGTGGTTCAACTATACTTCTAACATCTTTTACCATTTCCTTTCTATCTCTAACCAGGAATCACACGCTCCGAATCCCAACCTAAAACTAGCAACTTATCCTCCTATTTTCTTATATTTGTTCATTATAGATAATATGGACGCAACACAAGATAAAAGGCTGTTTCTCATCGATGCTTATGCGATGATTTTCAGAGGATATTACGCATTGATCAGAAATCCAAGACTAACCAGTACTGGTTTGGATACTTCCGCCATCTTTGGATTTACCAATTCTTTGATCGAATTGATCAGAAGAGAAAGACCAACTCATTTGGCTGTTGTTTTTGATGTAGGAAGAGCAAGCGTAAGAACTGATGATTTTGCAGACTATAAAGCAAACAGAAGTGAAACTCCTGAAGCCATCAAAATTGCAGTTCCATATATTCACAGAATTCTGGAAGGAATGCATATTCCCATTCTTGGAGTGGAAGGATATGAAGCAGATGATGTAATTGGTACTATTGCCTGCAAAGCAGAAAAAGAAGGCTACACCACTTTTATGGTAACTCCTGATAAAGACTTTGCACAGCTGGTTACAGATAAAATCAAAATTTATAAACCAGGACTAAAAGGAGGAGACATAGAAATCCTTGGTGTAGAAGAAGTAAAAGCTAAGTATGAGATCGAAGATCCTAAACAAGTGATCGATTATTTGGCCATGATGGGAGATGCCGTGGATAATATCCCTGGATTGGAAGGAGTAGGAGAGAAAACGGCTATGAAGTTCCTTAAAGAATACGGCAGCATTGAAAATCTACTGGCTAATACTGATAAGCTTAAAGGCAAGCTGAAAGAAAAGGTTGAAGCCTCTGCAGAACGCGGAATTATGTCTAAAAAACTAGCTACCATTATCTGTGATGCTCCTATAGAATTTCACCAGGAACAATACGATCTTGAAACTCCGGATTTTGAAAAAGTGAAAGAAGTTTTCGAAGAAATTGAGTTCAGAAGACTGTATGAAAACCTTTACAGAGCCTTTGCTCCAGCTGCTGCCGCTGAAACCGTAGTCGTAAGTGAAGTAGAAGTAAAACAGGTCCCATCTGGATCGGAAGTAAAAGGACAAGTGATGCAGCTTGATCTTTTTGCGAATTTCGAAGAGCTAGATCAGGCTACTTCTACAAAATCGTCTATTGAAAATAATGACCATTTGTATCAGTTTATCGACAATCCGAAGGCTCAGAAAAAACTGGTAGACAATCTTGTAAAGCAAAGTGCTGTTTGTTTTGATACAGAAACTACTTCATTAAATGAACTGGAAGCAGAATTAGTAGGAATGAGTTTTTCCTATAAAAAAGGATTAGCCTATTATATCCCTTTATCCGAAAACCGAGAAGAAGTATTGCAAACCCTTGAGATCTTCAGACCGTTTTTTGAAAAAGAAGATTTGCTGAAAATCGCTCACAATCTGAAGTTCGATTATAAAATATTAAAACAGTACGGCATCACTGTGAAAGGAGTGATGTTTGATACGATGATTGCCCATTACCTGTTGAATCCTGACGGAAGACACGGTATGGACTATCTTTCTGAAGTATACCTGAACTATAAACCCGTTTCCATTGAAACCATCATTGGTAAGAAAGGGAAAAAGCAAGGAACATTCAGAGATGCAGATCTTAGGACACAGACAGATTATGCAGCGGAAGATGCCGATGTAACCTTCCAATTGTATGAGTTGTTTGCTCCACAACTGAAAAAAGAAAATCTGGAAGAGCTTTTCTTCAATATTGAAATGCCTTTAATGGAAGTTCTGGCGAAAATGGAACTGGCAGGGATCTCTTTAGATGAAAAATGGCTGGCACAGGAAAGTATAGATCTTGAAAATGACCTGAGAAATCTAGAAAAAACAATTTTTGAACTTTCAGAAGAAGAATTCAATATGAATTCACCAAAGCAGCTGGGAGAAATCCTGTTTGAAAAAATGCAGCTTGATCCCAAAGCTAAAAAGACAAAAACAGGACAATACGCTACTTCGGAAGATGTACTTCAGAAACTAGCTTCAAAGCATGAGATCATCAAACATATCCTGGAATACAGAACCTATCAGAAATTAAAATCAACCTATGTAGATGCATTGCCATCGCAGATTGATAAGCTAGATAATAGAGTACACACCAATTTCTCTCAGACTACAGCCGCAACAGGCCGTCTGGCGAGTGTGAATCCGAACCTTCAGAATATTCCGATCAGAACATTAAGAGGGCAGCAGATTCGTGGAGCCTTTGTTTCCGGAGAAGGGAAGAAGATTATCTCTGCCGATTATTCACAGATCGAACTTCGTCTGATCGCTGAAATTTCAGGAGAAGACAATATGATTAAAGCATTTCAGGACGGAGAAGATATTCACGCTTCCACTGCGGCAAAACTCTTTAAAATTCCTTTGGCTGAAGTTTCAAAAACTCAGAGGAGCCAGGCTAAAACGGTAAACTTCGGAATTATTTACGGACAAGGAGCTTTTGCTTTAGCTGAACAAACCGGATTATCCCGTACAGAAGCTAAGCAGATGATTGAAGCCTATTTCGAAACCTATCCGAAACTGAAGGAATATATGGCAGAGCAGGTGAACAAAGCCCGTCAAATGGGATATGTTGAAACCATTCTGGGAAGAAAACGTCATTTAAAAGATATTAATTCCAATAATTTCGTAGTGAGAGGGCACGCAGAAAGAAACGCGGTAAACGCCCCGGTACAGGGAAGTGCAGCCGATATCGTGAAAATCGCTATGATTAAAATAGACCGTGAATTGGAAGAACAGCAACTCAAAACAAAAATGCTGCTTCAGGTACACGACGAATTGGTATTCGAAGCTCCGGCAGATGAAATTGAGGCCGCTTCAAAACTCATCAAAACCGAAATGGAAAATGCCTTGAAAACGCAAGTTCCGTTATTGGTAGAAATAGGAGTAGGAGATAACTGGCTGGAAGCCCATTAATAGAATAAACTTACTTGAATAATAAAACAAAACTTCTGCTTACGGGCGGAAGTTTTTATTTTTAGTGGTGAAGATTAATTTTTAATAAGTCTGATAATCGCTAAATCATCTGTTGGTTTCATTCCACATTGATGCTCAAGTGTTTTTATTTTTTTGTTGAGCATTTCTTCAGAAGTATCATTTTGAGGAGCTGTCATCAGGTATTCAACGCAGTTTATACTTTCAGAATCAGTTTTCTTCACTTTCGCAAAACTGAGAATTCCATCAGTGGCAATTGAAATATCATCTAAATGTTCAAAAAATATCTTTTGAGTTTGGGAAAGATACCAATCTTCAAAATTTGCATTAAGGTGATAAGCGAAATAGTCTGGTTTATTATCTCTGTCAAATTCTGTAATTTTTCCATTGATACAAACAACCCCGTCACCAAGAGATAGGATGACTCCTTTGTTTTCTGATGAATCATACAGTAAGATAATAAGAGTTGTTAATAGCTCTTTCTCGTCCAGCATAAGATGACTCTTTAGGAATGTCATTTCATTAAACAGACATTTTATAATTTCTTTAAGCTGCTCATCAAGGCTATATTGTACATTTTTTTCATATAATTCTTTATAACCTGTTTCAATGATAATTTTACGCAGAATTTTTCCTACTAATGTGGATGCAAAATGACTTTCCATTGTGGTAGAGCAACCGTCCATTACAGCACATACAATTTTGTTGGAATTTATTTTTTTGATGAGAAGATGATCTTCACAATGGTGAATGTGATAATCACCTATTTGTAAGGAGGAATATATATTCATGAATGTTTGAAAGATATTGCTTTCTCATCAAAAAACCAATTTTTACTTTTTGGATACTTCTTTCAGATTATCTATTTCTTTCTGCATTTTATCCTGCCAGTTTTTACCATTTCTTTTTTCCAGATAAGGATCTACAGTTTCAGCATATTTCCTCTGAGCTTTATTTTCAATTGGGTCAACAATGCAGCCGGTATTTTGATAAGTGATTCCATAATTTTTTCGAATACTATCTATACGGCGAATCGTTTGAGCATCTTGGGGTAATACTGAAAATCCGCCTGCATATTCTATGATGACTTTGTCATTTTTGATATCTCTTTCTGCCTGATGAAGGTAGTTGCTTTCTCTTTCGGAAATTTCTTTTTGTATTTTTACAAAATCATTGATTGATAAATACATGAAAAATAGTAGAACAAGGGCGTTGATGATAGGGAAAACCCGTAGAAATTTGGCCTTGAAGTCTAAATTTTTAAAATCTAGATTGCTTATCAGGTAAGAAAACAGGGCTGTAAATAAGAAAATTACAGCCAGGTATTCTAATCTTGATTCTTTAACGATATAAAAAATATCAAATATCATCGGAAAGTTTATTATATAAGAATTAAATATATAGGCCCCTACAATAACTAGAAGTAGTAGTACATTAACCCATATCAATTTCTTATTCATAATCAGATGATATTAAAATCTTAATACTATTTATTTAAACATCAAACTCAATCTCACCAATATAATACAGTTTGTTTTCTTCGCCATCCACTGAAACAGGATTAGGGATCACAAATCTGCTGGCAAAAACGATTGTATTTACAGGCGTATCCAGACTCAGATCATTAAGCTTTTGCTCTAGAATCGGAAGCCACTGGTCTGCATATGAATATTCCGAGAATTTTTCAATCAATCCTAATCGTTCATCTTCAAAACCATATTCTATAAAGTCATCATCAAACCATTTGATGTTCTGAGACTCTGCAAATTTTGAAACATACTGATCATCATTTTCCTCTTCCAGATAATAATTTTCATCCTCTTCTACAAAAGCATAGAATTCTTCTTCATTTTTAAAATACCCCAGCCAGAAGTGAGAAATTTCTTTGTCCATAATGTATTGTTTGTTGTATTATTTACTATAATTATTTAGAATGAGCTCTTTATGTTATATGTTATCAATCTCTATCAAACTTTCACACGCTCATTTTCTGTTGAAAAAGTAGATTCAACCACTTACTTTTCCATTTGAAAGTGTAATATTACAAAAGTTTTCCGTTACATCTGTTTTTTTAGTAACAGTACACAAAGTCTGGACATCAAAAATAGTTCCGTAAAATTTTTTATTGTACATTTATTCTATCATTAAATCTTGAAAATGGAATTTCTACAGGACCATTATGTGGTTAAGAATGAATTGCTGCTAATTTTTATTTCCGTAGTTCTCGGATTACTGATTGGTGCTGAGCGGGAGTACCGTAACAAATCTGCTGGGCTTCGTACTTTTATTCTGGTCTGCTTTGGAGCCTGTTTATTTACGATCCTTTCCATTAAAATAGGTGTTGCCAATCCGGATCGCCTGGCAGCCAATATCATTACAGGAATAGGTTTTCTGGGAGCTGGAGTTATTTTTAAAGGTGAAAATAAGATTGAAGGGATCACAACAGCTACTACTATTTGGGCTACAGCTTCTATCGGTATGGCTGTAGGCTCAGGGTATGTTTATTTTTCCCTTCTGGGAACAGCTTTAGTGCTTATTATTCTGAGCGCATTAACTTATCTGCAAAGTTTTATAGATAATTACAATAAGATTAGAGAATATAAAGTAGGAGTAACGAATTCAGCAGATTTAAAACATTGTGAAGAGCTTTTTAAAAAACATCATTTAAAGTATGCATTAATCAAGCAGCAATATACACAAGGGAATATCACTGCAACCTGGCGGCTGACAGGGAAGAATACCCATCATGAAGGACTAATAAAAGACTTGGTAGATGATTCAAAAATTATAGCCTATCAGTTTTAGAACAAAGCAAAAAAATAAAGGCCGAAGCCTTTATTTTTATTTTTTCTTGAATATATATAGATCCTTATTAGGTCCATCAATTTCTTTTCCTTCCATATCCAGTTGGATAAGCATATTTTCTCCAACTTTATATTTATAGTTAGCGGTTTTACCTTTTAAAGTGATAATGCTTCCTGTAGCATCCCAAGTGAAAGATCCCTTGTCTTCATTTTTTGATTTTCTCTCAAGATATTCTTCAGTGATGCTGAAAGTCTTATCATTGTTCAGGGTTAATGAAGTTTTGATTCCCGGGCAGTCAGCACATGGAACTGTTGCCTCATAAGTACCATTCCAATCCAAAGCATTTTCAGAAGTGTCACCTTGTGCACTTGTTACTGTGTGAGCTGTACTATCTGTAGCTGTAGGTTGGGCTGTAGCTGCAGAATCCGTAGCTGAAGTTTTGGTGTCTACAGTCTCTTTTTTAGAACAAGAAGCAAGAAATAAAGCCGCTCCGATTCCCAGGATAAGTGTTTTGTTTTTCATCATAATAATTTATTTAAGTTTGTTTTTAAAACTGACAAGTTTTAATCAAAAATTAAGCCAAGGGTCAGTTGGTGAGTTTGAGGGGAAGAGAGTTTGAGAGAAGGGGAGAGATGTCAATAGTCAATTCGATTGGCAATTTTTGTAGAGTATAAATTCACCATTTACTTGCGAAGCAAAATTCACTATTGACATTTCATTTGCGGAGCAAAAACTCAGTACTCACATTTTTACCCCTGTTTTATGGGGCCTATTCCTATTTTTCTTCGTAAATTCGGGCAAAATTTTGATTATGACAAAAAAGATACTTTTATCCGTATTTCTTTTGCCTGCTGCAATGGCATTTGCACAACAATATGGTGGAATGTGGATTCCTACAGAGCTGAATGAAAAGGAAATGAAGGATTTAGGAATGAAAATTTCTGCAAAAGATATTTTCAACCCTCAAAAGCCGAGTATAAAGGATGCTGTGGTACAGTTTAACGGCGGATGTACTGCAGAGATCATCTCTCCGAAAGGATTGTTACTGACTAATCACCACTGTGGATTTGGTCAGATTCAGGCCCATTCTACGGTTCAGAACGACCTTCTTTCAAATGGTTTCTGGGCTAAAAATATGAACGGTGAGCTTCCAAATCCGGGAGTAAAAGTAGATTTTATCGTAGACATTAAAGATGTGAGCTTCCAGATCTTAGAAGGAACAGACCATCTTACAGAGCCTGAGCTTACTAAAAAGATCAACAATAATATTGAGGTTTATAAAAATTCTCAGAAAATAGAATCTTTCCAATCGATTATGATAAAGCCGATGTACTATGGAAACAAGTACTATGCTTATACCATCGAAACTTATAAAGATATCCGTCTTGTGGGGGCACCACCTCAAAGCATCGGAAAATTCGGAAGTGATACAGATAACTGGGTTTGGCCTAGGCACACCGGAGATTTCTCCATGTTCAGAATCTATGCAGACAAAGACAATAAACCTGCTGAGTATTCAAAAGACAACGTACCATACGTTCCAAAACATTATCTACCGGTTTCCATCAAAGATAAAAATGAAAATGATTTCACATTTGTATTCGGATTCCCGGGAAAAACAACAGAATATCTTCCGGCAGTAGCAGTAGAAAAGATCATGAAAGATATTGATCCTGCAAGAATTGCTGTACGTGATGTAGCTTTAAAAACTTTGGACGAGAAAATGCGTGTAGACAATGAAACACGTATTAAATATGCTTCCAAATATGCATCTGTAGCTAATTACTGGAAAAAATGGATCGGTGAAGTGGAAGGATTAAAGAAATCCAATGCTGTTGAGAAAAAAGTAATGTATGAAGGTTCTTTAGTTTCTAAAAATCCTGAAGTTAAAACAACTTTAGACCAGCTGAATAAGCTTTACAATGAGCAGGCTCCTTATGCTTTAAACAACGCATATTACACAGAAGTGGTAAAAAATGCAGAGACTTTGAAGCTGGCAGGAGACTACTATGATTTTGTAACAACTGTAGAAGCTGGAAGAATGGATGAGAAGGAGCTTACAAAGCTAAAAACAAAACTAACTTCTTTCTATAAAGACTATAGCGCAGAACTTGATGCTAAAGTAACCGCAAAACTATTGGCTTTATATACTAATAAAACAGCTCCACAGTTTTTACCAGCCGGATTCAATAAGTATAAGGATGAAAATGCAAACATCCCTGTAGTGGAAGATATGTCTAAAAATTCTATTATTACAGGAAGAACAGCTGTAAACGGAGGAACATTGACTGCAGATATTGATAAGGTATTCTCTAATCAGGATAAGTTGATTAAAACCCTGAAGAAAGATCCAATTTATCAGTTATATGTTTCTATGAAAGAGACATACGCGAAAACAGCTGATCCGCAATATACTTCACTTCAGGCAAAAATTGATGCTTTACAGAAGAAGTTTATGGCTCAGCAGATAGAAACCGATAAAGACAGAAAATTCTTCCCGGATGCTAACTCAACACTTCGTGTAACTTATGGTAAAATAAAAGGATCTGCTCCAAGAGACGCTGTTTCTTACGGATACCAGACTCACCTTGCCGGGGTAATGGAGAAATATATTCCTGGAGATTATGAATTCGACGTTCCTAAGAAACTGATCGAGCTTTACAATAAGAAAGACTTCGGAATCTATAAAGATAAAACAGGTGATGTTCCTGTAGGATTTACCGCAACCAACCATACTACAGGAGGAAACTCAGGAAGCCCGGCACTTGATGCGAACGGAAACCTGATAGGTCTTAACTTCGACAGACAGTGGGAAGGAACGATGAGTGATATCAACTATGATCCGCGTTTCAGCAGAAACATCATGGTAGATACAAAATATATCCTTTTCGTCGTTGAGAAATTTGCAGATGCTAAATGGCTTGTTGATGAAATGAAAGTGATAAAATAATTTTAAAAGTTATACCTTTAAAGAATCTATTTGAATTCATTTCGAATAGATTCTTTTTATTTTTAGGATGAAAGATCAGCTCATTAATCTATTTACAGCTTTTGAAACAGATGATTTCGGAAAAACTTTTCCGCTGAATTACTGTTTACCTGTTTATCATTGTGTTTCCGATGAGAATCTTCCGCATATCAGACAGGTGATTCAATACAAAAACATCAGGCAGTTTGAAGAAGATATAGATTGCCTTTCAAAGCATTTCCAATGGGTAAACTGGCAGGAATTCAAAGATTTTACTTCTGGGAATTTCAAACCTCAGAAAAAGATTGCTTTACTTACTTTTGATGACGGCTTAAGGGAATTCTATGATATTGTTGCGCCCATATTGGAGCGTAAGGGAATTTATGCCTGCAATTTTATAAATCCGGCTTTCATTGATAATCATGATATCATGTTCAGATGCAAAGCAAGCCTGTTAATAGAGGAGTTGGAAAAGCAAAAGAATATACCCCCTGAAATATACAATATCCTTTCTTTGGATAGCCATATAGGAGCAGAAATTTTAAGAAGCGAAATTTTAAAAATCACTTATCAGGAAAGAAATACCTTAGATCTGCTTGCTGAAAAACTTGAATTTGATTTTAAATCCTATTTAAAAGAATACAGACCTTATTTGACTGCTGAAGCATTAGAAAACCTTACCAATAGAGGTTTTGGAATATCTTCTCACAGTTGGGACCATCCAAAATTCGGAACCTTATCTCTGGAACAGCAGATGGAGTCTATCCATAAAACCTTCGTTTATCTAAAGGAAAACAATTTTCTTTATGACAGTTTTGCCTTTCCTTTCACTGATTTCGGGGTGAAAAATAACTTTTTTGAAGAACTTTTTAAAAATAAAGAAATCTACTGCAGTTTTGGAGCAGCAGGAGTTAAACTAGATAGTGTAGAAAGAAATTTTCATAGAATTCCAATGGAAATGGGTGAAAATGCAGAAAGAATACTGAAAAAAGAAATTGCTTATTTCAAATTGAAAAAGCTGATCAATAAAAATAGGATTGTAAGAAAATGATACAACTGAAGACCTTCAATAAAAAAGAACTGGAAAACTTTGTGCTATCTGGTAAATTTAAAGAATATGATTTTCTTCCCATCACAAAGCATCGTGCCTTATCCCATATTCATAATCCAAAAGCAACAGAAGAGCAAACGCTTCTTATTCTGGCTTTTTATAATGATAAATTAGCAGGATATTTAGGATGTTTTCCTGATTATTTTGTACACAATGAAAAACCAATAAGATATGCTTGGCTGAGTACAATCTATGTAAGTGAAAAATTTAGAGGAAAAAGAATCGCAAAAATACTTCTGGAAAAAGCTTTGGAAAGATATGAGGGACATATTGCCATGACCGAATTTACAATAGAAGCAGAAACCTTTTATAATAAGATGGGGGCTTTTGAGTATATTTTCCCTAAAAAAGGAAAACGCTTCTATTTTAAAACAGACTTAGCAACCATTATTCCTGATAAAAGCCTAAGACAAAAGGCCTTAAGCCTTTTTTTTCTCTTTGGACTCTATCGCCAATTCTGTTATTTCGATGAAAAATATTTTGATCAGGAAACCAGGTTTTCGTTTTGAAATTCTTGATCATGTTGATGCAGAAAGTACTCAATTTATGGCGGGCTTTCAAAGCAGGAGAAGTGCAAATGAAATTGATCTTTTTATAAAGAATCCATGGGTTTTGAAAGGTGACAGAAGAAATGAAAAATATCTGTTTTCAAGCTACTCGGAAAATTTTAAATATTTCTGGATAAAAATATATGATCATCAAAATTCTTTAACAGCTTGTTCTTTATTACTTTTAAGGGATGGATATCTTAAAATACCGTACTTGTTTTCCCAATCAGGGATGGCGGGTTTTATTGAATTTTTGAGCTATTTTATAGTTAACAATAAAATAAAAGCATTCACCAGTTACCAGCAGCAGCTTAATAAAGAAATTAAACATTCAAAAATATTTCCAAAGATCTATGAACGTGATTTTGAAAGAAGATATATGTTTCATAAACAGTTTCTTGAGAACCTTCCTGAAGGCTTTAATCCAAATTATCAGGACGGAGACGGTGATTGTATGATGACTTAAATACATTAATGATCATTGATTACTCATTGCTTATTACTTATAAAATAACAACCGCTTGATATCAGTATCAAGCGGTTGTTATTTTTAATGTCCGAAAATATCCTCCAGACTTACCTCTGTAAAGATTCCCATTTTACTTACAGCTTCCATATTCAGGTTTTCTCTTTTTCCGATAATGGCAGTATTAAAATGCACAGATTGAATTTCCGATTGATAAAACTCTCTGATATCGTCAAATTTCAATGCTTGTATCTGTTCATAGATGTCTTTTCTGAAATCATGATAAATACCCAGTTTCTTTAATCTTAAAGTATTGAAGAATATATTGTTTCTGGTTACTCTGGTAGATGCAATTTGTTTTAAAGCTGCATTTTTAGCATTTTCAAACTGGATGGTAACTTCAGGAAGTTCACTCATCAGTTCATTCAGAGTATCAACAGCAGTCATCAGCTTGTCTGGCTGTGTTCCGATATAAGTGCTGATATAATCCGGGTGATTTAATTCTGCACTGGCAGCATAAGAAACATAAGCGGAATAGGCTAAACTTTTGCTCTCACGAATTTCCTGAAACACAATAGAAGATAATCCTCGTCCAAAATATTCATTGAAAACATTTACTTTTCCAAAATAAGCAGGGTTAACCATATTTCCCTTACCCACTTTACTCATTTCCATCTGAACCATGTCGTAATCAATAAAGTATACATTTCCTCCTGTCGCAGGTTCAGGATATTGTTTGGGCTCAGGAATCTGAAGGCTCTCCGTTTCAGTATACTTACCAATATACCCTTTGAAAGCCTCAAAATCTTTTCCATAAAAGAAAATCTGATAAGGATATTTAAACAGCTGTCTCATTCGGTCCGTGAATACTTCAGGTTTACTGCTTTCCAGTTCTTCCTTGGAGATAACATCTGTAAAGCGCGAAGTATTTCCCAATTTGGTATAAGTAGTAAGCGCCGTCATAATTCGGTTTTTATCTTTTTTAACAGCCTGGCGGTTTTCCAGAACCGTTCCTACAAATTGATTGTAAATCTCCTGATCCGGCTGCACGCGGTACATCCACTGCTGCAGAAGGGCGATTCCTTTTTCAATATTCTCCTCCAATCCACTCAGGGAAATTAATAACTGGTTATTGGCTGTCTTAAAATCATTACTGACTCCAATTTTGAAAAATTCCTTTTTCAGATCTTCAGGAGAAAGCTCATCCGTTCCTAAATACTGAAGAAGCTGGGTCGAAATTCCCAATTCACGATCATTATCACTTCCAAAAGGGAAAATAAAATGAACCTGGGCAATATCGTTGTATTTATTTTTTACAAAACTTAATTTCTTTCCTTTGATCTCATCAGTGATAATTTCCTTTTGATAATCAATAAACTCAGGCTTGATATCTTCTGTTGTATCAGATAAGATCTCCTTTAAAAACTCAGATTGTGTGTCACGATTAATCTTAACAGGTGTGATTCCTGGATTATCTACTCTCAATAATTTATCATTAACTCCCTTTTCTTTATTAATGACAACATAATTGTTTTTAAAGAAATCATTGGCAAAGCTGATAATATCTTCCTTGGTGAAACTTGCATATTCATCCATTTCATTCAATTCTTGCTCCCAGCTTATTCCTTTTATATAAATATCGTATAGAGTAGTAGCTAAACCTTCTGCTGTTTCAAGACCTTTCATTCTTTGAAGCTTGAAATCATTAATGATCGCAGGCAGCATCCAATCTGGGAAATCACCTTTCTTGATCAGTTCAATCTCCTCCAGAACCATATTGGTTGCTTCTTGTAGAGTTTGAGTTTCTTTCGGAACAGCTACAATAGAAAAGTAGCCATATTGTTTTAATCCAACGGAGAATGCTTGTGCCCAAAGCATTTTCTGAGTCTGGTTGATATGAAGATCCAATAAACCGGCCTCTCCTCTGTTGCTCAGAATATTCACAACAATATCAGCAAGCATTGCTTCCCTTGTTCCATAGCTATCCGTTCTCCATGCCAATTGAACCCGTGGAGTCGTAGGGCTTTTTACTGTTTTCTCCACAATTTCTGTCATAGGCTGCTCAATGATTGGAGTCTTTTTAGGAAGCTCTCTATAAGGAAGAGTCCCAAAATACTGGTCTACCAATTGAATCGTCTCTTCAAAATCGAAATCTCCCACCAAAACCATCGCATAATTATTCGGAACATAGTATTCATCAAAATACTTATGAATTGCCTTCATAGAAGGGTTTTTCAAATGTTCAGGTTTGCCCAGTGTTGTTTGCTGTCCGTTAGGATGAGTTGGAAAAAGGGCTGCCATCAGCTCATAATTTACCAATCTCGTATCATTATCCTGAGCCCTGTTGAATTCCTCATAAACCGACTCTAGTTCTGTATGGAAAAGGCGAAGAACGATTTCAGAAAATCTTTCTTTTTCTATTTTCAACCATTTTTCAAGTTCATTATTGGGGATATTATTTTTATACACTGTTTCATCAAACCAGGTATGAGCATTGGTTCCTGTTGCTCCTAACGAAGAAATTGCTTTATCATATTCATTGGCAATAGCATACTGGCTGGCTTCCTGGGAAACTTCGTCTATCTTTTTATAGATTTCTTTTTTTTTTTCAGGATCTTGTTCAGCTTTGTGTTCCTCATAAAGTACAGAGATTTGATCCAGAAGTTCTTTTTCTTTCGCCCAGTTTTGAGTCCCAATCTTAGAAGTACCTTTAAACATCATGTGTTCTAGATAGTGAGCCAGTCCTGTGTTGTCTGCAGGATCATTATTGCTGCCTGTTCTTACGGGAATAAAAGTTTGTATCCTTGGTGCATCAAAGTTTTGAGCAAGGAAGACCTTCAGGCCGTTCTTCAAGGTGTAAATTCTTACTTTATTCTTATCGTAGGTTACCGTAGTATATTCGTAGTGGTTTTTATCTGTATGAACCGTTTCTTTATATCTTCTGTCTGTCATATATGAATTCATTTCATCCTTTTATAGTAAGAATGTACTACAAATGTAAGCAATCGAAAAAAAATAGATTCCGCTTTTATGACTATTACATCTATTATTATAGTTGAACAGATGAATCAGGGAAAAGAATACTCATATAATTGCGGTAGTAGGGTATCACTTCATTCAATTTCTTCAGGAGCTATTTCCCGCTATCCACTCATACTCCTCACACTGAGCTGGCCACCCTCAAACCCTCCCACTCTCCAACACATGTTGCGGGGTAACCGTTCCTATCAGGGCTAGGGTAGGGGACGGATTTATAAATGATAGGTAATAGGTAATAGGTAATAGGTAATAGGTAATAGGTAATAGGTAATAGGTAATAGGTAATAGGTAATAGGTAATAGGTAATAGGTTGGCATCCATTAATAGGATTACCTATTATCTATATCGGGCATCTTCCATCATTGCCATCCTTTGTGGATGAGGTGTCAAAAATTCAAAGAATTTTTGACGGGGTGGTAACTTTCCAATATTCATTATTTTCAGTCCTCTGTGAAAATCCATGTCCTCTGTGGGGAAATAAAAAAACACTTCCCTTTAACCATTTTTATAATCTATACTAGAATCTATTATAATAATCCTTCTCCTTATATATATAATATAGTCTCTTTATTTCCCATCTCTCTCTTATTCTTTATTCTCCTTTATGCAATCTTTGTCATCCTGTAAGGATCTAAACAATGCCATACATTATCATTATCATCCAACAAATAGAAGTCTATCAATAGAATAGGAATGAGCTTTAGCCCACTCAAATAAAAAAATTACCTTTTCCTTGGCTTTAGCCAAAACCTATTTTCATTTTTTTTGAAAATCCCACATGTATTATAATATGTATATCTTCCATTACTCATCTATAATAACCTCCCCCATCTCTCTCCAAACAAATGTTTAAAATTTTTCTCTCAAGGTATCAGGGCATTAGGTGTAAAATTTTACGTGAATATGAAATTTATGTTAAGTTTATTTGTTTTGCGTGGTATAATGTTGTTATCTTTGCCCCACTGAAAACGAGAGTATCAGTAAGCGCAGAAGAGCCTTTAGATAGGCAGGAACATTAAGATCTACTAAGATATCAAACGAAAAAAACTTTTAATTTTTATCCAATAAAAGTTGCGAGTTAAAAAAGAGTTTGTATCTTTGCAGTCCCAATTAAGGGAGCGCAGGAGTAGAGAGATTGAGGGTTATGATAGAGGTTAAGGTTACTTAAAAAACTTTAAAATTTTCTTTCAAAACATTTGGTCATTACGAAATAAAGTTTTACTTTTGCACTCGCAAATACGGAGCGACACTGACAGAGAGATTGCTTCGTTACAAAGCGAAAGATATAAAGATCATTGACATACAATATAACAACCAAGTAAGGAAAAACTAAAGCGTTAAAAACTTTGAGTGAGTCAGACAAACATACAATGGAGAGTTTGATCCTGGCTCAGGATGAACGCTAGCGGGAGGCCTAACACATGCAAGCCGAGCGGTAGGGTTTCTTCGGAGACCTGAGAGCGGCGCACGGGTGCGGAACACGTGTGCAACCTGCCTTTATCTGGGGGATAGCCTTTCGAAAGGGAGATTAATACCCCATAATATATTTATCGGCATCGATGAATATTGAAAACTCCGGTGGATAGAGATGGGCACGCGCAAGATTAGATAGTTGGTGAGGTAACGGCTCACCAAGTCTGCGATCTTTAGGGGGCCTGAGAGGGTGATCCCCCACACTGGTACTGAGACACGGACCAGACTCCTACGGGAGGCAGCAGTGAGGAATATTGGACAATGGGTGAGAGCCTGATCCAGCCATCCCGCGTGAAGGACGACGGCCCTATGGGTTGTAAACTTCTTTTGTATAGGGATAAACCTACTCTCGTGAGAGTAGCTGAAGGTACTATACGAATAAGCACCGGCTAACTCCGTGCCAGCAGCCGCGGTAATACGGAGGGTGCAAGCGTTATCCGGATTTATTGGGTTTAAAGGGTCCGTAGGCGGATTTGTAAGTCAGTGGTGAAATCTCACAGCTTAACTGTGAAACTGCCATTGATACTGCAAGTCTTGAGTGTTGTTGAAGTAGCTGGAATAAGTAGTGTAGCGGTGAAATGCATAGATATTACTTAGAACACCAATTGCGAAGGCAGGTTACTAAGCAACAACTGACGCTGATGGACGAAAGCGTGGGGAGCGAACAGGATTAGATACCCTGGTAGTCCACGCCGTAAACGATGCTAACTCGTTTTTGGGCTTTCGGGTTCAGAGACTAAGCGAAAGTGATAAGTTAGCCACCTGGGGAGTACGAACGCAAGTTTGAAACTCAAAGGAATTGACGGGGGCCCGCACAAGCGGTGGATTATGTGGTTTAATTCGATGATACGCGAGGAACCTTACCAAGGCTTAAATGGGAAATGACAGGTTTAGAAATAGACTTTTCTTCGGACATTTTTCAAGGTGCTGCATGGTTGTCGTCAGCTCGTGCCGTGAGGTGTTAGGTTAAGTCCTGCAACGAGCGCAACCCCTGTCACTAGTTGCCATCATTAAGTTGGGGACTCTAGTGAGACTGCCTACGCAAGTAGAGAGGAAGGTGGGGATGACGTCAAATCATCACGGCCCTTACGCCTTGGGCCACACACGTAATACAATGGCCGGTACAGAGGGCAGCTACACAGCGATGTGATGCAAATCTCGAAAGCCGGTCTCAGTTCGGATTGGAGTCTGCAACTCGACTCTATGAAGCTGGAATCGCTAGTAATCGCGCATCAGCCATGGCGCGGTGAATACGTTCCCGGGCCTTGTACACACCGCCCGTCAAGCCATGGAAGTCTGGGGTACCTGAAGTCGGTGACCGTAACAGGAGCTGCCTAGGGTAAAACAGGTAACTAGGGCTAAGTCGTAACAAGGTAGCCGTACCGGAAGGTGCGGCTGGAACATCTCATTTTAGAGCGTCTTCGGACGATAAAAAAATTAGTATCGCAAGATACAGAACTTACTTAAAGTTCCAGCTTTAGTTTTTTGTTTGGTTGAATTATATTAAAAATACAAAACCCACTAGAAATTAGTAAAGGGATTGAGAGAGGCAAAGAAGATAAAAGCAGAGAGAGAACGACGAATAAAAGAGTCTATTATCTATCGGTCTATCATCTTTACGTCTAATAGACAGTCTCGTAGCTCAGCTGGTTAGAGCGCTACACTGATAATGTAGAGGTCGGCAGTTCGAGCCTGCCCGAGACTACTAATTAAAGCGGATGGCGAATAGCTTATGGCTGCTGGCATTTAGCCAATAGCTAGAAGCAAGAAGCACTAGAGGGGAATTAGCTCAGCTGGCTAGAGCGCCTGCCTTGCACGCAGGAGGTCAAGGGTTCGACTCCCTTATTCTCCACAGTTTTGGAAGACTGATTTAAAAGTTACGAATGGAGCCAAAAACAACATTTGTTCATCAGTTGGAAAAGAAGACATTAAGATCATTGACATTAACGGTAAAGACATCACAAAGAGAAAACCGAGCGCATAAAGCGCTTGAGTAACCTAAAAAATAGGAAAGAAATCGTTAAGGGCGTATGGCGGATGCCTAGGCTTTCAGAGGCGAAGAAGGACGTGGTAAGCTGCGAAAAGCTGCGGGGATTGGCACACACGAATTGATCCGCAGATGTCCGAATGGGGCAACCCGGCTGGTTGAAGACCAGTCACCTCGTAAGAGGAGCAAACCCGGAGAACTGAAACATCTAAGTACCCGGAGGAAAAGAAATCGAAGAGATTCCGTAAGTAGTGGCGAGCGAAAGCGGATTAGCCCAAAAGCTAATATATGTTTAATAGAATGTTCTGGAAAGAACAGCCGTAGCGGGTGATAGCCCCGTATATGAAAGGCATATTTGAGTGATAAATGAGTAGGGCGGGACACGTGAAATCCTGTCTGAATATGGGGGGACCATCCTCCAAGGCTAAATACTCCTGAAAGACCGATAGTGAACAAGTACTGTGAAGGAAAGGTGAAAAGCACTTCGAATAGAAGGGTGAAATAGAACCTGAAACCGTACGCCTACAAGCGGTCGGAGCAGCATTAAGCTGTGACGGCGTGCCTTTTGCATAATGAGCCTACGAGTTAATTTTACTAGCGAGGTTAAGGTATTAAGTACCGGAGCCGGAGCGAAAGCGAGTCTGAATAGGGCGTATAGTTAGTAGGATTAGACGCGAAACCTTGTGATCTACCCATGGGCAGGTTGAAGCTCTGGTAACACAGAGTGGAGGACCGAACCGGTTGACGTTGAAAAGTCTTCGGATGACCTGTGGGTAGGGGTGAAAGGCCAATCAAACTGGGAGATAGCTCGTACTCTCCGAAATGCATTTAGGTGCAGCGTCGTATATAAGTTTATTAGAGGTAGAGCTACTGATTGGATGCGGGGGTTTCATCGCCTACCAATTCCTGACAAACTCCGAATGCTAATAAATGTTCTACGGCAGTGAGGGCATGGGTGCTAAGGTCCATGTCCGAGAGGGAAAGAACCCAGACCAACAGCTAAGGTCCCAAAATATATGTTAAGTTGAAGCAACGCGGTTGGACTGCATTGACAGCTAGGATGTTGGCTTGGAAGCAGCCATTCATTTAAAGAGTGCGTAACAGCTCACTAGTCGAGCGGTCCGGCATGGATAATAATCGGGCATAAACATATTACCGAAGCTATGGATTTGTATTTAAGATACATCTGGTAGGAGAGCATTCTATTTGCGCCGAAGCAGTACTGTGAGGTATTGTGGAGCGGATAGAAAAGAAAATGTAGGCATAAGTAACGATAAAGCAGGCGAGAAACCTGCTCACCGAAAGACCAAGGCTTCCTCAGCCATGCTAATCAGCTGAGGGTTAGTCGGGACCTAACGCGAACCCGAAAGGGGTAGTGGATGGACAATGGGTTAATATTCCCATACTTGCTCACGAATAAAGGGGACGGTTGGATGTAGCTGCTGGAGACTGACGGAATAGTCAAGGCCTAGCCTTCGGGCGAAGCTGCTGCAGTGTAATCTGATCCAAGAAAAGCCGAAGTGAAGCAACCCGTACCAAAACCGACACAGGTGGTCGAGGAGAGAATCCTAAGGTGCTCGAGTGAGTCGTGGCTAAGGAACTAGGCAAAATAGTCTCGTAACTTCGGAAGAAGAGACGCCATCAGCAATGGTGGCCGCAGTGAAGAGGCCCAGGCGACTGTTTATCAAAAACACAGGACTCTGCTAAATCGAAAGATGCTGTATAGGGTCTGACACCTGCCCGGTGCTGGAAGGTTAAGGAAGGTGCTTAGGTTTAAACCGAAGGCATTAACTGAAGCCCCAGTAAACGGCGGCCGTAACTATAACGGTCCTAAGGTAGCGAAATTCCTTGTCGGGTAAGTTCCGACCTGCACGAATGGTGTAACGATCTGGGCACTGTCTCAGCCACGAGCTCGGTGAAATTGTAGTATCGGTGAAGATGCCGATTACCCGCAATGGGACGAAAAGACCCTGTGAACCTTTACTATAACTTCGTATTGACTTTGAGTAAGTAATGTGTAGGATAGGTGGGAGGCTTTGAAGCAGGCACGCTAGTGTTTGTGGAGCCGACGTTGAAATACCACCCTTTACTTACTTGGAGCCTAACTTCTTTTAGAAGGACATTGCGTGGTGGGTAGTTTGACTGGGGTGGTCGCCTCCAAAAGAGTAACGGAGGCTTTCAAAGGTACCCTCAGCACGCTTGGTAACCGTGCGTAGAGTGTAATGGCATAAGGGTGCTTGACTGTGAGACCAACAAGTCGATCAGGTGCGAAAGCAGGACATAGTGATCCGGTGGTTCCGTATGGAAGGGCCATCGCTCATAGGATAAAAGGTACTCCGGGGATAACAGGCTAGTCTCCCCCAAGAGCTCACATCGACGGGGAGGTTCGGCACCTCGATGTCGGCTCGTCACATCCTGGGGCTGGAGAAGGTCCCAAGGGTTGGGCTGTTCGCCCATTAAAGTGGCACGCGAGCTGGGTTCAGAACGTCGTGAGACAGTTCGGTCTCTATCTATTGCGGGCGTTAGATGTTTGAGAGGGCTTGATTCTAGTACGAGAGGACCGAATTGAACAAACCTCTGGTGTATCAGTTGTACCGCCAGGTGCACCGCTGAGTAGCTACGTTTGGAAGAGATAAGCACTGAAAGCATATAAGTGCGAAACTCGCCTCAAGATGAGACATCTTTTAAGGGTCGTTGTAGATGACGACGTTGATAGGCTATAGGTGTAAAGACAGTAATGTCATAGCCAAGTAGTACTAATTACCCGTAGATTTATAGCCTATTGGTTGCTGTAATCTAGAATAATATCATATTAAATAGACAAGTACTTTATGCGCAGTAAAGGTTTTGTCTTTGTGAAAGTTTTTATCGCTTAAAAACGCAATTGGCAAAAAGCAATTAGCGATTGGCATACAAGCCAATAGCAATAAGCAATAAGCCAGCTGCTATATACAACCTTTAGGGTGGTTTTAGCGGTGGGGCTCACCTGTTCCCATTCCGAACACAGAAGTTAAGCCCACCAGCGCCGATGGTACTGCTAACGCGGGAGAGTAGGCCGCCGCCAGTTTTTATTTTATTTTTAAAAGTCTCATACAGCAATGTGTGAGACTTTTTTTTTGCTTTATACTTTTTATCCCCAAGGGAAGCAAAGAGAAAATATCAGTAATCAGCAATGAGTAATGAGTAATCAAATGATACTTGTATTCCAGTGTGGCTGCTATTCCTACCACCGGTTTCTTATCCGGTTCTTTGTTCTTTATTCTTTGTTCTTTATTCTTTATTCTTTATTCTTTATTCTTTATTCTATAACAGATATACTCCTGGTATCACTACATCAAACCAATATTTATCATTAATACCTCCTTTCTAGCCCTGATAGCAACGGTTACCCCGCAACAAGAGTTGGAGAGTGGCAGGGTTTGAGGGTGGCCGGCTCAGTGTGAGGAGTATGAGTGGATAGCAGGATTAAGCTCCTGAAATAAAGAATTGATTGAAATTAATTTCCGTAATAAAGGACTTTTCCTCGAATAATTTCAATAAGTTTGTACCAGTTTTCCAAAAAGAATTATAATGTCAGGAAACATTCTGATTATCGATGATGAGATCAAGCTCCTTAAGTTATTAGGAATGATCCTTTCCCAAGAGAATTTTAACGTAAAAGAAGCTTCAACAGCCCGTTCTGCGATGACGATGCTGGAGCAGTATGATTTTGATGTTGTATTAAGTGACGTGAGACTCCCTGATGCATTCGGAGTAGATCTTGTAAAGTCTATTAAAACCAAATATCCACATCTCGAAATTATTCTGATGACGGCATTCGGAAATATTACAGATGCGGTGCAGGCTATGAAAAATGGTGCTTATGATTATCTGGTGAAAGGTGATGATAATGAAAAGATTATTCCTTTGGTATACAAGGCCCTGGAAAAGGTAAAGGACAATAAAACAAGAATTGTTCAGCCATCTGCTTTGGGGAAAGGCTTTGCGCAGATTATTGGTACTTCTCCATTAATACTGCATGCTAAGAAATTGGCTGAAAAAGTAGCATTAACTGATGCCGCAGTACTTTTAACGGGGGAAACCGGAACGGGAAAGGAGGTTTTTGCAAATGCTATTCACGAAGGTAGTGAAAGGAAGAAAAATACTTTTGTTGCGATTAACTGTTCTGCTTTTAGTAAAGAAATTCTGGAAAGTGAACTTTTCGGTCATAAACAAGGAGCTTTTACAGGGGCAATAAAGGATAAGAAAGGATTAATAGAAGAAGCGAATGGCGGAACATTATTTCTTGATGAAATTGGCGAAATGCCCATAGAGCTTCAGGCAAAACTGCTTAGGGTTCTTGAAACCGGTGAGTTTATCAAAATGGGTGAAACCAAAGTTTCTAAATCTGATTTCAGGCTAATTGCTGCAACCAATAGAAATCTGGAAGAGGAAATAAGGCAGGGAAATTTCAGAGAAGATCTGTATTTCAGGCTTAATGTTTTTGAAATTACCCTTCCTGCTTTAAGGGAAAGAAAAGAGGATCTGAAAATGCTGGCGAAGAATTTTGTTGATTTATTTTCAAATAAACTACATCTGGCATCCGTCCAGGTTTTGCCTGAGTATTATAAAGCTCTTGAGAAAAATGACTGGAAAGGGAATATCAGAGAACTTAGAAATGCTGTAGAGCGCAGCTTGATCCTTATGAATGATAATATTCTGGATGCAGAAAGTCTTCCTCATTACTCAGAAAAAACTGTTCCGGAGAGTGATTCTTTAAGTATGAGGTCACTTGAAAAAATTCATATCCAAAAGGTATTGCAATACACGAAAGGGAATAAGGCAGAAGCGGCCAGACTCCTTGAAATAGGAATTGCTACGCTATATCGTAAACTCGACGAATACGGGCTGAAATAAGCCGTTTATCATTTTAATAAAGAGCCTATCATTTTGATAGGCTTTTCTGTTTTTATATAGTTTATGGCATGGGGTTAATGTATTGTATTACAGTCTTTTATTTTATTTATTTATGGTTTGGACTTTCTTTTGGCATATAGTGATTGAATAAAATATTTAAAAATGACAATTTCAAGAAAAACGTTTAAAAAACGGGAGCATTCTACTTTTAGTCTGCTGATTGTATCGTATGTATTGTTTACTCTTTTAACTCTAATAATAAAGATATGATGCTGATAAGTTTAATTCTGCTCTTTGCAGTATTGTTCTGGCTTTTATATAAATCAGTTGAATTTTTTGATAGAATATAACATTATGTGGAGTTTATTTTTCCTTTCAGTACTTGCCTTTGTGTATATCTGTTATGTTTTAATGAAACCTGAAAAATTTTAAAAGACAATGAATACAGAAATTTTAGGCATTATAGCCATGTTTGCTATCACATTAGTTATCGGGATATTTTTAGGTAAATACATCGCTAATGTATATGGATACAAGAAAACCTTTTTAGATCCGGTTTTTCAGCCGATTGAAAAGTTAATTTATAAAATATCGGGAATTAATCCCAACCGCCAGATGAACTGGAAGCAGAATATGTATGCGATGCTGGCGATTAACCTGGTTTGGTTTATTATAGGATTTATACTTCTGATGACTCAGTCCTGGTTACCTTTAAATCCTGATGGAAACCCGAATATGTCACCAGATCTGGCTTTTAATACAACCATTTCATTTTTAGTCAACTGTAATTTACAGCACTATTCGGGAGAAACAGGCGTAAGCTACTTAAGTCAGCTTTATCTAATGTTTTTACAGTTTGTAACGGCTGCAACAGGAATGGCTGCAATGGCTGTTCTTTTCAAAGCCTTTAAAGAAAAAACGGCTACAGAATTAGGTAATTTCTATGATTATTTTACCAAATCAATGATTAGAATTTTACTTCCGATCAGTGTATTGGTTGCTTTAATTCTTTCTATCAATGGAAGTCCGATGACTTTTGAAGGAAAAGATCATATTACAACTCTCGAAGGACAGAAAATAGAGGTTTCCAGAGGACCTGTAGCTGCTTTTGTTGCCATTAAACATTTGGGAACCAATGGGGGTGGTTTCTTTGGAGCCAATTCAGCCCATCCGCTTGAAAATCCTAATTATATAACGAATATGACGGAGATGGTCACTCAGATGATTATTCCTTTTGCATTGGTTTTTGCGTTAGGTTTCTATTTAAAGAAAAGAAAACTATCATGGGTAATATTTACCGTAATGACCGTTGGATTCTTAGCCCTTACCATACCCAATATTGTTAATGAAACAGGAGGAAATCCTTTGATTACAAAAATGGGTGCTGACAGCAGCCTTGGAGCGATGGAAGGAAAAGAAATCCGTTTTGGAAGCGCTGCATCAGGGTATTGGAGTATTGCTACTACGGTAATTTCTACAGGTTCTGTAAATTCTATGCATGACAGTACGATGCCTCTTTCAGGGATGAATGAACTTCTTGCAATGATGATTAACTGTTTCTACGGTGGCTGTGGGGTAGGAATTCTGAACTACTTTATCTTTATCATTCTCGCTGTATTTATCAGTGGTCTGATGGTAGGGAGAACCCCGGAATTTATGGGAAAAAAGATTGAAGCTAAAGAAATGAAAATTGCGATGATCGTAGCTTTATTCCATCCATTCTTAATCCTTGTAGGAACGGCTTTAACAGCTTATCTGCCGGAATTTGGGGCTAAAACATTGAATAACCCTGGCTTCCATGGTTTCAGTGAAATGCTGTATGAATTTACTTCTTCTTCAGCCAATAACGGATCAGGATTCGAAGGGTTGGGAGATAATACCCCTTGGTGGAATATTTCAACAGGAATAGTACTGCTGTTATCCAGATTTATCCCAATTATAGGGCCGATAGCGATTGCAGGATTACTGGCTCAGAAAAAATTTATTCCGGAAAGTTCAGGAACCTTGAAGACAGATACCGCAACATTCGGTTTTATGACGCTGGCGGTTATTCTGCTAATTGCAGCATTATCATTCTTCCCTGCATTAACTCTTGGGCCTATTGCAGAACAGATACAATATTTCTCTAAATAAATTGTGAACATTAAAAATTAAAATCAATAGTCAACCATTAAGGAAGCTGAATTGTTTAAGGAACTAGTCAACTAAAACTTACCGAAACGTTCACTACATAATATTATCCATTTCTAAAACCTTATAATTTGGTTTCACTTGATGGTTATTATTGATTTAATGATATAAACTCTTTCAAAAAAATGAAAAATCAATCACAAACATTGTTTCAAAGAGATTTGGTAAACGAAGCGATTAAACAGTCTTTCGTAAAGCTAAATCCGAAAATTATGTTTAAAAATCCAGTGATGTTCCTGGTGGAGATCGGAACAGTGGTCATGTTTATTGTAAGCATGTTCAGCTTAACTGGTGATAAAACCCAGGGAAGTTTCTCGTATAATTTCTTAGTATTCATTATCTTATTTTTTACGGTCCTATTTGCCAACTTTGCTGAAGCGATTGCGGAGGCAAGAGGAAAGGCACAGGCTGATACGCTTAGAAAAACCCGTGAGGAAACTCCTGCTAAACTGGTTGTTGATAACAAGCCCGGATTTCAGGTAGAAACGGCTTTAAAAATGTCCGCAGAAATGAAACTGGGAGATATTTTCCTTTGTGAAGCGGGAGATCAGATCCCAATGGATGGAGAAATTATTGAAGGATTGGCAACCATTGATGAGTCAGCTATTACAGGAGAAAGCGCTCCGGTGATCCGTGAAGCAGGGGGAGACAAAAGCTCAGTAACAGGAGGAACTAAAGTACTTTCAGACAGAATCAAGGTAAAAGTAACTACTAAACCGGGAGAATCCTTTTTAGATAAAATGATTGCCCTTGTAGAAGGGGCATCAAGACAGAAAACACCTAACGAAATCGCATTAACCATATTATTAGCGGGGTTTACCCTTACTTTTATTATTGTAACCCTAACCTTAAAGCCTTTTGCAGACTACGCGCAGACTCCAATTACTATTGCAGCATTTATCTCACTTTTCGTCTGTCTTATTCCAACAACCATTGGAGGTCTGCTTTCTGCAATTGGGATTGCCGGAATGGATAGAGCATTAAGAGCGAATGTCATCACAAAAAGTGGAAAAGCAGTGGAAACTGCGGGTGATATTGACGTTTTATTGCTTGATAAAACAGGAACAATTACTATCGGGAACCGTAAGGCTACTCAATTTCATCCTACAAACGGAATTAAAATTGAAGATTTTATCAAAGCTTCTGCATTGAGTTCTGTAGCAGATGAAACTCCGGAAGGTAAATCTATTATTGAACTGAGTGCTCTTAAATCTGAAGATTTACTGGTACCTAATCCGACATATATCGATTTTACGGCTGAAACCAGAACTTCAGGGATCGATTTTGAAGAAACAAGGATCAGAAAAGGGGCTTACGATACTATAAAAAAACTGACTGAAAAAGCCGGGAATCTTTTCCCACAGGAAACCCAGGATGCCGTAACCAAAATTTCTGAAAACGGAGGAACACCTTTGGTTGTATCCGTTAATGAAAAAGTATGGGGCGTTATTGAACTTCAGGATATTATTAAAACAGGTATCCAGGAACGTTTCCAAAGACTGAGAAAAATGGGTGTGAAAACGGTAATGGTAACGGGAGATAACCCTTTAACGGCAAAATTTATTGCAGAAAAAGCAGGAGTAGATGATTTTATTGCCGAAGCCAAACCGGAAGATAAAATGAATTACATCAAAAAGGAACAGCAGGAAGGAAAGCTGGTAGCGATGATGGGAGATGGAACGAATGATGCTCCGGCACTGGCTCAGGCTGATGTAGGGGTTGCGATGAATAGTGGAACTCAGGCAGCGAAAGAAGCAGGAAATATGGTAGACCTTGATAATGATCCTACCAAACTGATTGAGATCGTAGAGATTGGAAAACAGTTGCTGATGACCCGTGGAACGTTGACAACCTTCAGTATTGCGAATGATGTTGCAAAATATTTTGCCATTATTCCGGCTCTGTTTATCACCTTTATTCCATCGCTTCAGAAATTGAATATCATGAATCTTCACAGCCCGGAAACAGCCATTTTATCAGCGGTAATTTTCAATGCGGTGATTATTCCCTTCCTGATTCCATTAGCTTTAAAAGGGGTTGCGTATAAGCCTATTGGAGCCAGTGCATTATTGAGAAGGAATCTTTTGATCTATGGTTTGGGAGGGGTTATTGTCCCTTTCATCGGAATCAAAATTATTGATGTATTGATTAGTCTATTCTATTAAAATTTTAAAAATGAAAAATCATATTGTTTCAGCATTCAGATTAAGCCTTGTTATGGCAGCCATTGTAGGAATTTATCTGATTGTTGTATATGCCGGATCAAAAGTATTGCCTACCCAGGGAAATGCAGAGATCATTAATTATAAAGGACAGAAATTCTACGCCAATGTAGGGCAGGAATTTAAATCTGAAAAATATTTCCATGGCCGTCCATCTTCTGTAAATTATAATGCTGCAGGAAGCGGAGGTAGCAATAAAGGTCCAAGCAATGATGAATATCTGGAAACCGTACAGAAGAGAATAGATACTTTGAAATTGCAAAATCCTGAAATGGGAAGTGCTAAAGTACCGGTAGAACTGGTTACGGCTAGTGGAAGTGGTTTGGATCCAGATATTTCAGAAGAGGGAGCTTTATATCAGGCCAAAAGAATTTCCAAAGTGAGAAACCTTTCTGTAGAGAAGATTAATGCCTTAATTAAAGATCAGACTCAGAAACCGTTTTTAGGGCTTTTCGGACCTTCAAAAATTAATGTTTTAAAGCTTAATATCGCTTTAGACCAATTAAAATAAAAATAATCAATTAATCTTGAACGAACCATGTCAAGGTTTTAAACCTTGACATGGTTCTTAATTAAAATAATTGTACAGCAGAATTTAAAATATTGTTAGATACATTATACCATTAAGAATATCGAAAGAATTAAGGATAAGCAAGAAAATCTAAAATTTCAAAATATTACCACTTATCATTCGCTTATAATCCATTTCTTCTTAATTTCTTAATTCTTTCTTAATGGTTAACTTTATCAAAGGAATATACTTTCTGTCCTGTACTCAAATAATTCTAAATTAACGTGAAAAAATATACTATTATAGGATTGCTATTGGGCGTTTTCTTCTCAAAAGCACAAACATCAGATTCATTAAAAACAGAACCTAAAGTTACATTTTCGGCTTATGCGGAACTCTTTTATACTTATGATTTTAATGAGCCGGGAAATCATCTTCGCCAGAATTTTTTATACTCGTACAACAGACATAATGAGGTAAACCTCAACTTGGGGCTTATAAAGGCTAATTATCAAAGTGATCATATCCGGGCGAACCTTGCATTAATGGGCGGAACTTATGCTCAGGATAATATGGCTGCGGAGCAGGAAGCTTTACGATATATCAACGAAGCAAATGTAGGAATTAAAATATCCAAAAATAAAAACCTATGGATTGATGCTGGAATCATGCCTTCTCATATCGGTTGGGAAAGTGCTATAGGAAAAGATAATATTAATCTGACGAGAAGTTTTGCTGCTGAAAATTCGCCTTATTTTGAAACCGGAGCTAAAATCTCTTATACTTCAGACAATGGGAAATGGTTTGTAAGCGGATTAGTATTAAATGGCTGGCAGCGTATTGCCAAAGTAAAAGGAAACCAAAGTATTTCTTTTGGACATCAGGTAACATACAAACCGAATGATAAAATAACTTTGAACAGCAGTTCATTTATTGGGAATGATAAAGCGAAAGATGAGAAAAGAATGCGTTATTTCCATGATTTGTATGGAAGTTTTCAGTTAACAGATCAATTTTCGGCTTTATTAGGATTTGATATCGGTGCTGAGCAGAAGATCAAAGGAAGTGAACAGTATAATATCTGGTACAGCCCGAACGTACAGGCAAAATATCAGGTTAACGATAAATGGGCGCTGGCAGGAAGATTGGAATATTATAACGATAAAAACGGAGTGATTATCAGTACAGGAACGCCTAATGGTTTTCAAACCTTCGGATATTCACTGAATGTAGATTATGCTGTATTTAAAAATGTTGTTTTCCGTACAGAAGCAAGAGGGTTTACTTCTAAGGATGCCATCTTTGCGAAAAATGATGATTTCAGAAAGGGAAATTTCTTCGTTACAACAAGTTTAGCGGTGTGGTTTTAACCAAATGAAAAAGTGTTTAAAATAAAACTAAAAAGAATCAAATCAATGTCATCAGCAAAACATTTTTTAGAACTCATCCAAAAGTCCCGAAAAGGGAAGTTTAAAATTTATATAGGGATGAGTGCGGGTGTTGGGAAGACCTTCCGAATGCTGCAGGAGGCCCATGCTCTCTTACGAAACGGCATTGATGTAAAGATTGGCTATATAGAAACCCATGACCGTGAAGAAACGGTAGCTTTGGTAGACGGAATTCCGGAAATTGGAAGAAAATCAGTCTTTTATAAAGGTAAGAACCTGGAGGAAATGGACCTCCAGGCTATTATCAATGAACATCCGGAGGTGGTTCTTGTAGATGAGCTGGCTCATACCAATGTGGAAGGTTCTAAAAATAAAAAAAGATGGCAGGATGTGCTGGAGATTCTGGATAACGGGATTAATGTCATCAGTGCCATGAATATTCAGCATATTGAAAGCCTTAATGAAGAAGTAAAGAAAATAACAGGCGTTGAAGTGGCTGAGCGTGTACCGGATAAAATCTTAGCTTTAGCTGATGAAGTCGTGAATATCGACCTTACAGCCGATGAACTGCTTACCCGTTTGAAAGAAGGGAAAATCTATAAAAAAGAGAAAATTCAGACCGCCCTCAGTAACTTTTTCCAGAGCGGACATATTCTTCAACTTCGTGAGCTTGCATTGAAAGAAGTAGCAACACACGTAGAAAGGAAAGTAGAAACTGAAATTAAAACTGAGAATTTCAAACCCATCAAATTCCTGGCCTGTATCAGCAGCAATGAGAAGATTGCGAAAACGATCATCAGGAAAACGGCTAGGCTGGCAAGTTACTATAATAGCCCGTGGACGGTTCTCTATATTCAGAAACCTTCTGAGAACCCCGAAAAAATAGCCCTGGACAAGCAGCGGTATTTGATTAATAATTTTAATTTAGCACAAGAATTGGGAGCCAAGGTTGTAAGAATCAAAGAAAGCAGTGTTCATAACGGAATCCTTGAATATGTAATTGCCCATAACATTACCACAGTATGCATCGGGAAACCCCATGCAAAACTCTGGCAGCGTCTGTTCGGGTACAGCTGGATCTACACTTTAATGAACAGGCTGAATGAAAGACAGGTAGATATTATTATTTTATCGTAAAAGTAATGAAATCGCAATGATTTGGAAACACAAGCACCAATAAAGATGACGCGATTGCATATGTCTTTTAAAAAACAGTAAGTATCTTGATATGAAACTTAAAACAAAACTTACCCTAGGCGTTGGCCTTTTATTTTTACTGATCGTCCTGCTTTCAGTCATAGGTTCTGTATATATTAATAAACTGAAATCTGACACAGAAAAGATTCTTACAGCCAATTATAACAGCCTTGAATTTTCTAAAAACATGCTTCTGGCCCTGGATCATATCAGTACAGACAGTGTAGTGGCTATAGCCGATTTTAAGAAGAACAATAAATTGCAGGAAAAAAACCTTACCGAATTTGGGGAAAAGGAAGCTACTCAGAACCTGAACCTTCATTTCAACAGTTATTTAAAAGAACCTACAACCAATAAAGAGAAGCTGATCCGGGAAGATCTGGCCAAAATCATGTCTTTGAATATGAAAGGGATTGAGCGTAAAAGTGACATCGCTATTATTACAGCTGAAAATGCTACTTTTTGGATTGTCAGCCTGGGAACGGTTTGTTTTCTGATTGCTTTTATTCTGTTGTTCAATCTGCCTCAAACCATTGCAGAGCCTATCAATCAGCTAACATTCAGTATCAGACAGATTGCTGATAAAAACTATAATGAAAGAGTTCATTTTAAAGGAAGTGAGGAATTCAACAGCCTTGCAGACTCCTTTAATGTGATGGCAGAAAAGCTTCAGGAATATGAGAGCAGCAGTCTCTCTAAACAGCTGATGGAGAAAAAAAGGATCGAAACCCTGGTGAATAATATGCATGATGCTGTGATTGGTTTAGATGAGAATCATTTTATCTACATGATTAATGATGAAGCTTTAAAAATCACGAATCTCCATAAAGAAGATATTATCGGAAAAACGGCTCATGAAGTAGCTATTAATAACGATCTGATGCGCGAGCTGCTGAAAAATATTGATCATCCGGTAAAAGATCCCATCAAGATTGTTAGAGATAATAAGGAAAATTATTTTGAACAGGATATTGTCCCTATTAATATTGTTAAAACAGGGGAGAAGGAAAAGAAATATATCGGGAAAGTAATTTTACTGAGAAATATTACCCCTTTCAAAGAGTTAGATTTTGCTAAGACCAATTTCATCGCAACCATTTCCCATGAGCTGAAAACTCCGATTTCTGCTATAAAAATGGGTGTACAGTTACTAGGAAACCAAAAATTCGGTGAGTTGAATGAACAGCAGCAGGAATTATTGAAGAGTATCAATGAAGATGGACAGCGGTTGTTGGATATTACTGGTGAACTCCTTAATCTTTCGCAAGTAGAATCCGGAAATATCAGATTAACCGTTGAAAAATGCTCGCCTAAGGAAATTGTACAAACCGCTGTGAAAAATGTTGAAAAACTGGCAGAGCAGAAGAATATTTCAATCCATGCAGAATATCAGTTAGAAGATACAGATTTTGTAACCGCTGATTTTGACAAAACCGTGTGGGTAATGAATAATTTTCTCACCAATGCAGTAAAACATTCTTTCCAGGATGAAGAAATTAAAGTTCTTGTACAAAGGATAGAGGATTTTATCCAGTTTAATATTATTGACACAGGAAGTGGAATTGATGAAAAGTATCACCGTCAGATCTTTGACCGCTATTTTCAGGTTCCGGGAGAACATCAGAACGGAACAGGTCTTGGATTGGCTATTTCTAAGAATTTTATTGAAAAACAGAACGGTGAGATTGGAGTAAGCAGTGCTCTGAATAACGGAAGTACATTTTATTTCAGACTTCCCATTGCTTAAAGTTTTCTATATTTGAATCATCTCAAATATAGAAACGAGAGAGCATATGAAAGAGCATCATTTTTATTCCAGTAAAATTAAAAGCATTATTCTGCTGATTATTTCATCTGTTTTTACGATAGGCCTTTCTCAAATTAACTTCGAAAATGAAAGTCTCTTTGTAATCGTGATACTTTCTCTTGGGATTACTCTTTTCTCATTTGGAATATTGTACTCAATACTGCTGTTGGTACGAACAGAACCCTTATTGACAGTAACTGATAAGCAGATTATTGTTTATAATGTATTAAGAAAGCCTACGTTTATCCGTTTTGACGATGTAGCCTTGTTTTTTATATCGGATGTTCGGCATTATGGGATTAAGACTTCAGAATATATTTATGTGATCATGAAGAAGCCTAAAGAAAATGAGAATGTCATAGATAAGGTGGCTTTAACAGTATTTCCTCATTTAAAAGGAATCCGTTATAGTATTCAGACTGATATTTTGAATGTAAAAGCAAAGGTTCTACTGGAGCTGTTGAATAGCAGAATAAGACCTTATAATTTGTAGGATTGTTAAGATTTTATAAATTTGATTATCAATTCATTGATGGTGAATACGCCAGACTTAAAACTTGATTTAATCAATCGTATCGCTCAATTAAAAGAAGCCAGAATCGTTGAAGAGATTCAGAATATTTTAGATTTTGAATTAGATCAGAACGAATACATTCTTAATGCTTAATGAAGCTCAAAAAGAAAGGGTAGCTGAAGCAAAAGAAGAGTATAAAAACAAAGCATATCTTACTGAAGATAAAGCCAATCAAGATATTGAAGAATGGCTAGGCGAAAAATAAATTGAAAGGTGTGTTATTTCTTATATTTGTGACCAAATTAACAAAATGAAGAAAATCGTAAGTTTATTCGCTGTATTATTCTGTATAACTTTAAGCATTCAACTTTCTGCTCAGACTTTTACTTTAGAACAGCTCGGCGCATTCAACAAATTGGGAATGGCTGATTTTAAAAAGGAAATGAAAAGTCGTAATTATAAATTTTATGACAAAACAGAAGGCTTAGGATTTGTGCTGGCTGAATATGAATCAGCAGACTATCAATCCAAAATCGGAAAGTTTGAATATGAGGACAAATCTGATGACAGGATTGAATATGAATTCATAAATAAAAAGAATATGATGAATATGTGACAATCATTCTGAAGTCCGGATTCAAAGAGACTGAAAAAGGGAAGACGATTACCAAAGATTCTTATGTAGATTATTTTAAAAATAAAGAACACATCAGGTTGGTTACTCCAAAAGATGTAAAGAATTATCGCTATACGATTCTTGTTTTTAAATAAACATATTGATTAAAATACAAAAGGCTGCGAAAACTCTTCGCAGCCTTTTGTATATAGTAGTTTTTATAAGTTTACTCTTTAATGAATTTCTGAACAGAAACTTTATCTTTTAAGAATAGCTTAATCAGATAATTTCCTTTAGGGAGGTCCGAAATATTTATAGAATTTCCTTTTGCCCCCATAGAATTAATAAGTCTGCCAGCTACATCGTAAATTTCAGCTTTAGTTACTTCATCTGGAGATTGGATATACAATATATCTTTTACCGGGTTAGGGTAAATACTGATGGTATTCTTATTATTTTTGACCTCTGAAGTAGCCAAAGTACTTGCAATGGATGTTGTATAGGTATTGGTAACAATAGGAGCGTTGTAATCAAAGTAGATCTTAGCCGTATTACTGAAAGAATCTCCAGTATTCAAGGTGGACTTTGTCTTTATTTTGAAGGCTACATATCCATCATTATTAGCATCATCAAAAGGAAGCTGAATATTTTCAAAAATAAACTCTACGATATTAGGATTTGTTATTCTTGTGACATAATTATGGCTTCCATTCAAAGGAACTAAAGACGAAATATCAAACTTTGAAATGTCAATTTCATCCTTTACTACAATATTTCTGGCATTGGCTGTCCCTGTATTTTCAAATCGGATTAAGTAATGAACATAGTCTCCAACTTGGGTTTGTGCAATAGAAGTTCCTTCAAGACAGGTTTTATCATTAGGATCAAAAGAATTGACAACCGTTTGGTTTAAAGAAAAATTATTGTCAGCTGGCGTTTCATCTGTAGCCCCGTTGATTTGTGCTGTATAATGAAGAATATCTCCACCATTCACTGCAGGAGTTTGTGTAGGTGTATTTAATTTTAGAGTAACTATGATTTCTCTTGTTTCAAAAGGAAGAAGATTGGTGAAATTCCAGTTCAATGTTCCGGAAGATTGAGAGGTGGGTGAAAGCGTAGCACTCATATAATCAGTAATATTCTCATTATAATTAAATACAAGAGTACCTGATTGTGTGGTATTCCCTTTGTTTTTGAAAATAATCTTATATTTTGATTCAAAGCCAGGTGAAGCTGCAGTTACAGGTACAATTACTGTTTCTAAATCATTGTGAACACCATTCGGAGTTATACAGAAATTTTGAATAAATGGACTTGTCTGTTGAGGGAAAGTGGCAGTAATGCTTGAAGGGGAAATAGTAAAGTACGCAGGATTTTCAAGAATAGGAGTCATTGTATGGCTGCCTGGCTGTACTGAAAGAGAAAAATCTCCGGATGTATTGGCAATCATAGTTCCTGTAATTCCACCTCCTGTTATGCTGAACTTTTGGAAAGCTTTGTTGGCATCATTGGCATCACAGCCATTATTATTGGCATCTACTTTGGTATTTCCCTGGATGTTGTAAAATATACCTCCAGGAGTAAATGAACAGTATGAGTTGACAACACACGTATTTGCAGATGGTAATAAAGAAATAATGTTAGGAATTTCAAAATCATCAGCACAGATGTAAACAAGGTTTGGAGTATCTGTGAAGCTTGAAGGATAAATAGAAGTAGAATCGAAGTTATGAATTCCATTTTTAATGAACAATGACTGAAGAAAAGGATTTTTATCACAATAAAAGCTCGTAAGGTTTTTATTTTGTGACAAATCAATGGTGGTAAACTTATTGGTACCTACCCCCAAGGCTTCTAACTTTGGAAAACCACTGAAATCAAGTGTGTTGATTTGGTTTTGTGTAAGGGTCAGAAATTTTAAATTAGGGGTTTGATTTATAGGTATTGTCTGCAGATTATTCACTGCTAAGTTTAAGGAGTTGAGATTCGTATTATTATTCAAATAGATATTCTCAAGTTGACATAGCGACATATTCACTTGATATAAGTTGGTTAGTCCGGATAAATTAATGGAAGCTATCTTACTGTAAAAGATATCCATATCATGTAGCTGGCTGCACCCTTGAAGGTTTAATGATGAAAGAACATAGCATCTGCTAACTTCCAGGTTATATAATAGGGTATTATTACTCAAATCTAAGGTTTGTAATAATGGAAGACCATCTATATCAAGAGAAGTCAGATTGGTAAAGCTTTGTATTCCTTCCATTGAAACGAGGTTGTTGAATAGTTGAGAATAATTAGCCGGAAAATTAATTACTTGGATGTTTAGTTTTGTAATATTGGCTGCTTCAGATAATTGAATTTCTCCATCATGGTTTTTATCAATGATAGTGGGACTATTCATAAGATCATAGGCCAAAAAAGCATTAGGTACATTAGATAGCAGAATACTTTTGAAATTGGCATCAGGAATATTAACAATCTGCGCTTGCAGAGCGGAAAACATAGTCATGAGAAGGACTAAGTAAATTTTTTTCATGGGTTAGTTTAATTTTCAGCAAATGTAAACTTTTAAAGAATTACTTTGATGTTTTTTTTAATGCTATTTTTCTACTTGATTTTGAGTGCTTTATAAGCTTTGAAAACAATAAAGGCTGCGAAAACTCTTCGCAGCCTATTATCATGTAAGTTGGTATGTAAATTCTTTACTGTTTCTCAATCAAATCCAGAAACTGTTGCTCATCCAAAATTTCAATTGTTCCGATATCCTGAGCTTTTTTCAGCTTGCTTCCTGCTTTTTCCCCAACCACAAGATAGTTAAGGTTTTTAGAAACGGCAGAAATATTCTTTCCACCATGATTCTCTACCATTTCTTCAGCTGCTTCTCTGGTAAATAGGGATAATTTACCAGTGAAAAGGAAAGTCTTTCCTTCTAAAACATTAGATAATACTTCATTGGTGCTTTCTCCTTTTTCAAGCTGTACTCCGTAAGATTTCAGGCGCTCAATCATCAATAGGTTTTCAGTGTTTTTGAAAAACTCTTCAATACTTAAAGCGATTTTAGTTCCGATGTCTTCTACCTGGCAAAGTTCTTCTACAGAAGCATTCTTTAATTCCTCAATCGTAGGGAAGTTTTTCACCAGTTTTTTAGCAACTGTTTCTCCTACATGCTTGATCCCAATTCCGTACAATACCTTTTCAAATGGAATTTCCTTAGATTTTTCAATTCCTGTAATGATATTCTGAGCAGATTTCTCCGCCATTCTTTCCAATGGGAGAAGCTGTTCTTTAGTTAAAGCATAGAAATCAGCAGGATTTTCAATCAGTTTTTCTCTGTAAAGCTGTTCGATGGTTTCACTCCCGAGATTATCAATATTTAAAGCCTTTCTGGAAACGTAGTGAATCATTCTTCCTACAACCTGTGGCGGGCAATGAAGTTCGTTTGGACAGAAATGGATAGCCTGGTCCTCAATTTTTACCAGTTCAGTTCCACATTCCGGGCAGTGTTTAATATATTCTATTTCTCTGCTTTCATCAGTTCTTTTATCCGTATTTACCCCAACGATCTTCGGAATAATTTCCCCTCCTTTTTCTACATAGACAAAATCATTTTCATGAAGATCAAGTTTCTTGATGATATCTTCATTATGTAAAGAGGCTCTTTTGACAATCGTTCCTGCTAATAAAACAGGTTTTAAGTTAGCCACAGGAGTAATCGCTCCGGTTCTTCCTACCTGGTAAGAAACGCTTTGAAGCTCGGTTTCTACCTTTTCAGCCTTAAATTTATAAGCCATAGCCCAACGCGGAGATTTGGCAGTATATCCAAGCTGTCTTTGTTGTTGTAAAGAATTAACCTTTAATACAATTCCATCAATTTCAAATGGCAGATTATGACGCTCCGTGTCCCAGAAAGTGATGAATTCCTTTACCTCATCCAGGGTTTTACAAAGTTTTGCCTGTTGTGAGGTTTTGAACCCCCAGCTTTGTGCCTTTTGCAATAATTCCCAATGAGTTTCCGCAGGAGTTTCATCAGAAATATACTGATATAATACAGAAGAAAGAGAACGTTTTCTTACCTCAGCACTATCCTGCATTTTTAAACTTCCACTTGCTGTATTTCTAGGATTCATGAATGGATCTAATCCTTCCTCTTCACGAAGTTGATTAAGCTTATCAAAATTCTTTCTCGTTAAATAAATCTCACCGCGCATAAAGAATTGCGAAGGGAAGTCCCCTTTTAACGTCAATGGAATATCCGAGATGGTACGTACGTTCGGAGTGATTTCATCTCCTTGAAAACCATCACCACGAGTTACAGCTTGGGTAAGTTTCCCGTTTTCATAAAGAATGGAGATAGATGCTCCGTCATACTTTAATTCAGCTACAAATTCTACAGGGTCATCAATAGTTTTAATAATCCTTTTTTCCCAGTCTTCCAGATCATCAAAATCATAAGAATTATCCAGAGAGTACATTCTGAATTTGTGCTGGATGGTAGGGAATACCTTTGTAATGCCGCCTCCTACACGCATTGAAGGTGAGTTTTCATCATAAAACTCAGGGTGCTTGGCTTCCAGATCCTGAAGTTGCTCCAGTAACATGTCAAATTCGTAATCTGTAATGGTAGGAGTATCCAGAAGGTAGTAGCTTTCGTTATGCTGGTGCAGCTCTTTGCGGAGCTGTTCTATTTTTTGTTGAATGTTTTCAGACATCAGGTTTATATCTTTTGAGCAAAAATAACTAAAGTAGTGGAAATTTGAAGCGAAAATTTTAAACGGAAAAGAATACATAAGCATTTTTAAATAGAATTTTCGGCTTTATAAGGATATATACTACAGATCTCTTAGCTGAGTATTAATGCGATTGCGAACGTATACAACTCATCAAAATAAAAGTCTTTGTGAATTCTGCGTTAAAAATATAAAGCTCAGAACCATGACATAATTTCATTTAAAAAATAACGGAATTAAATATTACCGGAAAATTAATAATCCGTAACATGCTTCAATCAACTGATCCTGTACAAAATAAAACAGTTGTTTAAAATTATTTAACATAACGTTCCAATTTAATTAAAAAAATGTTAAAACTCCCTTAAACAGAAGCCTATCAAAGTCAAAATACCTTTGCACATCTAATTTAATGTCATGAGAAAAGTAAAGATTGTACTGGGGTTATTGTTTTTAGGATTAGGAACAATGGCGTATGCACAGACTACGCAGGCTTCCATTGTAGGAAAAGTAACCGGACCGGGAAGTTCCGCTCAGGAAAAAGTGAAAGTGACCATCGTCAATGAATCTACAGGGTTCAGAACGGAAACAGAAACGAACTCAAAAGGGGAATATATCTTTAAGGAGATTCCTCTTGGCGGGCCATATACAGTTATTGTAAATGAAGATAAGAAAGAAGGGTTCAATGTGAACTTTGGTGATCAGGTGACTGTAAACATGGATTTGGGTAATGAAAAGCATATTGAAGAAGTAAGAATTACCGGAAACCTGAAGAACAAGATCGGAAACCTGGGGGCTGCTACAGCGATCTCTGCAAAGAATATCGGTATCCTTCCTGTGAATGGAAGAAATTTTACCAATCTTACGGAACTGTCTCCTCTAAGTGGAAAAGGAGGAAATCTTTCCGGACAGCTGGGATCTTCTACTAACTTTACTATTGACGGAATGACGGCTAAAAATCCAACTTCTGCAGGATCTACAACCAGTCGAAGCGGGGCGCCTTTCTCTATCTCCATTGAAGCAGTACGTGAATTTAAAATTACGACCAACCAATATGATGTAACCTTGGGGAGAAGCGGTGGCGGAACGGTAAGTGCCGTTACCAAATCCGGTACCAATAAATTTTCCGGAAGTGCATGGGAGTATTTAAGAGCCAACTGGCTTTCCAGCCCTTATGACATCAGAGGAAACAAAAGACAGAATGATTTCTCTACTTCTCAGTTCGGATTCTCTTTGGGGGGACCTGTCATCAAAAATAAATTGCACTTTTTCGTAGCATGGGATCATCAGTTAGATTCAAGACCTTTGATTATTGCAGATATCAGGTCTAAGGAGGATGAAAAGAGATTTAATACCACAACAGAAACACTTAATAAGTTTTTAGACATTGCAAGAGCTAAGTATGGAGTAGGAAATACGCCTCAGTTTGGAAGCTTTGATAAAGTAAGAAACTCTGATGCTGCATTTTTACGTTTAGACTGGCAGATCAATGAGAAGCATTTGTTGACATTGAGAAATAATTTCACTTATGATCTCAATAAAAACGGTTTAGGAGATAATACCAGTATCAACTTCTTTGAATCTTACGGGAATGATAAAAACCTTGACAATAGCTTATTATTGACTTTAAGGTCAAACCTAAAGCCTAATTTAACCAATGAATTGAAAGCTCAGTATTTGTATACCTTCCAAAACAGTTATCAAAATGATGAATTAGGAAGACCTGTACCAAGAGCTATTGTAGAAGGAGTGGCATCAAGTGCCGGATCTACAAATATCCAGATCGGCGGACACCGTTTTGCCCAGGAAAGTTTTAGAAATAATGTATTCCAGATCGTAGATAACTTATATTACAATACGGATAAAGTAAAATATACTTTCGGTGCTGATCTCATGTTTACCACTTCAAAATCGGTGTATGGAAGTGAAGTAAACGGAAGATTTCATTTCAAGGATGATCCGGATAAAAAGATAAGCAGTCTTGATAATTTTGATAATCTTAAACCTTACAGGTATTATAGGGAAGTTCCTTTAATGGATGATCCGTCAGTGAGATCTAATATCTGGAATATTGGTGTTTATGGACAATTTCAGACTAAAATAGCCAAAGGATTAGATTTAATGGCTGGTTTGAGGTTAGATTATGGCGGGTATCCAAAAGCAGAGCTCAATCAGAAATTACTTGATGAAATGGGGATCAGAACAGATAATAAGATCAAATCTTTCGTTATCCAGCCAAGATTCCAGTTTGAGTGGAATATCAACGAACAAAATAAAGATTTCCTGAAATTTGGAGCAGGGATATTCTCTTCAGATATCAACAATTATATGATTATCAATAATCTTGTATTTGATGGAAAACACCTTGCTACAGTAGATGTAGATCCTGCAACTGTGGGGCTAACACCGGATTTTAATAGTTATAGAAATAATTACGGTTCAATTCCTACGCTTGCTAAGGAGCAGGTTCCAACCATCAATTATACAGGTAAAGATGCTAAAATTCCAATCGTTTACAAGGCGAATATTTCCTATACCCACTTCTTTAATGATAGATTCAGGGCCGGATTGGCAGCCTACATGGCTTTAGGTAGAAATAACTACTATTATTATGATAGAAACATGGTTGCTAATCCATTCTTTACATTGGATAATGAAGGAGGAAGAGGGGTTTATGTTCCTACCTCTGCGATAAACGGTGCAAAAATTGACTGGAAAGAAGGACGAATCAATAAGAACTTCGGAAGAGTATTGGAATTGGTAAGCGATGGTAAAGTAAACCAGTTCTCGTTTGTATTGGATACCAGCTACCGTTATTGGAAAGATGGAGAGATCACGGCAAGTTATACATGGTCGGATATTAAAGACAATACTTCATACAACGGAAACGTAGCCAATTCAGCAACGCTATCTACAATGGTTCAGGGAGATCCGAGAGATTTAAGAATGTCATATTCTGATAACCAGTTCCGAAATAAAGTAGTTATCTATGGTAACTCACCTACCATTGCAGGATTTACATTAGGAATCAGATATTCAGGAATCGGTGGAACGCGTTTCTCTATGACAGCAGGAGGAAATATTAACGGAGATTTTGTGGATAGCAATGACCTTGCGTATCTCTTCCCGAATATAGCTCAATCTATAATAGATGACCCTAATGTAGGAAAAGCATTGAAAGATTATGTGAGCGAATACAACGGTAAAATTGCAGAACGTAACGGAGGCAAGAACGGATTCTATGGAGTTTGGGATTTACGTATAGCCAAGAAGATAAAATTTGATAAAATCGGAGCATTTGAACTTTCTGTAGATATCTTCAATGTAGCCAATTTGCTTAATAAAGAATGGGGCGTAAATGAATCGTACGGAAATGTCTCAATGTACAGAATTAAAAGTTTTGATCCTGTGACCAAAAGATTTGAATATACAAAAAATGTCAGCGGTAACGGTTTAGCCCCTTTATCAGGGAATCCATACCAGATTCAGATTGGAGCGAAATATAGTTTTTAATCAATAATTATAGTTAGTAGCCACAAAAGACAGCGTTTTTAAGAGACAGTATATAAAATACGCTAGTAAGAGCTTTCTTTTGTGGTTTTATATTTCTTAATAAGTCCCATAATAATTACCTTTATCAAAAGTTTGAGGACTTTGTTTTAATTATCTAAATTATATTATGAAAAATTTTATCTTAGGGTTAGCAGTTTTAAGTACAGTTTTAATGAAAGCACAAACCCAGATCATTGCCCATAGAGGATATTTCCAGGCTCAGCCCCCTACAACTGAAAATTCTATTCAATCATTAGAAAATGCTCAGAAATTAAAAGTTTACGGTTCCGAATTTGATGTGAGAATGACCAAAGACGGAGTATTGGTTATCAATCATGATGAGCACCATGGAAAGATGGAAATCTCTGAAACATCATTCAAGGAATTGGAAGCTTTGAAATTATCAAACGGGGAAAAGTTTCCTACTTTAAAAGATTATCTGAAGCAAGGAAAAAAGATGCTTCCGTAAAACTGATCGTGGAGATCAAGCCGGCAAAAACTCCTGAAATCGAAAATGAGATTACCCAGAAGACCATTAAGATGATTAAAGATATGAAGCTGGAATCTCAAAGTGAATTTATTTCTTTCAGCCTGAATATCTGCAAGGAGATAAAAAAAATAGCCCCAGCATTTAAAGTTCAGTATCTGAACGGAGAGTTGTCACCGGAGCAGATCAAAAAGAAGGTCTTGATGGGATGGATTATCACTACAGTGTTTTCCAGAAAAACCCAACCTGGATTGCTGAAGCTAAAACTTTAGGATTGATCACCAATTCTTGGACAGTAAATGATGCCGCTGTATATGATGAATTGAAAAAGCAGGGAATAGGCTTTGTAACTACAAACATTCCTGAACAGCTTAAAAATAAATAATAGCAAGCAAACAAGAACCAATAATTTTCCAAAGTCTGTCCTTTCAAGGATAGACTTTTTGTTTTATATAAATTCCTGCTCACAAAGATCATGAAATCAATGTATTCAATTGTTTTGACCTTATATTATCTCAGGGCAAGACAATAAAGATACAGTAATAAATAGAATTTCAAAATAGTGTTAAAAATTCTTAATTTCTTAATTGATTAATAGTCAACGGAATGTCTAATATTGTTAAGGAATACTTAATATTTTATTCAATAAACATTTAATAAACGTTAAAGCGTTGTTAAAACCATACTCATAATGTCGGTTTAATTTTGCGCAAACAAAAAGGATATGCGTAAAGAGACACAAAAGTTGTTGGTTTTGTCACTGTTAGGACTATTCAGTGCCAATCTGACGGCTCAGCAGAAAGCAAAAAAGATACGGTTAAAGGACTAGACGAAGTAGTAGTGACTGCTTTGGGTATCAAAAGGCACGACAAGTCTTTAGGGTACTCTACCCAGACTGTTAACTCTGAGGAAATTCTAAGAACTCAGAATAACAACTGGGCACAGGCTTTAGAAGGGAAAGTGGCCGGATTAAAGATTCAGACTGCCGGAGCAGGACCTTTAGGCACAAGCCGTATCACCCTGCGAGGAGACATTTCCATGAGTATGGGAAATAATGATGCTTTGATTGTTGTGGATGGCGTTCCTTTGAGTGGAAAAAAAACAGGGACCGGAACTGCAGCTTATGGAGCAGGCTCAGGTGGTGATTTACCTATTGATTATGGTGATAGTTTCAACAGTATCAATCCTGATGATATAGAATCCATTTCTATCCTTAAAGGGCCTACAGCATCCGCATTATATGGTTCAAGAGGTTCAAGAGGAGCTATTATGATTACCACTAAATCTGGAAAAAGCAAAAAAGGAAAAGTTCAGGTAGCCTTCAATTCTTATTCAAGTTATGATTCCGTACTGAAATGGCCGGATTATCAGTATGAATACGGACAGGGAACTCAGCAGAAAGATAAAAACGGGAATTATTATTATTCTTATGGAGCATCTGCTGATGGAGTGAATACAGGTTCTACGAGTAGTGCCTTCGGACCGAAGTTTGACGGACAGTACTACTTTCAATATGACCCCAATGTAGAGGGACAAAGCCTGGAAAGACAGCTTTGGAGACCTTATAAAAATAACATTAAAGACTTCTGGCAGGTGGGGTCTAATTATTCAAACAGTCTATCAGTAGAGCATTCCAATGAAACTACGGCATTCAGGACATCCCTTAGCTATCTGAAAAATGAATGGATGATGCCTAATACAGGCCTAGACAGATTCAATGTGGCTTTATCATTAGATCATAAACTAAGCAGTAGATTAAAGATAGGAACTAAAGTGAACTTTAGTCAGACGAAAAGTGATAACCTTCCTGCAACAGGATATAACAACCAGTCGATCTCTTATTTTATGATTTTCCAGAATCCAAACGTTGATCTTGCCTGGTACAGACCTATCTGGAAGAAAGGACAAGATCAGGTAGATCAGATTCACCCTTTCAGTTCCTATATTGACAATCCTTATCTGATTGCCTATGAAAATCTGAATGGGACCAATAAAAAAACAATTACAGGAAATATTAATATCAGCTACCAATTGGCTAAAAATCTTGATGTGGCCTATAAAACCGGTTTGGAATGGAACAATGAATTCCGTACTCAAAGAAGACCGTGGAGCTCCGCAAATTATGCTAAAGGGTATTACAGAGAGCAATACATCAGGTATATGGATCTGAATAATGATGTTTTATTGACCTACAAAAACAAATTCGGAAACATCGGATTAACCGCTTCAGCGGGAGGAAACATCAGATATCATGAATATACTATGAATGATTATAGAGGAAATGGCCTTAATAAAGCAGGACTTTATCAGCTTTCTAATGCCACTCAGGTAGAATACAAACTTCCAAAACCTAATGATAATCAGGTAAACAGTGTATATGCATTAGCAAATTTCAGTTATAAAGACATGATCTTCCTGGATGTAACGGCAAGAAATGACTGGAGCAGTACGCTCCCGGCCCATAACAGGTCTTATTTTTACCCGTCTGTATCATCATCCTTTATTTTATCGGATATCTTTAAATTAAAATCAGACAAATTCAACTTCTGGAAACTGAGATTATCATGGTCTAAAGTAGGAAATGATACATATACTTATATGCTTGATAAGTATTACGAGAACAGTGGATTTGTAGGCTCTGTAGAATCACCATTACTTTATCCGAATCCAAACCTGAAACCTGAGATGATTACCAATATTGAAGGAGGTATGGATTTCACCCTTCTTAAAAACAGGTTGACATTTAACTTTACAGCCTATCAGAATAATTCTAAAGATCAGTCGATTATTATCCCAATGCTGCTTGAAACAGGGTATAATAAAAGAATTATCAATGCCGGTGAGCTGAGAAACAGAGGGATTGAAATGACCCTAAATGCTTATCCAATCAAGAATAAAAATTTCTCATGGAGCGTAAATGCCAATTGGTCCATGAACAGAAATAAGATACTATCCCTTCCTGAAGAATATCAAGGAAAACCTTATACCATGGGAAGTGTAGGAGGTGTAGTATTCTACGATGCTGTAGTAGGAGGTTCTTTAGGAGATATGTACGGAGCGGGATTATTGTATTCACCGGACGGACAAGTGATCTATGATGCAAAAGACGGCTTAACAGCTAAGTCAACCGAAATGAAAAAAATAGGAAATGCTTATCCGAAGTGGAGAGCAGGTCTTCAGAACGAATTCAGATACAAAAATATTACAGTGAGTTTTTCATTTGACGGGCAATATAAGGGAATTGCTTACTCACACTCACATCACAAAATGTCCGAGCAAGGAAAACTTGCCCATACCCTTGTAGGAAGAGACAATCCCGGAGGTTTAATTGTTGGGCAGGGAGTTGTTCAAAACCCTGATGGAACCTTTTCTCCAAATACAAAAGGAGTTCCTGTTTCTACTTATTACGGGGATTACTACAGAAGAGCAAACATAGAAACCAATTCTTTTGACACTTCATTCCTTAAGCTGAGGGATGCCAGAATCTCTTATTCTTTCCCGAAATCAATTGTTGAACCTTTAAAACTTACAGATATTACCCTTGCGGTATTCGGAAGAAACCTTTGGATGTGGACGAAGTTTCCTTTATTTGATCCGGAAGCAGCTACTTTGGATGATTCCACCATTACACCAGGAGTTGAGATGGGGCAGCTGCCTCAGGCAAGGACTATTGGGTTTCAGTTAAATGTTAAATTTTAAAATCAGAAAAAAATGAAAAAGATAATCTATATATGTTCATTTCTTACTCTTGTGGGCAGTACTGTTTCTTGTGATAGAAGTCTTGATGAGATCAATAAAGATACCAGTAGAATTAATGTACCAGTTGCCAGTGCTTTGCTGGTTCCTATCCAATACAATATGGCGACGGTAGGGTATAACAGATCCAATGATTTTACCTTTGATATTATGCAGGTTTCTCTGGATTTTCCTAATGAAGGAAACTCATTGAGCCGCTACTATTTAACAGAAAAAACAGGAAATGGTTTCTGGGATAATTCTTACCGATGGCTAAAACAGGTGGATGATCTTAAAAAAGCCTCAATTTCTGAAGGGGATAAAAACTATCAGGCTATTTCAATGGTATTGAATGCATGGATTTATTCCAATCTTACCGATACCTACGGAGATATTCCGTTTTCCGAAGCATCCCAGCTGGATGATAAGGTGATGTATCCGAAATTCGACAGGCAAAAAGATATTTATGTGAAATTATTAGATGATTTGAAAGCAGCCAATGCTCTTTTTATAAGCAATAAAACACTTACAGGAGGAGATATATTCTTTAAAGCAGATTCAGATGTCAATGGAATTACCAATTGGAAAAAATTCTGTAATTCTCTTTCTTTAAGATTATTGACAAGAATTTTAAGCAAAGATGGAGAAGTTAATGTTAGAGAAAGAATCCAGGAGATTGTAAATAACCCTGCAACCTATCCTATTTTTCAAAGTAATGCAGATGGTGTAAAAGTAGATATCACAGGAATTTTCCCACTAATGCCGCCTATCGCAAGACCTCAGGATTTTACAACAGGTAGAGCCGCTTCAGAATTCTTCGTAGAAACATTGAAAGCAAATAATGACCCACGTTTGGCGATGTTCTTCTCTCAGGCAAAAGATCCTAAAACGAATGCTAATCTGGGATATATTGGAGCGCCGTCTGGGTATGCATTTGGAACCGTATTTGGTTACCAGCCATCCAACCTTAACCAAAACCTTGCAAAAGCACCTTTGAAACTTTTAGTGTATCCATATGCAGAACTTCAGTTGACCTTAGCAGAACTGGCATTCAAAGGAATTATCTCAGGAAATGCAAAAACTTACTATGAAAATGGAGTAAAAGCAGCTATCGAACAATGGGGAGCTGTAGTGCCTGCTAACTATTTTGATAACCCGGCAGTAGCATTTGGAACCGGAGATATGAAGAAAATTATGCTTCAGAAATATGTAGCCTTATTCTTTGTAGACCAGCAGCAATGGTTTGAAAAAAGAAGAACCGGCTTTCCGGCACTTCCTAATAATGGTGGTCTTTTAAATGGTGGAAACCTTCCTCAAAGACTAATGTATCCGCCTACCACAAGGGTATTGAATAAAGACAACTACCAGGCAGCAGTGCAGCAGATGGGTGGAGATGACATCAATGTAAAAGTATGGTGGAGCAAATAAGTATAATTAATAAAAAAATAAAAAATGAATATTAATATAAAACTATTAATGCCGTGTATGCTGGTTTCAGTAATGGCTTTTTCTCAGTCTTCCCTTTCAGGATATGTGTATGAAGACAGCAATAAAAATCAAAAGAAAGAAAACCGGGAAAAAGGAATTGAAGGAGTAGCAGTTTCTAATGGTGTTCAGGTGGTATTAACGGATAAAAATGGGCGTTACAGCCTGCCTGTTCAGGAAGATCAGACTATTTTTGTCATCAAACCATCAGGCTACCAAACTGCGTTGAACAGTAATAATCTGCCACAGTTTTACTATCACCATAAACCAAAAGGTTCCCCGGTAGATTTTAAATATAAAGGAGTAGCTCCAACAGGTGAACTTCCTAAAGAATTGAATTTTCCTCTTTATCAGCAGAATGAAAATAAAAACTTTGATATTCTGGTTTTTGGAGATCCTCAGCCTTATACAGAGAAAGAACTGGATTATTTTAAGAGAGGAATCGTAAACGAAGTGAAAAATACCAAAAAGAATGCAGTTTTGGGAATCAGTTTGGGAGATTTGGTAGGAGATAACCTGAGCTTGCAGAAGCCTTATGCTGATGTGATGAAGGAAGTAGGATTGCCTTGGTATAACGTAATGGGAAATCATGATATGAACTATGATGCCAAAGACGATCAACTTTCAGATGAAACCTTTGAATCCAACTTCGGTCCTGCCAATTACTCATTCAACTATGGAAATGTACACTTCATTATCCTTGATGATATTTTGTATCCCGATCCAAGAGATGGAAAAGGCTATTGGGGTGGATTCCGTGAAGATCAGCTTCAGTTCATTGAAAACGATCTGAAATTAGTGGATAAAAGCAAACTGATTGTAGTATCCTTCCATATTCCATTAGAACATCATAATGAAGATAGTTTCAGAAACGCAGACCGTCAGAAATTATTCGATTTCCTCAATCCTTTCCAGAATGTATTGCTTTTATCAGCACATACTCACATCCAACAGCAAATTTTCTATGGAAAAAAGCAGGCTGGAACGGCATCAAAGAATTGCATGAATACAACGTAGGAACTACTTGTGGAGACTGGTATTCCGGAACAGCTGACGAAGCTGGACTTCCTACCTCAACCATGAGAGATGGAACGGCAAAAGGATATTCTTTCATCAGCTTTACCGATAATCAATACAAAGTAAAATATAAAACTGCCGGAAAACCGGAAGATTATCAGATCAAATTATATGTTCCGAAAGTGATTCCGTTTCCATCAAAAACCTCTGCAAAAGTCTTGGCTAACTTCTTTATGGGAAGTAAAAAAGATAAAGTAGAGTACAGAATAGACAATGGGAAATGGGAAGAAATGGAGTATGACGAAACCATAGATCCAAACTTTGCTCTGTCTGTTTTCAAGTGGGATACCACAGAGAAAATCCTACAGGGAAGAAGACCTTCCAATCCTGAATTGTCAAAACATATCTGGGAAGCAGATTTTCCAAAAAAACTAACCCTGGGAAAACATAAAGTTGAGGTTAGAGCCGTAGACATGTACGGAAACCAGTTCTCCACTTCAGAAGAATTTGAAGTACAGAACGCCATCCAGATTCCTTAAGCTTTTCATTTTTTACTATACTTTTTTTAGATGTATAAACCGGTTTATAACGAGCCGGTTTTATTTTTTTTTGAGGCTTAAAGCTTATGGAGAACAACTGAATATCTATTTTTTAGTAAAAAATCAATTAGCCCACTTTATTAATAATACCATCTTCTAATGGCTTTAGCCTAAACTTACCCTTTTCATAAAATTCTTTTTACCTTAGGTAAAATTCAAGGACTCAATATCTATTCAAAACCATTAAAAAACTATTAAATCTCCTTTCTTTCCATTCCATAAAAATGTTCTTTCGTAACTTTGTGTTATAAAAGTATTACTACTATGAATATAAACGGAAAAAATGCCATTGTAACAGGTGGTGGAAGAGGACTAGGGAAAGCTGTAGCACTAGCTTTAGCGAATGAAGGAGTGAACGTTGCCATTACAGGAAGAAACGAAGAAAATCTTAAAAATACAGTTGAAGAAATTCAGAAACTAGGAGTAAATTCTGCATATGCAATATTCTCTATTGATGATGAAGCCGCTGTAAAGGCAGGAATTGAAACTTTAGCTGAGAAATTAGGCGGAGTAGATATCCTTGTCAATAATGCAGGAATCGGAGATTTCGGTACGATTGAAGAGATGCCGTCTGAAACTTGGGAACAGGTGATCAAAACCAATTTATTTGGAGTGTACTATGCAGCTAAAGCCGTTCATCCATTTATGAAAGCTAAAGGAGAAGGAGATATCGTAAACGTTGCTTCTACTGCAGGATTAAAAGGTGGACCAAATATGTCAGCATACGCTGCATCAAAAGCAGCTGTAGTTTCTCTATCTCAGTCGATGATGGCAGAATGGAGAAAACAAAACATCCGTGTAATTACATTGACACCAAGTACCATTGCTTCTGATATGAGTATCCAAGGCGGACTTACAGATGGAAATCCTGATAAGGTTCTACAACCTGAAGACTTCGCAGAATGGGTAAGAGATATCCTGAAAATGAACAGAAGAGCGCTCATCGCAAACGGTTCTATTTTCTCTACAAATCCATAAGATAGTCTAAGGTTTAAAGTTGTCATAATACAACTATTTCAATTTTAAATTATAGGTAAAGAATTCAATAAAAGCGGGCTTTAGTCCGCTTTCTTAATAATATTTCCATTCCAAGGGTTTTAGCCAAAACCTAAAAGAATCTGTGTCATCAGCTCAATCTGCGAGAGATAACAAAATCAATAGAAACCGGCTTTATCCATCCCACAAAACATAAAATCCACCAGCTTTATCCAAAACTTACCCTTTCCATTTTTTTAACCGTAATAACATTAGTATTTTTGCAGCAAATTATTCACATGCAAAATTATTTAGAATTCAATTTCAAGATTTCTCCATTGCAACCTTGGAACGAGATATTAATGGCAGAGCTTATCGAAATAGGTTTTGACAGCTTTACAGAGGAAATTCACGGAATTTTAGGATATATCCAGACCGATTTATTTAATGAAGATCAGCTTAAAGCACTTCCGATCTTTGAAAACGAAAATGTAAAAATTGAGTATTCTTTTGAAGAAATGCCGAACATCAACTGGAACGAAGAGTGGGAAAAAAACTTCTCACCCATTAATATTGATGATAAAGTATTGATCAGAGCAGAATTCCATGAGTCTGTACCGGGAATGCATGAAATTATCATTCAGCCTAAAATGTCATTCGGAACAGGGCATCACCCTACTACACACCTGATGATCCAGCAGATGATGGATATTGATTTCAATGGCAAGAAAGTGTTAGACATGGGATGTGGAACTTCTGTATTGGCAATTTATGCAAAACAACAGGGAGCAGGGGATACCAAAGCAATTGATATTGATGAATGGTCTGTAGAAAACTCAAAAGAAAATGCAGTTAGAAACAGTGTTGAATTAGATATTGAACAGGGAACAGCAGAAAACTTAGGAAGTGAGAATTTCGATATCATTTTGGCTAATATCAACAGAAATATCCTGATTTCAGATATTCCAACATATGTGTCTGTATTGAATGAAGGTGGAAAATTATTGCTTTCCGGACTTTGTTTCTTTGATGTAGATGATATTCTGGAAGTATGCAAGGAAAGTGGTCTTACCCTGAAGAAGCAGCTGCAGAGAGAAGAATGGGTAAGCTTACTGCTTGAAAAATAAAAAACGAAATAACAAATATGAAAACTTTATTGACTGCTTTATTTTTTCTGACAATACAGCTTTTGGCTGCACAGGAAAATGAAGTATATGCAGATGGTGTTTTTAATTTTACTGAAAACAAGAGCCAGAAGATCTTTACAGATTGGACAAGAGTAAGAAAAGAACCGGGTGTTAATGCTCCAATTTTAGATTCACTACAGACCAATCAGCAGATTATGATTCTTAAAAAAGAAGAAGAGATTCCGGCTCTGAAATTGGGAGAAAGAAGTGCCAATTGGTATAAAATCTCCTATCAGAAAGGAGATGCAGTTGCTGAAGGCTATGTCTGGGGAGCTAATCTTTGTGTAGGCTATCGTAATAAAAATGGATATGATTTTCTTTTCGGAATATCAAAGACGGTAAATAAGAAAATCAAGGACTTGAATGAATTTGATAAACAGAATATTGCCGGAATAAAAGTAATGGAAGGAAATGTTTTGATTGATGAGGTTACCTTTGATACTGGGAAAGGAGAAGAGTTAAGTACAGCTTCTTTTGCTATTGAAAGCGGCCATAAGCTGCAGGATGTAGAATTTACTTTAAAAGCAATGGTTTCTGGTGAAGCATGCGGTATTGCAGCCTATGATCAATATGTTCTCTATAAAGACAAGAAACTTATTTTGCTTCCACAATTGATGAATGTAGGAGATGCCGGAGCTTACTATCATAGTGAAGAGTACGTTTTTCCAAATGATAAAGGAGGAATTCCTAATGCATTTATCCTGAAAGTAGAAGATATGGAAACTGATGATCAGGACCGGGAGAAGAAAAAGAAATCTTCGAAAACCTATCTTTGGAATGGGAGCTCTTATAAACTTAAATAATCCTTTTGATTAAAATAAATGAAACCGTTGTCATTGTACAGCGGTTTTTTTGTTCAAAATGTCTCTTTCCCAATTGAAAAAAATCGAATACATTTATCCATATAAAAAACAGAGCCAATGAATGTGTTAGATGATATCCTTCCTATTTTATTTTCGGTGATTGTTGGTGGAATTATTGGGATTGAAAGAGAATATCAATTGAAGTCAGCAGGGCTTCGAACCATGATACTGGTGACGCTGGGAGCCTGCATTTTTACAATGCTTTCTATGAATCTGGGAGAGACAGGAAGTCCGGACCGTATTGCAGCCAATATTATTACAGGAATAGGTTTTGTGGGAGCTGGGGTCATCTTTAAGGAAGATAATAGAGTTTCAGGTCTTACAACGGCTGTTACCATTTGGATCTGTGCTGCTTTGGGAATGACAATAGGAGCAGGGTATTACCAAGAGGCTACAATAGGCTCCATTGTTGTTTTTCTATTACTTATCATGTTCAAATATGTTCAGGATATTATCGATAGGATTAGTACCCGGTATATCTATCAGATTACCCTTACATATGAAGATGGAGTAACAGAAAAATATGAAAATATCTTTAAAGAAAACGGCTTAAAATCAATCAGGGGAAAGCAGGTGAGAAGTGGAGATAAATATACAGCAATCTGGCGGGTACAGGGTACGGCAAGAAATCACAAAGTTTGTACAAAACTTCTTCTGAATGATCCGGGAATAGATGAATTCAAGTTTTAAAAATAAAATAGCCTTTGCATCAGTGTAAGGGCTTTATTTTAATATTAAAGTATACAAAATAAAATAGGACTGGAAAATCCAGCCCTACCCAAACATGATTAAGTGTATAGTTTAGCCATAAATGGCTACAAGGAATATTTGCACAAAAAGATTTTTATTGATGCTTAATCAATGTTTCTTTAAATAATAATTAAAACTAACTTTTATAAGGGTTCCCGGTAAAAGCTTACACATGTAAAAATAGTATGAATTATTATCTTCCTTAGGAAAAGCTAAACTGATCCTGCGAAATCAGCCGGTGAAACGGAATTTTCAAGAGATGAAACGTCTGAGGGTATCCAAAAGAAGAAAAATATCTATTGGGTAATATTCTATAAACAAAAATCCTCACAGCTTTACTGCAAGGATTCTCGATGGGTATGTTTTATTTAGCCGTGTTCTATATTTTTATGCTAAGGATTAGCTTTAACGGCATTATACATCATTGAATCTTTCTGCTGATGAGTATAATCGTATTTATATTGATAAAATGAAGATTCCCAGTCTCCATATCCCACATTAGGAATGATAATGAATTTTTTACCAAAATCATTGGCTGAATTTTTCACGGCAGCCGATCGTTCTGCTTCTGTTTTTTTATCAAATAGAGTAGAGAAATCGGCAAGATTATCACCTAGCAGAAGAACGATATTATAATTTTTGGAGATATTCAATCGTCTGTTTTCTTTACTGCTTTCTTTAGATCGAAGAATAAGATGGGTTTCACTTTGAATCGGATAATTGTATTTTTTGAGATTCTTCAAAGTTCCTGCACGTTCCTGTTCTACACGATTGGTAACATAAAATACTTGCACTCCTTTACTGGCGGCATATTGATAGAAATCCTGAGAGCCGGTAAGCGGGGTTGCGATCCCTTTGGCCGTCCATTCTTCCCATGTTTTCTGATCATAATCTTTTCCCATTTTCGAGCGTTCAACAGCATAATAGGAATTATCTAAAAAGGTCTCGTCAATATCCGAAACAATGGCTAATGGTTTATCCGATTTTTGTGCTAAGGCTTCATCCAGACGAAGTTTTGCAATATTATAGGCCTGCAGGCACAATGCTTCATATTCTGCAGCCCTTTGCTGATAGAATGCAGCATATATTTTTTCCGTCACGTCCAAGATTTTGATAAGGAGCATCTTGAACTGAATTTTTACTAACAGGAGTCACTGTTTTGCATGACAAAGTCAAAGCAAAGGCACAGCTTGCGATAATGAACTTAAAATTTTTCATTGAATTAAAATAGAGAAAACAAAATTATAACAATTTGATTGGTGTGACAACTATTTCTCATGTTTGCTTTTTTAGAAGGTATAATAATCATTAGATTTGGATACTGGATTTATCTATGATCCATTGATGATTAAAAGAAATAAAAAAAATAAAAATTGCGAAATGACTGATATATTTGAAAATTATCTATCCTCAACCGAAGGATTATCAGCAGAAGAAATTAACTTTTCTGCGCAGTTCTTTAAGCCTATCCACCTAAAAAAGGGGGATTTTTTTATTCAAGAGGATGAACCTTGTCGTTATATAGGATTTATAGCTGGTGGAGCAGTAAAAGCATATGCTATCGATAAAGAAGGAAATGAAAATATAACCTGCTTCAAGTTTGAAAATGAATTTGTAACCTCATTTCAGGAGTTTGTGAAGCAGGAAAAGTCCAGAAGGTGTATCAGGGCTATAGAAGATAGTATAGTCTATAGAATAAATTTCCCAGATTATCAACATCTACTGGATAAGGTGGCTGCATGGAATGAAGTTATAAAATTGGTGATGGAAAAGGAGTATATTCAAAAAGAACTTTATCTGCTGAATTACAATAATAGGTCGGCTGTAGATAAATACCGTCATGTCCTTTCAGTTGAACCAATACTTGTCCAGCGTGTAACAACACAGGATCTGGCATCGTATTTAGGGATCACACAACGATCACTTACACGGGCGAAGGGACAAATCCATAAACCTAAGGTGTTATAGGACAAATGTCCTTATGCCGTCCTGATCGGTGCTGTAGATTTGCACAAAAAAACTATGTTACGTCAAATTGCTCCTGAAGTATTTCAGATTCCACTGATGCCGCGAAACAGTATCAATAGCTATATTATCGAAGGTGTACTGGTTGACTCCGGAATAAGGAGTTCATATACTACTATAAAGAAAGTTCTTCAGAAAATCCCCGTTTATCAACATGTGCTGACGCATGCTCATGCAGATCACCAAGGGTGCAGTGATCAGATATGCGTGGAGTTCGACATTCCTTTACGCTGTCATCCCAACGAAGTTTTTAGGACCGAAACAGGTATGGTAACCCAAGACTATCCAATCCCGGAACATTGGGTAGCAATGCTTCAGCAAAAGTATTGGGCAGGGCAGGGACATAAAGTTGACAGGACAATTGCGGAAAATGATAGAATCGGAAATTTTTGGGTAATAGAAACTCCCGGACATTCGGCTGGTCATATCTCTTTATTTCGTGAGCGGGATGGAGTGCTGATTATCGGAGATGTGGCAACCAATATGAATATTCTTACTACAGTAACAGGCCTGAGGCTTCCTCCGAATATGTTTACTTCGGATCAGAAGTGCAATATCAAATCGCTCAAGAAGCTGGCAGAGCTTAATCCTTCCGTTATTTGTTTCGGTCACGGACCAGTATTGCAAAATACAGATCGGAAGTTTGAAAGATTTGTAGCTAAATGCAGTGATATTGTTTAAAAAAAGACCTTGGAGTAATTATGCTTAAAAAAAGAAACATTTCATACTTTTCTTGAACTATAGACTTTATGACCGCAGAAGGATTCGAACCTTTGACCATCCCGATTAAAAAATCGGGATGCTCTATCCTTGTTAATTTAAGTTTTAAAATTAAGAGGATGTATAAAAACAAAAAACCTCATCATAAAATGATGAGGTCTTTGTGAGCGCGAAAGGATTCGAACCTTTGACCGTCTGCTTAGAAGGCAGATGCTCTATCCAGCTGAGCTACGCACCCTTAATTAAAAAAGTCGGGGCGGCAGGATTCGAACCTGCGACCTCCTGGTCCCAAACCAGGCGCGATGACCGGACTACGCTACGCCCCGATAAGGTCATCTTTAATGAATTTTACTTCATTGTTTTAATTGAAAAAAGCAAAATGCTTTCAGGAATTAAAATTAATAAACCCACATCAATTATGAGTCTTTTTGTGAGCGCGAAAGGATTCGAACCTTTGACCGTCTGCTTAGAAGGCAGATGCTCTATCCAGCTGAGCTACGCACCCTTAATTAAAAAAGTCGGGGCGGCAGGATTCGAACCTGCGACCTCCTGGTCCCAAACCAGGCGCGATGACCGGACTACGCTACGCCCCGATTAAAGGTCATCATTAACGAATATTACTTCGTTTTTGCGGTTGCAAAGGTACAATACTTTTTGAAATAAAAAAATAAATTTCAGGATAATTTTTAATTAAATTTCTGAAAAACTTTTTTGTTAACTTTACTTTATTCATAACCATTGATTTAGGTTGTCAGAGGAATTTTATGTTTTTTTTTCACCGTTATGACTTGTCCATAAATTTTATTATTATAATTTAAAAAAAATAGTATTATGAAAACTCAGGACTTTTATAAAATATATCTTCCCGCTCTGGAAAAAGCACTTCAAAATGATGACATCAATGAAGGGTTTTATGTGTCTCGTCCTGAAAAAGGTTGACTAAAAAATGCTAAAACTAGCCATCCTTATGAAATTGAAAAAAGAATTTGAAAAATAAATAAAAGTTTATGATGATCAGCATTATTAATGTTTGGTGATGGTGTAATGGTTTGTATCTGAATCTGTCAATGGAAACCTTAATTAAGAAAGATTTAAAGTTTTATTTTCACCCTCCATTAGTCTCCTCCAGCTTCCTTTATTTCTCCTGAATACCTATATTTGCCACATGAAACGATTAATGTTGATGAGCTTGCTTTTCCCGGCACTTCTATTTTCACAAACAAGCGGAAAAGTAATCAAAATCTCAGATGGAGATACCATAACTGTACTTTTAAAAGGCAATACACAAAAGAAACTTAGATTGGCTGAAGTAGATTGCCCGGAAAGTGGTCAGGCTTTCGGGAAAAATGCCAAGCAATTCACCTCTGCGCAGGTGTTTGGGAAGATAGTTACCTTTAAAGAGACCAGTACGGATCGTTATGGACGCTCTATTGCCAAAATTTATTATGATAATGATAAATACCTTTCGAAAGAAGTAATAAAGGCAGGAATGGGATGGTGGTATTTTTCTTACTCCAAAGATGATTCTTTAGGGAAATTGCAGGAAAAGGCTCAACAAAAGAAGATTGGGCTTTGGCAGGATGTAAAAGCCTTTGCTCCTTGGGAATACAGAAAAATGAAACGGGAGCAATCGAAAAATAAAAAGATACAAGCTGCTAAAACCCAATCAAAAATAAAAGAAACAGTTTAAAATAGAAATGACCTTGGAAATTATTCTGAGGCTTTTTTATGCCCTATAAAATAGCTGAACTGAACACAAATCTAATTTATTATATTTGTGACACAGATACTTATAATACTTAATAGAGTGGGGTGATCTGTACAATTGAAAAATTAAACCATGAGACAGACTGCTATTTTTATCATATCGTTCTTTTTTTGTATACAAAGTTTTGCGGGGCAGGTAAAGACGATTTCTATTGATAGTATTTCAACTTTTTATAATGAATTTAAAACAGAGTCTGAAAAGAATATAGAACTTTGGAATAAGGATCTCTATGGCCCAATCCTTTTAATTGATCCAAAGACAAGAGAGATTTTTGCCAATGAATCTGATGCCAATGATGTTTTAAAATCAGATGGAAGTGTCTATACAGGAGTTTTACCTGATAAGATTAATATTGCGAATACCGCTGTAGACTGGAATGGGAAACGATGGGCGATGATTATGCTTCCGCTTCCTAAAAATAAATATAGCAGAATTGGTTTGCTGGCCCATGAATCTTTTCATCGTATACAGCCATCATTAGGTTTTGAATTAAACAATGTTGAAAACAATCACCTGGATCAGAAGGAAGGTAGAATTTATCTTCGTTTAGAACTTGAAGCCTTGAAAAAAGCAGTACAATCTGTTTCAAAAAAAGAATTACAGGAACACCTTATGAATGCAGTTACTTTCAGGAAATACAGACATAGCATTTATGATGGTTCTAAAGGCAGTGAAAATCTTTTGGAACTTAATGAAGGAATGGCGGAATTTACCGGAATGATAGTGAGTGGTAGAAATAAAACACAGACAGCTGCTTTTTTAGTAGAAGGGATTAGTGATTTTTTTAAGAATGCAACATTTGTACGATCATTTGCTTACCACACAGTGCCTGTTTATGGGTATTTACTTTATAATAAAGATAAAAGCTGGAATAAAAAAATTACGGAAAAAACCGATTTGACGGATTATTTTAGTAAAGCATTCAATATTAAAATCTCTTCTGATTTAAAAAGTATGGTAATCAGATTAACTGATCATTACAACGGTTCAATAATCATTGAAGAAGAAACAAAAAGAGAAGAAAAAAACAAAAAACTTCTTGCTGAATATAAATCCAAATTTATTGACCAGCCTCATCTTGAAATAAAATTCGAAAAGATGAATGTCTCTTTTGATCCAAGAAATATAGTACCGATTGAAGATAAAGGAACCGTTTATCCTAATATCAGAGTCACAGATCAATGGGGAATTCTGACTGTTGAAAATGGAGCATTGATGAGTTCAAACTGGGATAAGATTTCAATTTCTAATCCTATAAAGATAGAAGAGAGAAAAATATCAGGTGATGGCTGGATTCTGGAATTGACTGAGAGATATAGCATCGAGAAAAATGAAGCAAATGCTAACTTTATGCTGGTAAAAAGAAAGATCTTCAGAAGAAATAAAATAAACCATAATCCATAAACAAAAAACCTCACCATAAAAATGATGAGGTTTTTGTGAGCGCGAAAGGATTCGAACCTTTGACCGTCTGCTTAGAAGGCAGATGCTCTATCCAGCTGAGCTACGCACCCTTAGAAGTTGATTCTCGCTTTGTAATAAGCGCATTAAAAAAAGTCGGGGCGGCAGGATTCGAACCTGCGACCTCCTGGTCCCAAACCAGGCGCGATGACCGGACTACGCTACGCCCCGAATATATAAGAGAGCGGAGGGTAAGGGATTCGAACCCTTGCGACACTTTCGCGTCGACAGTTTAGCAAACTGCTCCGTTAACCACTCCGGCAACCCTCCTTTTTGTTTATTTTTTAATGATCGTTGTTCCGTTATTGCGAGTGCAAATATAGAACAGATTTCTTTATTTACCAAATAAAATTCAAGAAAATTTTAACGTATTTTTGAGGTAATAAATTGATAAAAAACCAAACTGATGCGTAAGACATTATATATCATCGGCTTAAGTGCTTTTGTTTTTTCATGTGCTCCTCAAAAAAATATGAAAAAAAATACGTACCAACCGAAAACTCTCGTGGTACAGCCAAAACCTGTAGCTAAAACTCAAACATCGGAAGCTCCAAAACCAAAAGTAGTAAGTGATCATGGAGTAGACTTTTTTACTACTAATATAGCAGACCCTGCAAAAAATGATAATACGGCAAGTTATGGTTCTATTGTATCTGCAAAACCTGCAGGATATAAAGTGGTGAAAACATATTTCCCTGCCATGGCACAGAATTTCAGACAGCGTTATTTGATCATGCATTATACTGTGCTTCCTGATGACAAGTCTATTACTGTTCTTACTCAGCCTGGAGTAAGTGCTCATTATCTGGTAAATAATACAGGAGATAATGAAATCTATCAATTAGTAGATGAAAATAAGAGATCATATCATGCAGGAGTAAGTTCATGGAGGGCAGATAAAAACCTTAATGATACTTCTATAGGAATTGAAATTGTAAATCCGGGCTTCACTACAGATGCTGCAGGCAAAAGAGTTTTCGTTCCTTTCAGTGATGCACAAATAAGAAAAGTAGCAGCGCTGGCAAAAGATATTGTTACAAGATACCAGATCCCGGCAACCAATGTTATTGGCCATGCAGATATTGCCCCTACAAGAAAGCAGGATCCGGGGCCAATGTTTCCATGGAAAAAATTATATGATGAATACCAGATAGGAATGTGGTATGATGAAGCCGCAAAACAAAATTACTTCGATCTTGCACAAACAGAGCTTCCTGCTAAATATAGCGATACAGTCTTTATTTTCTCTATACAGACAGCATTGCAAAAATTTGGTTATGGAATAGAATTGAGCGGAAAATGGGATGATGCTACTAAAAAAACAATTGAAGCTTTCCAGTATCATTTCCGTCCACAAAATTATGACGGAATTATGGATGCCGAAACATGGGCTATACTGCAAGCTTTAAACTTAAAATATTCAGTAAAATAATTCAAATTAAAGCGCATCGGATCGATGCGTTTTTGTTATCTTTAAACGATCAAAAACAGTAAAATATCTGTAATGGAAAATTTCAGAAAAGAAAGTGATCTATTAGGCGAATTGAACGTGCCTTTAGACGCTTATTATGGAGTGCAGACGCAAAGAGCCATCAACAACTTCAAAATCTCAGGACAGCTTTTGTCTTCATATCCGGATTTTATTAAAGGACTGGCTTTCGTAAAAAAAGCAGCCGCAAAGACCAATTATGAATTAGGACTTCTTGATGAAAACCTATATTTCAAGATAGCAGAAGCATGTGATGAGATTGTAGCAGGAAAATATCATGACCAGTTTCCGGTAGATATGATCCAGGGCGGTGCAGGAACTTCAATCAACATGAATGCGAATGAAGTGATTGCGAATATCGTATTGGAAAAATTAGGAAAAAACAAAGGCGAATACGAATTTTGTTCACCCAATGATCATATCAACCTTTCACAATCAACTAACGATGCTTATCCTACAGCTATTAAAATGGGACTGTTACAGATGAATATCGGATTGGTAGAAAGACTGGAGAAGATCATAGCTGCTTTCCGTGCCAAAGGACAAGAGTTTCATGATGTGATCAAAATGGGACGTACTCAGCTTCAGGATGCTGTTCCTATGACCCTAGGACAGGAATTTGAGGCATATGCTGCTACCCTGGAAGAAGATATTTCTAAACTGAACAATAATGCAAGTCTTTTTGTAGAAGTAAATATGGGAGCTACAGCCATTGGAACAGGTTTAAATGCTCCGGTTGGATATGCTACGCTTTGTGCTAAAAACTTAGCTCAGATTACAGGATTCCCGATTGTTTCAGCACCTGACTTGGTGGAAGCTACTCCCGATACCGGATCTTATGTGATCTATTCTTCGGCAACGAAGCGTCTTGCTGTAAAATTATCAAAGATCTGTAATGATTTAAGATTACTTTCATCAGGGCCAAGAGCAGGACTTTTTGAAATCAATCTTCCGCCAATGCAGCCGGGATCATCCATTATGCCTGGTAAAGTAAATCCTGTTATCCCGGAAGTGGTTAACCAGGTTTGCTTTAAAGTATTTGGAAATGATTTAACAGTTACTTTTGCCGCAGAAGCAGGACAGTTACAGCTTAATGTAATGGAACCGGTACTTTCTCATGCGATCATGGAAAATATCAATTTCCTTTGCAATGCATTAGATACTCTTCGTGATAAGTGTGTAGTAGGAATTACTGCCAACAAAGAAGTATGTCTGAACATGGTAAAACACAGCATCGGAATTGTAACAGCATTAAACCCTTATATCGGTTACAAACAATCTACACAGATTGCAAAAGAAGCTTTAGAGACAGGAAAAAGTGTATATAATCTTGTTTTAGAGAAAGGAATTCTTTCTCAGGAAAAACTGGATGAAATCCTTGATCCGAAAAACATGCTGAAGCCACACAATAAATAATATAAAACAATAAGTGATAAATGGTGTTTGTCATCATTTATCACTTATCATTCATCATCTATAAATTACTCCGTGAGGTTTTTAATTATTATTCCTGCCCATAACGAAGAGCAGAACCTCTCATTCACTCTGGATTCTTTACAGCAGCAAAGTAGTAAGGATTTTAAAGTGGTAGTCGTTAATGACGGTTCCATAGACAGTACGCCTGACGTTATCAGGAAATATACAGCTGCTGATTCTCGTTTTGAAACCATTAATCTTCAAAAATCTGAACATCAGCCAGGTTCAAAGGTGGTTCATGCCTTTAAAAATGGCTTGCAAACACAATCAACAGATGAATTTGATATCATTTGTAAGTTCGATGCCGATATTATTCTCCCTGAAAACTATCTGGAAATCGTAGAAAAAGCTTTCATTAATAATCCTGACTATGGATTGGTAGGAGGTTTACTCTATGTAGAGAAAGAAGGGAACTGGGTCTATGAAGGAAATTCCAATAAACATCATGTAAGAGGACCTATGAAAGCGTACCGGAAAGAATGTTTTATTCAGATGGGAGGCTTAAGGGAAACATTAGGATGGGACAATATAGATTCTATTTTGTTAGAACATTTAGGGTGGAAAGAAATAGTCCTGCCTGAACTTCATGTAAGGCTTATTAAAGTAAAAGGAGCTGATTATACTATAAGGCCGGCAGATTATTATGGCCGTTATTTTTATTTTCTAGGATTAAACAGATTCCTGGCTTATATTGCCTCTTCAAAGGAAGCAATGAAAAGCAAATCTCCATCATTTTTCTTTGATATTGTGAAATCCTATGAAAATTGTAAGTCAAAAAAATTAGAACTTAAAATTTCAAAGAAAGAACAAAAAGCAGTCAATGATCAGCGCTGGAGAATGCTGAAGAAGAAATGGTTGAAAATGTAACGGTATAAACTCAATAAATATCAATAGGAATGGGCTTTAACCCATTTGCAAGGAAAAAATAAAAATTCAATTGGCTTTGCCAAAACCTAAAATACCCCAATCAGTTAGTGAAAAAAATAGCTTACATAGAAATAGATACCCATGCAGAAATAGCACAGGCTTTCATGAATATCATGGAAGGATCCCAACATTTCAGTGTAGATTATTATTTTTCAAAAAAAATAAAAGATCAGATCACTGAGACCAGGTCAGGTATTTTTCTGTCTGATAGCTCTATGATTTTAGATCAGCTGAAGGCTAAAGAATATGATCTTGTGATTATTGGAACTGTTCATCGTTTTTTCAATACGTTTTTAGCAATAACAAAGAAATACAACACGGCTGTCATTACACACAATCTCAATTTTACCCAAGCATCAAGGTTTGATTTAATAAAAAGTGTGTTCAAAGGAGATTTCATTTACAGATTAAAGCTGTGGTGGAAAGAAGGATTATTGTATGCTGGTAAAGTATATCAACAATCAAAATCACTGGTAGTATTGGATGAAGCATTGATTTCCGACAGATATCAGTTCCTGCCTCTTTTTTATGCCAGAAACTTTGATAAAACAGAAAATAAATGCCTGACAGTTGTTATTCCTGGTGGAGTTTCTCAGAAGAGGAGAGATTATACCCATATTTTTGAAGCCATTCAGAAGATAAAAACAGGTCAAAAATGTGAATTTATATTCCTTGGGAAAGCAAAGGATCATGAATTGAAAAAGCTGGAACATTTGTCTTCTAATTTACCGGAGAATATTACGGTAACCTATTTTTCAGAAAGGGTTTCTGCGGAGGATTTTGAGAAATGGATGCAGAAGGCAGATATACTCTGGTGTCCCATTCAGCAAGAGTCTGAATTTTTCAGCCTAAAAGAAATATATGGCAAAACCAAGATGACGGGAAATCTGGGAGACGCAATTGCCTATGGAAAACTCGCCGTTTTTCCAGATAATTATCCATCAAATTTGGGTTTCATTTTCCCTGAAAAAGAAAACATCTTTGAACAGCTGAATGTACTTGCCAATACCCATTTTGATTTTCAAAAAAGTTATAGCAGGGCAGAGGTTCAAAAAAGATTAGAACAATTATTGAACGGTCTTATTGCAGGGTAAAAGCAGGTGTTGTTCTATTGCCTTGATCTTCTAAATCTTATTTAAACTTAAAAATACTCTTAATAAACTTCATATTCAGATAATCCTCTATCGGAAAGATCTTTGTGAAATAATTTCCAATATAGATTAATGCTAAAACTACAGCCGGTTTATAAACCAGATTGATAAAATTGCTGTTGAAATTAGGAAGAACAATAGCTACAGTAATAGCCAATGTACAGATAATTGAAACGAAGATCATCTCAATGGTTAATGGTGAAACTTTGAATACAATATAATTAAATGCAATTTTAATGATATTGTAGATCGTGAGTGAAATTGCAGTCGATAAGGCAATACCGATCAGTTTCAGATCAGTGTTTTTAATGAAATAATAGTTCAGTCCGATTGTTAATCCAGCTAATAAAAGCATAACCAGAATGTTGAATCTGTAATATTTTGAAAGTGAAATAATATTACCATTAAACCCAGTTGCGAGATCAATTAAAACTGCAGAGCCCCAGATCCAGATTACAGGTTCATATTCTCTAAGCATAGTTCCGTTTTTGGGCATAAATTCTGTAAGATAAGGGAACCCTACCATAATGCATGAAAATAAAACAGCTCCTAGAAAATAGAGTGATAGAGAAGTTTTCTTATGGAATCGGTCTAATTCTTCCATATCTCCGTCAGCAAGCGTTTTATTGATGATAGGCGCAGAAATATTAAATAATCCCAATTGAGGAATAGAGATCAGTGAAATTAAGGCGTATAAAACAGAGTAGATTCCTACCTCTTCCATTCCCATAAATTCTCCGATCATAAAGCTGTTGATGGCCAGGTAATTTCCAAAAGTTCCTAAAAAACCAAAGAAGCTATAGTTGAAAAATTCTTTCCAGAAACCATTCTTTTTAAAATAGTCCGTATTAAAATCCAGTTGGATCTTTTCCAGTTTATTGCTGTAATAAATATATCCAAAAAGCATTAAAGCGAAGGTTCCGAAGAAGAATGCAAAGGCAATTTTCTGGGACAAAGCAAAATAATAGAATAAGCAAAAGGCCCCCAGATTGGCAATTTTAGGAAGCAGATTGTCAAAAATATTAGAAACAACAATCCTTTTGTAATTGGAGGTGTATTTGTTGAAAATAGCACAAAATGAAAGGATTAGAATTAAGGGGAGAATCATTTCCTTGATCTTCCAGGCTTCTGAATGTCTGAACTTAGGATAGAAAAACGGAAGTATAAAAAATACCACAGTGAAAATAAGGAAATTGATAAAAACGGTAAGCAATGACAGAGACAGCATGTTCTGTTTTTTACCATCTTTTTCTACCTTGTGAAAAAACTTTACATTGGAATAGGAGATTCCCAGAACTACAAAAGGAACCAGCATTTCAGCAGTAGGAAGAATGTAGCGGAGTTTTCCATAAAATTCAAAGTCATTGGGAAAAATAAAAATTGCAGAAACTGTGCCCAGCAAAAAACCAATATAGCCGATAATGGAATATTTGAAGCCTTGTCTCGCTACTACACTCATAAAGTTGTTTTAAGGGTTTTTAGGTATAAAAATAATATTGTTGATGTACTGAGTTTTATTTTTTTCGTCGTTTGTATTTTGTAATAGAATATCTTCTGTAAGGCTTTCTAAGGTAAAGCTGTTCCTGTTCAGGTACTTTACTTCATATCCCCAGTTTTTCACTTCAGAGATTTCATTCCATATGGGTGTTTGGTGATGCCTTTGTTCCATCTCAACCATTAAGGTAGGCATAAACTGTTTGATGGTTTCTTTAGCTCCCGAAAGAGTCTTTATTTCATTGCCTTCAACATCTATTTTAATAAAATCAAGTCTGCTGAAATGTTCTATGGCTGCCCATTCGTCTAGCTTGATAACCTTAACCTTCTCAGTATAGCTTTTCTCTTCGCCTTTTTCTTTGTAAGAAGTATTTAAAGTACCGCGGGAAGCAATGGTTTTCCCGTTGATAATAGGAACTTTGAATTCCGCTATCGTATTTTCGTCAGAAAGTGCCAATGGAAGTACCCGCATCCTTGGAAACAGTCTTTTTAACCTGATGTAAAGCTTTTTATTAGGCTCAAAAGCATAAATATGCTCATGATTCAGCTTATTTTCCAATTGATATAGGAAAGTTCCTACATTGGCACCAATATCCAATATCACAGCGTTTTTAGGAAGGTATTCTTTGATCCATACCAGTTCCGGTTCTACATTGCGTTCCGAAAAATTATCTTTATTAAGATTGTTTAGGGTCTTAAAATATCTTTTTTTATAAAAATCCGGACTTATATATTGTAGCTTTTCTGCAATTTTTTGGTATAAAGACATCCTTGGCTTTTTGACGAACAGCAAAGATAAGCAAAAATGTAAAACTTTTCTTAAAAAATGTTAAATATAATAGGTTGATTTTCAATTGGTAGACTTTGTAGTCTGTTTTATAAGAAGCTGAATCATAATGAATTTTAAATTTGTCACAGAAACGCCTTGTAGGATAGAATGTTGTAAGGCTGTCAGGTGTTTCTCTATTGCCCTTAATCTTTGTTTTGCTAAAAAATAGGGAAGAGTATAGGAAAATTTTGATAAAGGATTATCTTTGTTATTAGCTAATATAATATGAAAAACTCGGATTCTGAAACAATCATTCAGCTATTACAATACTATCAATCTCTTGAAGATAATTTTAACCGTAAAAAGATAGAAGGAATTGAATTCAATTCTTTTAACCTTATCCATTCAGTTTTTGGTATTTCCGAAACAAAGCACACTAAGCTTTTAGCATTTTTTCTTGACCCTGAAGAATCTCATGGGCAAGGAAAGTTGTTTTTAAATAAATTTTTGGAAAAGATAGATGGGCTGCAACTTAATCATCCTATTGACCAATACAAATGGAGAGTTACTACGGAAGATCGAAATGCAGATATTGTGATTAAAGCAATCAGTATCATCGGTTCTGAAAAAATCAGTATTGTCATTGAAAATAAATCCAATGAGGCTGTAGATCAGCATAATCAGCTGTATAGATATTGGTATGAACATATCTATGGTTTTTTTGATCGTGATCTGGAGAAATCACAAGATCGGTCAAAATGCAGGATCATTTACCTTACAAGCGGTTATACAGATAAGTTTGTTTCTGAAATTTCGATCCTAAAACCTGACTTTATCAAGCTGGAGTATCCAATAATCAATAAAGAAAAAGGATTCATTACAAATTGGACTTATTTTGAGGATATAAAAAGTTGGCTTAGAGACTGCATCAACGCAGAATCCTTACATGAAAAGCACCGGTTGAAACTTTATATTGAGGATTATTTACAATTTTGGGATAACACCCGTTTTAAAAACGATTTTTTTATGGAAGGACTTAAAGAAGAGTTGAATAACAATGAAGAAAAATGGAATAGCTTTATAGAAATGTGCCAATATAAAGATGGCTTGATTAAAAATTGGAGTGATGACTTTGCCAAAAAGCTTAGTACATTGGCAGCTGATTCAGGCTGGTGTTTTTATAGAGCAAATAATGATGATCTAAGGTTTAATCTTAATAATGGCTGGAATGATATCGCGTTAGTCTATGAATGGGAAATTGGTTTGACAATATGGAAAGGTGCAGGTGGTAAAATTAAAAAACAGTACAAAGAAAGGTTTTGTGACCTTCTACAGCAGCATTTTAATTTTATAGATGGCACATTGGGGAGAAATGATAATTATATCATGGAGTATTCTCAAAATTCAGAAATGAAATTTGACACATACGAAGAATTTATCTGGAAAGCCAATAACGAAGAAGCAATATTAAAAAACATAAAAGAGGTTTTTGAAGCATTAAGAAATGATCAGGTAGAAAGCCTTTTTAAAGAGATAGATCATGATAACCCTGTTCGGTAATTGAATAGGGTATTATTTTAGTGATTTGTTTTTTAGAATTAATGAAAAGGGGTATTCAGGAAATCATTAAACGGCTTCATAAGCTTGAAAATCTTAGTGAGATTCTTTATCGCATTTTTATCTAAAATCTCTTCGTCTTTGAGCGGGTACACTACAATAAAGTTTTTAAGCTTTAGATATTCCGCCATAGGATCTTCCTTTTCAAAACCCTGAGGGACTTTCTTCAATTTATCATCCTGATCCAACTCAGGGAAATGTTTTTTAAAATCTTTATGATTTAAAATTTTAAGAAAATCATCACCATATAGAGAAATTTCTTTTCTTACTTCTTTCAATACAGAAGATTCAGGCATATAAATTCCACCAGCCAGAAAAGATTTGCCAGGTTCCATATGAAGATAATACCCGCCTTTTTGATTTCCTTTTCCCATTCCCAAAGATGCTCCGAAGTTGGTTTTATAAGGTGACTTGTCCTTTGAGAATCGAGTATCTCTGTAAATTCTGAATAATGATTTTTTACTGTCTATCTTGGCAAGCTCTTCATCAAATTCAGACATTTCCTTTATCAAACCATCTAAAAATTCAATGACATTGGACTGAGATTCCGTATATAGATTTTTATTTTCAGTAAACCAATCACGATTGTTATTTTTGCTTAGTTTCCTAAGAAAATCGAAGGTTTTGGAAGAAATGCTGGCTGACATATTTTGTTGGTGTTTGTTAATTTTATGAATTGCAATCCCAAATTTCATTATCCTGAAATTCGAAAACCTTACTGGGCAACGCTATCCAAATTTACATAAAACTATTCATATCTCAATGCCTCAATAGGATCCAGTTTTGATGCTTTTAGGGCAGGATAGTATCCGAAAAATACACCGGTTACGGCACAAACGATGAATGAAATGATAATAGATGATTCGGTAATGAAGGTTGGCCACGAAAGGAAGAAAGTGACCAGTTCCGAGGTGAGAACACCCAGGATGACGCCCAGAATTCCTCCGGTAATACTGATGAGTACAGCCTCAATCAAAAATTGGTACAAAATATCTTTTCCTCTGGCTCCAATTGACATTCTTAAACCTATTTCTTTAGTTCTTTCAGTGACAGAAACATACATGATATTCATAATCCCGATTCCTCCTACAATAAGTGAAATCCCTGCAATTGCCGAAAGCAGTACAGTCAGAAGCTGGCTGGTAGAACTCATGGTAGAGATCAGTTCCGCCTGGGTTCTTACACTGAAATCGTCGTTACTACCATCAGCCGGCAGCTTATGTTGTTTTCGTAAAATTTCTGAGACCTGATCAGTAGCTTGTTGTGAAGTGTTTGCATTCGTAGAGGAAGCGTAAACAGTCTGTACATAAGTAATTCCTAAAAATCTTCTTTGAACCGTATTAAAAGGGGCAATAATGACATCATCCTGATCCTGCCCGAATGCATTGGATCCTTTTGGAGAAAGAACTCCAATGATTTTCATAGGGACTTTATTGAATCTTATAACACTTCCTATTGGATCTTCTCCGTTGGGGAACAGATTCGTATAAACAGTTTGTCCTATGAGGCAGACTTTATTGGAAGAAGTAACGTCTTTTCTGGTAAAAAGGTTGCCATTGGCTACATTCCAGTCCCTGATCTGAAAATATTCCTCATTGACACCCTGCAATTGAGTAGGCCAGTTATTAGGTCCATTGATGGATTGTCCATTGGTTTGTACAGCCGGAGAAACATAAGAAACATCCGGGGCTCCTTTGGAAATGGCTTCAGCATCCTGCGGCTTTAAGGTTTGTAGTCCGGAAGCTCCTATTCTTGCTCCTCCGGAAACATTCACATTACTGGTAGGCCGAATGGTAATCATATTGGAACCCATTGAAGAAAGCTGGTCGCTGATGCTTTTTTTAGAACCTTCACCAATGGCAGTCATGGCAATTACCGACGCAACACCAATAATGATCCCGAGCATCGTTAAAAATGCACGAAGCTTATTTCTTAAAAGCGCTTTCCAGGCGATTCTAAAGAGATTTGATAGGTTCATTGCAGTAGATTTTTAATGAAAATTATTGATAGTCATCATTGACAGGTAGATTATCAAGGGCTTCTCTGGCTGACTTTATATTATCGTTTTTAATGTCTTTAATTACTTTTCCGTCTCTTAATGTTACAGTTCTGCTGCTAAAAGTGGCAATATCTGGCTCATGGGTTACAAAAACGATGGTTCGTCCCTGTTTATGAAGATCTTGCATGAGTGCCATGATCTCGTACGATGTTCTGGTATCAAGATTTCCGGTAGCTTCATCCGCCAGAATCATAACAGGTTCATTCACTAGGGCACGGGCAATAGCCACTCTTTGCTGCTGTCCGCCGGACATCTGATTAGGAAGATGATCGACTCTGCTTTCTAATTTTACAGCCGTTAAAGCATCTAAGGATCTTTTATGCCTTTCTTCTGTTGAAATTTTAGCGTTATAAAGAAGAGGAAGTTCCACATTTTCCCTTGCCGTAGTTCTGGGAAGAAGATTGTATGCCTGAAATACAAAACCTATTTTTTGATTTCTCAAAACAGCCAGTTCGTCACGGTCAAGATTTTTAACATTGACTCCATCAAGAATATAGTCGCCACTGGAAGGCTTATCCAGGCAGCCCAGAATATTCAGTAAAGTAGATTTTCCTGAACCGCTGCTTCCCATAATGGTTACGAACTCACCTCTCTCTACCGAAAAAGTAACCCCTTTCAGGGCATGAACAATCTCTTCACCCATCCTGAATTCCCTTTTCAGATCCATAATATCAAGAATTTTTTCTGTCATGACTTGTCGTTTTTAGATTTGCCGGATATTGGAACTCCTATTATCTAGGCCCGCTGCCACCTCCTCCTTTATTGTTTCCGCCACCTCTTCTCTGAGGCATGAACGGACTTTTTGCCTGTCCGCCTGAAGATTTTTTAGATAACAATTTGTAGCCTGTAATGATATTGTCATTCTTATCTAAACCTGAAATCACTTGTATTTCGGTATCGCTATCCATTCCGGTTTTAATCTTTTTACGGGACAGAGTACTGTCTTTAGCAAGGACCCATACTCCGGCTTCACTTTTTTTGTCTGCACCTTTTATCCCTTGCTTTTTCCTTTGTCCTTTTTCGTGGGATTTGGCAAATGAGGAGCTGATTTTGTATTTTTGAATAACCAGGCTATCTGGTCTGAAGCTGGTTGCAGCAGCAGGTATTTTCATCACGTTCTCTAAAACCTGTGTGTAAATGGTAATGTTTGCCGTCATTCCTGGTTTTAATTTCAAGCCAGAGTTGTCTGCATTAATGATGGTCGTATAATTGACAACATTCGATGAAACGGTAGGATGGAGCCGGACTTCAGAAACTTCTCCATTGAATATTTCATCAGGAAAAGCATCTACGGTAAAAGTGGCTTTCTGTCCGACCTTTACATTTCCAATGTCAGCTTCATCTACGGAGGCGCGAACTCTCATTTTCGTCAAATCCTTAGCAATACTGAATAGAGTAGGAGTACTGAAGCTGGATGCTACAGTTTGTCCTTCACTCACATTTCTGTTAAGAACTGTGCCATCTATCGGAGAATAAATATTGGTAAGCGACAGGTTTTTGTTGGCAGTGGAAAGTTGAGCGGTTACGGTACCTACTTGTGCTTTGGCCATATTGTATTGATTGGTGGCATTATCATAGTCTGCTTTACTGATAGCTCCCACCTTATAGAGTTGTGACTGTCGGTTGATATTAATTTCGTTATAAGCAAGGTTGCTTTTTGCATTTTGTAGATTAGATTGGTACTGTTCAGATTGAAATTTGAGAAGATCCGGATCTAAAGTCGCTAAAAGCTGTCCCTTTTTTACCGTAGAATTAAAATCTACATAAATATTTTTGATGATTCCTGATACCTGAGTACCTACTGCAACGGTATCTACCGGTTGAATGGTTCCAGTAGCGGTGATGGAGTTTGAAATTTCTCCCATTTCAGGTTTTACCGTTTCCAGTTGGATTTTTATTTCTTTTTCTCTGATGAAGAAAAACCAGGCTGCACCTATAACAATGATGCCGCCTACAACCCAATACAACCATTTTTTATTCTTTGTTTTCATAGTTTATTTTAGATTTATAGGGTTACCTGCATAAAATTCGTAAATCTGTTTATTGAGAACTGCAGTATATTTAGCCTGCAGATAATTTTGAATAGATTGAATGTAAAGCAATCGCTGCTGTTGAAGCTGTACATAATCAATACTGCCTATTTTCATTTGGGCATTTACAATGTCGTAACTCTGTTTGCTGATATTCATTTGTTTGGAAGCAGAATCATATTGCGATACCGCATTTTGCAGATTGATATAAGATTGTTCGATCTGTTGATTGAGAACTGTTTTGGTGTTTTGAAGATCAAGATTAGCCTGTTCTATGGCAATTTTTGATTTTTCAATCTGGGTTTTGTAGATCCTGTTGTTGTAGAGCGGAATTCCAAGGCTTAATCCGATAGGCATATAGAAGTTGTTACCTAATTGATTGAAATAGGATCCGCTCCCATTAGAATAATTGGTTGAAATATTTCCTACCACACTCAGGGTGGGCTGAATAGAAGCCTGGGCCATCTTAAGACTGGTATTGGAGTTTTCCACATTCAATTCTCCATATTTTACTTCAGGACGTTGATTTTGAGCGAGACTTTGAACGTCTTGCAAAGGTTTTAGCTGGTTATCTACAATAATACTGTCTGGTTTTACGATCTGGAAATCATAATTGGTAGGCAATTGTAGAATTTGCTTTAGATTAACAATATTTGTCCGTAAATTATTCTGAGCTGAGGTTAAATTATATTGATCCTGTGCAACCTGTGACTGAATCTGAAGATAATTGAGTTTGGAAAGACTCCCTGCCTTATAAAGCTGATCTCCTTGTTTTAACTGGGTTTGGGTGGTTTTTAAAACGTTTTCCAGAGAAATGAGATTTTCCTCGTTCATTAAAATATTCAGATAGGCTTGAGTGATGTTTAAGGTGATATTATTTTCAGATTCCTGTACAGATAAATCGGCCATCTGAACCAGTAGATTTTTTTGAAGATTCATTATTTTTAATATAATTGGCATGGTAAAGGGTCATAGAAGAATTGGCGCCCATACTTTGGGTTTGTGCTCCGGTGAGATGAAGCCCGTCATTCCCGTTAAGAGAAAAAAGACCTTGTGAAATTGTTCCGTTGAGGTTAGGATATTTTGCTTCTTTAGCCTGAAGCAGATCCTGCTGAGCTGAATTTTTTGAAAGCCTTAATGAATTGATGGAAATATTGTTCTCCTTTGCATATTCAATACAATTATCCAGAGTCCAGCGAGTAGGGTAATTGGGTGTTTGAGCAAATATTTCAAGCGTTATCAATGAGAATATCAAAAAGAAAAATTTGCGTTTCATCGTTTTGTTTTTGAAAATTCATAAATAATCCAGAAAAAATCAATCCAATTTAATAAAAAAAACTAATGTTTAACAAATTTTTAACCTGGAGCTTATTTTATTACGTTTAATTTTTAAAATATTAAAAATATATTAAAAGATTATGAATTTAAGTTTGTATATTTAAAACTTTATTCAAAAACAAGTCAAATATTTATTGTATCTTTGCAAAAATTTTAAAATAGTTAATGAATTTATTTACGGAAACCAATTTAAGTCCTGATATCCTTAAGGCAATTGGCGAACTGGGTTACGAAAGCCCAACAGAAATCCAAAAACAGACTATCCCTTTCATTCTTTCAGATATTCGCGATTTGATCGCACTTGCGCAGACAGGGACAGGCAAAACAGCAGCGTTTTCGCTTCCGATTTTGGATATGATTGACGATACGAGTCGCAAAATCCAATTATTGGTGCTTTGTCCGACACGGGAATTATGTCTTCAGATTTCTAAAGACATAAAGAATTATTCTAAATACATGGACATCAAAACTACTGCAGTTTACGGTGGAAGTAGTATTGTAGATCAGATGAGATCTTTAAAGGATAAGCCACAGATTATTGTGGGAACTCCAGGTAGGGTCATTGACCTTATCAACAGAAAGGCTTTAGACTTTTCTGCGATTCATTGGTTAGTATTAGACGAAGCTGATGAAATGCTTTCTATGGGATTCAAGGATGAATTGGAAACCATTCTAAGCGAAACTCCGGAGACGAAACAAACTTTCTTATTCTCGGCTACGATGAATAAAGAAGTGGAAAGAATTTCCAAAAACTATCTTACAAAACCACACCGTATTTCAGTAGGTTCTATCAACGAAGTGAAGAAGAACATTACACACGAATACTATGTGGTAGGATACCGTCAGAAAAAAGAAGCATTAAAGAGATTAATTGATGCTAACCCGAACCAGTATTCCATTATTTTCTGTAGAACAAGAATGGAAACTCAGGAGGTTGCAGATTTCTTAATGCAGAACGGTTATGCAGCTGATGCCCTTCACGGAGACCTTTCTCAAGCGCAGAGAGATACGGTAATGAAGAAATTCAGATTGAAAAATATCGATATCCTTGTAGCCACAGACGTTGCAGCAAGAGGATTAGATGTAAACTCTCTTACTCACGTTATTCACTTCTCTTTACCTGATGATCCTGAAGTATTCGTTCACAGAAGTGGAAGAACAGGTAGAGCAGGAAAAGACGGTATTTCTATGGCTTTAATCAAGCCTGAGGAAAGCAGAAAGCTGAAGCAAATCAAATCTTCTACTAAAATTGAGATTAACGAAAAGTTTATTCCTACAGGAGAAGATATTATCAAAGCTCAGGTTGGAGGTGTTTTTGAAAAATTATTTACAGAACACGAAGATCTTTTTGAATTTGATGACAGCTTAATCCCGGATCTAAGCAACTTCACGAAAGAAGAATTAGTACACCAGTTGTTACAGTTCCAATTGAAGGACCTTGCTTTATATTACAAAGATAAACACGATCTTGTTGAGCAGAAGTTAAGCAGCAGAGATGATGATTACTCAAGAAGAGACCGTGGGCGTGATAGAGATAGAGACAGAGGTCGCGACAGAGATAGAGGAGAGCGAAGAGACAGAGATCGTGGTGGAAAACCAAGAAGAAAAGATGAAAACATGGTAAGATTCTTCTTCAATCTTGGTAAAAAAGACCATTTAAAGAAACTTGATGTTTTAGATATTATCAACAAAGCTACTGCTGGTGGAAAAACCAAGAAAAGAGCTGAAATCGGAGATATTGAGATTCTTGAGAAATTCTCTTTCTTCGAAGTTGAAAAAACATTCAAAGATAATGTTTTAAGCAACATTCAATCGATGAAATTTAAAGGAAAAGATATGAGAGCTGAAGTAGCGAACTAATCTCTTTTTATACCATACAAAACCGGCAGTAATGTCGGTTTTTTTATTTGGTAATCAGCAGGTAAGCGAATGTTAACAAAACTTAATGTTATATAGTTTCAGGTACAATCCTTTTTTAAGAAATTTGCACTCGAATTATAAATACTAAAAAATGGGAATTGGTAATATTTTCCACGCTTTTCAACCAAAAGATAAAATCTTCTTTGTACTTTTTGAAAAGGTAACTGAAAACCTAGTTGCAATGTCTGAAGAATTCAACGCTGGAATCAAGGATTTCGATCTTAATGACGATTCAATGTTGAAAAAAATGAGTGATTACGAACATAAGAATGACGAACTTACTCACGAAATCTTCGTAGAACTAGGGAAAAAATTTCATCACTCCTTTTGATCGTGAAGATATTCACACGTTGGCAACAGGATTAGATGATATCGCTGATTATATCTACGCTTCTACAAAATATATTTTCTTATACAAGTCTCCTGAGATGAAAGCTTATTCGGATTTCTCTCTATTGATTCACAAAGCATGTCTTGAAATTCAGAATGCAATGAAGAATCTTAAAGGGTTTAAGAATATGGAGCAGGTGAAAGAAGCTTGTATTAAAGTAAACTCTATTGAGAACATTGCAGATGATTTGCTTTCTAACTCAATGGTAGATTTATTTGAAACGAATGATGCTATTAACATTATTAAAGTTTCATCGGTATTGAACTATCTTGAAATCGTAACAGATAAAGCAGAAGATGTTGCCAATACAATTGAGAACATCATGATTAAATACGCCTAAAAGATAACAATACATAGCAAAAAATGGAATTTCCGATTTTACTTGTAGTTATTATTGCGTTGGCGTTAATCTTTGATTATATCAATGGTTTCCATGATGCGGCCAACTCGATTGCAACTATCGTATCTACAAAAGTTTTAACTCCATTCCAGGCTGTACTTTGGGCAGCACTTTGGAACTTTGCAGCTTTCTTTATTGCTGCTTATATCATTGGAGAATTCAAAATTGGTAATACAATTGCCAAAACAGTTAACGAGAATTTTATCACACTTGAAGTTATATTTTCCGGTTTGATGGCAGCTATTGCCTGGAATCTTCTGACTTGGTGGTTTGGAATTCCTTCCTCCTCATCACATACCTTAATCGGAGGATTCTTGGGAGCAGCTTTGATGCATGCTTTTATGATGGATTACCACGATGTAGCTGCAGCACAGCCAGGACTTGGATTCTGGGATACTGCGAAAGAAGCTCTTAACCAGGTTACCCATCAAAGTGTTGTTAAGTTTGATAAAGTAATTCCTATTTTCCTGTTCATTTTCATGGCACCGATCATAGGGATGATTATCTCGATCATTATTACGTTAATTATCGTTCACCTTTATAAAAGATCAAACCCACACAAAGCAGACCAATCTTTTAAAAGACTACAGCTTGCTTCTTCGGCTTTATTCAGCTTAGGACACGGTTTGAATGATGCTCAGAAAGTAATGGGGATCATTGGAGCAGCTTTAATTTATTATCATGTCGAAATGCTTCATGATCCAATCTATTTAAACATTCCTGCTGCTGGACGTTTTGATTATTTTGCACAGCATTATATCTGGGTTCCGCTAGTATCCTTTATTGCGATTGCATTAGGAACTATGAGTGGTGGTTGGAAGATCATCAAAACAATGGGAACAAAGATTACTAAAGTAACTTCATTAGAAGGAGTAAGTGCAGAAACTGCAGGAGCTATTACTTTATTTATCACAGATCACTTTGGTATTCCTGTATCTACAACACACACGATCACAGGTTCTATCATCGGGGTTGGATTAACGAAAAGAATTTCAGCAGTAAGATGGGGTATTACAGTAAGCTTACTTTGGGCTTGGGTATTAACCATTCCAATCTCAGCCTTAGTGGCTGGTATTACTTACCTTGTTGTAACTTTCTTGTCTTAAGACAAAAAATCACAATTATCATATAAACTTTGTCCGTTTGGGCAAAGTTTTTTGTTTTTGAAAGTTGATTTAAAAGAAATTTCGGGCATAGGCCTCAATTAGATTAAATTATGAAAATATTTGTTTTTTTATGCTTTTTAATGTTGCTATCTGCATGTGGAGAACCTGATTGCAATAATGTAAAACAAGCTTTCTATCCTGATGAATATAATTTGATTGTTGGAGCATCAAGTATAGATAACACATGGATTAAAATTACAGGCTATGATCCCATAACAAATAAAAAATCTAATATTATGGTTCATAATAATTGGATCGACGATTACAACGAAGTTGAAACGGGAGATACGATAATGAAGAGAGCAGGAAACTTGGAACTTGCCATTCATAAAAAAGATACTATTATCAGACATGATTGGTATTGTATAGGAAAGCCTTATAAGTAAGTTGAATGCTTATTTAAGCAATATTATCAATTGAAGTAAAAGAAATGCTCTCAGTTAAGTATGCTAGTTTCTTTTATGACAAAAAACTTTGTCCATTTGCACAAAGTTTTTTGTTTTATAAAGCCTCGAAAAATCGTATTTTTGTTCAAATTATAAGATTTTATGGAATTTTTAGACAGATACCAGCAGATTGTTGGGGACGCCATCAATAAGTACACTTTTAAAGATAAACCTACGGAGCTGTATGAGCCGATGAACTATATCATTTCCCACGGTGGAAAACGTCTTCGTCCCATTATGGTGCTGATGGCTTGTGATCTGTTCGGAGGAGACCTGAAGCAGGCAATAAAACCAGCTTTAGCCATCGAGTTTTTCCATAATTTTACCCTGATCCATGATGATATTATGGATGAGGCGCCTTTAAGAAGAAATAAGCCTACAATCCACACTTTGCACGGGATCAATGTGGGAATTCTTTCAGGAGACGGATTAATGCTTAAAGCTTATAAATTCTTTGAAGATCTTGAACCTGAAATTTTCAAGGCTTGTATCAGAATCTTTACTCATACAGGGCTTCTTTTATGTGAAGGACAACAATACGATATCAACTTCGAAACTCAGGAAAATGTAACTTTTGATGATTATATCAGAATGATTACTTATAAAACCGGAGTATTGAGTGCTTCTTCTTTTGAGATCGGAGCTTTAATTGCGAAAGCTGATTTTAAAGACGCAAAAGCGATTTTCAACTTCGGAAAACACATCGGAATAGCATTCCAGATTATGGATGATTATCTGGATGTATTCGGAGATCAGGCGCAGTTTGGTAAAAAGCATGCCGGAGATATCTATGAGAATAAGAAGACCGTTCTTTATCTGTTAGCAAGAGAACATGCTACAGATGAGGAAAGAAAAGAACTGGATTACTGGTATTCTAAAAAAACAGACAATATCGATAAAATCTACGGTGTTGAAAAGATCTTCAGAAGAACAAAAGTGGATGAGAAAGCATTACGTCTGATTGAAAAACACAACGAAATCGGACAAAGCTACCTTCAGAAAATTGATATTCCTGAAGAGAAGAAAAAGCCATTTATTGAGCTTGCCAATTATTTATTAAGAAGAGAAAGCTAAATAAGATTGCAGATGATAGGGAGTAGGTAGCAGAATTACCTGCTGCCTATTACCTGTCAGCTAAAATCAACACAATGAAGTTCAGAACAGAAGTTGATATCCCAAAATCAGAGAAAAAAATAGAAATTGAAGACCGAATATTTTCAATTGGTTCCTGTTTTGCCTCTGAAATGACCGAATTGCTGAAAGATGGCCAACTTCAAACCCTTAATAATCCTTTTGGAACGATTTTTAATCCCTTTTCTATCAATAATGCGGTAAAAAGGCTTCATGATTCAGAGTTTTATATTGAAGATGAACTGATTATCTATAATGAAGAATACATTTCATTGGATCATCACACCAGTTTTGATACCAGGTATATTCACCAGACTCTGGATAAGATTAATGGTAAGATAGAAGTAGGAAATGCCTTTCTTCAGGAAGCAGACTGGATTATTATTACTTACGGATCCTCTTTTATCTACGAGTTTCTTCCAAAACAAAAATTAGTTGCTAACTGCCATAAAATTCCACAAAAGTTCTTTGAGAAGAGATTGTTATCCCATCAGGAACTTACAGGTTCCATTTACAATACCATTCTTGAGCTTAAGGACATTTGCAAAGAGGGCGTTCAGATTTTATTTTCCGTTTCTCCGGTAAGGCATACCAAAGATGGAATGGTGGAGAACCAGTTGAGCAAATCCAAACTAATTACAGCGATTCATGAATCTATTTCTCTATTTGAAGACTGTCATTATCTGCCGGTGTATGAAATTTTAATGGATGACCTCCGGGATTATCGTTTCTATAAAGAAGATATGATTCATCCGAGTACTCAAGCTGTTAATTATATATTTGATAAGTTTGGAGACTCTTATTTTTCAGAGGAAACCAAAGAATTTATCAAAGAAAATTTTAAGATCATGAGAGCATTGGAACATAAAACCAATGATGTGAAAGATCCTAAATTTATAGATTTCAGAGAAAAACTGGATCAGAGAATAGAAAACCAACGGAAAAAAGTAAAACATACTATATTCAAATGATTGATTTTACAAAGATTGATTATTTGAAAACAGGAAATGACAAACAAAGAAGAGTATATGCACTTCTTGCAAGGCATCGTATTTTTGAAAAATTAAAAGAGTATTCACCCATTTTATCAGGAACCATTCCTATTGAAATTGATATTGAAGGAAGTGATCTGGATCTTATTTTTGAGGTAGACTTAAAATTTGAGGAAGATTTTCTGGATGATTTAATGTTGAGTCGGTTTATTCCTTATGATCTAGAAGTGAAATACCCCATTGTAAATGGTGAAAAATGCATTACATTAAATTTTATGTTGGATGGGCTTCCCGTTGAGATTTTCGGACAGAATAAACCTACGATTCAGCAGAATGCCTACCTTCATATGATTGCTGAATATAAAATATTACAGGAAAAAGGAGAAGAATTTAAACAGAAAATAATAGAACTTAAAAAACAAGGAATCAAAACAGAACCAGCTTTCGGAATATTACTGGGTCTTGAAAATCCTTATGAAGATCTATTAAAATTGTAAATAAAATGATTGATACACATACCCATTTATACGCAGAAGAATTTGATGAAGACAGAAAAGAGGCTATTCAAAGAGCTTTAGATAAAGGAATCTCAGAATTTTATCTTCCGGCTATTGATTCCGAATCCCATGAGAAGATGCTGCAGCTGGAAACTGAATATCCCGGACAGATTTTTTCTATGATGGGACTTCATCCTTGCTATGTAAAACCGGAATCCTGGGAAAAAGAATTAGAGATTGTTAAGAATTATCTTGACCAAAGACATTTTCCTGCGATAGGGGAGATTGGAATCGATTTATACTGGGATAAAACAACTCTGGATATTCAGGTAAAAGCTTTTGAACAGCAGATTGATTGGGCCATAGAAAAAGACCTGGCGATTGTGATCCATACCAGAGAAAGTTTTGATGAAACGTTTGAAGTGTTGGAAAGAAAAAAACATCCTAAATTAAGAGGAATCTTCCATTGCTTTTCCGGAAATTTAGAACAGGCACAACATGCGATTGACCTTAATTTCATTTTAGGAATCGGTGGAGTAGTGACTTTTAAAAACGGGAAAATAGATCAGTTTTTAAATGAAGTACCTTTAGATAAAATCGTATTAGAGACAGATTCACCTTATCTGGCACCTGTTCCACACAGAGGAAAAAGGAATGAAAGTTCATATCTTGATCTGGTAGCTGGGAAATTGGTAGATATTTATGGTAAAGACTTCTCTGAAATAGATAGAAGTACTACTGAAAATGCGAAAAAAATGTTCGTCAACAGTTAAAAATATAACAAAGAAAATCCCTCTCAACATAATGAGAGGGAATTTTTTATTTTTTTCTGGTGAAATTCTTATTCTTAGGCTTTTTAAATCCAGTAGAAGGTGTTTCAGAAGTGTTGGGCTTCTTTTTATTTCTATTATTATTGGTAGGTCTGGAGTTACTATTAGGTCGTTGTGATTTCTCTCTACCAGCTGCCATCGGCTTATTATTAGAATCTCTTTTCTGTGCTACAAGATCATCCGTATGGAATGGGTGGTTCTTGATAACAGGAATTTTCTTTCCGATCAGCTTTTCTGTATTTTTCAGATTGAGAAGATCCAGCCCGTCTACAAAAGAAATAGAATTTCCTTCTGCTCCGGCTCTACCTGTTCTACCAATTCTGTGTACATACGTTTCAGAAACATCAGAGAGTTCAAAATTGATAACGAATTTCAGTTCATCAATATCAATTCCTCTTGCAGCAATATCAGTAGCTACCAGAACTCTCGTTTTCCCAGATTTAAAATTATTAAGGGCATTCTGTCTTGCATTTTGAGATTTGTTCCCGTGAATAGCTTCTGCAGAGATATTGTCTTTTTGAAGCTTTCTGGCAATTTTATCAGCGCCATGCTTTGTTCTGGAAAATACCAGTGCAGAATCTGAAATATCATTTTGAAGAATATGAGATAAAAGATTCAGTTTGTTGTCCTTTTCAACAAAGTAAACAGATTGCTGAATAGTATCTGCAGTAGAAGATACAGGGGTAACTTCTACCTTTACAGGATTGTTCAGGATAGAGTTAGCCAATTTTTGGATTTCTCCCGGCATTGTTGCAGAGAAGAACAGGGTCTGTCTTTTTTGCGGTAAAAGCTTGATGATTCTTTTTACATCGTGCACAAATCCCATATCAAGCATTCTGTCTGCTTCATCAAGAACAAATATTTCAAGATTTTTTAAGCTGATAATCCCTTGTGCAATGAAGTCAAGAAGTCTTCCCGGAGTAGCGACCAAAATATCAACCCCTTTTTTTAACGCTGCTTCCTGATTACCCTGTTTTACCCCTCCAAAGATAACAAGCTCTTTTAAGGGAAGATATTTACCGTAAGCATGAATGTTTTCCTCAATCTGAATTGCCAGCTCTCTGGTTGGCGTAAGAATTAAGGCTTTAATATTTTTATTAGGTATTTTATTTTTAGATAGATTCTGTAGAATAGGAATAGCAAAAGCGGCAGTTTTTCCTGTTCCTGTCTGTGCACAGCCTAAAAAGTCTTTGCCTTGTAAAATTTCAGGAATAGATCTTTCCTGAATGGGGGTTGGAGTTGTATATCCTTGTTCCTTGATTGCTTTAGCAATAGGTTCTATTAAGTTTAAGTCTGTAAAATTCAAATGAATTATTTTAAAATTTAAATAAAAATTCCTTCTGTTTGAAAGAATTACATTTTGCAAAGGTACTCTAAATATTTTTAAGAATTTTATCAAGGAGCTTCAAGGTATCATTCTACCTTTTTCCATTCTTGATTGAGTCTTAGATTGAATAAGATTTTATAAAGATTTTTAAGCCCATAGGTTCCTACCAACCCATAATCCTGAATCTTCTTTATTTTTCCAGTATTGTAGACAATTGTAAGGGTAGAGGATGGATTATCAGTTGCGGAGATTGAATAGCTGTCATTGAGGTTTGGAAAATCAATATAATTCAATAGCTCTTCAATAGCAGCAAAGTCAGAAGGTTTTATCTGACTTTTAAAAATCCCTTCATTTTTACCTTTATTTAAATTTCCGATTGCATTAGCAGCTGCTTCTGGATCATTATCATCTATGAAGTTAAAAGCAAGTGCTGTGAATGTAGAAATCTTATTTTTATTGAGCTCTAATTTAAACATGGGGCAGGTTCCGTAGCATGGTCCTGCTTCATAAGAAATCTGTTTAATGGAATACTTTTTCGGCTGGGGATTGTATTCTATGAAATCATCAAATTTATAGGTTAGAATTTTAGATAACATTTTTTCGGGTGTATTAGAAAACATACTGTTATCTTCATAATAGATGTTAATATAGTCCATTCCACCAATTTTGATGACTTTTGGAATGGTAAAATCACGATGACGTCGCATTACATCTTGAAGTACATATCCCGATGCTAGGTCGAAGATTACCTTCACACTGGTATTACATGAGGTCTCTTTTTCTGAGTCCATGGAAGTTTGTATACAGCTTTTATTATCACCTATAAAAAGGAGATCGGTTCTGCCATCATGATTGAAATCCCCTTTGTAAAAACTTTTGTTGACCCCTAAGATTTTTGCTTTTTTCTTAATTTTTTGAGAAATAATTTCATTATCAAAATCTTTAATTGTTTTCAATGTAAATTCAGAGAGAAAATCATCTTTGCTTTTGGAACAGGATCTTATAAAAGACTCAACCTCGGAAATGGTTCCGAGGCTGTCTATTTTTGAAGTATTACTTTGTGAGAAGTAATAGTGATGAATTATAAAAAATAAAACTGTAATTATTTTCTTATCCATGCAGTTGTTTCCAAATAGCATCTTTTAGTTCTACAAGACCTTCTCCGGTAACTCCGGAAAAGAATAGAGGCTGTTTGTTCTCTGGGAATTCGGCTGAAATTTCTTTTTTCAGTTCATCATCCAAAAGATCGGATTTTGAAACGGAAACAATGAAATCTTTATCTAAAAGCTCAGGATTATATTCCTTCAATTCATTTTCCAGAATTTTAAACTCCTGGAAGTGATCTTCAGAATCCGCAGGAATTAAAAACAACAGGATAGAGTTTCTTTCAATATGCCTCAGGAATCTGTGTCCTAATCCTTTTCCTTCCGCTGCTCCTTCTATAATTCCTGGAATATCAGCCATTACGAATGATTTGTAATTTCTGTAATCCACGATTCCAAGGTTAGGAGTCAGGGTTGTAAAGGCGTAGTTAGCAATCTTAGGTTTTGCTGCAGAAACAGAAGCCAGAAGTGTAGATTTTCCGGCATTCGGAAATCCAACCAATCCTACATCGGCTAAAATTTTAAGTTCGAAGACTATATAGCCTTCCTGACCGTCCATTCCGGGTTGAGCATATCTTGGGGTTTGATTGGTAGAAGATTTGAAGAATTCGTTTCCTCTTCCTCCTTTTCCTCCTTCCATCAAGATGATTTCCTGCTTGTCTTCAAGGATTTCACCGATAATTTCTCCTTCTTCATTTTTAGCGATCGTTCCGATGGGAACATCAATATAAATATCAGAACCGTCAGCACCGGTAAGCTGGTTTTTTGCTCCGTTTTCACCACGTTCTGCTTTAATGTGACGGGTGTATCGAAGCGGAAGTAAAGTCCATTCCTGAGCATTTCCTCTCATAATGACGTGTCCACCACGACCTCCGTCACCTCCATCAGGGCCACCTTTAGGAATATATTTTTCACGGCGAAGGTGGGCAGAACCTGCACCTCCGTGTCCGCTTTTACAATGGATCTTTACGTAATCTACAAAGTTAGACATATAGTATTTGTTACGAGTTGCGAGCTACGGGACGAAAATACGTATCCCGTATCCCGAATCTCGATTATTTAATTTTCTCTACTTCAGCGAAAAGTTTTTGAGCAATCTCATCAATTTCTCCTACACCGTTTACTTCAACATATTTTCCTTGTTGTTTGTAAAGCTCTGCTACTTCTGCTGTTTTAGTATAATATTCTTTAATTCTGTTTTCGATGATCTCTACATTGCTGTCGTCTGATCTACCGCTGGTTTCTCCTCTTTTCAGAAGTCTTTCCACCAAAATTTTATCCTCTACAATTAATGAAAGACAGATGTCAATCTCATCATTAAGTTCTTCTTTAACGATTTTTTCCAAAGCTTCTGTCTGAGCAGTAGTTCTTGGATATCCGTCAAAGATAAAACCGTTAGTATCGGTAGGTTTTCTGATCTCATCAATCAGCATATCTGTTGTTACCTGATCCGGAACCAATTCTCCTTTATCGATGTAAGACTTAGCCAGTTTTCCAAGTTCAGTGTCATTTTTCATGTTGTATCTGAAAAGATCACCCGTTGAAACCTGTTTTAAGTTGAATTTTTCGATTAGATTCTGAGCTTGTGTTCCTTTTCCACTTCCTGGAGGGCCGAACAGAACGATGTTTATCATAATGTTGTTTCGCTTCCGGCAATTGGCGGTTCGCTTCTTGCTTTTAGCTTTATTTAGTTAATATTTTACTTTATTTCGATTCAATATTTAAAGCTAAAAGCCAGTAGCTAATAGCTATAGGCATTTAATGATTGATTTGTCCTTCTTCTAGTTGGTACAAATTAGGTAGGTTTCTTCCTAATTCATCATAGTCCAATCCATAACCAAGAACAAATTTATTTGGAATTTCTTTCCCAATATAGTCCAGTTTGAAATCCTTCTTGTAAATCTCAGGTTTCAGTAAGAAACTTGCCAGCTTTACAGATTTAGGACGTTGTGTTTCCTGGAAATATTTGAAAAGACTTTCAACCGTATTTCCTGTATCAACGATATCTTCTACAAGAATGATGTGACGGTCTTTTACATCTTTTGTAAGCTCCATTTTCTGATAAACAATCCCTGTAGATTCAGTTCCTACATAAGAACTCATTTGTAGGAAAGCGATTTCGCATTCCCCAGGATAATATTTTAAAAGATCGGAGAAGAACATGATAACTCCATTCAAAACACCAATGAAAACAGGAACTTCATCTTTGTAATCTTCATAAATTCTTAATGCGGTCTCTTTTACAATTTCCTGAATTTCGGCATCCTTTAAATAAGGAACGAAAGTTTTGTCGTGAACTTTAATACTTTCCATAAAAAATTTTAGTAGTTGGCAAAGTTACGGATTTTAGATTTTTCATTAAAATGTTTTTGTGTTTAATCGTAGATTTGTACTATATTTGATCTTTCAAAACCCATAAATACAGACATGTAGGATATAATTTCTTTCAGATTCAATGAAGCGGTAACTAACGAGTTGCTGGTGTTTAACCTTTATTAAGAAAGAAATCATGATTTTACTGCAAAATATATCCTTTGGGTTTACGGGAGGAAATCTCCTTTTTAATCATATCAATTTAACAATACCATCTCATACCAAATCAGCTTTGGTAGGAAGCAACGGCATGGGAAAATCTACCCTGCTGAAGATCATAGCGAATGTAATACAACCTTTAGAGGGAACTATAAATGTTCAGGGCGAAATTTTCTATGTTCCCCAAATGTTCGGGAACTTTAATCATCTAACCATTGCAGAATGTCTGAATATAGATCAGAAGCTTTTAGCCCTTGAAAAAATTACGAGTGGGGAAGTGGATGAACGGTATTTTGAAACTCTGAATGACGATTGGGATATTGAAGAACGCTGCCAGAACGCATTACAATACTGGAATCTTCAGGATTTTGATTTAAACCAAAAACTAGAAGGCTTAAGTGGCGGGCAGAAGACCAAAGTTTTCCTTGCCGGAATTCAGATCAATCAGCCTGATATCATTATTTTGGATGAACCTACTAATCACCTTGACTTAGAGGGACGAAAACTGCTATATGATCTTATTGAAAAAGTAAATGCTACTGTTTTGATGGTGAGCCACGACAGAACATTACTGAATCTTGCAGATACAATTTTTGAATTAAGCAATCAGGGAATTGCTGCCTATGGCGGGAATTATGATTTCTACTCAGAACAGAAAGAAGTGGAAGAGGAGGCTTTACAAAATGATATTCACGCCAAAGAGCGGGCTCTGAAAAAAGCTAAAGAAAAAGAACGTGAAACCATAGAACGCAAACAGAAGCTTGATGCCCGCGGAAAGCAGAAACAGGAAAAATCAGGAGTAGCCAGAATCATGATGAATACACTTCGGAACAATGCGGAGAAAAATACTTCAAAACTGAAGAGTGTACACACTGAAAAGATTACGGGTATTTCAGGAGACTTGAGGGAATTGCGTTCTTCCGTAAGAAATTCCGATCAGATGAAAGTGAATTTCAATGATTCCGGTTTGCATACCGGGAAAATTTTGATCACAGCTGAAGGTATTAATTTTAGCTATGGAGAAGAAAAGCTCTGGAAAGATAATCTCGATCTTGAAATAAGAAGTGGAGAGAGAATTTCCATTAAAGGAGGCAACGGTTCAGGGAAAACAACCCTTATTAAACTTCTGTTGGGAAACATCCAGCCTTCTGTTGGAAATATTAACCATGCGGAATTCAATAGTATTTATATAGACCAGGAATATTCATTAATTGATGATGAACTGACTTTGTATGATTTTGTACAAACATTCAATGATAGTGCTTTACAGGAATCCGAAGTGAAGACATTACTTTCACGATTTTTGTTCAGTAAGGATACATGGAATAAAAAATGCGGAGTTTTAAGTGGTGGAGAGCGTTTAAGGTTACTTCTGTGCGGACTTTCTATCAGCAATAAAGCTCCGGATATGATCATCCTGGATGAGCCTACCAATAATCTGGATTTGCAGAATGTTGAAATTCTTACCAATTCTATTAAAGATTATAAAGGAACGCTGTTGGTGATCTCACATGATGAAATATTCCTTAAAGAAATAGGGATTGGGAGAGAAGTAATGTTGGAATGATTTATTTCTCGCAGATTTCGCGGATTTATATTTGGAAATTCAATAGGGAGCGGGCTTTACAATAAAAGATTTAAAAATCAAAGGGTTTTAGCCCAAACCTAAAAAATAAACTCCTGGAGATTGCTTCCAGGAGTTTTAAGTTTATAATTTTCAATAATTATTTCTTTGTTTTCTTAATGGCATCCAGATAGATTTTCTTGATACTGTTCTTTTCTTCTTTCTCACTGATGTTCTCAAGTGTTGGAAGAAGAGTAGTATTGTGTGAAGTTTTCAGTTTCAGGATTTCTCCTAACGCAAACGCAGCACTCCAACGAACAACGGTTCCTTCATGTTCTGTGTTTGCGATCAGATTAGTGATGGCCAGATCAAGATTCTCAGGAAATAATTGTGCCGTATTGCCAATCACTTTGGCGCTTTCCCATTTTATTCTGGGAGCTTTCTCCGTAAGGGTATTGGTAACGAATGTGAATACCGTTTCATCTGCAAGGTTAGGATTTTGTTTGGTGGCATATTCCATAGCCTCTATACAGGTTCCTTTGATCGGGTCTTTTGCTTTTTCAGCAAAGGCAATCAGTTCGTCTGTGGGTAGGGACGTATCCATGATCCATTTGCTGATGATCTCTGTTTTTTCCTTTGCTTTAGTGGCTTTGTCTTTAAAAAGTTCTTCTATAGTCATGGTGATTGATTTTAATTTTTCCAGCGTTCTAATTTAGGAATTCCTTTTGAAAATAAACCGGCCAGAAAACCTGGAAAGCCCATATCTTTCATTTTGATTTTTACAAAACTCTGCATTTCTGTTGCTGTAATATTTTCTTGTTTAAACTGTCCTTTTTCGTAGCAATAACCACAATACATTGTACTGATAGAACCATCAGCATTGGTTCCGCCGCCATTAGGTGATTTTTTCAGAGGCATCCCGCAGCTCTGGCAATTTTTGTATACTTTATCCATATTGTATGATATTTTAGACAAAGGTAAATGGGGCAACTGTCAACCCTATGTCAGTCTGATTTTTTTATGCAAAAAGTTTGGAAGCTGGAGGTTGGAAGCGGGGAGTTATGGATGTCGGAAGTAGGAGTGTATAGTCTATCATTTTATTTTAAGAATATCCATTACAAAGATTTGCAGAAGTTATTCGTCTAGCAGAAACCTCCCGCCTCCAGCTTCTTACTTCCAGGCCTCATCACGTCAAAGAATTAATATATTCCTCAAGAGTAAAATGCACTTCTTTTTTAAATGGCTGAGCTGTATTCCTTAAATCCTGAATCTGTAAAACTTTAAAATCCCGATATTCATTTCTTTTCCAGCACCAGGCGATCAGATGCCATTGATTGGTATAAAAACTCATTCCGATAGGTTCAATTTCTCTTTCGCTGGCTTCGGTTGAATTGTTGAGATAGCATATTTTTAAAATTTGCTTATCTATAATAGCATTCTGGATAATAGTCAGATAATCTTTACTGCGGTCAGTCTCAGGCGAAACATAGATGCCAATCTTTTTCTGCAATTGATCTGCTTTTTCCTTTTCACTATATCGTAAGACCGATTTTATTTTGTCTATAGCATTGGAAACATTCTTGTGTATCGTTTTGTCTGTATAACGTTCCGACAGTTTGGAAATCATAATCAAAGCATTGGCTTCATCACTGGTAAGAAGAATCGGAGGAAGGAAGAAGCCTTGTAAAACGGTATAGCCTTTCTGAGGCTCATAATCAATAGGAACTCCAATTTCACCTAGCGCTTTAATATCCCTGTACACTGTTCTGATACTGATCTCATATTTATCAGCAATATAATCAGCCGTTACAAATTGTTTAGATTGCAAAGTAGTAAGCACGGAAATCAGTCGGTCAATTCTGTTCATTGTTTTTAAAACATGAGATTCAAAAATATAAAATTATTAGATATGTCATTGCGATGAAGTGGAGTGATCTAAAAAACTCTTCCGGATATTCTTTGTATAATTTGAAATCTGTGTAATCTCGAGAATTTTAGAATTAAAATAATTCCAAACTATTCAGGTTCTCGGATCTGTAATCTGATTCATATAGTCTCACGCAGATCTCACAGATTTCGCAGATGTTTCTGTATGATTGAATCCGCTTAATCCGCAAAATCTGTGTGAGTTTATTAAATTAAGAATATTTGAAGCTTATTGATTCATCCTGTTTCTTTCCTCTTCATTTCCGAAATTTCTATCCTTAGATTTTAGATCATTATTCCCAAATCTGTAACTTAATGAAAGTCTGAATCCTCGTGTATAATTATTGTTTCTGAAATTGGTTTCAATACCATTGGATTGATAAGAGATCAAAGGTCTTTGGCTGTTTAGAAGATCAGTTCCGGTAAGAGATACGGAGAATTTTTTATCAAGACACAGAATCTTTACTGTCACATCCAAAATATTCATCGTGGAAATATGGAAAATTTGATATCTGCCCGGAAGTTGTAACCCATAATTGACACTCAGAGAAAACGTTTTTTTCTTATTCAGAGTAAAGTCATTATTACTATACAGATAAGCATTGTAACCATCAATAGAGGCGGTGTACGGAACTTTAGATTTTACATTCTGATAATTAACATTGAATCCTGAAAAGCTGTTCCACCATTTTACAGCACTGAAATTATAAGAGGTGGAAAAACCAATCTGGTAAGTGTCTGCATAATTTACAGGAGTATTTCTGGTCACATTGGTATCCGGATTTAAAATAGATAATGCCTGCCCGAAATCTGAAACTTTGGAATAATATAATGAAGAAGTCCATTTTTGCCCCTTGATATAAGAAAACTCAATATTGTCAATAATAGAAGGCTTCAGATAAGGGTTGCCTTCGGAATAATAAAAAGGACTTGAACGGACAACAAATGGATTCAGGTAATCAAAATCCGGACGTCTGATTCTTCTGTTGTAATTCAATGAAAAAGAATGGTTGTTGTTCATCGTATAAGTAAGATAAGCTGTTGGAAACAGTTTGATATAATCATTTTTGTCAGTTTGGTTGCGGGTTTCTGAAAACCCGGTTGTTTGGGTAGCTTCAGCACGTAATCCAAGTTTAGCTTCCCAATGGTTATTAAATTTTCTGCTTAATGAAAAATATAAAGCCTCGTTATATTCTTTATAAATGAAGGTATTGGATTGATCGGTATTAAGGACTGGAACACCGGTTTCTTTATTGTAGGCTAAAAAATTATTATCGGTACGGGTAAAAGAAAAACGGCCACCAAAATTAAAGTCTGCCCAGGAAAGTTTGGTTTCCAGATCTGCTTTTCCTGAATAATTACGGATTTTGTTCATGTTTGAATTTAATGCTGAAAAATAAGTCCCGGGAAGCATTTGCATTTTGGAATCAAGTTCACTTCCGTAGAAATCTCTTGCATCATCCTTTTTATATTCAAAAAAATCAAAATCTGTAGTAAGTACAGTTTTAGCACTGTCCATTTTTATGGTGTTAAACCAATTTAAACTATTAATATTGGGTTTATTGGAAGATTGAGTGTCAGAAGAAATAAAAGAATCAGGCTGAGAGGTTTGATAATTCATTCTTGAAGTAAACGGAGAACTTGAACCCTCTTCTGTGCTGAAGCTTCCCAGATATTTTAATCCGGTTGTCCATTGATCTGTAACTTTGTAATCAGCTCCTAAACTGATTCCCAGATTTTTGTTTTTGCTAGCGCTCTGAGTATCCATAGCCCACAATTCATTTTGATAATAAGTATTGCTTTGGGAGCTTGATCGGGATTTTTGTTGTTCCATATACACAGAAGATTGTAGAGAAAGCTTTCCATGATTATAATTAAACATGCCCTGTACGCTGTTTCCGGCATAGAATCTTTGGGTATAATTGGTGCCTAAACTAGCATTCCACGAATTATTTTTAGCGGTTTTAAGTTTAATATTAATAATCCCGTTGTTTCCTTCCGCTTCATATTTTGCAGGAGGAGAAGTGATCACCTCAATGCTTTTAATATTATCTGAAGGAATCGTTTTCAGAAAAGCAGCTACCTCGCTTGCAGGCATCTTTTGAAGACGGTCATCAATCATAATCAATACTTCACCTTTTCCAACAATAGATACCGCTTCATTTTGTACCCTTACCATCGGGGCAGATTTTAAAGCATCCAAGGCATTTCCACCCGTTGAAGCAGTTGAATTTTCAACATTATAAATGAGACGGTCTACCTTTCTTTCAATAATTTTTTTCTGCTTTTTTATAACAACAGTTTCTAAAGAAGTTTCACTGTTGGTTTCTTTTTCCTGTGCATTCATTGTATTGATGAATAGAAGAAGTATCGCTGGAAGAAGTAAAGTTTTCATAATCTTTGTCTTTATTTTTTAGCAAAACTGCAGCTTTGAGTCTGCTGAAACCAATTTTATCGACGTTCCCTCGTATTTTGTCGACAAACCCGGTGTTGAACTTTTCCATAAAAACCTATTTTTACAAAAAAATAATAACCGATATGGGAAAACTACATCTGAATAAAAAAACGGAGATTGGCCTGCACATTTTATTTTGGCTGCTGACTTTGTATTTTATGCTGGTAGGCCAACCGCTCTCTTTCGGGATGCCGGAGCTGGATCTGTTCTTTAAAACCTATGCTATAGTCTTTGTACTGACCTTCTACTTTAATTATATCTTGGTAATGCCAAAAATCTTCAACGATTTTAAATGGATAAAGCTGTTGATAGGAATTATCATTACTTATTTGTTCTTTACATTAACACGCTTTGTTATTGAACAGGTGTTGACAGACTGGTGGCTAGGGAAGGTAAATTATACCAATCCCGTTTTAGGAAACTATCTCCTGGATAATCTTGCTTATAGCAGCAAACCTATTATTTTCAGTTCATTTCTGTGGTTAATTATCCATGTGATAAAACTTTTAGAATATAATAAGGTTATTCTGGAAGATCAGAAAAATACGGAGATCAAATTTCTTAAAGCTCAGATCAACCCTCATTTTATTTTCAATACTTTAAATAATATCTATTCAATGGTTCACTTTCAGTCACCGGAATCTCTTTCTGCTATTGAAAAACTGAGCAGCATCATGCGTTTTACCACCTATGAGGCACAGAAGGAGCATATTGCCCTGTCAGAAGAACTGGATTATATAAAAGCCTATATAGAATTGGAAGAATTAAGACATTATGAAAATAATATTGTAAAATGGCAGTCCGGGATTAAAGATGAAAAACGAAGAATAGCACCCTATATTCTGTCACCATTGATTGAAAATGCCTTAAAACATGGGGCTTACTCAGAACAAAACCCAATTGAGATCAATATATTTACAGACGATAAACTTTTGAATTTTGAAGTCATCAATTCTATAGGCAATAAAAAAACAGATAAACTGGGTGGTATTGGTTTGGATAATCTTAAAAATAGGTTAGAGATGTTATACCACAGCAAATATAAACTTGAAACCACCCGTCTTGAAAACAAATTTAAAGCATCCATACAAATTCAATTTTCATGAAACAAAAGATCAATTGTATTATCCTAGATGATGAGCCCTTTGCAGTAAGGCTTTTGAACGATTATGCCTTAAAAACCGATCTGTTGAATATCATATATGCCGGAAGTGATGTGTATGAAGTGATGAAATTATTGGGTTCAGAAAATGTAGACCTTATTTTTATTGATATTCAGATGCCTGAGCTTACAGGAATTGAAATGATGAAAATGTTTAATAAGAATCATAATTTCATTGTAACTACTGCGTATGCTGAGTATGCTTTGGAAGCTTTTGATTTCCACGTGGTGGATTTTTTATTGAAGCCCATTACTTTCAATCGCTTTTATCAGGGAGTACAAAAATTTATACAATGGCAACAGGCTTTCATTCCTGAGCCACAGCTGGATCATCTTTTCGTACGATCAGACAGAAAATATTATAAAATAGCCTTTGATGAGGTTATTTATATCGAAGGATTAAAAGATTATATCAGAATTCACACCATCAATGATAAAGTAATGGTGCTGGAAAATATGAAAGATATTTTAGAGAAACTTCCTGAAAACAGATTTATGAGGATTCATAGATCTTATATCATTGCAACCGATAAAATAAAAGTCATTGAAGGAAACAGAATCCAGATGAGAAATATGGATTTCGTTACCGTAGGAGAAACCTACCGCAAATCTTTCTCAGAATGGATTGAGACCAGCGGATAATTCTACCCTAAACTTTTAGATACTTTTTTTGATTAAGGTGAGTCTTCAATTTCAATAAAAAATCAGGACAGATAACAAAATCATTATCCCTAAAATACAAGAATTTAAATTATCTCGCAGATTTTGCAGATTACGCAGAATTTATCCATAATCATCTGTGAAAATCCGTGCTATCTGTGGGAAAAAGACTATTACATTGCCTCTATCTGCAAGAACCTATTTACAATGTCTTAACATCCAATCATAAATCTCACTCAGCACCTGCTCCCGTATTTCCTCATTCAAAATTTCATGACGCATCTCCGGATAGATCTTTGTCTCCACATCCTGAAAGCCATCACTTTTTAAATTGTTAATGGTAAGGATGACTCCTTTACCAAAATCACCAATCGGATCATTCTTTCCGCTTACAAACAGAAAAGGAAATGCTGGCGAAATAGAAGAAGCCCAATTTCTTGAAGTTGCTCTTTTATAAACTGTAAACAGCGTATAAAAAGCATTATGGGTAAAAGGAATTCCGCACAATTCATCCTGTTCAAAAGCAGTTCTGTTCTTAGGATTAATGCTTAGCCAGCTTGTATCACCAAAATCTTTATCTCTCTTAAAATGCTTATTATTGACCTTGGTAAAAACAGAATTTAAAAAAGTACGATGTTTTGGTGCTATGGCATTAGCTATGGATAAATAGCCTCTCAATAAATCAATTCCAGGCAAAGGTCCACCAGTTCCGGTAATAATAGCCCCGGCAAATTTCTTACTTGCTCTCTGAAGAAGACAACGAGTGATAAAAGATCCCATTGAATGTCCCAGAATAAAATGGGGAACATCCGGATATTGCGCTGCAAGATGATCTGCCATCATTTCTGTATCAGCAATTAGCCTCTCATCCGGTTTTTCAAGCTGGAAGAACCCTATCTCGCTTTTATCTTTTACGGACTTTCCGTGACCCAGGTGATCATACGTCAGCACTGCAATGCCATGGTTTGCAAAATACTCAGCTATTTCCGCGTATCTTCCACTATGTTCCTGCATGCCGTGAACGATAAGGAGGGTGGCTGTTACTGTTTCTGGAGTGAATAGAGTATGAAACAGGTCTGATTCTTTGTTGAGTTTGGAGGGAAGGTATGCTGATTTTTGTGATGAATTCATAAGAATGTTCAAGTGGTAAGATATTTTATTTTGATGTCAGGGAGTTTATAATTTCCAACAATTCCATTAAATATTATGATGAGACTTTGTTGGTGTTTTCAATTTTGGATGATGAGTATTTTATTAGAGATAAGATGGTAGGACAATTGATTGGTAATTGTTCTTAAGCTTTGTTAATCAAAACTTAAAAGTATCTATAAATCTAAATAACCAAAATATTCATTTGGTGGAATACTTAAATCTATAAAATTAAAATTTGGCTTTTGTCCTTCTTCTTGGAGAAGATTATAAATTTTAATACTCTCGGTGTCTGAAGACAAATAATAAATGATATTTTTCTCTACATCTGCTTGAGAAAATAATTTTGAGTCATTTGGAATTATATTTCTTTCAGCTAGTTTTAATTTTCCTTTTTTTGTGAAAACTATTTTAGCAATTTCTCCTGTTTTAATAGCATGATTCAAATTAAATGGAAGAATAGCTAAATTTCTTAAAGGTAGTTCTGATATAGAACCTCCAACACAATATTCAGCAATTGAAATTGTTGAAATGTGCATTTTGATATCTTTGTTTAAAAAATATTTATAATATTCCAAAGCATTTCTAAATAATGGATCTGCATCATTTAAAAACCTAATAAAGAAACTTGTGTCTAGTAAAACTCCATTAACTTTCATAGCTTCCTCTTATTTGTCTTAACCATTCATCAGGATTAATATTTGAAAGCCAAGATTGTTTTGCTTTATCTCTTAATTTTTTCAAATAATTTTCATCAAAAATGGGATTATAATCAATTAACTCAATGAATTCTAAATTTGTAAAATCAATTTCCCCGTTTTCTGAATGCTGATTACCTTTAGCTCTTATACCTAAAGATTTGTATAGAATATTTTCTTCTTGTTGTTCTAAGAATGAAATTGGAGTTTGAATTCTAACTGTTCCATATTCATCAGTCAATAAATGAATATTAGCTTTATCTTTACCTCCTGCATTAGTTATTTTTCCATAAAAATAAAATTCTGCTTCAGCCCAAATTGCTTCTGTTCTTTTAAAATCAGAGAATTTATCAATTCGAATACTATTAGACTCTTCAAGTGATGTCGTTATATCAAATGCAAAATCTTTTTTCTTTGCTAAATCTTGAAGGTTTTCAATAGCTTTAGCTGTTGCTAAATCTAAATAATCAATAGTATTAGTCTGGGAAATTAAACCTAATATAGCATTAAAACTAACTATATATTGTATGCCGGTTTTAAAAATATTTCTAACAGATCCCTCTTTAATATCATAAGAAATTAAAGGTCTATTTTTTTTATCTCCAGAATATAACAAGTCATCAACATTGTTTAATATAGAAATTATTTCCTTGATATCAAAGTTATCAGGATTTATATCTACGTTTCCAATTTTTCCAGAAACTTTTATTTCTATTTGACCATGTTTTTCCACAAAACAAAAGTAAACAAATTTTTATTTCAAAAAATTATACGACATGACTTTATTATTTTTGGATTAAATTATTTTAACACCTTCAACCCTATGATTTTCACCCAATCCAAAATAAATATCCCCTATAATTTGGCTGTCATTTTTTTTAAAAGTAATTTTGCACGAATCTTAAAACAAAAGTAAAATATGTCAACTTATGTAGTTGTAGGTCTTCAGTATGGAGATGAAGGTAAAGGTAAAATCACGGATGTTTTATCAGCAAAATCGGACTATGTAGTGCGTTTCCAAGGAGGAGACAACGCTGGTCACACGGTTTATGTTGGTGAAGAGAAATTCGTTCTGCACCTTCTTCCTTCAGGAGTTCTTCAATGCAAAGGGAAATGTATCATTGCGAACGGAGTAGTGGTAAACCCTAAGTCTTTTATTAGAGAAGTTGGTCAGATCGAGAGCAAAAACTTGAGAACAGACCACATTTTTATCAGCAGAAGAGCGCATGTGATCATGCCTTACCACATCCTTTTGGATACTTACCGTGAAGAGGAACACGGCGGAACTCAGATCGGAACAACCAAAAAGGAATCGGACCTTGCTATGAAGATAAAATTGCAAGAGTCGGAATCAGAATGGTTGACCTATTAAACCCTGAGATTTTAAGAGATAAAATTGAGAAAAACTTAAAAGTTAAGAATTCTCTTTTTGAAAAATATTATGGAAAACCAGCGTTAGACGTTGAAGAAATCTATAATGAATATTTAGAAATCGGAAAACAGCTTCAGGATAGAATCGTAGATACTGAATTAGAGCTAAACGAAGCGATCAGAGACGGTAAAAACGTTTTATTTGAAGGAGCACAGGCATTAATGCTTGATATCGATTTCGGTACTTATCCATACGTAACTTCATCTTCTCCATCTACAGGAGGTGTGTGTTCAGGAGCAGGAGTTCCGCCGACATCACTTCAAAACCTGATTGGAGTAGCAAAAGCATACTGTACAAGAGTAGGTAACGGACCTTTCCCATCTGAATTAGATAATGAATTAGGTGAAAAGATCAGACAAATCGGTGGTGAATTCGGGGCAACTACAGGAAGACCAAGAAGAACAGGTTGGTTAGACCTTGTTTCTTTGAAGCATGCTTGTATGATCAATGGGATCAATAACCTTGTGATTACTAAACTTGACGTTCTTACAGGGATTGAAAACCTTAAAATCGTTACGCATTACAAAACTGAAGACGGAAAAATTATCGATTACTTTACTTCGTCCACAGAGAAATTATACAACTATGAGCCAATCTACCAGGATTTACCAGGTTGGGCGGAAGATATCACAAAAGCTAGAAGCTATGACGAACTTCCTGATAACGCTCAGAAATACATCGAATTTATCGAGAAATACTTAGGAATCAATGTGTATTTAGTTTCTGTAGGTCCTGAAAGAAGTCAGAACATTATCAGAAAAGAATTATTCTAATATTCTTAGAACATACATATAGAAATAGACCATCAAACTGATGGTCTATTTTTTTTGATTAAGTTAACGATTGCCTTATATTTTGAATGGATGATATTATTTGATATCCCTGAAAATTTCTATATTTAAAAATTAATTCTATTCAATGGAAAACAATACCAGAACCCGTAATGCATTAAATAATATTGTAATCAGCCTTCTATTTATAGTTGCATACGGGGTTTTACTGTTTTTATACAATGACATACCTCTTAATGAAATCAGTAACTTTAAATTCTGGTTATTTCTGGCCTGTAGTGGATTGTTTTCTTTATCGGGAATTTTTTTCGCAGCAAAAAGCTATAAAACAGTAAAGAAAAGTTCAGTCATTCTTATTATTGTTAATTCATTAGGATTGTTAATTCCTTTGGTTCTTTTTCTGATGGTGATGATCTGATTTTAATTGGCTCAGATTCAGGATTTATCAGCTGCTATTTCATTTTTCTTTTTTTCTTAAAAACAATGCTGTTTTTAGGAAGTATTTTAAATTTCAAAATGTTAAATTTTAAACATTTTCATAAAATTTTATAATATTATGTTGTTTTGGTAAAATTATGGCAAATCTTTTGATATTGAAACATTGCTTATCGATAAGAACTAATAAAACTAATAATCACATTTTTTAACAGTTTAAATAGTAATAGTGATGAAACACCAGAATCAAAACGAGGAATTTCGCTTCAATGAAGTTCTTTTTGAGCACCGAAACAAACAATACGGTGCTTATGTATTAAGAAACGAATCAGATAGAATATTAACCAAAGCACTTTTTATAGGAGTAAGCCTAATGGCTGCAGTTTCTATTACACCAGCTGTAATTTCTGCATTTAAATCAGATGCAGTAGTGGAAAGAACAGGTGATGATGGAACACGTATAATTAAAGATATTCCAATCATAAAAGAAGATCCGCCTGTAAAAATTACTCCAGTAAGACCAGCTGCTGCGTCTAATACAAAAACATTTGACAGTACAGTTCCTACACCATCAAAAGATGCTCAGGATAATGTAAAAAAGATCCTATTCCGGATGATGCTGTAGCAGGCTTTACAAATAATTTTAAAGGCGATGTGGTAACACCTAATACCCATGTTCCTTCAACGTTACCTGTTTCAGGGCCGGTTATCAATACCGCACCGCCGGTAATTCCGGAGCCGGTAGATAAAAACAAAATTGCAGAAGCCGGAGAACTTGGGGTAGAAGCCAGTTTTAAAGGAGGAATAGATTCTTTCAGAAATAAAGTGATGAATAACTTCGATGGTTCAGGATTCGAATCAGAAGAAATAGTAAAAACTACGGTTACATTCATTGTAGAAATGGATGGAACAATTTCAGGGGTAAAAGCTAACGGAACCAATGCCGATTTTAACAATGAGGCCATCAGAACAGTGAAGTCAATTTCAAGCAAGGGAACCTGGGTTCCTGCCAAAAACAAAAAAGGAGAATTTGTAAGAAGTTACTTCAAGTTTCCAATCTCCATGAAGTTTGATAATTAATATCAAAAATCAATTTTTAAGAGTTATCCACAAAGAATTTTTTTGTGGATAATTTTTTTTATTGTTAAATTGCTTATTAACAATATTTTAACTCAATTTTGATTTTCTCTATCTATCGGGAGCAAAGAAAAAAGTGTATTTTTGAAACTTAAAGTTCTAATAATGGCAAAAATCATAGGTATTGCTAATCAAAAAGGTGGGGTAGGAAAAACTACTACCGCTGTAAACTTAGCAGCAGCATTAGGAGTATTGGAAAAGAAAATATTGATCATTGACGCTGACCCTCAGGCCAATGCTACATCTGGTTTGGGAGTAGAAGATGTTCAGTATTCCACCTATAATCTACTAGAGCATAGTGCAGATACAAGAGCATGTATCAAAAGAACGGCAACGCCGAATCTGGATATCATTCCATCACACATTGACCTGGTAGCAGCAGAGATCGAATTGGTAGACAAAGAAGATCGCGAATATATGCTGAAAAAAGCCTTGGCCAGTGTAAGAGATGATTATGACTATATCATTATCGACTGTGCACCGAGTTTAGGTTTGATTACAGTAAATGCACTTACTGCAGCAGATTCTGTGATTATCCCGATCCAGTGCGAGTATTTTGCATTAGAAGGACTTGGGAAACTCCTGAACACCGTTAAAAATGTTCAGAAGATCCACAACAAAGATCTTGGAATCGAAGGTCTTCTGCTTACTATGTATGACAGCAGATTAAGACTGTCTAACCAGGTAGTGGAAGAAGTAAACCTTCACTTCCCGGAAATGGTTTTTGAAACCATCATCAGCAGAAACGTAAGACTGAGTGAAGCACCAAGTTTCGGAGAAAGTATCCTGAATTATGATGCAGAAAGTAAAGGAGCAGTTCAGTACATTCAGTTAGCTGAAGAAGTTCTTTTAAAGAACGAAAACTTAGTAAAGAATTAAATTAATAATAAATGGCCACTGAGTGAATGCTAGCCATCACTTACCAAACATCATTTATCAATTATATCTATGAAGGACAAAAAAAGAGCCATGGGACGCGGCTTGGGCGCCATTTTAAGTGCAGAATCCAAAGCAACTGTAAATTCAGCTACTGATGAGGGAGCTGATAAGTTTGTGGGAAATATTGTAGAAGTTGCGCTTGAAGATATATATCCGAACCCGACGCAGCCGAGAACTTATTTTGATGAGAAAGCATTAGAAGAATTAGCACAGTCTATTAAAAACTTAGGGATCATCCAACCGATTACCTTAAGAAAAGACGGTGAGAAATTTGAGATCATATCCGGGGAAAGACGTTACAGAGCAAGTAAAATTGCAGGATTAACAACTGTTCCTGCTTATATCCGATTGGTAAATGATCAGGAACTTCTGGAGATGGCTCTTGTTGAAAATATCCAGAGAGAAGATCTTGATGCCATCGAAATTGCCCTTACTTATCACAGACTTTTAGAAGAAATAGGTCTTACGCAGGAAAATCTTAGCCAGAGGATAGGTAAAGACAGAAGTACCATTACCAATTCAATCAGATTGTTAAGATTGAATCCGGATATTCAGAATGCGATCAGAAGCGGTGAAATTTCTGCAGGACACGGTAGAGCAATCATCAGTCTTGAAAGCGAAGAAAATCAACAGATTTTATTTGATCTGATTATTAAAGAAAAATTGAATGTACGCCAGGCCGAACAAGCTGCCGCAGCATTGAAAAATCCAAAATCTCCAGCTGCTAAAAAAGCAAATGCGGAGTTATCCAATAACTATAAAAGAGCTCAGAAGACCATTGCTGACATCCTGGATGTAAAAGTAGAAATCAAGGCTTCTGGAAATGGTAAAAAAGGTAAAATTGTTCTGGACTTCAAAAATGAAGAAGAGCTGGAATATATTTTATCCCATATTAAATAAATGAAGAAAATATTTTTCACATTTTTCTTGTGTATTGCTGTATTAGCTTACTCACAAGTTGCACCTATTGATACGGTTCGGGTACAGAAACCTCCGAAAGAGGAACTTCCTGTGGTAAAACCAACCAAAACGGAAGCTAAGATCATTGAAGATCTTGAAAAGGCTAATGGACCAACAAAGGTTACGGTAAAACTGAACCCAACCAGAGCTGGATTATACTCAGCAGTATTACCTGGCTTAGGACAGTTCTACAATAAAAAATACTGGAAAATTCCAATCGTTTGGGGAGCGGTAGGAGCCGGAGTTGGTATTGCAATATGGAACGATAATCAATATAAGAAATATCGTGAGTACTATATTGCCAAGCTAAACGGTACGCCTAACGAATTCGTAGACGCACGTCCGTGGTTAGATAAGAGAGCGCTGGGAAATGCTCAGGACAGAGCAAAAAGGCAAAGAGATTATGCCATTGCTATTACAGGACTGATCTATATATTGAATATTGTAGATGCTGTAGTAGATGCACACCTTTATGAAAGCCGCCATGATCCTGATTTAACGTTTAAGCCCTCAGTAATCCAGGATCAATACGGATTTGATGCTCCAAAAACAGGATTCGCTTTAAGTTATAGATTTTAATACAGAATAAATACACAAAACCGAAAGGTGGAAGGTAACAATCAAAATAAAAAAGATTACATGAAAATAGCATTAGTTGGTTACGGTAAAATGGGTAAGATCATTGATGAGATCGCACAGAAAAGAGGTCATGAAGTGGTTGCCCGCCTGAAGGAAACTCCAACTGCTGAAAATCTTAACAATCCGGATGTTGTGATTGAATTTTCCCTACCGGAAGTTGCATACGACAATATCAAAGCTTGCCTTGAAAATAAAATTCCGGTAATCTGCGGAACTACTGGATGGCTGGATAAAAAAGCAGAAATAGAACAAATGGCTGTAGACAATGATACTGCATTTTTATATGGTTCCAACTTCAGTTTAGGGGTTAATTTATTTTTTGCTTTAAACGAAAAGGTGGCTGATCTGATGAAGAATGTTAATGAATACTCTTGTCAGCTGGAAGAAATTCACCATATCCATAAAAAAGACGCTCCAAGTGGAACAGCAATCTCCATAGCAGAAGGAATTATCAATAATAATCCGAAATTTGATGCATGGAAGCTGGAGGAAACAGAAGGTCGTCAACTGGGAATCTTCGCAATTCGTGAAGATGAAGTTCCGGGAACTCACAGTGTTTTTTACAGAAGTGAAGTGGATGAAATTGAGATCAAACATACTGCATATAACAGAAATGGCTTTGCATTGGGAGCAGTAGTAGCTGCCGAATGGATCAAAGACAAAAAAGGAAACTTCGGAATGAAGGACGTTTTAGGACTTTAATTGTAACAAATTCTGTAAATTGCAGACCAATAACAGGAAATGATGAATAGTAAATTGTAAATGGCAGAACGCTGTAATCATTTATTACTCATCATTTATCATTTATATCTATAAGAATAGGCACAAAAAATTATGAATTATTTTTTAACGTATACAGTGTATGTCCTCATTTTATCCATATTAATGGGGATTTCAACATGGAAGTTGTTTAAAAAAATGGGGTATAGCCCTTTATTTGCATTTATACCTTTCTATAACTATTTTATTATCCTGAAAGAAACAAAACATCCGAAATGGTGGGCCATCCTTTCCTATCTTCCGATTGTAGGACCCATCATGATGTCTGTTTTCCATCTTTATTTAGTGAAGAAATTTGGAAAAACACTTTTCAAGGATCAAATCCTTACAGTGATTCTTCCGTTTATTTATATGGCAACCATCAACTATTCCAAAGAGGTAGAACTGGAAGATGAAAATGCCAATGACCTGTATCTTACGGATGAAGAAAAAGAAGCGAAAAAGAAAGATACATTTTTGGGATCTATTACTTTCGCGGTAGTATTTGCAACCATTATTCACGTTTTTGTAACACAGCCGTTCGGAATTCCTACAGGTTCCATGGAGAGAACTTTATTAGTAGGAGATTTCCTTTTCGTAAACAAATGGAGCTATGGGTACAGACTTCCAATGCGCCCGGTAGCAATACCTTTCCTTCAGGGAACCATTATGGATACTGGAGTAAAAGGGAATCCAAAAGATGATCCAAAATCTTATGTAGACGGAGTAAAACTACCTTACACAAGAATCTTACAGTTCAATAAGCCGCAGAAAAACGATGTAGTAGTTTTCAACTACCCTCAGGATTCAGTTCATACTGCAATTGATAGAAAAGATCCATACGTAAAAAGATGTGTGGCTACAGCAGGTGATACTTTTGAAATGAGAGCCGGAAGACTTTTCGTAAACGGAAAGCCGGAAGCTGTTTTAGGAGACCAGGAAGTACAGCACAGATATATCGTTACAACTGATAGTCAATTAGATATTCCTACATTATATAAAGCTTATGGTTTTTTACCGGTACAGGAAATTCAGCAGAATAACGGAGGATTTATTTATGGCTTTCAAGGGTTAACCGATAAGATTGCTAAAGAGATCAAAGAACTTCCTCATGTAGTTGACATGAAAGAAGATGTTTCAGTAAAAGGAGAAGCAGCAATAGCCTATAGAGACGAAGCCAGAACAAAAATAGACACAACACAATCTATTTTCCCGGTTAATAAACCTTGGAACCAGGATTGGTATGGTCCGGTTAGAATTCCTAAAAAAGGAGATGTTGTAGCCATTAACAACGAAACCCTTCCCATGTTCCAGTGGATTATTTCCGAATATGAGCATAACAGCTTAGAAAAGAAAAACGGGAAAATCTTCATCAATGGAAAAGAAGCTAATCAATATACAATTCAACAGGATTATTATATGATGGTAGGGGATAACAGAGATGCTTCATTAGATGCAAGATTCTTTGGTTTCGTTCCGGAAGAAAATATCGTTGGAAAACCAATGTTTACATGGATGAGCCTTCAGGGAGCTTTTCCGGACAGCAGTTCTACATACCAGGCACCATTCAAGATCCGTTGGGACAGAATGTTTAAAGCAACCAACACAGGAGAAGCCAATAAAACTTCATACTGGTGGATTGCTGCAATGATTTTAATATTATTCTTCGGTTGGGAATATTTTGTCAAATTATTCAAAAAGAAAAAAACAGAAGACGAGTTATAAATAAAATTAAACTTAAAATAGAATGAAGTATTTGAAAAAATACTTCATTTTTGTATTATGAATATGAAGAATGTTTTATTGCCGGTATTTTATATGCCACCGGTTTCGTGGTTTTCAGTATTTTTAGATGCTGAAAATGAAGTAGTATTGGAACAGTTTGAAAACTTTCCAAAGCAAACCTATAGAAACAGAGCTAATATCTATGGGGCTAATGGGAAATTATCTTTGATTATCCCTATCAATCATAACGGGAAAAGAGAATTTAAAGATATTGAAATCTCTTACAGGGAAGATTGGAGAACACTTCACTGGAAATCAATTCAAACAGCATATCAGAGTTCGCCTTACTTCGAATATTATGAAGATAAGTTCAGAAAGATCTTTGATCTTAAAGAAAAGTTTCTTTTGGATTTTAACCTTAAAGGGTTAGAAATCATCCAACAGATATTGAAAACAGAAAAGGCACACTCTTTGAATGAAGAATATATCAAAAATCCGGAAGGAATCAATTTCAGAGAAAAATTTTCTGCAAAACAACCTTCAGAATTTGAAATGGAAAGCTATTATCAGACCTTCTCAGACAAATTCGGATTTTTAGAAGATTTATCGATTTTGGATCTTGTTTGTAACAAAGGCCCTGAATCGCTTGTTTACATAAAGAATATAAAACATTAATATAAAATCGTCGCGCTTGGTATCTATTACAACAGCAGATGACGGTTGTATATGACTTTAAAACAAATATCAGTATATGAAAAAGGTATTATTAGCTGCAGTTTTTTTAACAGGTTTTGGTTTCTCCTTTGCACAGGAGTCGAAAGCTAAAAGTGTTGACCCTAATGAAGATAAAAATCTGATGATGTGGTATCACAAAGATTTTGCTACTTCAAAAATATATGGAGTCAATACTGAAAATGCATACAAATATTTGGAATCAAAAGGATTAAAGCCTAAAACAGTAGTTGTTGGAGTTTTGGATAGTGGCGTACAGGTAGATCATCCGGGATTGGTGAAAAATATGTGGAGTAATCCTAATGAAGTACCTGGCAACGGTAAAGATGATGATGGAAACGGATATATTGATGATATTCACGGATGGAACTTCATTGGAGGAAAAAATGGTGATATCGACATTGATAACATGGAGGTAACAAGAGTTGTTGCCAAATATAAACCTCTTTTTGAAGGAAACGACTCTGCAAAGAACAAAGACAATCAGGCTAAAATGCCGGAAGACTTTGCCATGTATATGAAAGCTAAAGATCTTTTCACAAAGAAAAGTATTGAAGCTCAGCAAAACTTCAGAACCTATTCTATGATCAATGAGCTGATCCCGAATATGGTGCAGCTATTAGGAGGAAAACCAGTAACGGCTGAAAATATCGCAGCCATTAAGAAGCCTACAGATCAAAAAGGATGCCGTTGCTTTAGAGATATTAAGTCAAGTTTCTCAAAGTCCGGATTTTAAAGGAGTATCTTCTGCCGATTTTGAAAACAAGATGAAAAAGGATATGAAAGAGGCGATTGATCATTATGCGCCTGCAGCCAAGCAATATGACCTTTCATATGATCCCAGAAAAGAAATCGTAGGAGATAATTATGATGACTATTCTGAAAAAAATTATGGAAATAATCATTACGAAGGGCCTGATGCAGAACACGGTACACACGTAGCTGGAATCATTGCTGGACTTCCGCAAGGAAAAGAAATTCAGCATGGAATTGCTTCAAGAGTTGCTAAAATTATGACGGTAAGAGCTGTGCCTAATGGTGATGAAAGAGATAAAGATGTTGCAAATGCCATCAGATATGCTGTGGATAATGGGGCGAAAATTCTGAATATGAGTTTTGGTAAACCAGTTTCTCCGGGGAAAGATGTAGTTTGGGATGCCTTCAAATATGCAGAAGATAAAGGCGTTCTTTTAGTAAAAGCAGCAGGTAACGAAAATGAAGATGTTGCGGAGCATTTGGCATATCCTACCAACTATAAAAATGTTAATGATGAAAAACCATTTGTTAATAACGTGATTGTGGTAGGGGCGAGTACTAATAATGATAATGCTCTTAGAGCAAGTTTCTCCAACTTCAATAAAAAAATGGTGGATGTTTTTGCTCCGGGAGAAAGAATCTATTCTACTGTTAAAGGAAGTAAATATGAGTATCTAGATGGAACCTCTATGGCCTCTCCGGTAGTATCTGGAGCTGCGGCTGTTCTATTAGCTTATATGCCAAACCTTACGCCAATTCAGATCATTGAAGCATTAAAAAAATCAAGTAATCCAAGTACAGCAAACGGTTTCGCTGATTTTTCTGCTGCTGGAGGTGTTATAGATGTGAAAAAAGCAGCTGAATATGCGTATAATAACTTCTATAGCGGAAGCAAAGCTCCTGTTGTTAAAAAAGCAACCAAAGCTGTTAAAAAATAATTATGGTATCCGTTTTATGAATGGAGAACTCGGAGATAAAGGCGATAAACCGCGATATAAGGCTGTTTTGTTATCTTCAAAAAAATAGTTAAAATATTCATTTTTAAATATCTAATAAAAAAGTCCGAAATTTTTCGGACTTTTTTATTTTTTAAATACAATTTTGGCACGGTTTTTTGTAACTTTATTGTAACAAAATAATAAACAACAAAATGAAAAAGTTACTACTTGCAGGGATGTTAGGAACATCACTTTTTGCAGTGTCTTGTTCCTCTGTGAATAACGCAGCTACATCTCAGAATCAAAGAGCAGATTTTCTTAAATTAAAAGGAGATTGGCAGATTGTGAGCATAGACTACGATAAAGGGTATAAAATTAAGCCTTTTGACGAAGGGGCAGATGCACAGTGTTTCGTAGGAAGCCACTGGAGATTAATTCCTAATAACTGGACAGGTGCTTATACTCTGAACGGAGGTGGAAGCTGCCCAGCCATTACACAGCCTATCAAGTTTGAAATTAAGAATGGTGATACATTTATGTTTAAAAAAGTTCTTGCAGGTACAAAAGCAAAACAGAATATTGCAGGGTATACTTTATCAGTAATCAACCAAAGTACAGATCAGTTTTCTCTTCAGCAAGACGTTCCGTTTGAAGGAGGAAGTGTAAAAGTGGTTTACAATTTCGAAAGAACCGGAATGAAATAATTAAATAACATAAAAGATAAAAAAAATGAAATTTACAAAAACATACGTAGGAGCTCTTTTCTTGTCATCAGCATTATTATTGACAAGTTGTGAAGCCGTTCAGAATTCAAATCACCAACAAAGAGGTACAGCTGTAGGAGTCGCTTCAGGAGCTGTATTGGGTGGTATCCTTGGAAACAATGTAGGAAAAGGTGGAAACGGTGCTATCGGTGCTGTACTAGGTGGTATTATCGGTGGTGTTGCAGGTAACGTTATCGGTAACAAAATGGATAAGCAGGCAAAAGATATTAAAGAAACTTTACCAGGTGCTCAGGTAGAAAGAGTAGGTGATGGTATTAAAGTTACCATGAATGAAAGTATTGTAAACTTTGCTTTCGACTCTTCAAACCTTACTTCTGTTGCACAGGGTAACTTAGATAAATTAGCTAAAGTATTGGTAGATAACCCAGATACTAATATCAATATCTATGGTCACACAGACAGTGTAGGTAAAGATGCATACAACATGGCACTTTCTCAGAGAAGAGCTGATGCTGTAAAAGCTTACCTAGTAGGAAAAGGCTTAGCAGGAAGCAGAATGTTCACAAAAGGTGAAGGGAAAAATATGCCGGTTGCAAGCAATGATACAGACGAAGGAAGAGCTAAAAACAGAAGAGTTGAATTCGCAATTACTGCAAATGAAAAAATGATTAACGATGCCAAGCAAGGGCAGTAATTAATTTAACATATAAATATTTTCGTAAAAGACCGCCCTGGCGGTTTTTTTTGTATTTTTATGCCTGTCAATTTTGAATTTATTATTTTTGCAATTGAAATAACATAAATGAAAAAATATTTAAAACTGCTCCGTGTAGAGCAATGGGTGAAAAACCTTTTTGTATTTGTCCCTCTATTTTTTTCTGGTAATATTACCAATCTTGATTTACTTACCAAAAGTATCTTTGCTTTTATCATCTTTTCATTGGCTGCAAGCATCGTTTATATTCTTAATGATTATAATGATATTGAGGCAGATAGCAAGCATCCAGAGAAAAGAAGGCGCCCGCTGGCAAGTGGGGCTATCTCAAAATCTACTGCAATAGGAATCCTCATCGGATTGGTGATTGCTGATATTGCTTTTGTAGGTGTTGCCCAAATGTATTTCCAGCAGCCATTATGGAAATTTGCAACTATTATCGCTTTTTATGTGGTGATGAATCTGGCGTATACATTCAGATTGAAGCATGTTCCGATCATTGATATCTTTATCATTGCCATAGGATTTGTCCTGAGGGTTTTAGCAGGAGGCTATATTACTGGAATCAGCATTTCCCAATGGGCGATCTTGCTGACGTTTGTATTAGCATTGGTATTAGCTATTGGAAAGAGGAGAGGAGAGCTTATTAATGCCCAGGTGTCAGGTAAAACAAGAAAGGCTTTGGATGGGTATAATGTACAGTTTGCAGATATTGCACTGTCTATTTCCATTACATTAGCTATTGTCTGCTATCTGATGTTTACTCTTTCACCGGAGGTGCAGGCGAGATTCCATGAAAGAGTATTTTACACAGTCGTTTTTGTTGTATTTGCTCTTTTAAGATATCTGCAGCAGACCTTGGTGTACAACCGAACAGAATCTCCCACAAAAATTGTGTACAGAGACCGTTATATACAGGTTACTTTATTACTTTGGGTGGCCACATTTTTAATTCAAATTTACTTTAAGAAATGAAGCCGAATTTCACACAGAAAGTTACAAACTGGGGTAATTACCCGGTAGTGGAAAAAGAAATGAGATCTGAGGACAGCTTCAAAAACATAAAAGAGTTCGTACTCAGCCACAATGAAGTTATTGCAAGGGGAAACGGAAGATGTTATGGAGATGCTTCGTTGGGCGAAAGCATTTTTTCTACCAAAAAATTAAATAAATTCATCAGCTTTGACCGCCTGAACGGAATTATAGAATGCGAATCCGGCGTATTGCTTTCGGACGTGCTTGAAATATCGGTTCCGCAGGGATATTTCCTTTATGTAACACCAGGAACTAAGTTTGTTTCTGTTGGAGGAGCAATTGCTTCTGATGTACACGGAAAGAACCATCATGCAGAAGGTTGTTTTTCAGAATATGTGATTGAGTTTAAACTGATGATTGAAAACGGGGAAATTATTACCTGTTCAAGAGAAGAAAATTCAGAAAAATTCTGGGCTACTATCGGTGGAATGGGGCTTACAGGAATTATTCTGACTGCAAAATTCAAGCTTAAAAATATTGAATCTGCCTATATCCGTCAGGAAAGTATCAAAGCAGATAACCTTGACGAAATTTTTAAACTGTTTGACGAAAGTGAAAGCTGGACGTATACCGTAGCGTGGATCGATTGCCTTCAGAAAGGAAAAAATATAGGAAGAAGTATTCTGATGCGAGGAGAACATGCTTTTCAGCATGAATTGCCGCAAGCTATGACAAAAAATCCTTTAAGATTAAAGGGTAAATTGCAGCCTACAGTACCTTTTTATTTTCCTGGATTTGTTTTGAACGCCCTTACGGTAAAGATCTTCAACTGGCTGTATTATAAAAAACAATCCAAAAAAGAAGTGAAGAACTTTATTGACTACGAAACATTTTTCTATCCTTTAGATGCCATTAATGAATGGAATAAGATCTATGGAAAATCAGGTTTCATACAGTATCAGATGGTAATTCCAAAAGAAGCAGGAAAAGAAGGAATGAAGAGAATTCTTGAAACGATTGCCAATAGTGGAAACGGATCATTCTTAGCCGTATTAAAACTTTTCGGAAAGAATAATCCGGACGCTTACAATTCTTTCCCTGTGGAAGGGTATACACTGGCGCTGGATTTTAAAGTCAATTCAAAACTGAAAAAACTGGTAGATCAGCTGGATAGTATTGTTCAGGAGTTCGGAGGAAGAATTTATCTTACCAAAGACAGCATGAGCAGATCCTCATTAACCAATTATCTGAAAAATATTCGAAGTCCTAAATTTGTGTCTTTACAACACAAAAGAATTTTAAACAACAATTCATAATGATAGTTCTGGGAAGTACATCTGAAGTGGCACAGGCTTTTGTGGAAAAAGCACTTCAGGAAGGAGAAAAATTTGAAAAAGTCTATCTTTTTACCTCAAATAAAGAAACTACAGAAAGGTTTGCAAGACATATTGATGTGAAATTTCTGCAGCAGTCTGAAGTCATAGAGCTGGACCTGATGAAAGAAATTGATTATAACAAATTTGATTATATCAATTCAAATGTATTATTTTGTGCCGTAGGATATTTAGGTGAAGGAACAGAGGAAGGATTGTACGATAATAAGAATACGGAACGTATTATTAATATCAATTATTCTAAATTAATTCCGGTCATGAACTATTTTGCCCATAAATTTGAAAACAGAAGATCAGGAACGATCATTGGTCTTTCATCGGTGGCAGGAGATCGTGGAAGACAGAGTAATTTTATTTACGGGAGTGCAAAAGCTGCTTTTACAGCATATTTGAGTGGGCTTAGAAATTATCTTTTCAGTAAAAAGGTACATGTACTGACTGTAAAACCTGGGTTTATGGCAACCAAAATGACAGAAGGCCTGCCTTTAAACCCTAAATTAACAGCAACTCCTAAACAGGCAGCCGCCTGTATTTATAAAGCGTTCAAAAAGCAAAAGAACGTGGCATATGTTTTGCCGATTTGGAGTATTATTATGATGATTATCAGGAATATCCCTGAATTTATATTTAAAAAGTTAAAGCTTTAAAAAATGAAAAAGTTGTATTGTTTTGATTTTGACGGAACCCTGACGTATAAAGATACCATGTTTATGTATCTTAAATTCTACGATTCTACAAAATACAGAATACAATTTTTAAGACATGTACCGCTTTTCATTCTGCTGAAGCTTAAACTGGCAGAAACAGAAAAAGTAAAGAAAAGCTTTATTGGATCTATTTTAAAAGGACAGTCTCAGGAAAAAATAGAATTGAAATCCAAGCAATTCTTTGAATTGCATTACCCTAGAATTGTAAGGGAAAATGCGCTGGATTTTATTCAAAATATCGATAGGAATAATACACAGAGTTTATTAGTAACCGCGTCGTTAGATATCTGGGTAAAACCTTTTGCCGAGGTATTGAAAATGCAGCTTGTTTCTACGAGAGCAGAGTTTAAGAACGGTGTTTTCACAGGAAATTTTATCGGGAAAAATTGTAACGGAAAGGAAAAGCTGGTACGAATAAAGGAACAAATCCACGATTCTAAGTATGACAAAATTATTGCATTTGGTGATACTTCCGGGGATAAGCCAATGTTGAAATGGGCCAATGAGGGACATTACCAATTTTTTCACTAATTTTGGGTGATAAAAGTGTAAAAAATGAAAAGTCTGTTAATTGCATGTACAGCCATCCTGATGAGCTGCGCAACAACAACATCATCCCAACAAAAATTGTCTGATATGCAGCAGAAAGCAGAACTTCTTGTAACCAGCTCTCAAGGAGGTGCCCAACAGACTGGTTTCAGGATTATTAAAGATGAAAAAGAATACCTTGCTTTAGGGAAAGGTGGTTTTCAACTTATAGAAGAAGGAAAAGATCCTGCATCCAATTATCCAAAGTTTCCAAAAGATAAGACCGTTGTTGTATATAATCTTGGGAGCTTCAGATCTGGTAGTCATACCATCAATGAGATTAAAGGAGTATCTGTAAAGGATAATGTCCTGTATGTAGAAGTTCCGGCTGGAGAACCTTCCGGCGGAATGGAAATTCAGGTGCTTTCTAATCCCTGGTTCGTTTTTGCCGTTCCTGCCAATTACCACTTTACCTCTGTAGAATTAAAATATTCAAAATAATAATGGATAAAATATATTTAGATAATGCCGCAACCACTCCGCTTGCAGAAGAAGTTATAGATGCAATGGTTGGTACGATGAAGATGAACTTCGGAAACCCGTCTTCAACCCATAGCTTTGGACAGGAAGCCAAAATCCTTATTGAAAATGTAAGAAGACAGGTTGCAGACTATCTTCATGTAACTCCTGCAGAAATCATTTTCACTTCTTGTGGAACAGAATCCAATAATATGATTATCAAATCCTCGGTAGAACACCTTGGAGTAGAAAGAATCATCAGCTCGCCTTTAGAACATAAATGTGTTTCTGAAAGTATCCTTGATATGAAAGCGAGAAAAGGAGTAGAAGTACATTATATCCGTCCTAACGAAAAAGGAGATATTGATCTTAATAAATTAGAAGAATTACTAAAAGCTTCAGATAAAAAAACTTTGGTAAGTTTAATGCATGCCAATAACGAAATCGGAAACCTGATGGATCTTAAAAAAGTAGCTGAACTTTGCAAGGAGCACAACGCTCTTTTCCATTCAGATACAGTGCAGACTATGGCTCACATGAACCTGGATTTCTCGGATATTCCTGTAGATTTTGCTTCATGCAGCGCCCATAAGTTTCATGGACCAAAAGGATCAGGTTTTGCGTACATCAGAAAATCAACAGGTTTAAAAGGGATCATTACCGGAGGACCACAAGAAAGAAGCCTTAGAGCAGGAACAGAGAATGTTTGTGGTATCGTAGGGCTTGGAAAAGCATTGGAAATTTCTCTGGATCATATGAATGAATATACTCAGCATATGCAGGAAATTAAAGATTATGCTATCGAAAGATTATCTGCTGAAGTTGCTGGCATAAAATTCAATGGAAGAAGTGCTGAAAAGGAAAACAGTCTTTATACGGTTTTAAGTGCTTTACTGCCTTATAAAAACCCATTAATCGGATTGCAGCTGGATATGAAAGGAATTGCTATTTCTCAGGGAAGCGCATGTTCTTCCGGAGCATCTAAGCCATCTATGGTGATGATGATGGTACTTTCTGAGGATGAAATGGATCATTGTACGCCTTTACGTATTTCTTTTAGTCATATGACCACAAAAGCTGATATAGACGCATTAGTGGATGCTTTAAAAGAGATTTCAAAGGATTATGCTATAGAAAAAACTAATGTTGAGCATAGATAGTCTTATGATGTAAAAGTTGTAATTTTGAATACTCAAATAGAATTGAAAAAGAAAAATAATATTAATTAAAATAAAAGAAACAAAAATGGCTTTAGAAATTACAGACAGCTCATTCCAGGATACAGTATTAAAATCAGACAAACCAGTTTTGGTAGACTTCTGGGCAGTATGGTGCGGACCTTGCAGAACGTTAGGACCAATCATCGAAGAAGTAGCTTCCGATTTTGAAGGAAAAGCAGTAGTAGGGAAAGTGGATGTAGACAACAACCAGGAGATTTCAATGCAGTATGGTATTAGAAATATCCCTACAGTTCTTATTTTTAAGAATGGAGAAGTAGTAGATAAATTAGTAGGTGTAGCTCCAAAAGAGGTAATCGCTGAAAAATTAAGCGCACACTTATAAAAAAATAAGTTTGATAATGAATGCCTTCCACGATTGGGAGGCATTTTTTTTGAAAATAATTTGCAGGTAATAAAAAAAGGTGTAATTTTGCAACCACGAAAAAGAAACGACGTTCTTTCACACAAAAAACATGATCCGGTAGTTCAGCTGGTTAGAATGCCGCCCTGTCACGGCGGAGGTCGCGGGTTCGAGTCCCGTCCGGATCGCATAAAGTTTTTCAATTACTTTTAAAAAAGATTGATCCGGTAGTTCAGCTGGTTAGAATGCCGCCCTGTCACGGCGGAGGTCGCGGGTTCGAGTCCCGTCCGGATCGCAGAAGTTTTCTCAATTTCTTTTTAAAAAATTGATCCGGTAGTTCAGCTGGTTAGAATGCCGCCCTGTCACGGCGGAGGTCGCGGGTTCGAGTCCCGTCCGGATCGCAGAAGTTTTCTCAATTTCTTTTTAAAAAAATTGATCCGGTAGTTCAGCTGGTTAGAATGCCGCCCTGTCACGGCGGAGGTCGCGGGTTCGAGTCCCGTCCGGATCGCAACTACAATATCAATGTAGTACAAAAAGCTTTAAAACGTATGTTTTAAAGCTTTTTTTTGTTTTATGTCTGTTCAAAGAGAACTAAAAAAGCACAATCTGAAAGTGACCTATTCAGTGACCTGTTAAAGCAGGTGTAAAAAGGTCACTGAAAATTCAGAGAAACCCTTTTCAGTCGCTAGTTCAGCAATTGAATATCTTGTGATAAGTTTTTGCTAAGATTAATTTTAAATCTCAAAAGCTAAACGAAATGAACAAGACATTCAATTTACTTTTCTATGTGAAAAAAGCTAAAATCAATTCTGTAGGAGAGTCTCCTATATATTTACGAATTACAATTGATGGGAAAATATCCGAGGTCAGTACAAAACGTACAGTAAAGCCTTCAAAATGGAACTCTGCAATGCAGAAGGTTAGCGGCTCTTCAGAAGAATGCAGATCACTTAATTTTTATCTGAAAACATTTGAGCAGAAAGTTTATGATTCCTATCATGAACTAATCAGAGATAAGGAAACAGTATCTTCTGAGGCTCTTAAAAATAAGGTAGTAGGTAGAGGTGAACTGACCAGAACACTCATTCCTGTTTTTCAGGATCACAATGATCGAATGGAAAAACTGATTGGAAAAGAATTTGCCCAAGGAACATTAACCCGTTATAAGACCTGTCTAAAGCATACCAAAGATTTCTTGAAATGGAAATACAGTGTTGCCGACGTTGAAATTAAAAAGATTGATTACGCCTTTCTGAACGATTTTGAATTTTTTTAAGAACCGAAAGATCCTGTAACAATAATTCTGCAGTAAAGTATATCAAGAATTTTGGTAAGATCATTCGTATCTGTCTTGCAAATGGATGGATGGAGCGAGACCCTTTTATGAACTATCATTCTAAGTTCAATGAAGTGACAAGAATGTTCCTTAATGAAAAGGAAGTAGAACTGCTTTTTGACAAAGATTTTAAAAATGAGAGATTGTCTTTGGTAAGAGATATTTTTCTGTTCAGCTGTTTCACCGGATTGGCGTATATTGATACTCAAAAACTAACATACCAAAATATCAATTTAGGACTTGATGGTTCTCAATGGATCTATACCAAACGTCAGAAAACTAAAACTACTTCTAATATTCCCTTGCTTTCTCAAACAGAGAAAATTATTGAAAAGTATAGAAATCACCCTGTATGTCTTAATACTGGAAAGTTGCTTCCTATTCTTAGTAATCAAAAAATGAATGCATATCTTAAAGAGATTGCTGACCTGTGCGGAATTAACAAAGAATTGACCTATCATATTGCACGCCATACTTTTGCAACAACGATCACTTTATCTAACGGGGTTTCAATTGAAAGTGTGAGTAAAATGCTAGGTCATAAGAGTATTAAGACAACACAGCATTATGCCAAAATACTTGATGAAAAAGTCAGTGAGGATATGATGGAATTGAAACAGAAATTTATTGATAAAAAGAAAATTGCAATAAGTTGTTAGGTTATTTGGGTTGACTGAAGGATTCTTATTTTTATTAATTATTTGAAAATCACTGAGAATATGGAATTATGTGATGTGACTTTTGTACAAAAACTTATTTCTAGGCAGCCAATTTCGTGTTCCTGTGGATAAGGCTCTGTAAATGAATATTGGTTCTTCTTTTGAAACTTTTATTCTACAATCAACATGTAATCTTCGCTTTGTGGCTATTGATGTCATTACACTGGCATTTTATTTGTTTCTTTTCATCAAAATCACATTATGGCAGACAATAAATCAAAAAAAGACCAGCGTGACCGCAGCCAGGTCAGTGGTTCTGAAAATTATGAAATTCAATATTTCAAAGATAAACTGGGCGTAAGCTCACAGGCAGTAACCGGAGCAATCCGGGCAACGGGGTCTAATGACCGCAAGACACTTGAAGCTTATTTAAAAGATAAGCATAAATAATAATTTAAAAAGCAAACAGCAAACAGCAGAAAGCTTTTTAATGATCTGATCTTTCTGGCATTGTCAGGGAGATTTTTTTGTTTGTTAAAGAAATTAATATGAGCTTATCAAAATATCATAAAAAAAGATCAGAAGACAAAACACCTGAACCCTTCGGCGGTGTTCCGTCAGGAAAAGAATTGAGATTTGTCGTTCAGAAACACGATGCTTCACATTTGCATTATGATTTTCGTCTGGAAATGGATGGCGTCCTGAAAAGCTGGGCGGTACCGAAAGGGCCTTCACTGGATCCGAATATCAAAAGACTTGCGATGATGGTAGAAGATCATCCGTATGGTTAAAAAAAACATTAGAAATTGATTTATTTCCTTCATCTGATATCAATACAGAATATTTAAAAGAATGCTTTAAAAACTTAGGACATTCAAAATCTTATGATAATTTAATTGAAAAAACAACGGAAAATCCTGAACTTTGGGAGTCTGAGTTAATTAAAAGAATTGACAATACTATAAAAAAGGGAAGGTTTGCTCAAGAACTAAGTATTTTAATTGAGGGAGGGGCGCTAATTTATGGGGAATTCATTGTGCCAGGCTATATTAAAAATGCTATTACACACATTGCAAATTGTAAAAAAATTTCTATAAATGCTAAATAGTAGGCAGAAGAAAGCAGCATTTGAAATCTCTGGAAATACAATAGTAAGCGCCTCTCCAGGAACAGGTAAAACAAAAACTCTAATTGCTAGAGCACAAAAAAAACTTGAGTCTATTCCTAAACATAAGTCTTTAGCTCTTATAACTTATACAAATGCTGCCGCAGATGAAATTGCTAGTAGATTAAATACCGATGATAAAGATATATTTATTGGTACAATTCATAGATTTTGCCTTGAATTTATATTAAGACCCTTTTCTTGGATTTACAAATGGCATAAGCCAAGAATAATTTCATATGATGAGCTGAAAGAATTTATAGAAATAAACTCCGATATTGAGTTAGGAGATAATCCACTTGATGAACTAAGTAAAATAAAAAGACTTTTAAATGGTGATTTAGATTGTTCAAATACTGATAACATTGAATCGTGGATATATATTTCTGAATTATATTTCAATTTCTTAAGAGATAAAAAGGCAATAGATTTCAATGAAATTTTATTCAAATCATATAAGATTGTTTCTGAAAATGATTTTGTTGCACAATCTATAGCAAATAAATTTTACGAAATATCGATTGATGAGTTTCAGGGTACAAATATATTTCAATACGAAATTTTAAAGGCTATTCGAAATGAATCTGAAGATTGTACATTTTTTATGGTTGGAGATGAAAAACAAAAAATATATGCCTTTGCTGGAGCTATTGATAATGCATTCAGTAGAGCATCATATGATTTTCAAGCAGAAATAGAAAATTTAGATACAACATATCGTTCTACTACAAATATAGTTAAAGGATACTCAATTCTTTTTAAAGATCATATTGAATTACAGAATGATTCAAAGTACAAAGACTTTAATTTTGATATAGTAATTTGTGAAACCAAATATGACAATAATAATGATTACATAGCTAATACCATAGCCAAGCTTATAAGTGATGGTAAAGCTGAATTATCCGATATTGCTATATTAACAACGAGTTGGAGAGATGCTTATTTCATAAGTAAGTCACTTCGTCAAAAGTATCACGTGGTTGGTCTTGGGTCTTTACCTCATAAAAATATGAATACTTCCTCTTTTGGACTTATACGTTCTTTAAGCAAATTTTTATTTTCACCTTCAATTATAAACTTAAGAATAATCAAAAGAAATTTTGATTCTCATTCTTTAGAAAATAACATAGTATTTACAGAAAAAGAATTAACTTATAAAATTAACTCATTGATAACAAGTTTTAAAGAGCTTGAATTAACTGCTAATTTAACTAAAGGTTTAAGTTCAGTAAAACACATATTTGATACAATTTTTAGTGTAAATAACTCTGATATTGAAGAAATAATCAACAGTATAAATAATATTGATAAATCTCAATTATAAAGATTGATTTTTTATAGTTAAATAGGTTTTATTCTCTCAAAATTACAACAAGATTAAAGATAAGATATTTCCTTTTATCAATTGAAGCTTTTAAAGCAAATAGGTGGGATTAGGGAGTTTTAGTACATAATATACGAATTTTGGTATATTTTTAAGGCTGCCTGTGGCTTTACATTTGTAGTACACTCTTGAAAATTATTGTTTTTATCTCAAAAAACAATGTGAATAATTAATCAAAAATCTGAATTATGGGTTTCATAGACAAAATCAAATTGACTGCCGAATTGGCAAAGGCGAATTTCAGTGAAGGTATTGATGATGGTTACGACCATTCCACTACATCTGCCGGCAAAAAGGGTTACGCTCTGGGCGTGTATCTGAGTTAACGGCGATGGCAGACCTTAAACCGGGAGGTGCAGAAAACCTCAGGACCATAATGGAAATTGCAGGCGGAAACCTGAAAGGGGCAACCAAAGTAGGAACACTGCACGACCTGCGTATCGTTTTATTTGATAACGATACCAAGATTCTTTTCTGCACGGCTTATGATGGCGACTGGGATGCTTATATTGATGATTTCGCCACAAAAATTCCGCAGCTGATGGACATCATTTTCGGTAATGTGGAAGGCTGGCCGGGCATAAAAGACCCGAGTGTAAAACAGTTCATTCTAGACCATCAGATTACCGCGACCGGCTGGTATGTTGGTGTTCCGCATCTTACTGTAAATGATGTGAGGAGAAATGATAAAATCATTACCGGACTTAATAGGGCGATTGACGAAGCAAATAAAATCTAAGTATGGCATTGGAATTTTTAAAGCGGATATTCAATCCCAATAAAGTAGAAATTGAGCTGAACGAAATACAGGCCTTAATTCTCAGAAGCCGCCCTATTCCGTATTTCGGAACGGTGGCAATCATTGAAATCAAAGATGCTGTGGCAGCCAGACAAATGCTCCAAAAACTCTTGCCGATTGTGAGTTCTGCGGAAGACTGGCATAAGAATGAAGGGGCATCGGTTACGTTGACGTTCACTTATAAAGGTCTGGAAAAAATCGGCGTGCCTAAAGAGTCGCTTGAGACTTTCCCCGAATCCTTCAAGGAAGGAATGGCAGACCGCTCCCGTTTTCTATATGACATTGGTGTCAATGACCCCAAAAACTGGGAAAGGGTTTTTAAAAGGTCGCATATTCACATCGCTGCGGCGATTATCGCCAACAATGAAGAGGCGTGGAAAAGCAAGCTGGAGGAATTTCGGTCTAAATTGGCTGATAATAGAGGCATAGAAGTAATCTTGAGTCACAATTTCAGCGTATCTGAAGAGGTTAAAAATGTGTTCGGATTCAGAGACGGTATTAGCAACCCGGAAATTGAAGGCAGTGGGATAGAAGTTCCGGCTGGATTTGACCGCCCGCTTAAAGCAGGCGAATTTATACTGGGCTATCCTGGAGAAGCCGGCACCATAAAGCCGTTTCCACAGCCTGAAGTTTTAGGGAAGAACGGTTCTTTTATGGTTTTCAGAAAGTACCAGAGCCAAGTGGCGGAATTTAATCAGTTCGTTAAAGAAAATTCTTCTTCGCCGGAAGAGGGAGAGCTCTTGGCTGCTAAAATGGTAGGTCGCTGGCGAAGTGGTGCACCTTTGGTTTTAGCTCCCGAAAAGGATGATAAATCGCTAGGAGATGATATGCAAAAAAACAATGATTTTTCTTTCAAGAATGATGAGTACGGTAAAAAGTGTCCGTTCAGTTCGCATATCCGCAGGATGAACCCAAGAGATTCCAAATCTTTTGTTTTGGAGGATGAACGTTTGCACAGGATTATCAGAAAAAGTGTAACTTTTGGCGACATTGTTCCGCCGGAGGTAACCAAAAATGACGGTAAGGAACGTGGACAGTACTTTATTGGCATTAGTGCTGATGCAATGGGAACACTGGAATTTCTTCAAAAACAATGGGCAAACGATGGTAACGCCCAAAATCTGGGAACAGAAAAAGATCCTATGATCGGTGTACAGGACGAAGACGCACTGTTTTCTGCACCGGGAGAACCCCTCATCAAAAGATACCGTGGTTTGCAGACCTACAACATCGTGAAAGGCGGCGAATATTGTTTTATCCCAAGCATTTCTGCTCTAAAATGGATTAGCGAATTAAAATAAAAAAAAGCACTATGGAAGAATACATCAAGTACAGTTACGAAGTGGAAGAAATTCCAGAAAATTTCGATGAGTATATTACCACCATTAATAACGATATCCGCGAATACATCAAAAATACGCCAAACCTAAGCAGGGCGACCCATCATACAAGAGATGCGCACGCCAATGGCTATGCAGTGCTGAAAGCAGAGGTTGAAATTTTGGATAATCTGCCCAAAGAACTGGCGCAGGGCATTTATGCGAAACCCGGAACACACCAGGCAGCAGTTCGCTTTTCCAATGGTTCGTCCAGAGTTTTGCCCGATAAACTAAGCGGTAATGCACAAGGATTTGCTTTAAAGATTTTTGGGATAGATGGCAAAAAATTATCTCCCGGAGAGGAAGATTCTCCCAATGTTGATTTTAACCTGATTAATAATCCCGTGTTTTTCTGTAACTCGGCAGAACATTATGTTTTCATTTCAAAGCTTTTTTTAAAGCTAAATGATTTCTTTGAAAAGGGAGCCTTGGGAAAATTGGAATTTGCCACACTTTGGGTCACCGAAAATAAAAAAGCATTTCCAAATTTTGAGGCTTTGAAGGAATTGGGCGCTCTTAAAACTTTTGAAAAAATCCCTTCCATCAACAGTTTTCTTTACGAATTTTACAGTATGGGAGCGGTACGCCACGGTGATTATATCGCCAAAGTAAGAGTGATCCCAACTGAGCAGACCAAGAACGCCATCACGGAAAAAGATATTGATCTAGACAGCGCAGAATGGCCGTACAGAAAAGGAATTATCAAAGAAATAGCTCAAAAAGAACTTACATTTGAGTTGCAAATACAACTTTGCAAAGACCTGAAAGAAATGCCTGTGAATGACCTTACAAAAGAATGGTCGCAGGAATTATCACCATTCCGTACGGTGGCAAAAATCACAATACCAAAACAAACGGTTCCTGAGGATGGTAATTTTGAAATTATGGAAAATCTGTCTTTTACACCGTTTAGAACCATCGAAGAGAATTCACCGATCGGGAATTTACAGCGTTCACGGCAGTCAGCGTATGTAACATCTTCAACCTCAAGACACGAACTAAACCACAAAAAACGTAAAGAACCAAAGAATTTGGAGGAAGCATTCAGTCCGGAGTTTTATAAATTGTAAAATATTATAAATAAGAAAATCGAAAATCAAATGCTAATATCCTGGAAATTTATGTGATACTGCTATTTCTAGGAAATTTCCCTTTTATTTTAAAGATGAGAAATGGATTTCAACAGAGGGGAATTAGAAAAGTATATGTAGATTCATTTTCAAAATAAAAAGAGGCTGTTGCTTTGTAACAGCCTCTTTTTATAATTGTATAAATAATTAAATTAAAAAAATCTTTTATAACAACTTGGCTTCTTTTAAAATCTCTTCAACATAAGTACCTTCTATTTTCTTGACACCATATTTTTCAAGGATTGAAATCAACCAAGGAAATTCAATTTCATTTAGGTTTTTATTGTCATTAAGGTGATAGATGGATTTCAGCAGTACCCTGATGTCATATGAAGAAGCAAAAACTTCCGGGACACCTCTGTCTACATCCAAAAGGGTGTAAACTGCCTCCATTGCTGTACGCACGGAATATTCGGTCGTGAATACGGTGTCTTTTCCAGTTTCGGCAAAATTACCGATAAAAGCAAGGTTCACAGAACCCTCCGGAACCACCAATGGGCGGTCTCCCAATGCACGAGGCATAAAGTAAGATGTGATATAGGGCATACGGCAAGGGATGCTGTTGGCAGCTTGTGCAATTTCTGCAATTTCATTTTCAGGAACACCAATATGGTATAAAAATTCTTTGCAAAGCTCTATCCCCGTGGCTTCCGTAATTTTCTTTTGGATATAATTTCCTGGTTTATGAGAATACAACCCATAAACCCAAACAATTACTTCATTTTTTTTCTGAGCCTTGAAGTGGGGCTGTCTGCTGATGGAAAAGCCATACCACCAGTTAGAATCGTTTATTGTGACAGGTCCGCTAGTCACTATAGAACCGCTTCTTGGGTCTTTTTTTGTTATTTTTTCTATATACGGAATCACTTTTTCGTCGAAGAAGGTAATGCTTCCGGAGATTACCCAGTTGGCTTCGGGAATGTTTTTGTAGAACTTTTCGGGTTTTCCAAAGGCATCATCCTGGTCTGCCAGATTCTGCCAAAGTTGCCAACTTCCGCCAATGCCGTCAGCAACAGGAGCAGGGTTATGATTGTCACCGTATGTACTGCTTTCGGTAATGGAGCCGTTGGTAACAAACACCAGGTCGTTTTCGGTCAGGCTGATGCTTTCTGCATTGCCATTCTTAATATATTCGATTTTCTTCGCTACTTTTTTGCCGTTTTCATTTTCTACAAGTATGTTCTGAACCTGGCTATCATACTGGAAGGTAACACCGTGGGACTCAAGGTAGCTTACCAACGGATGAATCAGTGATTCATATTGGTTGTATTTCGTGAAGCGTAGTGAGGACATATCTGCTATGCTGCCAACGTGATGGATGAAACGAAGAACATATCGGCGCATTTCCATCGCACTTGCCCAGGGTTCGAATGCGAACATCGTAGCCCAGTAGGTCCAAAAGTTGGATTGGAAAAATTCTTCTGTAAATACCTGGTCTATCTGTACATCCTGTAGTTTTTCTTCAGGAAGAAGAACCAGCGCTATAAGTTCGTGGATGGCTTTCTGGGAAAGTGTAAGCTTGCCATCCGTGGGCAGTCTTTCTCCACGGTTTTCGATAACACGGGCGTGGGAAAAGCTAGGGTCTTCTTTATTGAGCCAATAATATTCGTCCAGTACGGAAACGCCTTCCGTTTCTAATGAGGGTATCGAGCGGAACAAATCCCAGAGGGTTTCGAAATGTGTTTCCATTTCCCGTCCGCCTCGTATGATGTAGCCTTTCTGCTCATTCCAGATACCGTCCATACTGCCACCGGGTAAAGCTAATTCTTCCAGAATACGGATTTTGTTTCCTTCCATTTGCGCATCGCGTATCAAAAAAGCTGCGGCGGCCAATGAAGCTAATCCAGAACCGATAAGTACGGCAGATTTCTGTTCAATATTTGCCGGTTTTTTCGGGCGGGCAAATGCTTCGTAATTCCCATTACTGTAATACATAATTAGATTTTTTTAGTTTATAATATATGATAAAATAACCTTGTTTTTGTTTAATAAAGTTACACATATTGCTTTCACTTTATATATCCCAAAATTCTAATTGTATGTGCTGATATTCCAATAATGTTATCTTTGGAGATTCTGTTTTTCGGTTTCCCTTTTCTTTTTTTCCTGTTTGCGGAAGTAACCTCTGAAGAGAAAATTATGCTTCAGAGCCTCCATATTCTGGTTGAAGCCTTCGGTTCCCTTTTCGATATTGTAAAGGCTGTTATTGATGTTTTTTGTAAGAACGGTATCAGTGATAAGGGCATTTACCGGTCCTTTTCCATTTTCTATATTTTTACTGAATGTCTGCAGGTTTTTACCAACTGTGATAAGTTCATTGCTTACTGTATTAAGATTATTGCTGGCGGCATTGACGTTATTGAAAGTCTGCTTAAGCTGGGACTCAAAATCTTTGTTGGCAAGGAGAAGTCCCGTTGCTCCTTTTCCCTGGCGTGTAGACGTAATGATGGCTTCTGCAGTACTGCTCAGGTTTTCTATATTTTCCGTGCTTTGGCGTATTTTCAGGATGGATAATTTTAAGTTTTCGGCAAATGCCTTGTCATTAATTAATTTTAAAATCTGGCTGCTGTCAATTTTATGCACAGTGTTTTTAAGAGATTTGGATATATCGTGTATATTGTTGTTGCTTGCCGATAGCGTGTTGAGTATTTCATCCACACCTGGTTTGGTATCTGCCGTGAGATATTCTTTTTCCTGCACCGGTCTGCCCGGCTTCCCGTAAGGTAAAATATTGACCACCGCATTGCCGATAATGCCTTCTGTTCCAATCGAGGCTTTGGCACTATTGTCTATATGCTTTGCAATATCTTTGTCTATAAGCATAATGACCTCTATATCATCCCTTTCGGACAATTTTACAGATTTTACAGAACCCGCCTGCATCCCTGAAAATAGCACATTGCTTCCTTCCCTGAGCCCATTAGAGTTTTTGAATTTTGCCCTGAGCTCAAATTTGCTGGTAAAAATACCCGAACCGCTGCCAATGTAAAAGAAAACAGCCATCATAAGTATAAGCCCCGAAATTACAAATAAGCCGAGCTTGATATTATTTTTATTCATATTTTAATCAAAAAATTGTTTAATGTTTTCGTCATCAGAACTTTCAAATTCCTGATAAGTACCTTGTGCATAGCATTTTCCGTCAAGCAGCAAGACTACTCTGTCAGCCGTATTTTTCACACAGTTCATATCGTGTGAGATAATGATTGATGATGTTTTGTATTTTCTATGTATATCCATGATAAGGCTGTCTATTTCTTTTGCCGTTACCGTATCAAGTCCGGTGGTAGGTTCATCATAAAGGATGATTTCCGGCTTGAGGATGACAGTACGTGCCAGAGCTATTCTTTTCAGCATCCCTCCCGACAATTCGGATGGCATAAGGTCTACGGTATGTTTAAGCCCCACACTATCGAGTGCTTCTTCAACCCGTGCGTCAATTTCAACCTGCTTCAGCCGGAACCACCGTCTTCTTAAAGGGAATTCCAGATTTTCGCGGATGGTCATAGAGTCATAGATGGCATTTCCCTGAAAAAGAAAACCTATTTTTGAGCGTGCCTTGTCCAGCTCTTGATTTTCCAGTTGGACAATATCCTGCCCGGAAATCATTATCCTACCGCTATCAGGTGTTAAAAGCCGGACGATACATTTGATAAGCACAGATTTTCCCGTGCCTGATTTTCCGAGAACTACAACATTTTCGTTCTTATCGACCGTTAGGTTAAAACCGTTAAGCACTTTTTTTTCACCAAAGCTTTTATAAATATCTTCAATGACGATGGCCGGTCCATTGTCATTATTGCCGTTTGCTGTTGTTTTTGTTTCCGCCATAATGATGATTTAATTATATCCGAGAATGCCGGTTATCTGTACCGCAATCAGGTCCAAAACGAAGATAAGGATAGAGGAGAGCACGACCGCTGAATTGGCGGCGTTCCCCACGCCCCGTGTTCCTTTTACTGCATTATAGCCTTTATAGGCACCCACGATTCCCACTGCAAAACCGAAAAAAAAGCTTTTGATAAAAGCTGGTATGATGTCACTGAAATCCAAGGAGTCAAAAACCTGTGAATAGAAAAGTGACAGGCTAGTTGTACCGCCAATGTTAACACCTATCCAGGCACCATATAGTGAAATGGCATCCGCCAGGATGATAAGTACGGGAAGCATAAATGTTGTAGCCAGGACACGTGTGGCAACAAGGTATTTAAAAGGATGTGTACCGCTTACTTCCATTGCGTCTATCTGTTCGGTAACCCGCATCGAGCCCAGCTCTGCCCCGATGCTACTGGCAATTTTACCTGCAAAGATGAGAGCGGCGATTACGGGTGCTATTTCACGGATGATGGCAATGCCTACCATTACAGGCAGCTGGGATTCCACACCATAGCGTACGAGGCTTGGCCGCAGCTGCATCGTAAGAACCAAGCCGATGATAAAGCCTGTCATGGCAATAAGCCCCAAAGATTTGTAACCTATGAGATAGCATTGTGCGAGCAGTTCCTTTATTTCATATGGTGGACGGAAACCTAATAGAAAGTAATTTTTGGTAAACTGTGTGATATTGCCTGTTTCCTGTAAAAAACTACGTATTTTAATCATTAACAAATTATTTTTTTAAATTAAAATATTTTTAGTCTACTTTTCCAATTGCTGTATTTTTTTATTGAGCCAATCCCTTATATCTTCATATACATATTCTTTAATATCCTCATTAAGTATTTCGTGCCGCATAGCAGGATAAATTTTAATTTTAACATCTGTAAATCCATCTTTTTGCATTTGTGTTACCGTTTTTTCAACCCCTTTTGCGAAGTCTCCTATCGGATCATCAGCTCCGCTTACAAAAAGAAAGGGAAATTCTTTTGGTAATTTTTCTGCCCATTTTCTTTCCGTTGCCTGTTGGTTTAGAGAAACTAATGCGTAAAAACCATTATTGGTAAAAGGTACTCCGCATAGGCTGTCCCGGCAAAATGATTCACGGTTGGATTTGCTGAGGCTCAGCCAGCTGGTAAGGTCGCCATCTTTCTCGCCTTTAAAATGTTGATTATTAATTTTTGAAAAAGTTTGGTTGATGAATTTGCTCCTGTGTTTTGGGGCAATAATATTCTTAATGGACAGGAAAAATTTAGCCAAACCGATTCCGTTGATTTTTCCTCCCGTTCCCACGATGACTGCGCCTTTAAAATCGGCTTCCTGATTCTGAAGTAAGCATCTTGCAATGAAAGACCCCATAGAATGACCTAGTAAAAAGTGAGGAATGTTAGGGTAATTGTTTTCTAAAAATGCAGCCATCGTTGCGGCATCGTCTATCAGTTGCTGCTTGGGATTTTCTTTTTGAAAATAGCCAAGTTCTTCCCGATTTTCCGCCGTTTTTCCGTGTCCGAGATGGTCATATAATAGAACTGCAAAACCATTGCTCGCCAGATATTCCGCAAAATCCTTATAACGACCGCTATGCTCCTGCATCCCGTGGAGAATAAGAACCGTAGCCTTTGGTGATTCATTTATTGGTTCGGATAATTCATAAAAAAGCGTGTGCGAACCTGAGTTGCCAATTTTCTGCTTGATTATATAGCCTGATGTATGCCTTGCCATAGTCGGTTGGTTTTGCACAAAAACAAATTCTGCCCTTGACAAAAGTAAGAGCAGAATAAAGTTAGATAAATTGGTTATTATACAAAATCTCTTTTATTGATTAAAGAGAGATTCGATATCCTAATGAAAGATTCCATCCACGGTTATAAGATGTTACGTTGTCTATATTGGAAAGATTACCTAATCCCAGGCCATATTGTCCTTTCAGATAGATTCCCCAAGGTGTTTCGTATCCGGCACCGAAATTAAATCCCCAATCGAATCCTTTAGTTTCATCGCTGCCACTACCAAAGTTGATGTCGGTTTCCTGAGAACCGATTACTGGGATATTCTCTCCTTTATATTTACCGCTTACTCCAAATCCGATGTAAGGCCCTACCTCTGCAAAAATTCCTCCGGACTTTCCTCCTTCAATTTTATACTGATATCCGAGATTAACAGGGACTTCAAGGTAATCCATGCTGGTTTTGAAATCTCCGATGCTGGTAGCGGTTTTTGAGCCCTTGTTGCTGTAAAATAAACCGGGCTTTACGTAGAAACCTTGTGACAAAGGGATGTTAACGCCTGCCCCGATACGGAACCCCGTTTTGGAGTCATCGGATTCGGAAGAATTATCGCCTACCTCTGTCTTTATTTTATTAAAATTCAGACCTATTTCAGGGTCAATCGTTATTTGCGCCTTTACAGCGAAAGTAGTTGCACAAAGTGCAATGGCCAGTGTGATTTTTTTCATTTTTTGTATTAATTTAAATTGTCAATCTAATATTGTCGTTAACAAAATTTTTTTTGTTTAATTTCTGTAAGAGGTATGAATGGCTTTTGCCAGCACGTCTGGTTTTTTCCAGTGTTCCGTTACTGGTGTTACTTTTTATCGAGTCCGAGCAGGGTATAGACCGCAAGGCGTGCTGCACGAACCGAATATTCTTCTGTGAATACCATATCTTCCGGTATTTCCACAAACTGGCTGATAAGAGCCAGGTTGGTGCTGCCTTCAGGAACAACTGCAGGACGGTCTTTTTTAGCTCTTGGCTGAAACAAAGCATCGATGTAAGGCATCATACACGGAATAACATTGATAACGCTATCTTTTATTTCCTGTTCGTGTTTTTCAAAATGCAAATGATGAATCAACTCTGTCAAAATTTCTTCGCCCGTGCAATCAATCATCGGCTTTTTCACATAATCTCCCACTGCATCTGGATATAATCCGTAGCCCCAAAGAATAGTAGTATCATCGCCTTGCGCTTTGAAATGCGGTTGTGCAGCCACCACAATTGACATTCGCCACGATGAATCTTTAAATGTCATCAAAGCTCCACTGCCCGGTTTGTTGCCAGTGTATTCTTCAATAAGTTTCAGAAATTTATTTCCTTTGAATGTTGGTGTGAAAGAATACCATTTTGTTTCGTCAGGTTTGGTAAAAAACGGGTCGGGATTACCCAACTTGCCGGGTTTCTTGTTGGCAATTTCACGCCATAATGCAAAACTTGGCGGATTTGACGGCAAATATTTTGCAGGCGTGTTATAATCGCCGTTATTAGAATTGTCTGTAATGCATCCGTTGGTAAAGAATACCAAATCGCCTTCATTCACGGTTATTTTCTCTGTGTTTCCTTCTGCATTGATGCATTCTATTTCCGTTACGGTAATGCCATCATCATCGGCAAAATCCAAATCGGTAACGGTTTTTCTTAATGAAAAGTCCACTTTATGCTGGTCCAGAAATGCCTTCAACGGTAAGATAACGGATTCATATTGGTTGTATGGTGTTCTGGTAACCCCTTCGAGTGTTTCGATTCTTGAAAATTCCAACAGCATACGTTTCATATAGCGTTGAAATTCAAAAATACTGCTCCATTCCTGCCAGGCAAAAGTGGTTTGCCACATATACCAAAAGTTGGTTGTAAAAAAATGATCGTCAAACCAATCACGAATAGTAATGTTGTCTAAATCATTTTCATCGGCAAAAAACAATTTCAAAAATTTCATCCGGTCCTGAGTATTGAAACCCATATCCGTTACAGGTAAAATGTTTCCGTTTTTGTCAATCAACCGCGCTTTTGCATTTGTCGGATTCGCGTGGTCAAATGCCAGAATTTCGTCTTTTACGGAAATGTTCGGGACATCCAGAGAAGGGATACGGGATGTTAATTCCCAAAAGTTTTCATAGGTTTCTTCGTTGAGCATACGCCCGCCACGACAGATGAACCCTTTTTCTTTAGTTCCTGCACCATCGTTGCTACCGCCCAAAATCGGCAGGGCTTCAATGATGTGAATGTTTTCGCCTTTAAAGCCTCCGTCTTCTAACAGATATACGGCGCCGGCAAGACTTGCCAATCCGCCTCCGATGAAATATGCATGTTTGTTCGAATTGCTCATATGATATTTTTTTTAGGTTATTTTTATATGATAAAGGTATTGATATACATTAATTCCTTGGTATCCCTAAATTCGAAAATCATATACGGAATTTCTTTTTAAAAATGCTGTTGTCTTCGGTACCTTTGGGGCGATATTGACGCATGCTTTTTAAAGAAACGGCCGAATGCAGAGGTAGAATTAAAGCCTGTTTCAAAAGCAATCTGAGAAATATTTTTTTCTGGATAGCCGAGCAGAACGCAAACCTCTTTTAATAAGGCCTCATCAATAATCTGATGCGGCGTTTTGCCGGTCGCTTTTTTTACAATCAGAATAAGATATTTGTTGGAAATGAATAGCTTGTCCGCATAGTATTGTACGTCCTTATGCTGCAAAATATTTTCTTTCACCAATTCATTGAATTTAAAAAAATATGATTGTTATCCTGTGGAGTGGGATATGCGTTGTCTTTTCTGCCTTCATCAATTAGAACTGCAACTTCCAATAAAATATTAATAATAATAGTACGAAAAATATCTTCTGTAAAACGACCATTCCTCGTGGTCTGCTGCTGAAGATATTCCAACAAATTGATTAAGTGTTTACTACTTGCTTCGTTGGAAATAACTACATTAAAAGTAGTTTTATTGAATAGAGACAGATTCTCGATAAAAAATGGATTAGAAATGTTCTTAAGCAGGAAATTCTTTTCAAAGAATAGAACCTTCATGCGGAAATCTTTGCTGGTATTTACAAATTTTATAATTGTTGACGGAGCAGATATCAGGAATCCGTTTTGGGATATATTGTAATGGTGATTATCAATTTCTAAATCAATACTACCGGAAACACAGATGCAGAATGCATAAAAATCCATGCGGAACAGTCTTTTTGGGAATTCAAAAATGAGTTTTCCTGAAGATATATAGTAAGGTTCATCACAGTGTACCTGATAAAAAGATAATATTTCTTTAATACTTTCGTAAGCTTTCATAGTTCCTTATTTAATTCAACAATTTATAAAATATTATTGATTTGTAATGTCAGGAATAGTTCTGTAAGTCCTTTCAAACATTTCTATAATATTTCTTTCCTCTTTGTCAATATCCTGAACATTGTTGTTAAGTAACATATATGAGCTGATCGATGGATATTCAATATGGGAAAATGTCTCGTTACCTACTTTACTCTGAATATACTGAGAATAGACCCGAAACCTCTGATTATTTGGTAAATGCTCAGTTAACTTTTTAGGATTAGAAAAATCGATAGATCTTGCGGAACACAACCCAAAACTACAATCAGGATGCTTATCAAGCAAGGTCGGAATTAAGGAAATACAGGTATCTAGTATTTTGACAACAGTTTTGAAAGTATTTTTATTAATAATTTTATTGTACTTATAGTCGCTTCCCCGGTCTTTTTTACAATAAAATTTGAGAGCAATTACATTTCCATTATGATACTCTGCCCTAATAATATAATGCAGTTTAATATCGGTACAGAAGAATTTGTATATATATGTAAAAAGATGGTCGGAACCATCTTTACAATTATCTTTCTGTATGAATTTTAACTCGTACAAATTTTTAAAGTTTAATTTATCACTCTTTTAGAACTGTGTGCGGACACAACAACTTTCCTGCCCTTAAGATCTGCGGCAGAAATCTTTACAGAAACTACTGTTCTCAATGGTTTCCAGTTCAGCTTCTCTCCTTTTGATATCGTCTTTTTCATTATAGAATATATTGTGCTTTACAAAAATACAAAATTTATTCCTATTTGCAAGTTGGAAAAATTTGACCTAAGTTTAAATATATTATCATTTATTATTTAAAAAATCAATTTCTTTGTGAATGTCAATCAGAACCAAAAATACTTCTATATCTTCTTCATATTCATAATCCTCACCATATACTTTCATTGCAAATTTTATGAAATATCCCAAAAAGCCTAGTGCAATAAAACAATGAAATTTATAGCACTCTAAAGAATGTGATGTAAACTTCGGATAAATAGATGCTTCCGCCCGGTTGTGACCTTCGTCAAAATGCGATATTAAATTTATGACATTATTACTTCCAGAATGTGCAATTTCGGAAAGTTGTCTGTACAACTCCTTCGTGGTATTATTAAATACATTATTTACATTAGGTGTTTTCTTTTCTAGCTTAGAAACCTCTTTTTTCTCAAGCTCAATTAGCCTGGTGAGTGCCTCAAGTTGCTTTCTAATTAAAGTTGATGCTTCAATTATATCACCGGACATTATTAAATTGTTAATCAAAAAATGTGTCCTTATATAAGATGCAGATACACCAATCTGGTACGAGATATTATCATCAAGATTCTTAACAGGTGTATGGAAATTCTTTGAAATTGTCAACATAAGACCGTCCAATATCAACTTAAAGTCTGGTAACTTTTCAATTTCGGCTTCAGCCAACTTGTACTGCTCCTCGGAACCTTCTCGTGATTTTTCCGAATTGATTATAAAATTGGAAATTTCTTCCATATAATCCGCTACAATCTCTATAAATTCTCTATCATTTGTTTCCATGAAGTTATTTGGATCTAATATACGATTTCCTAGGTGATTGAGAATTAATTAGAAATTATCGTATATCTCAAATACTTTCGATTCCAAATTGCTCAAACTTAAATTATGTATTTAAAACTGATATAAGTGTACAATTATTTTAATTTTATTTTTTCCTGATATGACAAAAACGATGACTCCGCGTATTTATTTATTTCTTCATACTCATCACGAAATCTTTTGTAATGCTCTATCGAATTGAAGAAATTAGTTTGCAAGTTGATTTGCCCTAAGACCATACTGAAATAGTAGTTATAAATACTTTTAAGATCATCATCCAGTTTATTCAGTAAAAAATAATAGTACATTCTCCAACGAAACCAATCATCATATTTTCCAAAGAATAACCAATTATTAAAATGCATAGTTATATAATGATTTAGAGCATCCACCCCAAACTCATATTCAATTTGAAGATTTTCCTGACCAAACATTTTGCTTTCTAAATCTGCAATTGTACTTGCATATATATTTTTTCCATACATATTTTTAAAAAATACTCTATGGTAATATTCGTTACTTTGCAGATAATCGTATTTGTCGGTGAGGATGTCATCTAACTGAGCAACGAGATGAATTTCCAAGCAATTATGCTCAATAGCGCCGGTTTGCAACCATTTTTTGAAGTTAAAATCTTGGATTAGATCTTTTCCCATATGATTAGCGAATTCGACAGCTCGATCCATAGCATTCCACCAAATTTGAGGAGAAAAATTAATTCCATTCATAAATATAGTTTTGGATTATTAGTTTGTGTTGCGAATAGATTATGGTTTCTGTAAATTAAAGAGGTTCAATTTTCAATATCTCAATATCTACAATTCTGGTCCCGTTTTCATTATAAATCTGCTTCACAGTTACTTTAATCTTATCATATTTTGGTGTGGGAAAATTCATTAATTCAGAAATGTTTAAAAATCCAAAAGCTTTCGCTAATAAAGCAATATGGCGTGTAGAATATTTATGATTTTCCTTTATATTTTCAACATTACCGACAAAGCTTTTAGTTAAGCCCATTTTTAAACTTAATTTTTCTTGAGAAATTTCTTTCTCCATTCTAAGTCTCTTAATATGATTAATGAAGTCATAATCAAATTGAGTTGTTTCAAAAACAAAAGTTTTTTCCATAATTTTTTTAAAAAATCACACCTATATATTGGTGTATTGAAATTTATTCTTATATTTGTTCTAGCGAATTGATAATTAGCCCATATAGGGAAATTAAAACGATGTATCTCGGACCGAAAAGACCAATTTTACCTTCGAGATTATCGTGAAATCGCTCCATGTCTAAAAGTTTCTTACTTTTGCATACGGCATGCGAGCGGTTCTCACGTTAGCTTTAGAAGGTAATCTTTAGATGAAAATTTAAAGAAGGGTTTGGTCGCCCTCGGTTCTAAAGTGTGAGACCGTTCCCTGCTATTTTTGCATTTAACTCCTCATCTTAAACGCATCGTTCCATATATAAAATAATATTTATGAGGACGACATTTTCAACCATTCTGCTTATTTGCCCACCGGAATAGTCCGCCAGCATAACAGAAAAAAATTACAGCTTTATGCCAGTTTTGCTTGCAAAATGCTGGATTGGTATAACCTACATATTATCGACAAACTCCGAAATTCCTTTAAAAGTAAAAGGAAAGCCAGACTACGCTTTAAACTCGCACATTAAAAGTACTCGCTTTCTTTTGATTTTCCAAATTATTTTCAGCACGAAGGGAATTTAATACTGAAGACAAAAAAATTCAACGGTCTGTATAATGCATATGGTTACTGTTGTTTTTAGATTTCAATAGAATGTTTTCTCATTTAGAAATGACACTTTACAATGAGTTTACTCATTGCGGCTTTACAGCTTACACGGGACACGATTTCATTCATATTATTTCAAGATGTGCTAGGGCAGGAGGTTTTGCTATGTCCTTACTGAAGCTTCCTCCCAAGCATCATCAAATAGATACGCTAAAAACATATTCAAGAAACAGAAAGTGTAACGTAACCATAGAAAAACAAAAGCCCTTTCCACAAAAGTTGACTGCTAGCGTAGGAAAGAGCAAAGTCTAACGAATTAAACCTATTCAAAAGTATGAAAAAAAGCTTTTGCAACCTAAGTCATCTTCAAATGGCTTTTGGCTTCACCTTGCTCGTCTCCGGCGTAGCAATAGGGCAGATGCGCACCATTACAGGCACTGTCACGGAAAATAACCAGCCAGTCAAAGGTGTTTCCGTATTTCAGGAAGGTAAAGAAGAAGTGGCTGTGACCAATGCAGCAGGCGTTTACCGTGTTCAGGTATCGGGAGAAAATCCCGTAATCATTTACCGCCATCCGGACTATCCCGAACGAAAAATCACTTTAGGCAGCAGGATAACCGTCAATATCTCATTAGGTAAAGAAAAGGAAATTGAGGAAGTTGTTCTCAATGCAGGTTATTATAAGGTCAAAAACAAAGAAAGAACAGGAAGCATTGCCAAGATCTCAGCCAAAGACATCGAAAATCAACCTGTCACCAATGTCCTTGCTTCAGCGCAGGGTAGGATGAGCGGGGTTTCGATCACTCAGAATTCGGGAACACCTGGAGGGGGATTTGATATTCAGATCAGGGGTAAGAACAGTATCCGTCGGGAAGGGAATGAACCGCTATATATTATTGATGGTGTTCCTCAGGCTTCTGAAACGCCTTCATTGTATTCCAACAGGATCCTTCCTTGGTCATCGATCAATCCTTTGAATGCGATCAATCCAAATGATATTGAAAGCTTTGAGATTCTAAAAGATGCCGATGCTACGGCTATCTATGGAAGCCGTGGAGCCAACGGGGTCATCATTGTGACCACTAAAAGAGGGAAGAAGGGAAGGTCCGAACTGAAACTGAACACTTCCTATTCTTTAAGCAGGATCACAAGACCGATGGAGCTGATGAATACGGAACAGTATATCAGCATGAGAAAACAGGGATTTCAGAATGATAATGTGCCATATCCTGCAACTATGTATGATATCAACGGAACCTGGGACCAGTCGAGGTATACCGATTGGCAGAAAGAACTGATCGGCGGAACAGCTGATGCTTATGCCGTTCAGTTGTCTTTGAGCGGAGGTTCTGAGATCACCTCCTACAATATAAGCTATGGTCATAATGAACAGTCAACGGTTCTTCCTGCTGATTTCAGGTACAGGACGGATAACGTCAATGCCAATTTTTCTTATTTTACGCCTGACAGGAGACTGGAGTTCAATTTTGTCAACATGTTCTCCTTTCAGAAGAACAATGTTCAGAACGATGACCTTACCCTGAAAAGCATCACCTTAAGTCCGAATGCGCCTGCACTGTACAATACGTCCGGAAATATCAACTGGGAAAACGGCACCTTTACGAATCCTGTAGCCTCATTCCTCAGTGAGTATATCAATAAGACCGCATTTTTTGACAACGGGCTAAACGTCTCCTACAAGCTTTTTCCTTTTCTGTCGGTCAAGATGAATGCCGGGATCAGCTATCAGAATTTCGAGGAGAGATCACTGAAGCCCCACACCATCAATAACCCCGCATTGGGTCAGACGAGCCTGAACTCGACCTCATCAAAGAATAATCAGGTGAACTTTTCCTACATACTTGAACCGCAGGTTGTCGGAACGTATCAGTTCGGGAACCATCAGTTTGAGGCCTTGGTAGGGACTACTCTTCAAAAGACGCAATCTGATCAGGGTGCGATAACGGGAAGGGGATTTGAAAGCAATGCACTGATCGACAATATTGGCGCTGCCAGTGTAAAGACCATCTCTGATCAGGTACGCAGTGAGTACAACTATACCGCAGTGTTTGCCCGATTTAATTATCAGCTTAAAAAAGGTATATCCTAAACCTTACAGGAAGACGGGATGGTTCAAGCCGTTTCGGTCCCAACAATCGCTTCGGGAATTTCGGGGCATTAGGAGGGGCGTGGCTGTTTTCGGAAGAGAATTTCCTGAGAGATTCCAAATGGCTGACCTTAGGTAAGATCAGAGGAAGTATAGGAACGACAGGAAATGACAAGATAGGGGATTACCAATACCTCAACACCTATATCATTTCCTCCAATATCTATAACGGACAGACCGGGCTTAATCCCGCACGATTGTACAATCCCAATTTCAGCTGGGAGAAGACGGTGAAAAAGGAAGTGGCAATGGAACTTGGATTTTGGAAGGGACGCTTTAACTTCTCAGGAGCGTACTATGAAAATACTTCATCTAATCAGCTGGTGGGTATTCCACTTCCTGCAACTACGGGGTTTTCCTCGATACAGTCCAATCTTCCTGCAAAGATCAGGAATACGGGATGGGAATTTGACACGTCGATTCAGGTACTCAAAAATGGAAAGTTCAGATATGATACGTCATTCAATCTGAGTATTCCTCGAAACACGCTGGTAGAGTTTCCGAACCTCGAAGGTTCGACCTACTCCAATCAATATGTTATTGGCTATCCGACGACTATTGCGAGAGTGTACCAGTATGAGGGAATCGATCCTGCAACAGGATTATATAAGTTCAAGGATTTCAACGGTGATGGAAAGATCAATTCTCCAGATGACAACAAGGCAGTGGAAAAACTTGGCGTCCGGATGTTTGGCGGATGGTCAAGCCAGTTCAGGTTCGGTCAATGGTCAGCTTCCTTCCTGTGGCAGTTCGTTAAACAGAGGAACTGGAATTACAACCGCCAGATGCTGATGCCGGGAACACTCAGCAACCAGCCTGTCGAGGTTCTGGATGCATGGTCGCCCTCGAATCCGGAAGGAACCTATATGCAATACTCAGCGGGCTATAATCCTCAGAAACTTTCACTGCATGGTTTCTTTCAGAATTCTACCGCTGCGGTAAGTGATGCCTCTTACATCAGGCTGAAAAATGTACAGGTCAATTACCGGATACCGGTAGATAGAATGGGGATCAAGGAAGCGATGGTCTATTTTCAGGGACAAAACCTTCTGACCATCACCGACTATTTCGGAATGGACCCGGAATTTTATCTGGTAGGTTATCTGCCGCCTTTGAAGACGTATTCTTTGGGATTTCAGGTGACGTTCTGATGTGAAACTGAATTCCTTTGATATGCAAATAAAAACTATACTCTTAATATTTAAAGAAAATGAAAAATATAATTAATCAAATGATGTATCTGCTCGTGATGCTCGCCGCTCTACTCAGTACGATTGCCTGCGAGAAGTTTGTGGAAACTGATTTCCCGAATAACCAACTGGCCACTGAAATGATCTTTGAAGACGAAAAAACGGCAGATGCCGCCCTGGCAGGTTTGTATTCAGGTCTGTGGACCGGCTCTGTGATCAGCGGTACATCAGACGGTTCAGGTGCTCTGCTGGGAACCTATTCCGATGATATTACCTGTGTCTTTACCAGCGCAGGGAATGCGATCCTGGATATTTACAACAACCAGCCCCTTGCAACGAATTCTACAGTCAGTCTGGTCTGGACAAATGCCTATCAGCAAATCTATATGGCGAATAGTATTATCGAAGGCGTGGAAAGATCAAAGAGCCTTTCTGAATCGGCAAAGGACAGGATCAAAGGGGAAGCTCTGATGATCCGTTCTCTGATTTATTTTTACCTGTACCAGATCTATGGAGAAATTCCTTATACCGATACTACAGACTATGTGTACAACAGTACACTGAACAGAATGCCAAAGGATCAGTTTCTGATAAAGCTTGAAACAGATATGTCTGAGGCGGTAAACCTGCTGCCGACAGCATATCGTAATGCGGAGCGGATCTATATAAATAAGGGGGTCGGATATCTGGTGCTGGCCAAGATGAAGATGCTGATCGGTAATTGGCAGGAAGCGGAAGTACTATGTCAGGCAGTCATTCAGAATGCGGACTATGTTTTTCAAAATGACCTGTCCAAAGTTTTTCAGAAAACAGGAAAGCATATCATCTGGCAATTGAAGCCTAAGAATAACACAGACCCAACCAATGAAGCATTGCTCTACAATTTTGTTTCAGCACCAACATCTTTTGTCCTTAACCCTGATCTTATCAATTCTTTTTCTATGGGTGATCTCCGCAGACAACAATATTTTGTAGCAGTGGTATTCGGTTCCCAGACGAATTATAAGCAGACCAAGTACAAGGTGACTACAACGACCAATAGTACTGAATACTCCGTCATTTACAGGTTGGAGGATGTTTATCTGATGCTTGCAGAATCTCTTATGAAACAAAACAAGACCGCTCAGGCAGTACCGTTCATTAATTACACCAGACAGAGGGCAGGACTGACTGCATTAACTACTTCGATTTCACAGTCTCAGGCGATGGAGGAGATAAAGAATGAGAGAAGAAAAGAGTTTTTTGCAGAACACGGCAACAGGTTTTTAGATCTGAAAAGATGGGGACAGCTGGATCAGCTCAAACCTGTAAAGGTCAATTGGAAAGCAACCAACCAATTCTTTCCGTTGCCACAGAAAGAAATGCTTTTGAACATGAATCTAACGCCACAGAATGATGGATATTAATAGGAGGGACAGAGTTGTAAGGGTTTTAAGATTTAACAAGAGGTTTTCAGAAATTAGGAATGCAGAAGGACAAGGGTCCAGATCGTTTGGATATGTAATGAAGTACAGTTTATATGCTTTGCTTATGACTATGTTCGTCAGTCTGACTACCGGAAAACTATCTGCTCAAAACTATGAACATCTTGAAAAGTTGGTAAGGGAAACTGAAGAAACACGATTCCCTGAATCTTCTGATAATGGGAAGTGGCTGGCCTGGTATTCTGTTTTGGGCGATGGTTCCAAGAATCTGAAACTGCAGAGTATATTGAATCAAAATCTTCTGTTGGAAAGGAAAAATATCAATTTAATGAGGTTTGTAGGGAATCATCTGGCGATCCAATCCGGAGAAATGCTGGAATACCTTGATCCTGAAACAGGAAAATCCCGATCTTTGAAGAATGTCAGCAAATTTCTATATGATGATAAGAATAATGCCTTGATTGTACTTTACACAGAAAAGGAAGGCCGTAAGTTAGAAGTTTTTGATACCGATCTGAATCTCCGGCAGACCATTGCTGATGTTCAGTATGTATATGCAAAAAATGATCAAACGGTCGTCAGAAGAAAGATGGGTGATCTGAATGAAGTTCTGGTATTGAAAAAGGGACTTTTTGAAAATGTCTTTTCAACAACGGAAGACCTGAAAAATGTAGTTCCGTCAGGAACTAAGGAAAATGGTCTTGTGGTTCATAGCCTTAATGATGGTACATCTAAGATCTACTACATTGCCCGGGACAAAAAGCGATTTGTATTGGACATCAGCCAATACAATGATTATGATCAGATGACGCTCAGCCCATCACGTTCCGATCATCACATCGTTATCAAACTAGAGAAAAAAGTAAGAGCCAAAAAAGAAATGGTGGATGTTTGGTATGGAACAGATTTCGACCTTGCAGCGCATAATACCTCCATACTTAAAGCTATTCAGATTGATTGGAACCCATTCACTGCAAAGACCAATATGATGACCCGTTCCGGCTATTTTGGGGAAACTACAATAGGTAATGACCTGTATCTGATGAATCAGGTCGACAAAGATCAGGTGGATAAGATGGATAAAGCAGGAGGACAAGGTTTTGATAAACTTTTTTTGTGGAATGCCGCTGTGGATGAGTACACTTTTATCTCCGATGTGCAGAAAGAAATGGTGATCTCTCCGACGGGTGATTACCTCCTTATTCAAAAGGAGAATAACTGGCAACTCTATAACACAATAAAACTCCAAATAGTGGATTTAGACGTTTCTCGGGAAATGATGCCTTATTTTACTTCAGACAACGATGTCCTTTGGGTTGGGGGCAATACGATTGCTGAGCAGAATCTCTTTAACAGAAAGGTCAGGGAAGTATTTAAGGGAGAAAACTCAATGATCGAACTGATCGATTTTAAACGTGTCTATACCGATATCGGAAATAAAAGAGATTTCAGGACAGCGGATCTAAAGAAACCTTTGGTCATCAAGACCACGGATGTGAGAGATCTAAGTGTATCTTATGCCTATTTGAAAAATAGGAAACTTTGTTCAATTTTATCTCCTACTCCTGATCAGATCACTGAATTTAAACAGTTGGGTCAAAACGAAAGTTATTACTGGATTGCTGAAAATTATAATAAACGACCTATGCTGATGGTCAAAAAAGCGAAAGAAAATCCTAAGGTATTGTATGTGTCGGATCAGAATGATCAGAAGTTTGAGAAAACTGAGATGATCAGGATTTCTTATAAGGGTTCGGATGGTGAGAAGATCAGCGGTGCGTTGTATATGCCGCTGAACTTTGACCGCTCTAAAAAATATCCTGTTGTGATGCATATCTATGAGAAACAGGACTATCTCACCAAAAGGTTTTTGAGACCATCTTTTGCAAATCCGACAGGTTACAATATTCCGCTGTTGATAGAGGAGGGGTTTGCAGTGTTGCTTGCCGACATCTCACAATCTGATAAAGGTGCCGGAATATCTGCTTTGGATAGTATCAATAATGCTTTGGATGAACTGCAAAAAATAAAATATGTGGATATGAATAGAATTGGTTTGATGGGACAGTCATTCGGAGGATATGAAACCAATTTTATAGCCACTCATTCCGATCGTTTTGCGGCGTATGTTTCAGGAGCGGCTGTTTCAGATGTAATCCGCACCTACTATGCCTATAACTATAACTTTCATGCGCCAGATTATTATAGATATGAAGGACGGCAGTACTGGTTTAAATCTACGGTTGCTGAAGATCCCGAAAAATACATGAGGAACAATCCAATTATGTTTGCTCAGAATGTCAGTTCACCAATGCTCTTATGGACTGGGACAGATGATGGCAATGTCAGCCCAGAGGGTACAAAATCGATGTTTATCGCTTTGAGGAAATATAAAAAACCTGTGATTGCATTATTCTATGATAAAGAGGGTCATGCGATGAAAAAGCAAGAAACACAAAGAGACCTGACCGTCAAGATTTTAGACTGGTTTAATTATCATTTAAAGGACTATAAAGATATTTCTTGGATACATAAATATATAAAGGGTGCTTAATAGCACCCTTCTTTTAATAATTAATTGATGAAGGAGGTTAAGGAATTCTGAAGAGTTCCGTTTCGCATCCTGTTTGATAAAGATCGTGAACACCGGAAGCATCACTGACCGTACATACAAATCCTGTATTGTCGGTCGTACATTGCTGCTCCGTCATGACACATGGCGCGCCAGGATTTTCAAGATCGATTTTCCAGCCAGGAATTTCTGCTTTAGCAGATTTGGATGCTACATTGGTAGCATACGCACTACCGGCTCCAATAAATAGGATAGCCAATGGCAATACGATTTGTCTCACTTTTTCATGATGTTAAAATTTGTTGTTGGTGCCTACTCTTTGTTCAGGTTTTCGGCTTCCCCTGAAATGAAATGTTGAATGATGTTTTGCGCAAAACGATATCTGATTATTTCATTTTCAACAATTACATACAGTTGGTCTTTATTTATTGCAAATTGTATTCGCTGCTCTTCGGATCTGTTCGGTATATTTATGCTTCCAAGATATTTTTGTTCTTGTGTAGAATAGAGATCAAGTATGATGGCTCTTTTACCCTTTTCCTTCTCAAGTTTTCCCTTGCGGTCTGATCGAACAAAGAGCACTCCCTTGTAAGCAAATGATCCTTCATTGACGATGAGCGGATTGTTCAGTTTTCGGCTTCCATCAGATAAGACGGATAATCCCAGATGCGGTGTTTTGACCGTGTCAATGGTCTTGTAGACATTCTTTGACTTCAGATTGTAGTCAGTAACGACAAACTGATTCTTGTAATGATAGACATAAACCACCTTTCCTGTAAAAGCATCGTAATTTAACTGCCCGTCAGGTTCAAAAAATCCTTCACTTTTTTTTCTCAAGCAAATCGGGTCTTAGCTTTATTGAATCCTTATGACCTTTGGAAATAATCCCCAAAGTCTGTATCTGTTTGAGACGGTGAAAAGCACCGATTACAAAATGATCTGAATCAAGGCTTTTTATTTTTCTGAAATAGGTCTTTCCAACTTTTTGTTCCGCTAGCTCATTCTTTCCGGTCTGTCCTGAAAAAACGACAGGTATTGTTCCGTCATACAGATATGTTATACTGTCAGCGACTTCCAACATCGGTGATCTGAAATTGATGTCTGTTCGGTCCAATCGTAAATTCTGCTGTTTCAATGGAGACAAATCGGTGATTTTTGTAATCGAAAAAGGTGCGGTATAATTGCCCAAATATAAAGTATCACCGTAGAAGCCTGCAATATAATACGAATTCAGTTTCAAATCATAAGTACCATCTTTCAGAATGGGATGCTGCAAAAATCTCCTTTGGAAACCATTGTCCCTCTTTAAAATATTTTCTGACTGCTTGTAGAGAAAAAACATTCCTGCCGAGGATAGAAAAGCTGTCACTACAAGGATTAAGCTCATCTTTGTTCTGTTGATCATCTGATGGTCTGCAGAAAAAATTATAGAAAAGACAACAATCAATATACATATCAGATTGAAAATTAAATGCGTGTTCCAATCCATCTTTTCAAGAATGCCACCACACGAACATGGAACAAATTCACTATAGTTAAGAATCAAATAAATATAGACAGTAAACAAAACCATCAAAATGTATGATCCATATAAACCGATATACCTTGTTCTTTCAGAGATCAAAAGGAAACAAACCAAAAGCTCAAGGATTAAAATTCCGTATGTAATAAAAACTGCATAGGCACTCAGGAGAGGTGATTGTGCGATTTGGATCTGAAAATTCTCAAAATCCATCATTTTACTGATACTTGCATAGCAGAAGAGCAGTATAAAAAAATAGCTCACGAATTCTACAAATATTGTTTTGATGGTTTTCATAATCTTAATATTTATCCTTTTCTGACTAATATCCATTTGACATTTTTCCCACAGTAGGTTGGCATTACTTCGCCTTTTGAAAGGTAAACTACGGTGCTTATCCTTCCTTCAACCTCCCATTCTCCACTTTCGGTACATCTCTTTCCGGTGCTTAAGATCACTTTCTGATTTTCCATTTTTTGAAACTGTATCAGTTAAGCAGAAATTATCCTTACCAGATCGTGTCCTGCGCCATCCTCCAGTGCTGCTTATCTTTTTTCGGTTCATCATCATCACCTGTATCCATATTGTCAGAACCTTTTTCTTCCGCAATGCCATTTTGAATCCTTGCAGATTCTTTATTGCTTTGAACTTTCATATTTTGTTGTTTCTGTTCTGTTGTATTTAAATCAGACTCAGATCTTTCACAAGACTGCATACAGAATGCAGTTATTAGACTTAAAAGTGAGATATACTTTTTCATTTTTTTAACAATGGTTTTAAAGTTATCCCGGCCGGTTTTTGATACTGATTAGAATTCTGATGTCGAAATTAGGTGGGTTAGGGAATTAAAAAAAACTATTGTTGCATCGATTGATACATTAAATGTAACTATTGATCAATCCTACCAACAAAATTAAGGTGTATCGTATTAATAATCAGTTAGTTGTTTTGGGTGTAAAGTTTGAACAAGCGTTTGATTGTGGTTTTTTTGTTAAATTTGTATATATCTTATCATAATGCATTATTATAATGGGGTTTTAACGCTATTATTCACTTTGTTTGTGTTTATGACACAAGGTCAAGAGATACAGCAACAATCTTACAAAGAGATTTCCCGATTGATCGATTCTTATTCTGAGAATGATGAAAGGGCAATTGTTTTTGTCAAAATGTACATTGACAAAGCAAAAAATGACCATAACCTTAAAAAATTGATCCGAGGTTACGAAGAAGCCATCTATTACAGCAAAGAAACCAGCAGGAAATTATCTTATGCTGACAGTGCCATTGTCACCGCTGTAAAATCAAACGACCAGGATCAGATCGCGAGAGCCTATGCAGGAAAAGGAATTATTTATTACTATAATCTAAGACAATATAAAAAAGCTTTACAAGAATATTTAATAGCATTCAAATATTCAAAAAATTCAAAAGATGGTTACCTTAAAAATAAGATCATCTATCATTTGGGAATGATCAAAAGCTATTTGGGATACTATAAGCAGGCAGCTGTACATTTTTCAGAGGCAGCTGATTTTTTTGAAAAAAATGCCAAAGAGAGTTTAGATCGGAACATTAGGTACAATAATGAATCAGGTTATTTTAACAGTATTTATCGCTTAAGCACTTGTTATAAAAATCTAAGACTATATCATAAGGAAGACTCTCTGATTAATATTGGGCTGGAAAGACTTCATAACAATAACGAGCTTGTAGTTGAGTTTGGATATTTCCAGAAAGGAAAGGGTATTCAGCTGCTGAGAAAAGGAAATACAGATGAAGCCTTAAAGCGATTAAAACTCTCACGTGATATTTTGATCACCAATCAAGATTACGCATCATTGACGAGCGTCTATTTTAATATAGGGAAACTATATAAGTCGATTGGCAATAGAGCTGAATCGTTAAATTATTTTAATAAAGTTGATTCGCTGGTCAATAAATTTTGGTTTATTACCCCTGAGATCAGATCAAGTTACCTGTATCTGATCGATGATGCTAAAAAAATGGAGATACTGAAAGGAAGATGTATTACGCGGACCAGTTGTTAAAGGCTGACTCTATTATTAATGCTGACTTTGTGATACTCACGGACAAAATTTATAGTGAGTATGATACGGACAATTTATTAGAAGGGAAGAATCAGGAGATCAGAGACCATCAGGTCATTTTATATTCTTCCATTGTTGCAGGATTGGTAATCTTGTTTTTTCTCATTTGGAGATTCCGGAAAAGAGAAAAGGAATTGAATGCGAGGTATCAGGAAGTGCTTGAAAAATTAAGTACCTCAAAAGAAACCATTAGTTTCGACTTCATACCACCCGCTTCATCTGATGAAAACAGTTTAGACTTATACAGTTCAGAAATTATCGAGGACATCAAAACAAATCTGAAGATTTTTGAAGACGAAAAACAATTTCTTCAGCAGAATTTAACACTTGACATTGTTGCCAAAATGATAGGAAGCAACCGAACCCATTTATCGTATGTACTTAATGTACACTTTGATGTAACATTTCCAACATACCTTAAAGCTTTAAGAATCAGATATATCACCAATTTACTTGTAGAGGAAACTATATATCTTAGTTATAAAATTGAAACACTCGCCAAAATATGCGGGATGGCGAACAGGCAGATCTTCTCAGCACACTTTCTCGAGATCAACAGTATCAGGCCTAGAGATTTTATCAGAATGAGACAGGAAGAATTAAAGAAGACCTGACTTTTTTATTTTTTTAGCCCGATTTTTACGTTAACAATAAATTGAAAAACGTATGAACGGACAAAATTTTAAAAAAAAGTAGATCAACTTTGGAAAGATCTTACAACAGCAGTAGATCAGATCAACAGAAGTGAGAATGATGTTGTGATTCGGGCAGAAGAAATTCTGATGGAAACAGACGCTGCTGTAAGACAATTGAAAGACCTATTGCGCCAATATCAATTTCCGGACTGGAGTAACGAAATATATTTCTTTAAAAATACCAAACCGCAGTTCGTAGCAGTATATATCTACTATTCCAAAGTGTTAGCCATAGAAGCCTCAAAACCCTATGCTGATTCGCAGGCGTTAAGATCGTATTATGAAAACGAGAGATCCAATCTTTTATATTTCTATAATGAGCAAAGAGAATTTATCAGTTATTATCGTCGTAAATCGACATACTTAGACAAAAAATATTTCGTTCGGTTCAAATTTGATTTTAAGTTAAAGCTCAGTCCGGAACTGTACAGTTATGATGAGGAATTTTCCACCTCCCACGACCATATTGTGTCTCAAATATTGGCAAATGATCTTTTAGAGCAATATTTAACAAATAAAATTGATTCAAAAGACGGTAAAGACAACTCTATTGACCATATTAAGAATCTGGAATGGACGGCTCCGAAAGTTGCCCTTATTGAGCTGTTGTATGCACTTCATCAAACGAAGTGTTTTAATGGAGGTCATTCAGATCTGGCGGAAATTTTCCGTTGGGCAGAAAATTCACTAAATATTAATCTGGGTAATTATCACAAGACTTTAGGCGAAATACGGTTAAGAAAAATAGACAGAACTAAATTTTTGTCATTGCTTCAGCATAATTTTAATCAGTATTTGGATGATTTAGACCTATAGGAGAACAATTAGTTTCTACACAAAATTCTCCAATTTTAAATAGGACCATATACTATTTTCACTAATTAAGACTGTATTGGTTTTTATGTGGCTAAACATTAATATGTATTAATGTAGAGTCTTTCATTATTCATAATTCAACTTAATTTATGAAAATAGAGTATTTCATAGGAATTGTAATTGTAAATCTTTCGGTAGTATCGATAAGCTACCGAAAGATCTTCTGTGTGATTTATCATAGAGCAGCTTGATATACATCAATATCAGCGAGATTTCTACTTAGATGATCGTTAAAAGTACTTCAAGCTAATTTGAATTCGATCAATATAACTCTTAGAAATATCGGCAAAACAATAGCCTTAATGGGACAAAATAAAAAATTTAGATAAATATTGAATTATAATCCAGTAAAAGTGTTGCTTATCGCAATGAATTGGTTGTTTTTTTCCAATTTCAAAAAAATTAAGTTGAATCATCAGTAACCATTGATCTAAAACTCTTTATCCAAAGGGTGTACAAGAGAATCTTTCGGTAGTACCGAGAAACTACCGAAAGATATTAAGCGTGATTTTGAAATTTTGTCGAACAAAATAATTGACAAATGGCAATATCTATTATCACCAAGGAAGACCTTCAGCAATTCAAAATTGAACTATTGGAAGGCATTGAAATATTACTCAAGGGTAAGACGACAGAGCAAAAATTATGGCTTCGGAGTTCTGAGGTCAAGAAGCTGCTTAACATATCTTCAGGAACCTTACAAAATCTGAGGATCAACGGAACATTATCGTACAGCAAGATAGGGGGCTCCTTGTATTACAATTATAAAGACATCCAAAAATTACTCGCGGATAAAAAACAATAATTTTTAATACGGAATTATGAAGAATAATAAAAATATCATCGGCTTTTTTGAGCGTGTCATTGAAGATGATCGATTGTATCCCTCTCACATCAGTATGTATGTTTCACTTTTCCAATTCTGGAGTTTGAACCGGTTTCAGAATCCTTTTCGGATTAGCCGGGAAGATGTGATGAAGTTAAGCAAGATCAGGTCAATCGCTACCTACCATAAATGCATCAGAGAACTTTATCGCGCAGGATTTATACGTTATTCACCAAGTTATAACTCATACAAAGGAAGCTTGATTGAGATCATTGATTTTGACAGTGAAAAAGTAGGTGAAAAAAAAATATCTCAAAATCAAAATTTCTTACTACAAGATGAGATTCGGTTTTTAGTTCCGATGTTCAATGAAGTTGAGTTATATTTTACTGAGCGGGATCTCCCATCTGCTGAAGCAGATTGCTTTTTCTCTTTTTATCGATCTAAAAACTGGAAATTGAGTAATGAGAAACCAATGAAATGCTGGCGGGCTGCTGCGAGGAATTGGATCTCTGAATTGAAAAAATCTATAAATTAAGAACAGATGAAGAATATCGATCCCAGAACTCCGATATGGCGACTAACTGTTGAAGAATTTTTGGAGGTTTCCAAAAAAATTAATTCGGAAAAAAATATGAATTTGGATTGAAAGGTCTGGCAAAAATGCTGGGATGTTCTATTTCGAAAGCCTCGGAAATAAAATCTTCAGGACTGTTGGATGATGCCATCATTCAAAACGGAAACATTATCATCATTGATAAGGAAAAGGCATTAGCGCTTTTTGCACAAAAATAAGGATGCATTACCTTGAATTAATGCGGCGGTTTTGGGATTTTAACCAAAAAACATCAATTGGAACAACGGGAATTTCAATGTACTTATACCTGCTGAAAATTGGTTCTGACAATGACTCTTGTGATTTTCAAATTTCTGATGTTGTCATAAGCATAGAATTAGGGGTGACTAGAAAAACGGTAAAATCCACTAAAGAAAAACTCCGAAATTTAGGATTAATTCAGTACGAAGCAAAAAGCGGACTTGCTTGTAAATACAGGTTAATAGGAGATTATCCTTCACAAATTTCTAGCCCTGAAATGATGAGTAAAGAAGAAATTGGAAAGGAGGAATCTATTCAAAAAACAGTAGAATCCGGAGTTTCATTACTTACAGATCGTCCCGTTCAAAATTTTTCTGAAAACACCAGTGATCAGGAAATTGAAAGCGATTTATCGCAAACAATACAATCCTCAAAACCACAACCAACCACTCAAAAAGGGAACGATGAAAATATTCCGTCTTTCGAAGAATTTATAACGTATGCGGAAACATTAAAAATTTACGTGCCTGAGTTAGATTCTGAAATACAATCGAAATATGAGAATTGGAAAAACAATGACTGGAAAAATAGTTCTGATAGACCTATTACCAATTGGAAATCTTCATTGAAAAGTACATTACCTTTTATGAAAGGTCAAATGGAAAGTCATCAACTTTCACTTCAATCCATTCCGGATATAAAACGTCCAAAATCCCAAAACGGCAACCTTTGAAAGGCCGACAAATGTCTACGATAAAAATCCATTAAAAAAAATTGAATTATGACACTATCAGATTTAAAACCCGGTCAAAAAGTAACCATCAACGGAATGCTTGCCGAGTACAAAGGAATTCAAAAAGTGAAGATCCCAAATTTCGGTAAAGTCGAGAAAAGGGTCTTTCAAGGCGAAGGCATCAACATCTACAAGTATTATAATCTCAATGACGGAGCTAAAACCCTCAAAAGCGAGAAAATCGAGTTGGTATATAATTGCAAATCGATTAATCATTGAAATTTATCAAGAAAAATAAAAATTTCAAACCCAATTTAAAGCAATGTTATGGCTGTCCCGGAAAAGGATTTACGGTTAATCCGCAAGGAATTTGAAAATAATGATGAAATAAATCCTGAGAGAATTCGCTTGGGAAACCGTTTCGTGGACGATTTCATTTTCGAAGGTCACGAGGCTGCGGATATTCCCATCAATGCGCTTCGGGTAATATTTAATATTGTTTCTATCATCAGCAATGAGCAATTTCGTCCGGAAGACCGACCTAAACAACTCTCCTTGTTTGATGAGGAGTTTGAAACCGAGAACAATATTTTCGCTTCCTTAAAAATCAGGAACAATAAAATTTCGCCAAGCGGATCTTCAAAGCAGGTGGTAGATGCTTATGAATTTCTTACAAAGTTCAAAATGAGCTGGTACAAATCTACTAATTCCAAAGGTAAGGAAATCAAAACTTTTGGTGGACTAATTTCTATACCTAGTTATGACCAGAGAGGTTACACCACGTTTCTAATCAGTAGTTATTGGCTTAAAAAACTAATGGTTATTCCGGAATACAATTACGTTTTGTACAATTTGGTGTACAATATCAGGAACAATAAGCATATTATTTTCGCTATCTGGCTTGCAAAACTGCCTGAAAACGGAGCCGTTTTAAAACTCTCCACACTGAACAAGAAATTTGGATTGAAGTATAAAACTTCCAAGGATTTTTGTTTCAAATTTTTAAAACCTGCAAGAATCAGTTTGAATACATTCAATACGCTTTCCTTCAATTACAAGTATAGAGGGGATTCAATTTTTATTATTCCTTATTTAACTAAAATCATTTTGAACAACAATTTATCCCAAAACACAAGAGAACAATTGGAATCAAGCGAAGTGTATCTTGAAAATAGGGAAAAAATTGCCCAAAGATTAAGTTACATCAGAAAAAGATATGGTCTGCACGAAAATGAAATGCTCCAGTTTTCCCATCAATACAGAAACGTTCCACAAACAAGAGTTTTGATAGAAAAGGCATTCCATGCATTTATCCGAACAGCTCGATTGAAAGAAATTAAATCTACGGAATTTCAAGGAAAATTATTTCTAAATGAAATTCAGGAACACATCATACAAATTTATCGGCGTACAAAAATGGGAGAATTATTACCAAATGGTTACCCGATAATTATTTGAATTCGGAATTGCGCTCACCTGGAATTCGGAATTGCGGTCACTGAAGTTAAAAAATTGTTAAAATTCCGAAACTTTTGATTGAAATTTCGGAATTGCGCTCACTCCGAAATTCAAAACCACTAAAAATATGGATAACCATAAAAAAATGTGGATAACTACGAGTATTGTATTAAAAATGAATGAAAATGGAAAGTTGAATTCGGAATTGCACTCACCCGAAAACTGTTGTTTTTTCGGAATTGCGGTCACTCAACTTTCGGAATTGCGCTCACTGGAATTCGGAATTGCGCTCACCCAAAAAGTGGCTCAAAACCTTTGCCATAAGAGGATACGACGCCTCATTAAAAGTATATTAAAAGTAATTAAAAAGTCTTTTTTTTTATTAAAAAGGAAAATGTGGATAAAAAAATTGCTTTAAAAAAGAAAAAAATGAATTGCGAAGAAGTAAAAGAAAAAGTGAATATAAGAACAGTTTTGGAATCGTTCAGCCTTTTTCCTGTTAAAGAGAATTGGAAAACTGCATTTTACTTTGCGCTCGACAGGGAAGAAAAAATCCCGAGTTTTTCGGTTGATTTTGTGAAAAATAAAGCATTTGATTTCGGAACCGGGAAAAGTTATGATGTGATTTCAATCGTTCAGCAAATGAATCGATGTTCAGTTTCTGATGCTTTGAAGTATCTTGAAAAATTTGATTTTTCGATTCAAGAAAATCTTGAGATTGAAGAAATCGACCAAAGCAAGAATTATCAGATTCTCAAGGTAAGCGAAATCAAACATCCGGCATTAATCCAATATTTAAAATTCAGAAAGGTTTTGGAACAAAGAAATTTGATTAAAGAGATTTACTACGAACTGAACGGAAAAAAATATTTCGGCATTGGATTTTTTAATAATTCGGAGGCGTCGAAATCCGAAGTAAATATTCAAAGATATGTTTGGGCAAAAAAGATGTCACTTTGATAAAAAATGATTTGAATACTTCCAATGAAATTGTAGTTTTTGAAGGTTTTTTTGATTATCTGACTTTTAAAAATTTGGAAAGTGCAGAAAGTTCAATTTCAGATTGTTTGATTCTCAATTCTACGGCAATGCTTTTCAAAGTCGATAAAGAACTTAGAGCATATTATAAAACCTCACTTTTCCTAGATAATGATGATAATGGAATTACAATCAAACAGGTTATCCGGAAAAACTATAAAAATGTTGAAGATTGTTCTTTGTTGTACAAAGATTTTAAGGATTTAAACGAGTGGTTTTGTGCAACAAAGTAAAATGTAAAAATTCTGAAAATGATTTTAAAGAGAAATTTAATTTTAAAAATCATAAACTGGTTAAACCTTAAAAAAAACAGATTACCTAATGTTTAATTTTACATTTTTCCTACTATCAAAACCCTCTATTTAATCACTTCTAACTGATTTTTGGCTTTTTACTATTGCAAATGTAGGACAGCATCATTCACCTAAAAAAATATTTTTGGGTTTCTATAAAAATTCTTTCCACGAGTTCCAATAATTTTTTCAGACACTCCTGAATCCTTCGGACAAAAATATTTCGAGCCACAATCCTCCAAAACTTTGGAGGATTGTGGTTTTATATGCCTGATACTTTCCTATGATCATCGGCAAAGAAAAAGACGGAACCTCAGTTATACGAATCAATTAAATCGCAGACAGTCTTTGACATCAACGGAAAAAACAACAAAATAAAACAACAAATAATTCTGCTTTTCCAATTGGATATAAGCAGAGAAAGAAAAAAACGAGTGTCCTCGAAACCAAATCAATCAAATCGAAAATTTCAACAAATGCGAAAATAATTATTAACATTTAAAACGAAATATTATGAACATCGTAGGCAGAATTACAAAAAATGCAGAAATCAACAATTTAAAAAACGACAAGCAGGTCGTTAATTTTTCAGTAGCAATCAATGACAGTTACAAGACCAAACAAGGCGAACGAAAAGAGCAGACCACCTATTACAACTGTTCTTATTGGCTAAGTCCAAATGTTGCTAAGATTTTAACCAAAGGAACTTTAGTTGAATTGACAGGTAGGGCGAGTTCGAGTGGGTGGATTACAAAAGATGGAGAAATAAAATCGGGACTGAATTTCCATACTTCAAACATCAAAGTACACGGAGGTGGAAAAAAGTCTGACACAGAAGAACAACCAGCTTCACAGCCACAGAAGTCCAATGCTTTTGCGGAAGATACGGACGATGATTTACCATTCTAAAAGCATTCAAATATGGAAGCACAATATAACTTTCAAATGAAAGCGAAAAGTGATAAGAATGATTGGGAAAAGGTGGAAATCTTTTCCCAATTCTATTGCGAGAGAACTACAGCAATATGGTATGCAAAAAGTCTTTCAAGAAAGTTTAAATCAGAAATCCGTCTTACAGAGGGAAAAGAACCTTTCAAAACAAGCGGAACATACATTTACGAAAACAACAATTAATACAACAATTAATACAACAATTAATACAACAAATATTATGGCAATTGGTGCAACAATAAAGTAACATTTACAGGAAATCAAGAGGTTTTGGACAAAGTCTCGAATGTATTTCAAGAAATGATAGAAAAGGAAACTAAGGGAAATATCGGGCAACTGCCCGATTTTGTAAAGAGCAAAAACGGTCACTTCTGTGAAATTTATCTAAGTGAAACAGATGAATGTTCTTTCCATTATGAGACAAGATGGAGTCCAAATATCGAAGTATTATGGATTGTTGCAAATCATTACGATGTCGGATTTGTATTGGATTACGAAGAATCTGGCTGTATGGTTTTTGGCAAGACCATATGCGAAAACCAAATCTTACAGGATTATTTTCTCAATCAATGTGACTTTCAAGACTTCATCTACAATGTAGATACAGATTGTTACGAATTTGAAGGTGAAAATTACGATTACAAAAAGGAGATTGTGAGAATCCTATTAGACAGGAAAATAAATAGTAACAAACAAAAAATTGCATAAATGAAAACATCACTTCAACAAACAGAATATTTACTGATAAAAACAATGACCAACAGTGAATGGGATAATGGCGATTTTGCCATTATCGCATCTTCCTTATGTGACGGAAGAATTTGGAGAACTGCTTTTACAGTCTGAAACCGAAGACGATACACCAAGTTGTAGTTTAGCGGAGGCATTTGAAAAACAGGATTTATATATCAATTCTGCATTGGCACAAATGGGATGTTCTCTTTTGTGGAACTTATTCCGAAATGGACTGACAGAAAACAGAGGTTTTTTCCTTAATCTAAAAAATTTCCATTCTCAACCGATAAAAATATAAAAAACCGCCTGACCAAAAGTTGGGCGGCAAAAATGCAATTCCTCCCTACGGTCGGAAACGCATTTTTGCGGAAAGCGGAACAACCCCATTTCTAAAACAATTCCGGACTTTGGCTTTGGTTTGTTTTTGAAAAAAGGTTGTAGGTTTTAGTTGAAGATGTATAAATATTTTTTTTCACCTCAATATTATCCTGATTCATCTAAATAAATATATTATGTGTAGTATTTTAAATATTAATTTATATTCGTAGCTAAACATTTGATCGATGCTAAAAATTATCAGCATAAATATGTAAGCATTCTGCATCGCCTATTAATTGTATAATCTGACAACCTTTTTTCTTTACACATATATTGAACGTAAGCAGTTAGTTTATTGTCAAAAGAGGGAACGGCTCGTATTGAATCGTCTATAAACATTCTATATAGTCCAACCATTGAACAGACAATCAATAAATCTATTTTTAGCCTCAATTGAAAAATCATTTTTAAAAATGATTTGCTTTTCGCGCTGCCCAATGATTTTGCAGCATATTCTATTTCTTCTGTCGTCACTAGTTGTAAGATGTAAAAATTCAGATAATCCATAATAACAGCTAAATACTCTGCAATTATCACATCTGCAATTAGGAAGTGCAATGAATAAAATATTGACGGTAAAATCAAAACGAATTATTAGGAGCACAAGTAATCGAAACGATCCAAAAAGCAGTTTTCAAATAGAGCCCTGGTCACAAATTAACTTTACTATTTAACACCTATTTAATTTTCAATATTTGAAGGGCGCTAGTTAATTGGGTCTCCCTTTTAGATGAACGAAATTTACTATAAACTTATAGAGTATCTTTTAGATTGAGATTTAAAAAGTGTAAAATATAGCAATTAAAAGAAATAATTTCATAATTTTGTTATGTTGAAAACTTTTAGTAAACATATCAGCTTTATTATCTTACTATGTTTGGGCTTTTTTCTAATTCCAAGCATAGGCTATGCTTGTGCAAAAAAACAGTCAATACAGAACGAAAAAGTTGTTCTAAAGACCAATCTGCAAAAGCAGAACACAAAAGCGGTTGTAAGGATAAGTCCTGTAAAAAATGCAACGATGGTCACGACTGCAACGGTAAGTGTAATCACAGTTGTTGTAGATGTATTACTACTTCACCAGCATTTAGCTCACCTACGCTTATCTATTTTAAACTAACAAACCTTTTTGCCGAAACTAAAAAGCAAAAATTCAATTTTAAACAAGCCTACTATTCTTCAGGCTACTCTTCCATTTGGCAACCGCCTAAAATAGGATAAAACTATGGCTTGCTATCCACAGTTACGTCTTGTCGAAAACTAAATCCGGTTTTCGCAACCCTTTTATATATCTTATTAATTTTAAAATTTTCAAAATGAAATCAATATCAAAAATATTGATGGTAATCACCGTATTACTATCAGCTGTAAACAGTTTTGCACAAATCAAAAATGCAAAAACAGAAACCGTAAAAATATATGGCAACTGCGAAATGTGCAAAACTACCATTGAAAAAGCAGGAAATGTAAAAAATGTAGTCACAGTAAATTGGAATAAAGATACCAAGATAGCTACGATTGACTACGATAGTAAAAAAACAAATCAGGATGAGACTCTAAAACGTATTGCTTTAGCGGGGTACGACAATGAAAAATTTTTAGCCCCAGATGATGTATATGCAAAATTATCCGACTGTTGCCATTATAACAGGGAACTAAAACCACTTGCAAAGACCAAAGATGCAGATATGGATATGAAAGCCGAACACGGCAGCCACAACCCTAAAGAAATGGCTACCACAAATACGACGACTACACAAAATGCACCACAACTGAAAACTGTTTTTGACAACTATTTTGCAGTAAAAGATGCTTTGGTAAAAACCGATGCAGGTGCTTCATCGGCAAAAGCCGCTGAATTGGTAAAGGCAATAAAAGCTGTAGAAATGACAAAGCTTTTAACAGAAGAACATACCGTTTGGATGAAAATAATGAAAGATTTAACAGCAAATGCAGAGAAAATTGCTATAGCCAAAGATGTTTCAAAACAAAGAGAAACTTTTGCCATGCTTTCTAAAAATATGTACGAATTAATCAAAGTATCAAAACAAGAAACACCTGTTTATTATCAGCACTGCCCAATGTACAACAATGGTAAAGGTGCAAATTGGTTAAGCAAAGAAGAAGTGGTTAAAAATCCTTATTACGGTTCTAAAATGCTTACCTGTGGCAGCGTACAGGAAATTATTAATAACAAATAAAAAACAATTGTTATGGAAAGTATGAAAAACCAACACGGAATGCAACATACTCAAAAGAGTGAAGAAAATAATCACAATCATTCTTTAGCAATGTACAAACGCTTTGCTGTAATGGCTGTTGCAATGTTCGCAGCTATGTACTTTATTATGTATGCTATGATTGACGGATTGAATAATCTTATCCCGAACATCAACAATTTATATATGACGTTGCTGATGGTTTCGGCAATGTTGATTATTGAATTATTGATAATGAAAGGAATGTATCAAAACAAAAAAATCAATTGGGCAGTCATTGCCGTTTCTCTTGTGATTGGTGTCTTTTCGTGGTTTGGCATTCGCGAGCAAATAAATGTGGGCGATAAGCAATTTGTAAAAGGAATGATACCGCACCACGCTGCAGCTGTATTAATGTCCGAAAAAGCTAAGCTTACTGACCCCGAATTAATTGAGCTACAAAAAAACATACTCGAAACACAGGCAAAGGAAATCGAATTTATGAAGCGAAAGCTGAAAGAATTTGAAACAGATAAGTAAAAAATCATTCTTTAATAACTTTAAATAACATTACAATGAAAAACATATTTTTCTCCATCATAACATTGGCAACCATAGCAGTAGTAACAGTTTCATGCAATCAGTCTTCCAATAAAAACAACAATCAGCAAGCTAATGATAGCACTGCGATAGCAGAAACTCAAGATTTGTCATCAGCAACACAAGATAATACAGTAAGTAAATCTGCAACAATGGATACCATGACTGAAAAAGTTGAAAAACAAGAAGTAAAAGACCAGGTTCAAAACTTCTCTATCGCACCCATTATAAAAGATTATTTGGCGTTAAAAAATGCACTTGTAGCAGATAATGATAAAGCAGCAGCTAATGCAGGTAAGCAATTATTGGCAACATTTAAAAACGTAAATATGAAAGCCATCCCTGCTAACAAGCATAAAAAATATATGGATATAGCTGAAGATGCCAAGGAAAATGCAGAACATATTGGCGACAACGCAGGAAAGGTAGACCACCAAAGAGAACATTTCGCATCCTTGAGTAAAGATGTTTCCGACCTTATTACCTTGTTTGGAACTACACAAAAGCTGTATCAGGACTTCTGCCCAATGTACAATGACGGCAAAGGTGCTATTTGGATTAGCGAAGCTAAGGCAATTAAAAATCCTTATTACGGTAGCCAAATGCTTACCTGCGGTTCTGTGAAAAAGGAATTATAAAATGAAAAAAGTAATAAAGATAATTTTGGCAATAGTACTGTTTTTTTTATTGCTATACAATTATATCAGCCTGCCCTCAATGTAAATAAGGGGCAGGTTGACAAAACCGATTTTGCAAAAGTTTATACCGTTCCGGAAAATGTGCAAAACATTTTACAAAATGCCTGTTACGATTGTCATAGCAATAATACCAAAAATACGTGGTATTCCAACATACAGCCTATGGCGTGGATGATGAAAAGGCATATTGATAATGGCAAAGAAAAATTAAACTTTAGTGAGTTTGGCAGTATTAGTAGTCGAAGGCAAATAAGTAAATTGAAAGGAATAGCAAACCAAATTAAAGACGATGAAATGCCTTTAGCTTCATATAAAATAATGCACAGCTACGCAAAGCTCTCAAAAGAGCAAAAAAGTTTGATAATGGATTGGATGAACAAAAAAGCAGACAGCCTTTCAATAGAAAATTAAAAGCAGTACACAAAAAAAATATTAATCACCATTCTTAAAACAATCTATATTCGCAAAAAGGATTGTTGCAAATAAAATTATTTATATGGAACATCAACATACAGAAAATAAAGAAGCCCATACAGGGCATAACATGAGCAATATGCAGCCTGGAGCAAACCCATCAATGGGAATGGCAGGACATAACCACCATGCCATGATGATTGCCGATTTTAAAAAAGGTTTTATGTTGTGCTCATCCTAACCATTCCAATCATGTTGCTATCAACCATGATACAACATTTTATGAAAGTTGATTGGCAGTTTGCAGGTTCGCAATACATACTCTTTGCATTGTCAACCGTTGTATTTTTTTACGGTGGCTTTCCATTTTTAAAAGGATTGGTCAACGAAGTAAAAGCAAAGAGCCCCGGCATGATGTTTTTAATCGGCTTCGCCATAACAGTTGCTTACATCTACAGCGTTGCAATTGTTTTTGGGTTACAGGGTATGGATTTCTTTTGGGAATTGGCAACGCTTATTCTTATTATGCTGTTAGGGCATTGGATAGAAATGAAATCTGTTGCAGGTGCGTCAAAAGAATTAGAATTATTGGTACAGTTAATGCCAGCCGATGCACACATGGTAATGCCCAACATGGTGCATGATGTAAAAACCGACACATTAAAAGAGAACGACATTATTTTAGTAAAGCCAGGCGAAAAAGTGGCAGCCGATGGAATAATATTAGAAGGCGAAAGCTACCTGAATGAAAGTATGCTTACAGGCGAAAGCAAACCAGTACAAAAAGTAAAAGGCGATAAAGTAATTGCAGGTGCAATCAATGGCAACGGTTCTATAAAAGTTACCGTTTCCCATGCAGCAAAAGACTCTTACTTATCACAGGTTATTAAATTGGTGGACGATGCACAAAAATCAAAATCACAAACGCAGCTATTAGCAGACAAAGCTGCAAAATGGCTTACGATTATAGCATTGGTTACCGGCATTGCCACATTTTTATATTGGTATCTCACAGGGCAATCATTGGCTTTTGCAATGGAAAGAATGGTAACCGTAATTGTTATTTGTTGCCCTCATGCTTTGGGTCTGGCAGTTCCATTGGTTGTTGCAAAATCTACAGCCTTATCAGCTAAAAGCGGATTGCTTATTAAAAATCGTACTGCGTTTGAAAATTCAAGAAAAATAACCACTATCGTTTTTGACAAGACAGGAACATTAACTGTAGGAAGATTTGAAGTGTCAAAAATTGTATCGCTGCAAAAAGAGTTCAATGAAAATCAAATCATTCGCCTTGCGTCTGCATTAGAACAAAAATCAGAACATCCCATTGCAACAGGCATCTTGCGAAAAGTAAAAGACTTATCAATCACAATTCCTGCAACAGAAAATTTCAATGCCATCACAGGCAAAGGCGTTGAAGCAACAGTTGAAGGCAAAAAAATATTGGTGGTTAGTCCGGGGTATTTAAAAGAAAATAATTTTGCGATCCCCGACGGCTTTACTGCCAACGACACAGAAACGGTTGTGTTTTTAATCGTAAATAACGATTTGGCAGGTTATATTGCTTTGTCCGATGAGATCCGTCCTGAATCAGCAGAAGCAATCAAGACCTTAAAAGACAACAATATCAGATCCATTTTGCTTACCGGCGATAACAACAAAGTAGCAAAAAGTGTAAGTGACACTTTAGGCATGGATAGTTTTATTGCCGAAGTATTGCCACATCAAAAATTAGAAAAAATAAAAGAACTGCAAAGCAAAGGCGAATTCGTAGCTATGACAGGTGACGGCGTAAACGATGCACCAGCATTGGCAATTGCAGATGTTGGTATTGCAGTTGGCAGCGGTAGTGATATTGCAGCCGAAACCGCAGGTATTGTTTTAGTAAACAGTAACCCTAACGATGTTGTAAATCTTATTTTATTTGGTAAAGCCACCTATCGTAAAATGATACAGAATTTAATTTGGGCTACGGGTTACAATGTAATCGCATTGCCTTTGGCAGCAGGTGTTTTATATAAACAAGGCATCTTATTAAATCCGGCAGCAGGTGCGGTTTTAATGACGGTTAGTACAGTTGTAGTTGCAATCAATGCAAGTTTTTTAAAAATCAAAAAATAAAAATGAAAAAGATAACATTAATAATATTCATCCTTGCCATGTACACCTTTGCACAAGCACAGGATATGAAAGGTATGGATATGAGTAAAAACGAAAAGGTGCAACAGGCAACTTATACTTGCTCGATGCATCCTGAAATCCACGCGGCAAAACCAGGCAACTGTCCAAAGTGTGGTATGAAATTGATAAAAGAAAAGACTAAAACAGTAAAGCAGTCATCGAACAAAAAGAACGATGAAATGCAGATGCCTCCAAAAGAGCAGCCGAAAAAGGTTGACAAAATGAACAATATGTCTATGCCAAAAGAAAAGCATCAAACCGTAAAAAGAATTGTAAATACAAAACCTCCAAAAACAGTTCGATACGAATTATACGTCACAGATACACTAGTAAACTACGCAGGTAAAGAAAAGAAAGCCATTGCCGTAAACGGTCAAATACCGATGCCAACCCTAACTTTCACAGAAGGCGATACAGCCGAAATAGTAGTCCATAACCAATTAAAAGAAAGCACCTCGCTCCATTGGCACGGAGTGTTCCTGCCTAACAAAGAAGACGGTGTGCCGTGGCTTACACAAAAACCTATTAAGGCAGGCACAACTTATACCTATCGTTTTCCAATTATCCAGCACGGAACACATTGGTATCATTCCCACTCAGGTTTGCAGGAGCAGATTGGTATGTATGGCAGTTTTGTAATGAAAAAGCGTGAGGATGATAAAACTTATAGAGAGGGAATTGATGATTTGCCTACCGTACCCATCATTTTAAGTGAGTGGACAAACATAAACCCGGATAATATCAACCGTATGTTGCATAATGCCAATGATTGGGCAGCTATTAAAAAAAATGCAACACAATCTTACGCAGAAGCTATCAAAGAAGGTCATTTCAAAACAAAAGTAACCAACGAATGGAAACGTATGTTGGCAATGGACGTAAGCGATGTTTATTATGACAAAATTTTAATCAACGGAAATAACGCTACAGATTTAAAAAAAGTTGATGGCAAAACGCTAAAAGCAGGAGATAAAGTAAGATTACGAGTGTCAAATGGTGGTGCATCCTCTTATTTTTGGTTGCGCTATGCAGGAGGTAAAATTACCGTAGTAGCCAACGACGGAAACGATGTAGAACCTGTAGAAGTTGATAGATTAATCATTGCAGTATCAGAAACCTACGATATTGTGGTTACGATTCCTGAAGATGGGATTGCCTATGAATTTTTAGCAACTACTGAAGACAGAACACAATCGGCAAGCTATTTTGTAGGTAGTGGTATTAAACAACTTATTTCTCCGCTTCCTCGCCTTAAATATTTTGAGGGGATGAAAATGATGAATGATATGATGAAGATGAACGGCGATTTAGATGATATGGGTATGAAAATGAGCCTTAATCAAATGGATATGAATGTGGTAATGTATCCCGAAATAACCGGAGATAGTAAGCAGAAAGAAGACCATAGCCAACACAATATGAATATGGAAAATGATCCCAACCGTTACAATGCAAATGCTTTGGGAGAAATCAAAACGCTGAATTATGCAATGCTACAATCTCCTTCCAATACGGAACTTCCTAAAGATGCTCCAGTAAAAGAATTGAAATTTACCCTTACCGGAAATATGAACCGTTATGTGTGGAGCATGGATAATAAAATACTTTCAGAAGTTGATAAAATACCTGTGAAAAAAGGAGAAATTCTACGAATTACCATTCATAATAACTCAATGATGCGCCATCCGATGCATTTGCACGGTTTCGATTTTAGAGTAATTAATGGTAAAGGCGAAAAATCACCACTTAAAAATGTGTTGGATATAATGCCAATGGAAACTGATACTATTGAGTTTTTAGCAAACGAAGAAGGAGATTGGTTTTTCCACTGTCATATCCTTTATCATATGATGTCAGGAATGAACAGGGTATTTGCGGTTGACGATTATCAAAATCCAAATTTGCCTGACAAGAAGAAAGCATATAATATGTTGCAAAGAGAAAGCAATATGCCACACTTTATGGCTCAGAATGATTTTGCTACCAATGGAAATGATGGTGATGCGATGCTTCAAAAGGCAAGATGGAGTTTAGGAACAGAATGGCGATTAGGCTATAACGATGTGCACGGTTATGAAGTAGAAACACATTTAGGAAGGTACATTGGAAAAATGCAATGGTTTATGCCGTTTATAGGTTTTGATTGGAGATATCGTAAAATGGGTATGGATGAACACGAAACCAATTTATTTGGACAGAAAAATGAAAAAGATACACGTAGAGCTATTAGCTTAGGTTTTATGTACACTTTGCCAATGTTAGTAAACTTTCAGGCAGAGGTATATCACGATGGAATTGTACGTCTTTCCTTAATGCGTGAAGATATTCCCATCACAAAGAGATTGAGGGCTGGTTTTATGGTCAACACCGATAAAGAGTATATGACAGAGCTAAAATATATTATCAATAAAAATGTGGGTATTCGTACACATTACGATAGTGATATGGGCTGGGGTATAGGATTATCTTTAAATTATTAAAACAAAGGATAAACAGCTAAGCCAGGAAACCGAAAACGTTTTTTCAACCCGTTTGTGCTGTCTCGACTATTTAGCACAATATTACAATTTAAAATTGCACATGACAATGATAGAACTGATAAAGACAACACCCGCATTTCCTGTCAGGGAAATTGACAAAGCAGTTCAATTTTACAAAGACAAATTTGGTTTTAATTGTCGGTACAAGGAAGACACTTTTGCAATTTTGGTTCGGGACAACATAGAGCTGCATTTGTGGGCTTCCTGCAATTATAGTTGGAAATGGAAAAGCATTTTTCTATTTCTAAAACCGATTAGTAGTGGGGCAGAAAGCTTTTTAGCAGGAACACACAGTTGCAGAATTGAAGTAAAAGGAGTTGAAGAGCTGTATAAGGAGCTAAAAGAAAAGAGGTGCTTCACAATGAAAAAACAGAGATAGAAAGTACCTATTATGGCACAAGAGAATTTGCAGCATTAGACTTATACGGAAATCTTTTATCCTTTTATGAAAATGTATAAAAAGATGTTTTTGTATTTTAGTATTTGCTTAAATAAACAATTTGCATATCTTTGTACTTATGGATAATCTTTCTTGTATAAGGCAGCAGGCAGACGTTAAGCAGATAATGCGTTGCAAAGACCGGATTAGTGAAATTAAAGGGACAGTTGATTATTTATCTAGCGGACTTGAGTTAGCGGGTAACAATGTAAGACTGAAAATACTTTTTCTTCTTTATGAAGAAAAGAAACTTTGTGTTTGCGACCTAAGCGATATTCTCAGTATGACCATTTCGGCAGTTTCTCAGCACTTGCGAAAACTCAAAGACAGAAAACTCATTGAAACGGAAAGACAAGCGCAAACTATTTTCTATTCGTTGGCAAAAGAGTATGAAAAAATGCTCAAACCTTTTTTCAAAATCCTTAATGAAAACAAAATTTTGGAAGCAATATGAAAACAGAAAAAAAATTAATCGGTGCAGGACTTTTGACAGCAATTGCTTCGTCCTTGTGCTGTATTACGCCAATTTTGGCTATAGTTGCGGGTTCAAGCGGAATTGCTTCTACCTTTTCGTGGCTCGAACCTTTTCGACCTTATTTTATTGGTATGACTGTTTTAGTTCTTGGCTTTGCTTGGTATCAAAAACTGAAACCTCAAAAACAAATTGACTGTAATTGTGAAACAAATCAAAAACAAAATTTTATGCAAACGAAATCATTTTTAGGAAGTATTACCGTAATATCAGTTTTACTTCTATCATTTCCGAGTTATGCTCACATCTTTGTTCCGAAGACAAAAATCACGGCAATTGTTACCTCGACTTCTAAAATTCAGAAAGTTGAATTTACTATTAAAGGAATGACTTGTTCAGGATGTGAACATCATGTAAAGACAGAAATTAGCAAACTAAAAGGCATTGTTGAAGTTATTGTTTCTTACGAAAAAGGCAACGCAATTGTAAAGTTCGACAACAAACAAACCAGCATCGAGCAAATCGAAAAAGCTATTAACTCGACTGGTTACAAATCACTAAAAAGCAAAATTATTTCATAATGGACATCATTTTAATATCCGAAATAACTTGTCCAACCTGCGGACATAAGAAATCCGAAGAAATGCCAACTGATGCTTGTCAATTTTTCTATCAGTGTGAGAATTGCAAAACAATCCTAAAACCAAAAGAGGGGGATTGTTGCGTGTTTTGTAGTTATGGCACAGTGAAGTGCCCACCTATTCAAGAGGGAAATGCTTGTTGTAAATAAATGGAAGTGAGGTTAAATTTAGCCTCACTTTTTATAACTATGATTTTGTCATTTACAAGTTTGGGTATCAACTCATCTATAAGTAAAATTTCTAACCTTGCTACATATAGCGATCTTAAAAAAGCATCATTAAATACATTGTTGTAATGCAATAACTTAGGGAGGATGTATTGATAGCTTTTCCTTTCAACTGCTGAAGAAATTAGTTCTTTTTTAATCTTTAAATGAGAAATTTATTTTGACAGGAGTGTTCAGTGAGAGTTCCGGATATGGTTTGCTGGATTTATATAAATCTATTTGATATTCATTTCCTTCAATATCTACAATAGAAATATCGGTAATCGTCATTTTTTTGTTCTCATCTTTTGTTTAGACAAGAAAACTTACAGCAATATTTTTCGTTGCTTTATTTCCAACGACTTTTGTTATTTTGAATGAAGAATTGTCTTTTTCCGAATCGAGAATTGGATTATTAATATCAAATACTTTTTTTATAGATTAATTTTCTAAAGACAAAGTTTTAACCGTCGATTGTAAAGCTTCGTTTTCCTTTTTGAGAGATTCACAGTTGGTCTGGCTGTACGCCAATGAAGCCAGTGATATTGAAGATAGAAATAATATTCTTCTCATTTTTTTTATTGAAATTTCTTTGTTTAGAATTTTGATAAGAGTTTCAAATATACCAAAAAAATGATAATGAATCTTGTGCTCTTTTTTGATATTTATCCAAAATAGTTCTATACTCATCATTTTTTGCCTAACGGAATTTTTTCGGATAGTAAAAAAAGGATTCCCGTAACTATTAAAATACATCATTGAAAATTCATTAATTAAAGCAAGTTCAATACATCATCTAACCTGCGTAATACGAATACAGGTTGAACCCCATACCTGTATAAATTAGATACAGGTTACCTGAGTAAAAAGGATTATGCCAATCATCAAACCTGCGTAAAATACATACAGCTGGAATTCATACCTGAGTAAATCAGATACAGGTCATCTGCAAAAAATAGGACAATATTACTCATCGCACCTGCGTAATACGAATACTGGTGCAATCTCATACCTGCGTAAATTAGATACAGGTCACCTGCGTAAAATAAGTACAGGTCAAAATCATTACAATTTGATTTACAATACGGTAAGTAAATTTTCACTTTACAAGCAATTATTATTTTTCTTTCATACTCAAAGAATTCACTTCTGTAATTTCCCAATAAACACAACAGGAGATTCAAACTTACTGATTATCAATAATATAAATCGATTTTCAGAACTCCGAAAAATAAGCGGCCTTTTTGAGCAAGATGTGTCTTTGTATATACAGACTTTTACAAGTTGTACATCCAAAGACTCTCTTGCCTTTTTCTTCAAAAAGGGTAAAAAACTGCGGAACTTGTTTTTTTGTTTTCTGTGAAATTAGGTTTAAGATTCCAGATTAATCCAGATTATTCTTTTTTAATCTCCAGAGATTCCAGAATCATCCAGAATCATCTTATTTAGCCCAGCTCCCATTAACACTATTGTTTTCAATGTTTTGATGTCCCAACTTTGCAGAAGAAATGTTAACCAAAAAAACGAAATGAGAATACCTTTTTATTTTTTTCTGCTATTCATAGTCATAACTATTCGGGGACAAGTCGGAATTAATACCAAATTACCAGAAGCTACTTTGGATGTTGTAGGAAAACCAAGTGATTCTAATCATTATGATGGCATAATTCCTCCTCGTATTACAGGCGACCAGTTATCTACTAAGGTATATACTTCAGGTAAAAAGGGTACTATCGTTTTTGTGACATCTCCTGCAACCAATTTAGTCGGTCAGGTTAAGTATGTTGTTGAAACAGGATTATACTGTTTTGATGGAAGTTTTTGGCAGCTACTTTTACAAGATAAAGATCCAATCGAATATTTCATTTTACTGACATTCGACCCAACCAGTACTGCAGGACTTACTGCAACATCAACTTGGTCAACTCCGAGAAATCAGTGGGGTAATACAAACGCATATTTGACTTCATCAAAATCTTACTCTGTAGGGACAAAAAATTTTGGAGGATTAAATGGAAATATATCTTTTAAAAAAAATAATGGTATTGTCAACATCCGTTTTCAGTTATACAGATCAGATAGCGAACCAATCACAGGAAATACTTTCATCAATATTGGAGATATATGCAATGATTTAGGTTTTGTCCCATATCAAATCGCCTTACTACATCGAGAAAATTCAACCCAATATTTTCCAGCCTTGCTTGAAAATTATGGTTTTCAAATTCCGCAAAGTACTTTAAGTTCAATGTCACCCTCATTTTATACATATGGAGAAGTGCAAAGTTATTCTAACTGGAGGAAGCCATATCTAAAGTAGAATCTTCAAAATTGAAATTCTGATACAAGTGATGAAAGAAAGCGATTCTATAACCAAATGAATTTATATAAAAACAATAATAAAATGAAAACACTTATTTATCTTTTTTTGTCCTTTTTTGGTATAGCGGTTCACGCTCAAGTCGGAATCAATACCCAAACACCAGAAGCAACATTAGAAGTTGTAGGCAAACCCAATGATACTAATCATTATGATGGAATTATTCCACCACGTATTACGGGAGAACAACTGGCAGCAAAAACTTATTCAACTGCAAAAAAGGGAACTATAGTCTTTGTGACATTACCTGCGACAAATTTAGTTGGTCAAGTGATTCATATTACAAAATCAGGTTTATATTATTTTGATGGTAGTGCGTGGATACCTTTTACTCAAGAAGACTCTCTAAATGATGTTGTTCTAAGAGGAAATTCTTCAACAGTAGAACTTGTTGTCAAAAGTAATCTCCATCTTGATTTTGATAGTAAGGAAAATTATACACTTGGAAATTCCCGAGGTCAAATTACAGGCGAGTATAATTCTATCGTTGCGACAGATTCTAAGATAACTTCAGGAAAAGGAAATTCTGCTAGTTTTTACGCAATGTCTCAGGGAGAAATTACAGGAAAATTGAATTATGGAGCAGGTGTTTCGGCACTGAATGGCATTGTAAACGGAACAATTTCAGGAAGCAGAAATATTGGAATCGGGGCAGGAGCAATGTCATATATCACTTCCGGGAATGATAATATATCGATAGGATATTTGTCAGGTACAGGAAACCGAACAGGTTCCAATAATATCTTCATTGGTACAGGAGCAGGAAGTCCTGCCACTGGTAACAGAAGTGTTAGTAACAAATTGGCTATACATTCAACCCCCGTCACAACAAGTTCAACCAACTTTTGGGATAGTATTACGAATAATTATACGGATTACAAATTCGCGTTGATTTCGGGGGATTTTTCTGAAAGGTGGCTAAACATCAATGGAAAATTAAGTGTCACGCCATCACAAATGCCTAATGCAGATAACGATTCTTCATATACGAAAAGAGTAGTGGCTAAATCTGATGGATCATTTGGTTTTGCAACAGAATTTATTCCTCAACCTCCACCTGTAGGAAGCTATGTTCTAAAGAGTGTAAATGGTGTGGCAAATTGGGAAGCACTTTAATGCACAGCGAATTCAATTGAACTTAGAAAATAAACCAATGAAAAATTACCAAATATTTTTAATTCTGTTATTATGCATTTCATTGACCTCCTGCAAAACCATAGTAGCTAATCCTGGGAGACCATTAATTGAAAGTTCAATAGAAGTTGGCAGAAGCTATGAAGTTCAAGATTTTAATGCAAAAGTACTTAATCTGAAAATCACGGGATTTGATAAAGATTGTATCTATGGAATTTCGGCTAAGAAAGAACAGATTATCCTTGAGAAAGCAAGCATTAGGCAAATGAAGAAATGGAAAATATTGAATTCTGTTTTTGTAGGCGCTTTAGCAATTGCTACTCTAATTTTTATTCCAATTTAGATATACTTGAATGAAACTATTTACTATTTCAAATGAGTCCGATTGAAACCGAGAATAAGACTATCATTTTTAGAATCAGTAATCAGAAAAAGCAAGAATGGAAAAAAATATGCGATACAAGAAATATTTCGCTTACAAGTTTAATCATCAATTCTGTCGAAAACAGGATTTTGGATGATGAAAGAAGACAGGTTCTCGAATTCATTGAAAAACAAGATAATGTTTTTGTAAAGATTGAGACCAATATCAATCAGGTTGCTAAGATTGTAAATACGCAAAAATTCATCGGTTCAGAAGAGTTAAAAGTTTTTTCTGAAAAGCTTTCAGAAATAATAATTCTAAAAAGGAGCAGAACAAAATATTTGAAAACATTTATTCTTTGCTTCAAAATGATTGTTAAAATAATGAATCCAGCTGGATCCGACTTTCCAGGAGTTAATTACAATGATAAAAAAATAGACAAAGGAAAAGGGGAGTTGATGATGATGAAAAACTTTCCATCATTCATTAATGAAAATAGTGATAAACAGCAAGTCAGAGATTATTTAAAAGTTATTTCGGCTGGAAATAAAAGAGTAATTAGGCCTCAATTTCACGCAACAATTTCGACCAAGTTCAGGGAACATTCCAAAGAAGAACTTACAAAAATTGCTGATGACTTTATGGATGAATTGGGATATGGAAAACAACCATTTATTGTGGCTTTCCATAATGACACAGAGAACAATCACATTCATATTGTTACGACTCGAGTAGATAAACAGACTGGAAAGAAGATTAATGACAGTTATGAAAAGTTAAAAGCTCAAAAAGCTTTAGCTAATACTCTAGAGAAACTTTACGGAATTAAACCGGAGGAAGTATTGAACAAACTGTTGAAATACAAAATGAGTTCCCTCCATCAGTTTGAAACTTTACTTAACAGAAATGGCTATAAACTGGGTGAAAACACAAATGATGCAAAATCTTTGACCATTTTAAAAAACGGAGTAATCCAGCGAACATTATCAGGAGACCAAATTGTTTTTGATAGTAGAAAAAATGAGAAAAGGACAAAACAGCTGAAAGCCATTTTTTCAAAGTATAAAGATATTTGCTCCAATAAGGTTTTCAAAGTCGAGGATTTTAGAAGGCAGGAAGCAATGCTTCCGGAAGAGCAGCAAAAAGATGATTGGACACCAATAATTGAATTCGAAAGTGAACTTCAGAAAAAGCTGAAAGATGTTTTTGGGATAGACTTAATATTCCATCATAAAGATGATTTGCAACCTTTTGGTTATACGGTCATTGACCACAAGACAGGCTCAGTTTATAAAGGAAGTGAAATAATGAAAATGAATGAGTTGTTCGAATTCACTTCGGAGAAAATGGATAAGAAACTGTTTGAAAGTCTTAAGGATTACAATATTCCAAATGATGACACTAAAGTAGTACTACAAAGATTTTTAAAAGATAGAAATTCAAAAAATGAAATAAAAGACTTTATGCTTTTTGAGAATAAAAAGCTGAAAAATAAGGAAATATTAACAGCAATCAGAAACGATGTAAAAGAATACCTGAAAAGCCAAAATAAAGAAGATGTTAATATCATCAAATCAGAGGATGGAAAATATTACATCGTTCATTCTAGACTTCATTACATCGGAGAATTGGAACCAATGATTGGGGAAAAGAAATATCAGGAATTCCTAAACCCTCAATTAAAAACGGCGCACCAAAGCGAAAATAAGGAAGGGGGTGAATTTAAAAAAGCTGTCAATGAAATGCTTTTTGAATTAATGAAAAGTACTGGGACTGCAAGGGATCCTGCTGAAAATGAACTTAAAAAACGAAGAAAAAAAAGAAATAGATAAGTAAAATGTAGCTTCCAATTATTTAAAAGATATAGAAAATTATGATAATCACTTTTGCCACACAGAAAGGAGGAACCGGTAAAACAACGCTTGCCATTGCTTTTGCCAATTATATTTCTGTTAATTCCAAGAGAAAGGTCAATGTATTCGATTTCGATTTTCAGAAGTCATTTTATCATAAATGGAAAGAAGACGAATTGCTGGATATTCCAAAACTATATGATGTTGAAATCATCGATGAAGAAAACGAACAGCCTTTCTCGGATTTTGAAACTTTGATCGAATTGAAAGAAAGTGAAGAAATAAACATATTCGACCTTGCAGGAACATTGGACGTGAAATACAGCGACCTTCTTATCTATAGTGATTTCATTGTCATTCCTTTTGAATATTCCAATGTCTCTGCGAAATCAACGTTGGTCTTCATTAATTTTTTGGGACTATTGGAAAGCCAGGCCGAAAGAATATTTATCCGCTCGAAATATGATAAAGGCTACAAATACCTTAATCAGGATGGAATGGATACCGAAATCAGCAGGTATGGAATCTTACTGAAAAGTCCTGTATTCAAAAGAAATTGTCTCCAAATCCTTGATACAAGGAAATTGACCTATGAACAAAAATATGCTGTAAAAAACCCATTCGTAGAATTAATAGATCATATTAATAATTGCCTTGAAATTACTTTGTAACCACAAATACTTTACTAAAGATGATCAAAATAATTACCACTATCATAGCCGTTTATCTGCTTTATTACGCAGGCAATATGGTCTACGATCTTTTTCTGAAAAAAGATAATTCTGGAAGACCGGAAGAAACTGAAGAGTATTCCCTGACGGAATTTTCAGAAAAAGACAAAAACGAAATACAACAAGTTGGAATCGATGATGTGGAAAATATCAATACTCCTAATTCTTTTAATCAAAAAGAGCTTTCTCAGGCAAATCAAGAGATACAGGATGAAACCCGTGACCTTGATCACTTTCGAAAGAAGTTCGAATCTGAACAGGATATTGATGACTATAACAATATTCCAGAAATATCAGAGAGAACAAAAGAAAATAATCACAATGAAACTGCAAGTCTTGATTCTGCAAAAATTGAGAATCAGAATCAGGAAAAAAAAGAAGCAGAATCACCTAAGCTCAAATCCTTTCATAGACAGTTTAAGAACTTTCTAAACCTCGCCGAAACCAACGTTCAGGTTCTTTCTGATCTTGACGGCTATAAGGTCTATCAGTCAATGATCTAAGAGATTAATCCACACATTTCAAATCTAAAATGATCCGCCAATAAATGACGGATAGCACACCGCTTATGCCAATTTCTGAGCAAAATAAACACAATTCTTAACATAAATCTTCAATTATTATGAACTACAAATCTAAACGACATCAGCTGGTTAAAAAGTTATTAACTGCTTGTGTAATTCTCTTGGCTATTACCCCGGCATTTGGACAGGGTGGTGCAACAGCGATCTCCAATGCTGCCAATGACATCAAGGATTATTGGGATCCAATCAAGCTTATTCTAAAAGCAGTAGGAGGATTGGTCGGTTTCATCGGCGGTCTAAGAGTGTATAACAAATGGACAAATGGTGACCAGGATGTCAACAAGGAAATCTTGGGCTACGGAGGTGCTATGATATTCTTATTGGTAGTTCCGGAATTCGTAACAGCATTCTTTGCTTAATATGGGATTCTATCTCTACAAGGGGCTTAAAAAACCCCTTGTATTTTTCGGACTCAAAGGCAAATACATCTTTTATGCAGTAGGCGTAATTGGAGTTGGTGTCATCGCAGCACTCATATTATCCAAATTCGGATTGCTGGGTTCTCTTTTGGGACTCGCAGTTACAGGAGGAGGTGTCTATTTCATTTTCAAAAGACAGGATAAATATGGTTTGTACGCTAAGACCAAAAACTTCAACCAAGTTTTGATTTTCCCAAAAAAAATAAACAATAAAACACTTTTAGGTTATGTCCAAAATAAAGAAACTAACATTTGATATTCCTTTTATCGGATTTGATTACGGAAAAGATTTCGGGTGGGACTTTGATGTTTTATTTGGACAATACGGAAATCCTATTATCGGAATTAGAATAAAAAATGCCGTTGAACAATATTCTGCAGATCCAGATCAATATCTGAATTTTCATACGGTTTTGAATCAAGTAGTGTCTATTATTGGTGAAGGTAGAATTGTTCAAAAGCTTGATATTTTCTCAAAAAAGAAATACGAAGCTGAAGAATCCAATCAATTTCTCCAGCAAAAATATTCAGAGCATTTTGATGGCAGGCTTTTCAAAACTATAGAAACGTTACTTTTCTTCACAGATATTGTAGATGATAAGCTAAAGAAGAAAACAAAACATTATAATTTCTCTGAGAAAAGTTATAAAGAGCTTCGAGATAAATGCCAAAAGGTATTTATGCTTTTAAGACAAAGTGATTGCGAACCACAATTTCTATTTGAAAAGGATTTTGAACATTGCATTTCCGGTGTATTGTCAATGCAGTTTTCTGACATACCAAGTTTTGATAATATCAAAAGTACCAATGAGTACCTGCAGATCGGAAATCGTTTCGTCAAGAATATTTCCTACGTCGATGTCGAAAATATTGATCTGCCTTCCGAAATAGACCCCTATTCTATACTTGGAGGGAATGGTGCAGCATCGGAAACAGCTGTGGATAATTTTACATTTATCAATGAACTGGAAGATTACGAAACAATTGTCTACAATCAGGTTATTACCATCCCACTACAGGCACAACAGCAAAGAGAGCTCGATAAGAAAAAGAAAAAGCACGAGGGTGCAGCCAATAATTCTCCGTCCAATGCCATCATTGCAGAAGAAATCCAAACTCTTCTCCATAATATCGCTACAGATGGGCAACTGGTTGTGAATGCTCATTTTTCAATTTTGTTTTCAGCAGGCACATTAGAAAAAATGGAGAATATCCAATCGATGATTGAAAATAAGCTTTTCACGAAAGGAATAATTGTTTCCAAGAATGCTTACAATCAGCTGGAGCTCTTCCGGTCTGCTATTCCTGGCAATGCCACGGAGCTTAGGGAATACGATCTATTTATGACGACAAGCGAAGCGGCCTTGTGTTTTTTTTTTAAAGAGAGTTACCCCGTGAATGAAGAATCTAATTTCTATCTGAGGTTTACGGACAGGCAGGGAGTTCCATTAAAAGTTGACCCTGCTGACCTGCCTATGAAAATTGGCAGAATTAACAATCGAAACAAGTTCGTTCTCGGACCAAGTGGTTCAGGCAAGAGTTTCTTAATGAACAATATCATTGAGCAATATCTCACCTATAACTATGATGTTGTCATCGTAGATACAGGAGATTCTTATTCAGGAACCTGCAAATACAAAGGGGGAAGATATATTCAATACACTGAAGAAAAGCCAATCACAATGAATCCTTTTCTGATGGATAAGAAAGAATTCAATATTGAAAAAATAGAATTTTTGACGAATCTGATCTTCCTGATCTGGCAAGGTCCTGATGCTTCAATGTCATCTGCGCAGAAATCAATATTGGACAATGTGCTGATGTCCTATTATCATCAGTATTTCAATTCGGGAACTGAATGGTATGAGAATAAAAGTTCAGAAGAATTACTTCTTTATTTGAATAAATACAACATTCACGAAGAAGATATTTATGCTCAATATGAGAGTGAAGTTAACGAACAGCGGACATACTACGATGTTTTAGGAATTTCCTTTGATGCAAGTTCTGAAGAGATCAAGGAAGCCGGAAGGAAACTATTGAAGTTCTATCATCCTGACAAGAACATCAATAATCCAGATTATGACAATGAAAAATTCTATACCGTTTACGAGGCTTATGAAACGCTGGGTGATGAAGATAGAAGAAGAATTTACAATGAAACTCAATTGATTCTTATTAAATCCAATGAAATCATCAAAAAGGATAAAACGGAAGAAAACTGGGATGAATCATTTAGGAAAGCCATCATCAGAAAAATCAAAGAACTTGAAGAGAAGTTGGATGCAAAAGAACTTTCCTTTAATGGTTTCTATGATTACTGTGACAAATTTCTTCCTCTTTATCTGAATAATAAGAAACACAGTATCACAGAAAGAGAATTTAACCTAAGAACTTTTCTATTTGTTCTGAGAGATTTTTATAAAGGTGGAAGATATGGAACAACACTCAATGAATCTGCTGATAATACTTTGTTTGACGAATCGTTTATCGTGTTTGAGATTGATAATGTAAAAGATAATCCAAAACTTTTTCCCATTGTAACACTCATCATAATGGACACCTTTATTCAGAAAATGAGGCTCAGAAAAGACCGAAGAAAAGCTCTGATTATTGAAGAAGCGTGGAAAGCAATCGCAAGTAAGTTGATGGGAGGTTACATTCTATACCTCTATAAAACGGTAAGGAAATTCTGGGGAGAAGCAGTGGTGGTAACACAGGAATTGGATGACATCATTGGAAATGCAGTTGTAAAAGATTCCATTATCAACAATTCGGACACTTTCATTCTTCTTGATCAGACCAAATTCAAGGACAATTTCGATAGGATAGCCGCATTACTTTCATTGAATAAAGTCGAGCAGAACAAGATTTTTACAATCAACAACCTCAATAACAAATTCGGAAGAAGCAGATTCAAAGAATTTTATCTGAAGCGAGGTTCTAAGGGAGAAGTCTATGGTAACGAAGTTTCAATAGAGCAGTACTTAACCTACACGACAGAGAAACCCGAAAAATCGGCAGTAGAGTATTATGTACAGAAGTACGGAAGCTATGATGAAGCCCTTATGAAGATTGTCTCTGATTTAAAAGTTTTTGGAGACAGCCTTGAAAATCTTGTTTCGCTGGTCAATCTGTATCAAAATCCCTTAGACCAAAAGATTGTTTCCTATTACCGCAGGATGAAAAATGAAAACAAAGGGAAAAATATTTTCAAAGTTATTTCACAGGAGCTCGAAGACCATCAAATCAGTTTTTCAGAATTAATCACTAAAAATTATCAGTATGAAGAAACTTAGTCTATTTTTTCTAGGATTCGGCAGTTTTTTATTTGCTCAGAATACCTATATCGATCCTACGGTAACAGCTGCAATGATTCTGTATTCAGAAAATCTAAAAGCCAAACAAAATGAAGTTATTGAAGAAACATCCAAATTAAAGGATGCTCAAACCTGGGTCGGAACCCAGATGGTAGCCGCCAATGATATTCAGAATAAAATATTAAAGGGCCTGAAAGAGGTTTCCGGAACACTTCAAAACGGCATTCAGGTACAGCAGATCTACACTGAGCTCAACAAATGTTATGATTATTCTGCTCAGGTTATTCAATTGGCTTCGCAGCATCCTCAATATGCCATATTTGGAACTAAGGCTTCACAAAAAACCTACGAGCAAAGTTTGAAAATAGTAACAGACATCACTGATATTCTGGCATCAGGAGAATTGAATCTGGCTACTGCAGGAGACCGCTATAAAATCCTGCATAATATTTCCGGCAATGTGAAAAATCTGAAACTATGGCTTTTGGCAATAAAGCTAAGACTGGAAAAAGCCAACCGATTGGGGTTTTGGAATTCCATCAATCCTTTTGCAGGATACATCAATACCGATAAAGGGATTGTGGAGAATATAATGAACAAGTATAAAAGGAATTTTTAAAAATCAAGAGATGAAAAAGATTTTTCTAATCCTGACTATTCCTATTTACATCTTAATCACTTCTTCAAGTGGTGGTTCTACACCTGCGTGGCAACAGGAAAATGTTTCTTTTCCAATGATGGACCTGGAGATCAATGCAGCAATGAAAGAGCACGACCGACAAAAAGAAATGAGACAGAAGCAAACTGTAAATGCTACGGTGGAAACTATTAATCAATCACAATGGAAAGATTTCAAGGAAAAAATTGTTAAAGTTCAGGACAGGCTTCGTATTGTCTCATTTGCTGTTCAGTCAATACCAACAGGAATCTCTATGAGCAGAGAGATAACGAAGATAACGGATAATCAGACCGCTATTATCAATGAGATCAGCACCGCGCCATATTCTATCATAACCGTTTTGCCTTCGCAAGTACAGTTTGTGGATGACCTCCAAATGGTCACTCGTTTAGTGGCAGGGATCATCCTGTCATACGGAGCTATCAACCAGATGGAAAAATCGGAACGTAAAATTTTACTGGATTATGCATTGGGAGAAGTCAAAGCAATCAGCAGAAATTCTACGCATATGCTTTTAAAAATAAAAGATATCAAGGCAAAGGTTTTACGAAACAAAAGAGCATTCCAGTATTATGTCAATAGAGATAAACAGGTTGTAGAAAGTATAATGAACAATTTCAAATCCTTTTAAGATGAAGAAAATATTAACCTTTGGAATCATTGCGCTCTCCAGCATTTTTGTAAAGAGCCAACAGATTGTCATCAATGATAAACTTCTATCCCAGATCACGCTCAATCACGGTGTTCGGTTGGCAAGTGAGCAGGCATTCTTGGATTCTTATGAAAAACAAAAGGAGCTGTACGATGATATCAACAATAAAACCACCCAAGTTATTGCGATTCAGGAATACATCTATCAACAGCTTAAAAATGTTAATTCAGCGCTTACACAAAGCAAAAAATTAATCTATCTGTATCAGTATTTAGGAAAGATTGTGACGAATTCCAACAAGATGCTGGATCTGTCTGCTCAACATCCTGAATATGCAATTCTGGTCTCAAAATACTATTCTGAAATCGGAACACAAGTCACTAAGCTCCAACAGGAAGTGACCCAGGATGTCTTGAACGAAGACAAAGATTTCCTGATGGATGCAATGGACAGAGAAATGCTGATTGAGAAAGTATTTACCAGGGTAAGAAATATCAATGGAAACATTCTTTATATCATTTTACGATTGGAGAACGCCAAAAAAATCCCGTACCTGTTCCAAGTCCCTGTACTCAGAAACTATCTCAATATTGACAAAGCTATTGTCGGTGATATCATTCAAAAATACAAACACCTATTCAATTAGACCTATGGAAAATCTATCAAAAATAGCAAAACTCTCCCTCTTACTATTTGCTGTTGCAAATGTTTTTGGGCAAGTCAGTGTAAAGAGATTGAACGACCCATCTATTGTTGCACAGCATAAGAGGATGACCTTTGAAAGCTGGGGCGACTGGCGACCATATCCTAAATATTTTCTTGGTATTCAAACCAATTTTGCTTACGCAACGGTTTGGGGAATGTGGGCTCCTAAAATTAACCGAGATTATAAAGACGGTGACGATATAAGACCACTAAAACCAACCGGAGAACAGAATCTACGATTCGTCCAGTTGAAATTTCAGGAGGATGAAGCTAAGAAAATCAAAGCCGCTTCGGATACCATTTATAAGAGAAGCGTGCAAGATCTTGCCCATTGGACTTCGGCGACTGTCGATGCCGACCCTCTTTGGCTTCTTTACTACAAGCGAATGTTGAAACCAATCACTGAATTTCCGGATACACCACAGAATTTTATCGAATGGCGACTGAAAGATCAGCAGACTTATGAAACGCTCAATACAACTGGTACATTAAAAAGGCTTCAGGAAGAACTGGATTTAATTAAAGATAAATATTCAATGTCCCGCTCAATGGATATGCCAAGGGGGAAGCGCTTTGTAATGTATCACGAAACCCTTATCAAATGGAGAAAATTTGTTCAGGAATTAAGAAAGCATAATAACAAAACGACTTTGTTGCTGGATTACAAAAATATACTGAATAGCCATTTACCCACAGCTTTACCAACGCAATGGACACCTGCTTCAGACAAACAGATTGTTCAAAATGTAATGCAGCAATACAAACACAAATTTTAATATGAATAAAACATATACATACTTTTTTTGTCTTTTGGCTATGATAGTACCGGTGTTGGGTTTTGCCCAGACGGATAGTGATTACAGTAATCTTTTACAGTTTTTAAAAGGTGATGGCGCTTTTGAAAAATGGTTTATGGAAGTCTTTACTAAACTTGATAATAGTGTGCAGGACAGTGCGGAAGGTTCAGCATTGGTTGGAAGAGCCATAGGCGGATTGGGAGCATTAATGTATCTCGGATATATGGGATGGCAAATGGCAGCCGGAGATCGTGAATGGGAAATTATCCCGATGCTCAAACCTATTCTGATCGGGTTTACACTCATTTATTGGATGGGATTTGTCAATATGCTGCAAGCTCCTTTTGAGGCCATTGCGGAACCGGGAATAGCCATCTTTAGTGATATTGAATCTGAGGTAAATGACCTCAGAATTGAAAGGTTCAAGAAACAGCAGCAATTACTGGATGCAGTCATCAAGCTCAATGCTGAAGAAGATGCCAAGCAGGAAGTTATCAATAATACAAGTAAAGATGCAGACGATTCTTGGTTTGATATCAGTGATGGGATTGACAAATTATTACAGCCTATCAAAGAATGGCAGATCAGGATGGAATTCCAGCTACAGAAATTAGTTGCAGAAATCATTGAGTTTGTATGTTTATCCATTCTCAGAATTTGTGTTTATCTCATCTTCTTTATCCAAAAGATCTGGGCATATATATTAATTATTCTTGGTCCCATTGCAGTCGGAATGGCACTAATACCTGGATTTGAAAATTCTTTATACAGTTGGGTTTCCAAGTTCATTAACATCAATCTGTACACTTTTGTTGCATATACCATTATCAATATTGGACAACAGCTGATTGCATCAGGCTATACAATGGAAATTGAACGATATGATACTCTTTTAACCAACGGAACCATTACCAATTTGGATGCTTTGATGGTCTATGTTTCAAATTCCGGAATGATCTACAACCAACTCTTTACCTGTGTAGCTTATATCGTCACAGGCGTTGGAGTTCTGATGACGCCAACCATTGCTGATACGATTGTAACTGCGGGCGGAGCAGGAGCGATGACCAAAATGAAAAGTGCAGCAGGTAAAATGGCGAGTAGTGCAAAAACAGCGGTTTTGGCTGCGAAAACGGGAGGTGCTTCAGCAGTTGCTGCGACAACAAAGGCCGCTGCTGCAGGTTCTGCATCTGGAAGAGTTAATGATGCTATGAAAAATGGAAAGTAATCTGAAAAAAATAATTGAAAATGCTTATTAAAAACATAGAACAGAGAATTAAGATCAACAAAGTGGTCTCATTGGGAGCTATTGCATTTGCTGTCTTCATCATCATTGCAGGTTTCTTCTTTGCTTACAGAATGATTCAGGATTCCAGAAAGTCAATCTACATTTTGGATAACGGTGTTCCGATTCTTGCCAAACAGACCGATGTGCTTTTGAATCGACCTGTGGAATATAAAGCACAGATCGAATTATTCCACCGACTATTTTTCACTTTGGCTCCTGATGATTCCTACATCAAAGAAAACATTCAAAAATCATTATACCTCATTGATGATAGTGGAAAAAAGGAGTACACCAACCTAAGAGAAAAGGGATTTTACAATCAGATCGTTGCTTCAAGTTCTATGGTCAGTATTCACACCGATTCCATTTCTCTGAATATGGAAAACAAGAAATTCCAGTATTTCGGAAAGCAGATGATTACAAGAAAATCTTCTGTCATTACGCGTAAATTATTTACTGAAGGTTTCTTTGATGACATCATAAGAAGCCCAAACAATCCGCACGGTGTTCTTCTCAAAAACTGGCGAATCATCAATAACGAAGAACTGTCTAATCAAAATAAAAACTCTTACTAAAATGAATGCTTTTGTTAAAAAAAACGGACAGAAATGGTTAGTCTGGGCAGTCAAAAATCCGAAGAGATTTTTTATGTATTCGATGGCTTTCCTATCAGTTTCCTTCATCATTTCTATTATGCAAGGAATCTTATTTCCTTCTGATATGACATTTAAAATCAAGCCCCCTGTGCTTTATTCCAAAAGTTCGGTGGCTCAAAATATTTTGAAAAATAATGATAAGGAGATGAAAAAAATAGTGGATGAACTACAATCACTTAAAGATAAAAGAGATCAGCAAAAATTACGGAAAGAGGACAGCCTGAGAATAGAATATCTGTTTAACCAATACCAACACTTAAAAAATGGACATTAAGAAAATTAACTTTAAAGAAAAGAAATATGTTCTGCCTCTCCTTGCTCTGCCTTTCGTTTTGTTGTTTGCATATGTTGGGGTTCAGTTTATGAAAGAAGATAAACCTGCAGATAAACCGAAAGAGCTTTCTCTGTCACTTGGTGAATCGCAGGATTCCATTATGACCAAGAATGATGCTTATGATGCATTCTTTAAAAAGGATGATAACAGAACAATGCTTGGTGGATTGGACAAGGAACAAGATAGTCTGCAAAGCTATGACGACCAATTGTCATTAGCTCAAAAAAGAAGAATTGATTCTTTAAAAGCTGTCAATTCAAGGCAGAATCAATATCAGGCAAATGGAAATCCATCATCCTATTATAACGCTAAACAAGGTAAAGAAGATCAGGACTATAAAAGATCGACTGAGATTATTAAAATGCTAAATGACAATTCCTACGGAAAAGCAGAAGATAATATTCAGACTGAAAAGCCTAAAACAAAGGAACAAAATGCACAGCAGGATCCTGTAAAATATCTGAAGCAGCAAATGCTGGTGATGGATTCTTTAGAGAAAGCTAGAGATCCAGAATATCAAACCAAGCTGGCGGCTGAACAAAAGCTAAAAGCCAATAAAGAAAAGATGGACGAGTTCCTTAATTCTACTTTCAATGTCAGCAAGTCAGGTATCAATAATGACTTCAATGCAATTTATAAAGACAAGGAAAACAGTTTTATCAAAGCCGTCATCGATGAAAACAACAAAGGATTTTTAGGGAGCAGAATCAGATTTCGATTGTTGGAAGACATTTTTGTTGGAAATAGGAAAATCAGTAAAGGTTCCATTTTGTATGGTCAGATTTCAGGATTTACAATGCAGAGAGTTGATTTGAAAATCATCTCAGTATTTGCGAAAGGAGAGATTTTTCCAATCAACCTTTCAATTTATGATGTTGATGGGATGAAAGGCTTGTATGTTCCCCAAAGTATATTCAGAGATATGATTCGTGAAATGGGAAGCAATTCGGTTCAGGGAACTCAGATGGATATGGGAGGAGAAGGATTTTTTACCACTATCGGCTCCAAATTATTTACATCCACCTCCAAATCGATTGCTAATCTAATCAAAACCAATAAAGCAAAATTGAAATACAATTCCTATGTATTTCTAATCGATGAAAAACAATTGAAAGACTCACAAAACCAACCAAAACCTTAAAAGCAATGAAATCATTTTTATATACACTTTTACTGTTTACAGCGACTCTCAAAGCTCAAACAGCAACCAAAGAACAAATTATTTCTGATCTGCCAGAAATAGAAATAGCAGAAGGGGTCAACCTGCATATTATTTCTCCTGAACCTATCCAATACGTCGATTTATCAACTGAAAAACTAACAGGGGATTTACCAACGACCAATATTGCAAGAATCAAAATTGCAGATAGTCAAACATCTGAAGAAGATAAAAAGAAAAAGACCTCCATCTTTTTTAATGGAGATCAAGTTGGAATTATTACCGTTGTAGGGCAATCTTATATTGCACAGTATAAAGCGGTTTACAGACATTCTGAAAATTTGAATACAATTACCAATATTCACATTCAGCCTGAAGCGATGCAGCCTATTGAGTTCGATAAAATGGTCTTCTCTAACCTTGAACTTAGAAGATTTGCAATGGGAATCATTCAGAAGAAATCTGAAAATAATCCAATCAGAGAAGAGAAAAATCTTAAACTCAGCTTCCAGCTCAACAATGTCTATGTCATCAGCGATTACATTTTCCTTGATATGACCTTTAAAAACAATTCTAATCTGAGCTATGATATAGAGGCGTTAAAATTTTCCATAGAGGATAAAAAAATCCATAAGGCTACGAATAACCAAAGCATCGAGATGACCCCGCTTTTTCAGCTTAATCCTCAAAAACATTTCAAGAAAAATTTCAGAAACATTTACGTCTTCAAAAAGTTCACTTACCCTAATTCCAAAGTGATGATGATAAGATTAATTGAGGAACAACTATCGGGCAGAACTATTGAAATGAAAGTGAACTATTCTGACATTCTAAAAGCTGATACATTCTAGCCGAGATTCGACCTCCATTTTTAAATAAAAAAATAACAAAATGCAAGAGCAACAACATCAAATCAAAATCTATGGATTTCTGCAAAAGGTGGTCTATGCTGTGGTTGTATTGGATTGTGCTTCGCTGTTTTATCTGAATGCTAACATCCCTGTAGTTTCCAACTTATTAAAGAACTTCTCAAAGATGAGTTTCATTTATCCTCCCATCAATGCAAAATTTGCCACGGTGATTCTGATAGGACTGGTTGCCGTTGGAACAAAAGCTAAGAAGAAAAAAGATCTCAATATCTATACGAAGATTGGAATTCAATGGTGTTAGGGTTATTTATGATTTTCTCATCCTTGATCTGGCAGAATGAAGCAGGAAATGGAGAACTGCCCAATATTTTCCCCGGACTTAATTTGTATCAAATCATTTATGCAGTTCTTTCTTTTTTAGGAGCAGTTATTCTTCAGATGGGAGCAGACAGCATTTCGAAACTGATGCAGCAGAAAATGGGAAAAGACCGATGGAATGTTGAAGAAGAGTCTTTTGATCAAAACAAAGAACTTGTAAACACGGATACTTCAATTAATATCCCGTATGTTTTCAGATACAATAATAAAACCTACAAAGGCTATATCAATATAGATCCTTTTAGAGGAACTATTGTAATCGGAGTACCTGGTTCTGGAAAATCGTTTGGGGTTATTAATCCTTCCATTCGACAGATGATTGCCAAAGGTTTTTGTCTTTGTATTTACGATTTCAAGTTTCCTGATCTGGCACAGATTGCCTATTACCACTACTTATTGAAAAAAAGTAAAGAATCAGATTACAACTACAGTTTTCATATTATCAATCTGAATGAAGTAGAAAAATCAAGAAGAGTAAATCCGTTTCATAAAAAGTATATTCAAACCTTGGCGGAAGCTCAGGAAATGGCAGAATCAATGGTTTCTTCATTACAAAAAGGAGGTGCAAGTTCCGGAGGTGGTTCCGAAGCTTTCTTTACCCAGTCGGCAATCAACTTTCTTTCATCTTGTATCTACTTTTTTGCCACACTGGAAAATGGTAAATATTCAGACCTGCCACATATTTTATCCTTTATGAACCGCAGCTATAAAGAAATCTTTGATACACTTTTTACCAATGAAGAGATTCTTTCTTTGCTTTCACCATTCAAAACGGCTTATGATAACAAAGCTTTTGACCAGTTGGAAGGGCAAATTGGTACTTTGAAAATATTCCTTTCGCGTTTAGCTACCAAGGAAAGTTTTTGGGTATTCTCAGGAGATGAAGTTGAGCTGAAAATAACGGATAGAGAAAATCCTTCGATTCTGATTTTAGCATCCGACCCGAGTACACAGGATATTAATTCAGCCTTGTATTCGTCAATACTTAATAGGACTTTACGCTTAATCAATTCCAAACATAATTTACCTGGTGGAGTAGTTGGTGATGAGTTTCCAACAATCTACATTCATAAAATTGATAATGTGATCGCAACAGCAAGAAGTAACAAGATAGCTGTTTTATTAGGGCTTCAGGAAATTCCACAGCTTCGACAGTTTTACAAAAAGAAGTTGCCGATACTATATCTGCTATTGTAGGAAATGTTCTTTCCGGTTCTGTAAGAGATAAAAATACCTTGGATTGGCTTGAGAAATTGTTCGGAAAAATTAAACAAAAATCCTATTCCCAATCTATTTCTCAGCAAGGAACATCGACAAGCATCAATGAAAAAATGGACTTTATGATTCCTGCAGGAAAAATTGCTGCACTTAAAACTGGTGAAATGGTTGGAATGTTTGCGCAAGGAGAAGAGAACAGTACTGAGGAATATAAAACTTCTGCAATAAGAGGAAAAATCAATCTTGATATGAAAGCTATTAAGGACGAGGAACAAAACTATGTAGCTATGCCTAATTACTATTCATTCATCGATAAAAAGGGAATCAATCGCAAAGAAGAAGTTCTAATGACCAATTTTAGAAAAATAAATAGAGAGGTGGAACTCATCGTAAACGAAAATATTAAAGATTAATACAATGGGATCAACAATGAAAAATATAATAACAGTGCTGTTTTTAGGTTGCTATTCGTTGGTTTTTACCCAGTTCAATACACTGACTCCTAAAAAGGTTATATCCAACGAAATTCTTAATGAACAAGAAAGTCTTCAGAAACAATCTGCCATCAAAATAGAAAAGAAGCAAAAAAGCATAATTAACAAACTTTTCAATGTCCCAACTAAGAAAAATCTGAAAAAGGAGATTGATTCTTTGAAGACATTAATGCTTCGCTACAATGTATCTAAGATTGAGATAAGTAAAACAGACTCAAAAATTGATAAAGACTCGCTCTTTCTGAAGTATAAAAAGCAATCAGCATATCTGGAGAAACCGAATACGGAAAAGCCTATTAAAAAATTTGATTTCATTGATGAAGAGGAATCTATCTCAAAAATAAGTATGCCACTGGATAGAAAGATAGTGGTTACTTCCCCTTTCGGAAGACGAATGCATCCAATTTTTGGAACAGCCAAAATGCATACGGGAACAGATTTTAAAGCCAACTATGAAAATGTATATGCTGTCTTAGACGGAATTGTAACTGCGGCAGGCTGGGATTCAGGTGGAGGTGGGAATTATATTAAAGTCAGACATTCCGGCACGTTTGAAACGTCCTATCTGCATCTTTCCGAGACCTATTACAGAGCCGGAGAATCCGTAAAAGCAGGTTTCATTATCGCAAAAAGTGGTAATACCGGCAATTCCACAGGTGCGCATCTCCACTTTTCTGTTACTGAAGACGGAAAATACATCAATCCAATTCGATTTCTGAATGATCTTATCAAAGCCAATAATTTAATTGCAGCCTATTATGAAGTAGGAGGCGACTCAAATATCCAATATTAAAATACTTACGATTATGAAAGAACACAATTTACCAACTGATGAACTTAAAAGCTTTGGAATCATTAATGAAGACCTCACATTTTCTAAGAAACTGAGCGATGATGACATTCAGAAGTTTCTTCAAGGATATACCATTGTAGCTGACAATGATAAGAATAGAGCTACTTTCCAGCTCACTGATGATAATACTAAACTAAAGGTCATATTTCTTGAACGTGACAAGAGTCTTTCAAAAATTCTTGAAGACAGCAAGGAAAAAGTTCAGTACACAAATGTAAAAGAGCTTTCAAATGAAAATCCTTCTTTTGAAAAAAAGGCTTTTATCTATGACAGTGAGACAGGAAAAACAGTTGAGTTTGATTTCATCAAAAATGCAACAGAGCTAACTGCCCTCATTGCTGATAAAAAGGATGCGCAGGAACTAAACCGCTATAAAAACGAATTGCTAAAGCTTAAGGGATTTCTACAGAATAAAATTGACCAATATCCTGAAATAGCAAAGGAAATCACAAATGATGTGAACATTGTTTCGAGAGAGATTGGCTCTGTAAGTCGCATTGCTGAAACAGAAAAACAACTTTCAAAAGGAGGTGATTCAGATATTCAACTCAATGTGAATGATAGGGATATGTATGAAGATGCCAACAGGAACAGGGAAGAGCAGGAAGAACAATCTGAAGGACAGGAGAAAAGAAGAGGATTCAGAAGATAAAATCTCAAGAAGCAAACAATTAAAATAATGGAGAATAAATTATCCTGGTTCGACAGAGTGATTACTCCAAAAACCAAAGCTTACAAAGATTTTGAAATAGAAATTAAAAATACTGCTCCCGAAATGTTTTTTAGAGATGGAGAAAGAAGGTTTTCCAATCAGGAAAAAAGATTTATGCAAATCTATAAATCCAGAGAAAGTCAAGTGATTCAGGGATCTGCTTTTATTGTGAATTCCATTTTTAATTCAGATAGTAAAGCGTTGATTAAAACAAATTTTAAAAGCTTTGGCGAAGCTGTACGATTTATTGATAAACAGAGAATCGATGACAGGTTTTTAATAGTACAAGATAATACTGCATTTGTTGAAATAACTATTAGTGACGAAGCGTCCAAACAAAAATTTCTTTCCGATGTCTGGGCAAAAGAATTGGAGAAAGGAACAGATTTAAGTTTTGGAATGACCAATACACAAATTGATGAACAGCACGCCCACCATTACCGGAATTATGAGATTGAAGCAAAAAAATTAGGAATAGAAATTAATCCTCTCATTGAAGAGCTTAACAACAGCAGGGAAAGTAGCGGTCAACTTGATTTGGACGAAAACAATTTCGAATTTGATGACCTGTTTTCAAAAGATGACTTTGATGAAAGTTTGGTTCCTGCATCTGGTCTTCCTGAAGGATGGATTTGGCGCGAGTACGACGATGGGAGCGGTTCTCTGAAAAGTCCAACTGGTAATATTTATTATAGCTATGATTTACAAACCCAAGAATATAAGTCATCCTCATTTGGCAATGGTTGGACTGATATGAAAGATCTTTATGATCGACCGAAAAGTTTGAACGAATTCAAAACCTATGTGGAAAATGACCTGAAGGGAAAAGCTACTCAAAATAATCTTACCCCTAAGCTTTCTGAAGATGAAAAAAATAATCTGCTCAATTACGTACTTATTAATAAAGAAAATGAATTCATCCTAGAAAATCTGCACTTAACAGATAAGCAAAGAAAGAGTTTTTCAGAAAAAGTAGAATTTGGAACGACGGATGGAGATTACACATTAACAAATAAACAATTAGAAAAAATTCCGGATGTACTTGACGGACATCATTTATCAAAGAATGATAAATACGCCTTGGCTTTTGGCTTATTGGAAATACAAGAGAGTGGCGAATCCTATGAATTATTACAAAATGGAGAAATTTTAAAAACCTATCTCAATGAAGATAACTTATCAATATTCAGAATATTAACAGTCAATGATATAAAGTTTAACAATCAAAACCCACACATTATGGAAACGCAACAAGACTTTAACCAAGTAAAATATCTTAAAGACCAAATGAAATATCTCGGTTTTGGGGAAGAGGAAAAACTTCACAAAGATTTAGAAAAAGGCATTAATTCAAAAAAAACAAGAGTTTGAAATTAAGACCAGCTCAGATAAAACCTTACCTGAAAATAAGGTTGATTTTACTTTGAAATTCAATAAGAGTGAAAGCGGAGGTGTTTTTCTTAATTCCTACAATGCAAAATTGACTAATAACAAGAATGAAGAAATCTCTCATAATTTTCCAATCAGTAAGGAGAGTTCATTCACCGCAAAAGAAGCAATTAATCTATTGGAGGGACGCAGTGTCAAAATTGAGTTTCTTAATCCAAAGAGTCAACAAGTAGAACCGGCTTTTGTTCAATTTAATTTCAACGAACCAAAGACTGAGAAAGGAAATTATTACTTCCAGAATTTCTACAAAAACTATGGTGTAGATACGGCTAAGATTGTTGACAAATCTAATCTCGTATTTGACAAACCTGAATGGAAAGAAAGTGCAATAAAATCACTAGAAAAAGGGAATGTATTAAAAGTAAAATTCAAAGAAAATGATCAGGTCATAGAAGGAAAAGCAGTTCTGGATCCACAAAATAGAAATCTTAAACTTTACGATAACGAGATGAACAGGCTTAATACCAACAAACCTTTAGAGGGCTTGGAACAAGATAACAAGCACGATAAAGCCAATGTTAGGGAACAAAGCATTAAAAGATAAAGATTTTACTTACCATAATACCATCGGAAGCGGTAAGTCTATAAGATTTGCCGCTTTTTTATAAACCCAATTGAAATGAAACTAAAATTAATATTTCTACTTAATGCAATTCTATTTACAGTAAGTTCTTGTCACAAGGAAATCGTTTCTGAAAGTGGAGGAATTGATCTTATTTCCAATGTCTATTTTGATGCTTCGAAAGGTTTGGACCAAATGGAAAGTTTTCATTTATCAAAAATAAACTATTCTCAAAATCATTTGATAGAATTGGTTCCCGATACTTCGTTTCCTGACATCAATAAACAAGCTTACTACATCAAAGATTCATTGTACTTTCAGATAGGTCAATCGGAGAATGATATCATATTTTCAGAAATTTCTCAAAAACAAAAACCACTATCGGTTTGGGACAAAAAAGTCGGTGCTATATTTTCAAAGGATTGGATTCTCAACTACAGAAACAGAAGAAATTTGTCTGATACTGTATTGTTCAATAAAAAATTTAAACGCTTTGAAATCAACTCTCCCTGGAATTATACTCGTTTTTACATTTATCCTACAGATACTATTTTACCCTATTCTTTTTATAGACACGCCGAAAAAGACTACCGCGGAAGGTTGGAGCGAATTGATTCTTACAATAAGAAGACAGATATTTTCGTAACCCTTCAGCTGTTACCCAGAAAAAGCTGGGATGATCAGGCAAAAGAATTATTTGAGTTTAACAACTTCGTAACAATCAGAAAAAACAATTGAGTATGTCATTGGATTCTTCAAATTTTAAAGATGATATTTCTGTTATCAAGGGAAGCAAGAATGAGCTTGTTGTATTTGAAAAGGAAACTGATACTCTCTCATTTCTAGAATTATTGAAGTTGAATAATCAAGATAATAACAGAACCCTCATTACGCTTAATTCTGCAAGTAACACGAATAAATTTCTTAATCGATTTAATGATTTTAATGGTAAAATATTTTTGTGTTTGGAAGGGAGCAGGATAGGAGATGCTGCAACGCTTAAAATTCTTATCGAATTTAAAGAGAAAAATATTAAAGATATCCGAAGTATGTATGAGGTCTCCCAAACCGCAAATAAGAATCTGAATGAATATCTACAAAACAAATTAAATCTTCAGAATAAAAATATTAATTTAGTTGAACCAAAAAATTCAGAAGATGCAGAAGTTATCATTAAACCAAAAAGAATTTCCGACACTCAGCACTTGGGATTCGAATTTTCTGGACGAAATTCTGGAGAGTCTCTCCAAAGAAGCGAATCCGAACAAAACGGAGATCACTCAGGAGGACAAACTTTGGGCAGCAACAATGCTGGAAATGGACTTGAAAAGTCAGAACGGAGCAATCTTGGAAACGCAAGGAGAGAATCCGTTGACAGAGCACAACCTGAAAATGTTGAAGAAAATGAAGGAAGAAAAGATATCTTGGACGGAATCGTATCCGGGAGAATTGTATACGATAGAATCGAAAGAAGAGTAGATGATTCTAAAAATATTGAGGAATTAAATTCTCTTATTTCAAAATATAAAGGTCAAAAACTGACCAATGAACAAGTTGCAGAAGTAGTTTCTGCAGCTTGTTTTGTTTCCGAGGACAAAAAAATTACTTTACATCCAAATGTTAAGATCTCTGACGATGTAAAAAATATTTGCAATCAATACAAAAGTGGTGGTACAGCTAAGGAAGGGCGTGGAATTCTTGATGAATATTACACGGATTCAAAGATTGTGGAGGCAATTCGCAATCTTATAAAAGACCAATTCAAAAATCAAAAAGAGATTTCAGCTCTAGAGCCAAGCGTAGGAACCGGAAGTTTTCTTTATGCTATAAAAGATCTCTCTGTAAAAATAAATGTTACAGCTTTTGAAATCAATGATACTACAGCTAAAATTGCCAAAATTTTCCATCCTGAAGCTGACATCAGTCTGCGTTCGTTCGAAACTGAATTTATTAATGACATAGGTCAAAAAACTGACGCAAAAAACTATACTGAAAAGTATAATTTAGTTATCGGTAATCCTCCCTATGGAGAACACCGAGGTCTGTACAAAGGATTAGGAGAAGAACCCAAAATTAGTAAGTACGAAGATTATTTTGTCAAACGTTCTTTAGATTCTTTGAAATCAAATGGTGTTTTGGCAATGGTACTTCCTTCCGGTTGGCTTAACAGGCAGAAGAAGTTAGAGAATGCAGAGATTTTGAAAGCCTACAGATTACCTTCAGGGGCTTTTGCTGGAACTCAGATCGGAACAGATATTATTATCCTTAAAAAATCATCGCTAAAGATCGCTCAGGATATTTCTGATTATTTTGAAAAGAACCCAGAAAATATCTTAGGAGAAATTCGAGAAAAAAGCAATCGTTTTGGAAGAATAGAGAAATATGTCCACGGCAATTTGGACAATGCTTTACATATTCTGAACCGACTCCAAAACAAAAATGAGACAGAAAGAATTGGAAATCTGTTTGAAGATTTTTTTCCTGAGAATACTGATGAGGAAATTAAAAATATAGTCAATGATAAAACGGAAATAGATAACGAAACCGAAAGCGGAGTAGTATTGAATGATGTTACAGACAAAATTACTGAAGTTCTTTCAACCTTACAGGAAATCAAATTTAAATCTCCGGCTGTTGTCAAAGAAATTGAAAAATATTCGAAGCTCAAAGAGCAGATAGAAAAAGATGCTCAATCATTTAATTCCAAAGAGCTAAAGGAGGTTTGTGATAAATCCGAAAAAATAATTCAAACTCAAAAAAGGAAAGACTCAGAATATAAAACTCAAACAAAACCGGAAATCAAGAAAGGGGTGTTAAAATATCTGTTTTCCAAATCTGATGAAGTCGTTAATACTTCTCTTCAAAACAGTTCATCGATTTCCAAAGAACAAATTGAAGCTTTTCGTGATACCAATTATGATGGGACTTTGAATAATTATGGTAAACACTATCAATTTGCCAATTTCATTGATGGAAAATGGGTGCACGATTTTTATTACGCAGAAGGAAATATTTATGCGAAGCTGGAGCAGTTGGAAAAAGATTTTGCTGATAAGTATGCTGTTGGAGGAACCGAAGATCAGTATGATAAGCAAATGAATCTACTTCTTAGTGTTGTACCAATTCCTAAGTCTTTGGATGATATATCCATTAGTCCCAATCACGAATTTGTACACAAATTTGCGCTTGGTCAGGTTGAAAAAGAGCAATATAATAGTATTACGAAACTTGTAGAAACTATAGTTGTAGATTATAATCTTGCTGAAAAGTTCAAAGATTTTGTTGGGAGTTTAGCAAGTGATGCCTTTGCAGGTTCTTCAGCTTGGGAGGTCAAAAGTTTTGTAGACAATGAAACAGTTACCGGCAGTGATAAAGAACGAAACGCTTTGATACGGGAAAGACGTAAAGCTGCAGCAAATGATCTGTTTCAAAAATTCATTCGTGAAGAATTGTCAGATGAATTGAGGGAACGTTTTGTAAAGGACTTCAACAGAAATTTCAATAGCATTTACGTTCCGGATTATTCCAGATTTCCATTGTTTTCTAAAATATTTCAAAATTTCAAAGGGGTAGAACTTAGATTGACTGAAGTTCAGAAAGCGGGAATAGGCAGATTGACAACAAAGGGAGTTGGTTTATTAGCGCACGAAGTTGGTTTTGGAAAAACACTTTCCGGAATATTGTCAATGCACGAAGCGATGGAGCGTGGAAATGCAAAAAGACCTTTGATTATTGTACCCAACGATAGTATTTTAAAACAGTGGGTGGAAACAATATTTGAAACCATTCCAAATGCAAAACTAAATGTGCTAGGTAATCTAGGAAAGGATTATGATCTGTCCAAATTTGATAACAAAGATGGAGAAATCACTATAGTTACTTATGAAGGTTTTAATAATATTGGTTTTTCTGAAAGTATAACCCAAGATTTAGCTTCAAAATTTTCTTACATCTCAGAGAGTGAACTAAGAAGTGTGAACTCCATCAGCGAGAGAGATTTTCAGATAGAATTAGAAAAAGAGAGGGAGTTAGAGGGGAAAATGAAACGTGGGAAAATCTACGATTGGGAAGATTTTGGTTTTGATCATTTGACTTTTGATGAAGTGCACAACGCCAATCATATTGTAGGAAAAGTGAGAATTGAAGATAGAAGATTTGCGTCAGATTTCAGAAGCCAAAATCAACAGACTTCCAAACTCGGTATTAATACTTGGATGGCTTCGCAATACATACAAGATAAGTACGATGGCAGAAATGTTACTCTGCTTTCTGCTACGCCTTTTACTAATAAACCGCTTGAATATTATTCAATTCTATCCTTGATTGCTAATAGACGACTGGAAGAATCTGGTTATTTCAATGTCAATAACTTCTTTGAAACCTTTATGGAGGCGGATACTGATATGGAAATTGATGCGAGAGGAGATGTTAAGTTCAAAGCCAATGTTCGGAGGTTTAAAAATAATTCTTTGTTTCAGCAGCTTTTATCTGAGTTTATTGATATTAAGGGAGAAGAGGATAATCCTGAATTGATCCGTCCTACTAAAATCAATAAAGAGTATAAAATTGAACAGAATGATTTAACTCAAGAACAGTATGATTTACTGAAAGAAAATTTCGAAGAAACTCAAAAGGGAGCAATTTTAACCCATATTCTAAATGCGAGGCTTATTGCAATTTCTCCCTACTTATCTCCTTACTATGATGACGAATTTCCTTCAGTAAAAGAATTTATTGAGAATTCTCCCAAGCTCAATGAAACAATGAATCTCATAAGGCAGAATAAAAAGATATTTCTACTGCTGGACAGATTGTTTATTCTGAATTGGCAGTCTCGGAGTTTCCGAAAATGAAGGAGTATCTTATAACCGAAGTTCTTTATAAGCCAGAAGAGGTGGGTGTCATTACAGGAGCAACGAGCAAACCCAACAGATTGAAAATTCAAGATGATTTTAATTCCGGAAAAATTAAAATCATCATTGGCAGTGAAGCCATTCAGGAAGGTATGAACCTTCAGGAAAATACGACCGATCTGTATATGCTTTCTCTTCCCTATAATTTTACAACCTTGAGACAAGTTGAAGGTCGTGCTTGGAGACAGGGCAACAAGTTTGAAAACGTGAGAATCAATTTTATGCTAACTAATGATAGTATCGATGTGTTTATGCTGCAAAAGTTACAGTCTAAACAAGCAAGGTATTTAGAAGCAATGAAGAAAGGGGCAAATGTATTAGACGTTTCTGATATAAGTACGCAGGAACTAAAGACCTCTATTATTACTGACCCTGAAACCAGAGCAAATATTGAAATTGAACTTTTAAAGAAAAGAATTGAAATTGAAAAGAACAAGCATCTTGCAGATATTGCATTTGTACTCAGAAAACACAATGACTTTCTAAAAGTCAAGGAGATGGTGACTAAAGCCGAAGATTCATATAACAGAATCCTTGGCTATTCTAAAAATGTTGATGGAAATACTGATTACTGGAAAAATCAACTTCCATCTTATCAAAAAACGATAGACTTGGCTAAAGGTGAGGTTCAAAAAACAGTAGAATTATTAGCTGAAAAAGGAATCAATGTTGCAGAAATAGAAGTTCAATCCTTAACCACCGAAGAAAAAATTGCTGAATTAGATAAAAAAATAGAAGAACTTCCTAGTATTCAAGAAAATTTAATTGTTCAGTATAAGAGAGAAAAAGAAGAAAAATTGAGGCTGAATCAAAGTGTAGATAATGTAAAAGAAAGGTCAGGGGAAAATTCGAGTTTATTTTTAAAGAGTGTTAAAAAAAATGACGTTACAAATATTATGAATGACCAACAACTCAAAAATAAAAATAATTTGAAGTTACAAAGTAATACTATATTTAGGAGAAGATAGTTTAAAAATTTGTTGAAGTGAAGTAAAATAACGTTAAAAAACTAGATTCCAGAAGTTGTTAATAAAGAATAGTTTATGCGGTAAAAATCAGTAATGACAATTATTTTATTATGAACATATTTTTTTATGAGCGGGATTTTTCCCGCTCTTGTTCAAGTAAAAATAGTTTAAAGGTAGACTTTCAACTACTCAACTATTCATTTTTTCTTAGAAATAGAAACTACAAACCCGTGTTTTGTATAAAGCCATTTGCTTTAAGTTCTTCTTTAAAGTCATCCAAATATGGAAATCTATTCATAATATCCCTGATTTTTTCATCCATCTCATAATTTATACCTGTTAAAGTATATTTGCTAATGATATAGCCAAGAAAAATATGAAGATTGATATAAAGGTCTTTATCTTCATTGCTTGAGGTTGTAGTGATTAGTCCTCTAATATGATCAAACTTATCCACAATTAAATTTAAGAAAACTTTTCCTGTAGCTGTGTCTTCAGAAAAATTTTCGATTATTATAAAAGCTGCAGTTTTTAAATCATTCAAAATATAGTTATTTAGCAGCCTCTTGCTGAAAAGATAATCAATCATCTTCAATTCCGCTCTCAATATCACGGAAGACTTGAGCTTATGCAGTTCTTGTGTATTTCCTATACCAAATGGAAAATAAGGTGATTCAATGTTTTTTATTTGCGCATTCTCAACAATGTTTTTAAGCAACTTTTCTTTTTGAAGATTATTTATCTGGAGTAAGTATCGCTTGGTATCGGTGGAGTTTGTACTTTCAACAATTACTGTATCTAATGTCATAAATAGATTTGAAAGATTTTTTAATACAGGCATTTTTTTAGTTGCCACAGCTTGTGTTGTTAGTGAATCAATCAGTCGATAATAACTAAAAATGGTATTTACATCCTCGCTGTTACTATATGGATGGTCATAATTATATCTAAAAGTAGCGGGTAAAATTTTTCTAATGACAGTAGCGAAATAATCGATGAAAGTATCTACGATTTCTGCCGCTATAAAATCTTCATTATTTTGCACAGCTCTATTAAAGTAAATTTCTATATCAGTAATAAAGTCAATTCCTTTATAATGCGGACTATTATACTTCAGAAAATCATGCTTCATACCTTCATCTTCTAAAACCCAACGTGTCTGTATAATCCTTTGTTGTGCAGAATTATTTTTTTCTTTTACAGCAAAAGAGAAAAAATCTTTCAAATTATCGGTGAAATTTGCATACAATTGGAGTTTATCACTTGCGTCTTCATTACTTTTAAAAACAGATATGGCTTTCTTATTAATGCTTCTAAGTACAATCTCAAATGTTGTATGATCAAATTCTTTAATTGCTGTTAGTCCAATTTCAGTAATAACTTTGAATGCATTGTTTTCATACTCATCATCGTCAATATTATCATCAAAAAATCGATAAGAAGCAAAGCTGGTTTTGTCAACTGAGTCAAATATAGCTTTAATATTATGTCTGCTTTGAGATGAAGACAGCAAATTAATCATTACCGGAAAAATGCTTAAGATAAGTATTATTGAAAATAGAATACCCTCAATAAATAGAACTTTTCCGTATACAGGAAAAATATTTGGTTCAACACAAGATTTTAGGTAAGAGATTGTGTATATTAAAAATGAAACATTAAGAATGAAAAGTGTAAACATTACCTTAAGATGCTTTCTTCTGAAAAAATCTGTAAAAGCAAATCTTCCAAAATATTTGTTGAAGATCTGAAAGGAAAGCAATGTAAATGAAAATATAATACTTAGTAATACTACTATTGAACGAACTAATGTTTCTAAAATTTCTATGCATATAGAAATCGGGGGAATTCTTTTGGAAATCCAATATTTGTAAGATTACAGAGCATATTTATCGCAATCACCAATAAAAATATGCAAAGTGTTTTCAAATCAATATAAATCACACTTTTAAAGTCAAAATGTATGATTTGATATATTTTATAAAATAAGTGGTTCTTGTACTGAATAAAAAGATCCTTAATAGAGCATTTTTTTTCCTCTTCCTTGTTCATGATTTTAGTTTATGATACTAATATACATAATTGAACACTCTTCAGAAAAATATATTTTATTAATGTTTTAAGTTGTTAATATTTTATATAAAGTAGCGGTAATAAGCTCGCAGTTATTATAGTTTACAATAATAATAGATTTGGAATTAGTAACTTCATCATCTGAGAATGTTTGTATGTTAAAAATATTTTTAATTTTTGTAAAAGTCCGGTTGACGTTCGTATTTACAGATATAAAAATGGCAAACTGAAAATTAAGAAATTTAATACCGTGGTTGAGTTTGATAATATCCTTAGCAACCATTTCATCTGGCTGGCTCTTAGTTTTAATTTCGACTATAAGTTTTTGGTTTTCTGATAATCGGTCAATTTGGCTTTTATGTAAAACTAAATCCGGATTAAAATCATTCTGTTCAATAGTGTATTGCGTTCCAAGATTGCTAATGGTTTCATAAGTTTTTTTTCCTATTTCTCCATTGAACTTTATTCCTTTATATTTTTCCGATTTGAGATTTGAAATAAGTCTTAGTTTATAATAAAGTTCGTATGCAAAAACTCTTTCGGTTTTTTGAATGGTGCCATTGTGTTGCCAGTTGCAATATTCGTTATCAATACTTTTAATTGCAGTGAACAAATCATATAAATATTCAAGATCTTTATCCATTGACCAAATATACATAATTAGAAATCGAGACTTATTTGATAAAATCTTTTTAATACGTTTTCAAAAATGAGTTTATCAATTTTTTGTGCTCCTTGTAGCCCTAACTGTGCTTATAAATTTTTCTATTAAATATAATTTATTCTTCATATCCATTATTAGATTTAAATCCTTGGACAGTTCAAGCATTTCAAAATTCTTATAGTATTCTAAAAAGTTTGGATTGATATGAGCTGATACATTATTTCGTACCTCTACAATTCTAATATCATCATTAACGATTCTTCTAATATCCTTTATCAAATTTACCGCTTGTTTAAACTCATTCTCTAATTGAGGAAAATCACTTTTTATAGTTTTTAAAGTAGGATTTAATTTGTCTAGAGCTATTTTGGTTTCATAAATAATTAGAAACCCCCTTTTAATACTATGAATTTTTTCAAGATCATTCTGAGAGTAATGAATAGCTTTGAGAACTAAACAAAGCTCGAATTGTGCTAAAACAAGGATATATTGAAAATTTGCAAATTCAGTTTTAAAATCTTCGGCCAGCTCAACATCAAGCTCTGTAAGCATTGCATGAACACAATCGTAAGTCGTTAAAATTTTACTCATTAATTCCAAGTGTTCACTTGTAGCTTTAATGTCACTTTCAATGTTTTCAATATTCATTTTGTATATTTTATTAAAATTTATGTAGATAAAATTAGATAGATAAGTAAAAAATCACAAGTATTTTTCAACTTTGGCTTGAACTAATCTTTAAAGTAATATTTTCTCTTTTACTAAAAAAAAATTTCTGAATTCTAATGTTAATAATAGCATTTAATTATTTATTTTTTTTCTGGGCAGCCCTATTTCATGTTCCTGCGGATAGGGCTCTCGGAAAGTTAAGCTTACATCTTCAAGTAGACTATTTTCAACTTCTTTAGATCTATCCTCATCCAAAGAGTATCTGGGATCACTGATTAGTGGCATCTTTGCCATTTTTGTAATAGTAATAGTTGGAAAATGATAATCTACTTCAACTATTCCCAATAAAAGGTAGATGCCACCTTCTTTGAAAGGAAAACTTCTTAAACTATCTGGAAAATGTGCTGTATCAAAATATTGACCTTCTGCGTCAACCCACGTTCCAAAATACATATCATATTTCTTACCCGGATGATTTTTCATTCGAATTGGAACATGCTTCCGAGAAATTAGATATGCTAACATTTTAACTTGCTTCTTATGATATTTCAGGAGGTCTTTAACCAAAACATGACCTCTGTATTTAGTTTTCAATAAATCAAAAATAGAGTAGGAGACAGGGAAACCTAATATTTCAATTTCATCGAAGGCATCCTCAAAAGGATTTCTCTCAATGACAGGCAATTCATAATTTTTTTGAGGCTCTTCGAACAATGATATAATCTTTGTTTTATATTGATTCTTAGATAAAAGAAATCTCGCTTCAATCAATAGTTCGTGTTTCTGCTTTCCAGTAAATCTGAAAGCTCCAACAAAAATTAATATTTGTAAAGTTTCAATACCGATATTTATCCTTTTGACAAAATCTTCAAGTGATCTGTAATTTCCGTTTTCTTTTCTTTCTTCAGGAATAAAAATTTTTATAGATGCTTCCAGTCTTTCGATATGCATTAATCCTAAATAAACATCCGTTTCATATACTGTTGTATGAAATTCGCTGAGGTTAATACAGGGATTATGAACCTTAGCTCCGGCCATTTTCGCTTCGTGAACATAAACTTCTGTTCTGTAAAATCCGCCTCCATTATTGATGGCTGAAACCATAAACTCAATAGGATAGTATGCTTTTAAATATAGACTTTGATAACTTTCCACAGCATATGAAGCAGAATGAGCTTTACAGAAAGAATAACCCGCAAATGATTCAATCTGTCGGTAAACTTCCTGAGATAATTGTTCAGGATGCCCTATTTTCTTACAGGATTCAAAGAAGTCATCTTTTAATTTTTGTAAAGCAGAAAGAGACCGTCCCTTACCGCTCATGGCTCTTCGTAAGACATCACCATTAGCTGCTGAAACTCCCCCAAAGTGCATTGCAATTTTTATAACATCTTCTTGATATACCATAATGCCATAGGTTTCACCCAATTCTTTTTCAAATACTTCGTGGAAGTATTCAAATTGTCCAGGATGATTGTGCCGAAAGATATACTCACGCATCATTCCGCTCTGTGCGACTCCAGGACGTATAATTGATGAAGCGGCGACCAGTACTTTATAATTGTCACATTTCAGTCTTCTTAAAAGCCCACGCATTGCTGGTGATTCAATATAAAAACACCCTATGGTTTTTCCAATGCTTAGATATTCATTGCATTTTATTTCATTTTTTGAGATTCTGGTATCCTCAATATCTACAATGATTCCTCTTTTTTCTTCAATTAAATTTACTGTGTCCTTAATTGTACCTAACCCTCTTTGCGAAAGAATATCAAACTTCTCTAAACCGATATCTTCTGCAGTATGCATATCGAATTGTACAATGGGAAATTCTTTTGGTGGAAACTCTAGTGCAGAGTAGTTGGTGATGGGTTCTTCAGAAATCAGAATTCCGCAGGAGTGCATACTTCTTTGATTAGGAAAGCCTACCAGTAGTTGCTCAAATTTATAAATCTCCTGATGCACGATTGAATTCTGGTTGTGTTGTTCTTTAGTTTGTTTTGAAAGTTGATCCAGCTCATCTTTAGGCAGACCAAATACTTTTCCCAGTTCTCTGAATCTCGATTTTCTTTTAAATTCTACATTAGTTCCGCAAAAAGCCACGTGGTCTTTTCCATATTTATCAAAGATATATTCCAAAATGGTATCTCTATTTTTCCAACTCCAGTCTATATCGAAATCGGGAGGTGATTTACGGTTAAGGTTAAGAAAACGTTCAAAATACAAGTCCAGCTCAAGAGGACATATATCTGAAATTCCAAGACAATAAGCTACAATACTATTAGCACCGCTTCCTCTGCCAACGTGCATAAAACCCATACTATTACTGTATTGAATAATATCCCAAGTAATCAGAAAATAACCACAAAAATTCAGTTGGTCAATCACAGCCAGTTCTTTTTCAACTCTTTCAACTGCCTGCTTGTTACTATAAGAATATCTTCGAGTCAAACCTTCATATGCCAGCTGGGATAGTAATTTAAAATCATTCTCCCTACTGTCAGTATAATGCTTTTTGTTCTTCGGGGTTTTAAATTCAAAATCAAAACTACATTCATTGACTACATATTTAGTATTTTCAATAATTTCAGGATAATGTTCGAATTGATTCAAGAGTTTTTTTTACCAATAAAAGACTCATTTTTTCTACAATAATCTTTTTCAATCAGTTTAGTAAAAAGAATATTACCGTCAATTGCTCTTAATACTTTATGAAGTTCGTATTCCTCTTCAGTTTTAAAAGTTATCGGATGCAAGATGATCATTTTATGAATTAATGACTTTAATTCAGGATTTATTAACAGATTTATTTCATTTTCTCTTATTCCAATAAACTCGTGATCCAATAGTTTTTCGGGGATACTTTGTAAAGAATAAATTACAAAACAATTTTCTATCGGAGGGTTTACTTTTGGTATTTCAACACCTTCACAATTATAATTGGTCAACAATCTGTTAACTTCTGCAATGCCTTTAGGATTTTTTGCGAGACATATATAATATTGCTCATTTTCAACCCTTACATCAACCCCGACAATTGGCTTGATATTCTTTTCCTGGCACAATTTATAAAACTGATAAATTCCTGTTACAGTATTTATATCTGTTAATGCTAAAACTTTCAGCTTATAGTCAACAGCAAGTTGAACCAAATCTTCAACAGAAATAGTCCCATAACGTAAGCTGTGATAAGTATGGCAATTTAGAAACATAAGCAGTTTATTAATTTATAAGACCTGATGCTCTTCCTACGCTTTTAATTCCAAAACGATCTTTGATTTTGTCCATAGTTTGATATAATGATATCAGCTCTTCTGTATCTTCAAAAAGATTCATCTGATGGTTTCCGTGAACAAGACCTGTAAACTTGACTCCCACAAGACGAATTCTCATCCTTCTAGTATATACTTTTTTAAACAGTTCCAATACATATTTCAGTAGGGTATGATCCGCTGAGGTATATGGAACTTTGCATTGTTTAGTCTCCGTATCAAAATTGGAATATCGGATTCTTACAGAGACCGTTGAAGTCAGCCATTTTTCGTTTCTCAATTGATAACAGAGTTGTTCAACCATTCCAGAAAGAATACTTCTGATATTTTGAAAATCAATAGTGTCTTCTGCGAAGGTTGTTTCGGTAGAAATGGATTTTCTTTCAGAATATTCTATAACAGGATTATTGTCAATACCATTAGCCTTTTTCCAAAGCTCTGAACCATTTTTACCAATCAATTGCTGTAAAACATCAACAGGCATTTTAGAAAGTGTTTCTATTTTTCTTATACCTAGCCTTGAAAGCAATTCGAAAGTGACATCACCAACCATTGGAATTTTTTTGACCGAAAGAGGATTCAAAAAAGGCTGAATATTCTGTGTTTTTAATTCTAATTTTCCGGTAGGCTTCGCCTCTCCTGTTCCAATTTTTGAAACTGTTTTATTAGTTGAAAGTGCAAAACTGATAGGAAGTCCAGTATTTTTCATTACAGTATCAGCAATCTCCGTCGTCCACTGATAGCATCCAAAAAATTTATCCATTCCGGATAGGTCGAGATAAAATTCATCTATGCTGGCTTTTTCCATTACAGGTACTTTTTCCTGAATGATTTCTGTTACTATATGTGACATATTGGAATAATATTCCATATCGCCTTTTATTACCTGAGCTTCGGGACATAAGCGTAAAGCCATTCGTATGGGCATAGCAGAACGTACTCCAAATTTTCTAGCTTCATATGAGCAAGAGGCTACCACACCACGATCTCCACCTCCTATGATGATAGGCTGTTTCTCCAATACGGAGTCTCTCAGCCGCTCACAGGAAACAAAGAATGTATCCAAATCCATATGTGCAATTGCTCGATTCATTTGACAAAATTAGTCACGTTTTTAAACAATTTTTGTATTTTTGTTGTCATAAATTATGACAAAATCAATTTTTGCAGATAACATCGTGTTTTTGAGAGGTCAAAAAAATTTAACCCAGCATAAGTTGGCCGATGAGCTTATCCTTACAAGATCAAGATATGCTTCCTATGAATATGGGAATGCAGAGCCTCCTATTGAGGCATTAATTAGAATATCTAAATACTACAATATCAGCATTGATCTATTAGTTACGGTTGATATAAGGAAATATCCTTTGGACAAGCTGGTAGATTTGCCTGGAAATAAGATATTACTTCCGGTAATAGTAGATTCGGAAGGTAATAATTTTATTGAAATTGTGCCACAAAAAGCTTCTATGGGCTATTTGAAAGGATTTAGTGATCCTGAGTTTATTGAGAGTCTTCAAAAAATGCAATTACCTTTTTTAAAAAATGGAAAATACAGAGCATTTATGGCCGATGGTGATTCAATGCCACCTTTTGCAGACCAATCCATCATTATAGGAGAGTATGTAGAAAAACTTGAAGATCTGAAATCGAATAAGGAATATATTTTTGTTACCAATGAAGGAATTACTTACAAGACTTTTTTGAAAAAGAATAAAAAATTTATCACGGTATCAGCGGATAATTCATTTTATGAGCCATATAATATTCCATTGGAAGATATTGCTGAAATATGGCGGTATGTAAGAGGAATTTTACCTCAAGATTACAAACCATATTCTTTTCCTGATGAAGCCAATTTGAAAAATTTAGTAGCGGAAGCGAAGAAAAGTATCAGTAATCTAGAAAGCAGTATTCTAAAAATGAATCAATAAAAAACTCCCCCGAAAGGAAGTAAAAACACAAATGATGAAAAAAATCCCAAATAAATGGGATAAACCAAATATAAATATTTTAAATAAAAATTACAATGAGCCAGCTGAGTTTATTTGATGCAGAAGAGTTTTATGAATTTCCAAAAGACCTTTTGGAATACAAAGAAAATTTTCTGAGTAAGGTAGAAGCTGATCTTTTAAAAGATAAATTGCTCCAAAATACTCCTTGGGAGCAGCGCACACAGAAAATGTACGACAAAACAGTTTTGACTCCACGTCTTACTGCGTGGTATGGAGATTCAAAGTCGTATGATTTAGATGGAAATGTATCTGGTACCAATCCTTGGACTCCTGAATTATTATCATTAAAAGAAAAAATTCAGAATCAGTTTGGTTATCAATTTAATGGTGTTCTATTAAATCTTTATCGCGATAACAATGATTCAGTTGCCTGGCACAGAGATAAGGAAAGCAGATATGGAAAATATCCGGTAATTGCTTCCATTAGCTTAGGACAAACAAGAAATTTTGATTTTAGAAAAAAGATCATCATCAAAGCAAATACAGCCTACCTCTTCCTAATGGATCTTTACTTATTATGAAAGGTGATCTCCAGGAAAATTGGGAACATCGGATTGCTAAATCTACTATACTAATGAAAGAGCGTATAAACCTGACTTTTCGCTTTCTGCTGTAGATTTTATAATTTTAAAAACGGTTATTAAAAAATAGATAAATGTATGTCTAGTAAAAAAAATAGTATCAACGAAATTATTAATCTGATAACAAGGTGGGTCAGTGAAATACAGAGTAATAATGCCCTGAACTATTACGATATTAATAAAGTTTCTGAGGGGACGGCAATGAAGCTTTTAAATATGGTCTTTAGCTATAAACTTAAAGATCTTAATCATATTGAAAGTAACTTTCCTGGGATTGACCTTGGTGACGAAGAAAATGGAATAGCAATCCAAATAACCTCCCAAACGGATTCAAAAAAAATAAAGAACAGTCTGGAAAAATTTTATAGTAAAGGACTGGATAAAATTTACCCAAATGGGATGAAGCTGTTCTCACTTAGTATTCAAAAAAAAAATATTAGCCAGATAAAAGCTTATGAGGAACGCTTTGATGTAAAAAAAGATGTAATAAATTTTACTAATTTAATAAAGGAAATTGAAAAGCTTTATGATTCGAATAATGACAAATTTATTGAAATTTATAATTTTCTTCACGAAGAATTTGGAAATAAAAAAGATTCTAGACCGTTTTTAAATTTTCAAGATGTTTCTCATAAACTATCTTTTTATAACGATGCTTTTAGAAAAATACATGCCGCTGATTGTGAAAAATTTATTTCTTACACCTGTGTATATAATAATCAGACTTTTAATGTTGATGATTTTATTGATAATGGTTTGCCTTCAGATAAGATTATTATATTAGGAAGTTCGGGGCTCGGCAAGTCAATGCTGTCTAAAAAGCTTGCTTTACACGCCATAAACCAAAACTATATTCCGGTATTTATTGAAGCTAAATATTTTGAATCTGATTTAGAATCATTGCTTTACAGAGAAGTGAAAATATTAGGCTACCAAAATGCGGGTATGTTTTTTCAAGCCTGTAAAACGATTGGGAAAAATCCACTGTTATTAATTGATGGACTTAATGAATGTAGTGAAAGTAACAAAGCGAGATTAATTGTTCAGCTGATGGAAATTAACAAACAGTACAATACTAAGCTCATTATTAGTACTCAGAGTTTTGATAATATGCTTAGTGACTTAAATGCTTCAATAATTTCAATTGATTTCCCCGATTTAGAAACTAAAAAAGCAATTGCAGGTAATTTTGGTTTTGTTGACAATAAAATGGAGCCACTTCTGAAATTAGCTACTACAAATTTTGAAGCTGCTGTCATTGGTGAATTAGGCTCTCAAGGTTTACAAACAATAAGCCGTTTTAATTTGTTCGATCTTTTTGTAAGAAAAAAACTTTTGGACAATAATCATTGTGTAGTATTTTTATCTTCTGCTGCTGAGTTTCTTTCTGAGAATATTACATTTTCCATTTCACGGAGGCAAATAGAATCTATTCTTGCAGATAATAATTTGGATTCCAAAATTTTAAAACAGTGCATTAGTTCAGGAATACTAAAGCAAAAAATTGATAGATTCAGTTTTTCACATGAAATATTACTAAACTTTTTTATAGCTGACAGTATTAGCCGTTTTAGTGTAAGTTCAAAATCTCTTGCTAATCAAACGATGCTTCCTAAGAATAAAGACAAGCAACTTTTAATATTAGGAAGTATAGAAGATAGAACTACACTTTTGAAAGTACTCGAAATAATAGAAGAACCAAAGATGATCTATGATATTGTCATGGGTGAGTGCGGTCAGTTGGCGAAGCAGTGGGGTGAGAATAAACTCGACAAGGTTATTTCTAAATTGGAATCTGAAAGTAAAAATTTAGAATTTATATTATATGACGATAAAAATTGTCCAGTTATCGTGTCGGAAGAATCCCTTCTTAAATGGGAGTCTCAAGAACTTTCTTTTGTTCTTACAATACCGGAACTTTTAGCAAAGGGTCTATTCTTTGAAGAAATGCTTGGAATAGTTCGAATAATGAATCAGACTTGTAGTAATCCAAAAAAAATAATTTCAGAAAAAGAAGCAAGCTCTAATAAATTTTTCTCAACAAGATTTTCTCTTTGCTTTGCAGATTATTTTGGAAGTAGGGGTCCTAGACCAGTAGTATCACGTTTATTTAAGACACTTCATTCTGGTTTTATGGCATTTAATGATGGAGATGGAATTTCTGTAGAACAGATTGATCAAGTAGTAAAAAAGGGTAATGTTAGCGATGGAGAATTGCTCTTGCTACTTTTATTATCTAGATGGCGTGATGAAAAGTTAAAATTATTATTTCCGATTATCAGTGATATTCTTAAAAATAAATGGAAGAAAAAACCTTATCACTTAAAAATAGAAATTTTGCAAAAAGTTGCCTTTTGTTATGAGGGTAACATTCAAAAAAAAGCACTAATCGAAAGCCTTTCTGAAATTCATAGTGATGCTGATAATGTTTTTATGTCAAGCATGATATTTGATTCATTATCAGAAATAGGAGCTTTGGAAGATGATGAAATCGCTTATGAAGAAACTGTAAATACAGATTTACAAAAATTCCTAAAAGATTCAGATAATGAAGAATACTGTACAGAAGTATATGGGATCTACCATTGCCAATTTGATCATCCTTATTCAAATGCTTTCGGTCTCGCCATCTCAAAATTAAATGAGAAAGAAATTAGAATTTTTTATACAATGGCTTTGAAAGGGGTTAATTTTGATTTATTTGGAATGAGTCTGTTGATGCAAGCTGAGTATGTTTTAGGAAAAGACTGTTGTCATTATCTAAAAAAGTTCTTTGATCAACCTCTTTCCACATCTTCCATGCCGCGAGAAACAATGAGTTGTTGCATCACGAGTTATATTTTACTGGGAATTTACAAATTCTCCTTATACGATTTAAGGGAAAGTGAAAAAAATGAAGTAGATATTCTTATTCATGCATGTGGAAAAATATTCTACTGGCTTAATAGGGTTGACTTGAAAATAGAAAGCAGGATTGAGAATTGTGAGAATTTATTAAATTTATTATTTCAAGAAAAAAGCGAATTCTTGATTGATTTACTTAGGCAAGTTCACAGGGCTTTATATTCATATAAAATGAGCAATCTTTTTCAAAATAAGGAAATTAATACAATTTATGATTATTTCCAAAAAAGAATATTAACGCTAGCTCGATATTCCATTCAAAATCCAGCTTCACAAAAAACAATTTATTTACACAGCCAACAAAATGAAATATTAATGTACTCTATTTCTTTAGTAGAAAAATTTGGAAATGAGATGGATATTGAGTTATTATTTGAGTTAACGGATGACCAGATTTATGGTTCAGCAGCTGTTAGTGCAATAAAAACTCTTTCTCATAAGTAAAAATATAAATCATCTAAATAAATTTAGATAATGTAATGGAAAAAAAGTTATCAGTAGAACTAGAGGTAATGTGCCATATCATCTTAAACGCTAAAGCTAGTTTTGATGTAGTACGTTATTTTAATAATGAAAATCATAATAAATTTAATTTAATTAATCGCGAACGGATGTCGAATCACTTCTTTCGATTTGTTGAGGTTAATTTCTTTCGAACTACTATTATTGAACTTTTCAAACTATATAGCCCAAGTACAGATGATTACTATTCCTTCTATTCTTTAAAGAATAGGTTTAATCCCGGAAAGAAGTATGAATCAATAGAAATATCAGAAGAATTATTTAAAGATGTTAATTTGATTTTAAAACAATCAAAAGTTGTAATAGAAAAATTACGGGATCTTAGGAATAAAGTATATGCACATAATGATCAGGAATACAAAAAATATTTAGGTATTTTGACCATAGAGGAAATTTCTAAACTAATTAAAGTTGCTAAAGATATACTGGGAAAAATTTATTCTGAAATTCTAAAAGCCTATTATTTTTTCGATTCTCCAACTGCAACTCCTATTGACAGTCTGGAACATCTGTTTAATAAAATTGAATTTTTTAATACTAATTATGAAGAAGTTATGTTAAAAAATATTGGAATTGCAAAACCTGATGAACTTTAAATTTATATTGAAACAGGTGTATTTTTCAATACTAAAGCCGTCTGTTGATTTTATATCATAAATATTATAAAGTAATACCATTATGGATTTCCATATAAAAATAAAATAGTTTTTAATTATCTTTGGTAGAAACTCAACCATGTAAAGATTTTACATTTAGACTGTCTAATGACTGTATTTTTCAGTCCTTGCTTATCAACAGATCGTCTTTTGTAAAATTTATAATTAAACACTATTTTATGCATAAGTATTTTGGGCTTTATGGTAAAGCATTTGAAAAGGTACGGAAAGACCATTCTCAACTTTTTGACCATCGCAGGGGCACTTACTTCAGAAAATCTTCCGATTTTCTGTCCAATAGAAATAATTGGTACGTGATTTTTTTATTAGTCGGGATATGCTTTGCCATTCCTGCAGTATTTAATTGTGAATTTTTAAATGTCATTACAATCAGTGAAAAAACTTTAAATATATTGGTTGACCAGAGAACAACTAATATTGCAACAATCATTAGTATCTCACTTGTAGTTGTAGGATTTTTAATAAATAACCTTGCCGTTAAATCTCCTACAACTTATAAACTGTTATTTAAAAAATCGCTTCTATATTTAACTATATATCTGACCCTTTCAACTATATTCTGGTTTATAGTTTTATCTACACTCAGGGATACGATTCCACAGCATCCGTTTTCTAAATCGGTAGTTGCGGGTACTTATCTTTCTCTTTTTGTTTTAGTATTAATAGGTATACTCTTTAGAAATATCATCTACTACACAAATGAAAAGGAAATTAATTCTATGCTGTCAAAAGAATTAATTAAAGAGGCTAAAAATAATCTTAAAACTATTCTCTTAAAAAAATATAGTTCTAAAATTTATCAGGAATTCATGTCGGAAAGAGGTCTGAAAAGAAGAACTAATGATATGAATTTGGACATCTTATTTAGCGCCCAAAATGTTACTAATGATGATTTATTTACGGAGGAATCAAATACTAAAAATCGATATTTAAAAAATGTTAATCTCGCAATTCTAGAAGTCTTAGTGAAAACTGATTTTATAAAAGAATATGATGTATTAACACTTGGTGATTTGGTAAATGTCAAAAGTTTAAATCCTATCAGCTTTAAAGCAGAAAAATATGAAGGATTAAAAAAATGGTTGCTGAAAAGATGTTTTTATACTTCAAAGAAAGCTGTACTGAAAGAAGTTTCGGACGATTATAGAAAAGAATTTGATAGCAAAATATTACAACTTGCTGAAGAAAGCAAACATAAAAGCCTCTCTCAACCTTTAAGTGCCTTCATAGAACTATATAAACTTCAAATGCAACATCAAAATGAGAATATTTAACGATCCGTCAGATATAACTAATGGAATTGAGGAGACAATCTGGGCATCTATAGAAAAAACTGTTGAGAACAACAGTCTGGAAACTTTTAAGGTTCTAAATAGATTTGTTGTAGATGTGTTGGTGGTTAGTATTCAAAATAAATCTCTCATAAATTATAATAAGTATGTCAACTTTCCTGCTTCCTATTATTACATTTCTTTTGCGAAAAGTAAAGAAAGTATAGTGTTTCATAAATTTTTCAGATATGCTGTTGAAACCTCCGCAAAACAGTTAAAGGAAATTATAACTTTTTTTTTTAGTGTATAAGAAAACCGATATTGAGGAAATCAATGAATCTAATTTAAGTTTGAACAATGATTTTTTGTATTCCACATTCAACAGTTTTAACAGATTAATATATTCAATGATTAGTAATGGTGATAAAACATTTTTCAGCTATGTACTCAATGAATTTGATAATATTGATGCATTGAAAAAAAATAGCTATTATGAATTAAAATTTGAATTAAGGAATTTGACAACTAATGATGAAGGCATCGAAAAAAAGGAAAAATTGTATAAGCACGTTAAACTTTTTGATGAATACAAAAGGCACGTTATCTTAGGACTGCGATATTGGACGATTTTTCTTTATAGTGTCGGAAATAACCCAATTGAAACAACAGTGATCTTTTTAAAGGAATTGAGGATTCAAAAAGATTACTCAGATTTACTTAGAGATATTCTTGTTTTGAGAAATAACCCAAACTATAATTATTTTGAATGGAGTGTATGGGATTATAAGGAAAGACCTTTAGAAAAAACGTATAGCCCTCCTAATTCTAATGATTGGTTGACATTTGGATTTGTTTTCGATATACTTAGAGTCAAAGATATATATTTTGATACCCAGAATTTAGATGTCAGGCAGCTTAATGATATTCCTTTTTTGTATGAAAGAATAAAGGATTTTATTAAAATTATTGATAAAGATTTTGATAAGTGGCAGTCAATACTCGAATTAGATTCAAAGAAGGAGTTTGAAGCCAGATGTAAAAAAATAAATGTTTTTTTTAAGAACCTCCTGCATAAAAGCGTCACAGCAAAAGATCAAGCTATAGCTTCTGAGGAGTTAGACCCAGAAAAAATTAAAGACTTCAAAGCTAATGTCGCAAAATCATGGGAAGCTAATTCAAGCCTTAATGCTATCTTTTTGTCAAAAAAGAATATGAAAGAAAATAAAGCTGTTGAAAATTTTATCGGTTTTAGAACTTTTTTCCAAAATAGCAAGATAATGTTTGTAAAGGAGAACTATCAGACAATATACAATATTGATATTTTTGGTGGTCGGGCAGCCAGATGGATTGATGACGATTTTTTTAGTACGGTTATTTCTGAAGAAGCTTATTTTATTACAAAGGACAATATCACAGATTTGATTGAAGAATGTTTTATACAGCTCAAATTAAAGGAAATCAGCCCCTCAATTATCTTACTTCCTGCTGCGTACAGTTTTAAAGATCAAAAGTTTCTTAACAATCCTGACTTTAAGAGAAAATATGATTTTCCAGATAGGAGGGAAGATAAGTTTTTATGGGAACTTACAAAGGTGTAGAGGTCTATATCAGTCAAAGTGATGAAATCACCAATAAAGTTATAATTGCTGATTTTGAGAAAGCTTTTGAGATGGAATACCGGACTTTGGAAAATGGGTTCAATCAGGTATTAAAAATTGAAGTAGAATCAATTCGGAATGAAGAAGCCGAAGTAATCTATAAAGAGGAACCTGAGAATTGGACATTTACCCGTAAACAGACGCCAATGGATAAAGATGAAGCTCTTACTCTTATTAAAAATTCTTTGAATATCGAAGTAGGAACATTTTATGAGTTTAAAGTAAAAGATAAGGAATCTTTTGTAGTGGGAATCATTAATTCTAATATTAGTTAATCTGAATTTATTCATGAAAATTAATCCAAATAGTTCGATAAGAAGTGGTTATAAATACGAAGATCTTTTTACGTTAAAGCTAATTGTAGATTGGCTGCTTGATCCTGAAAAGTATGAAAATATTCGTGTGCAGTATAAACCTGATGATGTTCAAATCAGGCATTTTGCAATCGATGATATTGTAGCGACAAGGAAGGATGGAACGGTTGAATATTACCAGATTAAACATAAACAAAATCCAGATACAGATCTTTGGACTTTCGACGAACTCATTGATAAAGGATTGAACAAATGGATCAATTCGTTTCATGCAATTAATCAAGAAAGAAAGTATTGTTCCCTCATCACCAATGGGAATCCGGACAAAAATGTTCAAGACTGCATAGTTCATAGAAATATTGATCTTGGAAAAGTCAAAGAATATCAGCATGAATTCTTTGCTGTTGTACAATCATATTTTTCTAATCCTTCAGATGCATTATCTTTCTTTGAAAATTTTGAATTTCAGTTCGGCCATCCTAATAAAAGATGTTTAGAAGATACACTTAGAAATATTCTTTATAAGCAGTTAAAAGTTACGAAAGGTGGCGTAAACAACCTATTGCTCTTTATTGGAGATGAAGGTTCTGAAAAATTCCCTACCATTTTTACTCTGGACATTATACGTAATCTTTTGGAATGGGATAACCCCAGACCTCTTAATCAGAATTTCAATGTTCCCACTGATTTTGAGTTTTTTGACAGAGGTATTCACCAAATTCTTCTGCGGGATATCAGTACTGTTGAAGGGGGAATAAAAGTGATTGTAGGAAAACCGGGAAGTGGAAAAAGTACTTATCTGTCAAAATTGTATTCGTCGTTGGAAAAGAAAGGTGCTATAGTTTTCAGACATCATTATCATCTTAATCCTAAGGATGTTTCTTATGCTGATAGACTCAATAGTGAAAGGGTCATTGAAGGGTTGAAAGCAGAATTCAAAAAACAGGATAATGATATTATAAAGTCGTTAGGGGAACAAAATACTGCAGGGACTCAGCTTAAAGAATTTATTGATCAGGTAGCTTCCTATTGCCGTGAAGTCGGGAGGTCATTTATTTTAATTATTGATGGTTTGGATCACGTTATCCGAGAAGGAAATAGCCAAAATGAACTGATTGACTTTTTAAATGAAGTTTTGTTCCCTCAGCAAGGATACTGGTTGATTCTTGGAACGCAGGAAATTGCGACGCATTGTTTCCCAAATTCGATTCGCCAGCTTGCTCCGAAAGATGAGTGGATTGAAATCAAAGGCCTTAAGCGAGATAGTGTTAAAAAGATTGCGTGCAAAAGTTTCCCTCAAGATTATAAACTTTTAAGTTACGATTTTGATTCAATTGTTTCAAAGCTCATACAGGTAACTGGAGGAAATCCTCTTCATTTAAGATATGTTTTGACTTCCATAGAAAATAATGGAAGAGGAATTTCAAGATATGATCTTGATACTATTCCTCATTACAATAATGAAATAGAAGAGTATTATCAGGCGCTCTGGCAACAGCTTACTATTTTAGCAAAAACGATGGCTTTTGCACTAACTGTTTTAGACTTTAAATTGCAGGAGGAGCAAGTTTTTTTCTCTAGCAGCAGACCTGTGTCAATATCCTCAAGAAATTTCGGAGAATCTCAATCAAATACGTCATTTGTTTAGGTTCGAGCTATCAGGGATTTCTGTATATCACAATAGTTTTTTGGTATTTATCCAACAGCAAAAAGAGTTGAAGGAACAAAAGAAAAAGTTATATAAAATTGTAAAAGAATGGCTGAATGAGGCCGAACAAAGAGAAATTTGCTGGTCGGAATTACCTAAAGTTGAATACTATCTTGGAAATCCAGGACTCCTGCTGTCAATTGATAACGAATGGGTTATTAAACATTATTTAGATAGTAAAGATGAAGAAATAATTGAAAATATTCTTTATCTAGCTTCAAAGGCCGCTTTTGAAAATAACGTTGATCAAAAAATAATTTATTTCTCTCTTATATATGGCCTATTTAAAAATCGCAGTGATAACCTTTCGGAATCAATTCGGAATCTCTGGTTGACCTCGTTCAAGAATAATAAAATTCTTCGTCCTAAGTATCCTAATTTTTCTACTCTAACTGATTATCAGTTAAAGGAAATGCTTATAGCACTCAAAGCAACCGGCATTGTCAACACAATTCCTGATGATGCCGTTAACAGGGTTAATGAATTGTTTACAGAAAATCGCTACGATACAATTAAAGTGGCCAAGTGCTGGTTAGAGATTTTAGCACACTTTGAATCTACTTCCACATCTCGGGTTTTTAATTTTATAGAACAATTTCGTGATGAGGAAAAAGATGCATCGCATCTTTTTAAATTTTATCTTCAGAAATTGCTGGATTTCCCTAAACAACCTCTTCATTTAATTGATGCCATACTTAAAACGAAGTTAGAGAAAAGTGAGAAAATAGCGATGGCTGAACTACTGATACTTGATGATTTGAAAGGCAACCTGAGTGATTGCAAGTGGAAGAAACATATTCAAAAATTGTTGGCAAAAGAGGATAACCTATTTTTTTCATTGTATAAAATCATATATGGCGAAAATATAAAGAATTTCAAATCTGCATTTTCATATTATTCTCCACCCCCTAAAATAAACAATTATTCGTCTGAGAAATTAGTGAAACAATTCATCAAAACCAATGTACTTCTTTCTTTTATCAATTGTATCAATGATCTCAATTTTGAATACAAATGTAATCATTCTTCTAAGTGGCTGTCTGAGCTAGATGTTTGTATTTTTAATCTGGGGAAATTTTTCTCGCAAGCATTCCGTGAAAAATCTGAAATTGACCTTTTAGTCATTTTGAAGTTTATAGAAAACCTCAGGAAACTACATTTTAATAAAGATCATGATATTTATGATTATGAGAGAATTGGTATTCCTTATTTTATTGATTTGGCTATCTGGCTGAGCGCTGTAATAAATAAAAAGAACCAATTTACATCAGAACTTAATTATGAACAATTGTTACGTCTGGGTAATTCGAAGCGCTATAACAAAGCATCGTTGTTGGAGATTATCAACTCTAAGATTGTATCTGTTAACAGAGATGAAGTTGAAAGATATATTGAATTTGAAATCCAAAATAATAATGAGATGTTTCCCTTTCCTGAAATCGCTAGTTTTCTAACAGACATGGCTCAACTCTCATATGATTTCGGGAATCAAAATAATGTCAGGCCGTTGCTCGAAAATGCAGCTTCTAATATTTTAGCATACGGTCATCATAAGGATATGTTACTTTACAATATTTTAGAAAGTATTGAAATTTGCATCAAAGCAGGATCATCGGAATCCAACAATTTCTTATTGCAGATTTTTCCTTACGTCTTTAATATCGAAGCATTAACTGACGGTGATGAGACCCGCCATTTTATGAATTATTTCTGTGATCTCTTGGCAAAGGTTAATCCCCAGCTTTTGTACAATTTATTTTTTTACAATATCAACATGAGAGATTACACAATGGTTGAAAATATCTTTGATGATATTTTATCGACACTAGATTTCCAGGAGCCCATTGCCAAGGCTGTTGGGAAGACGGCTATAGGGCCACACTTTCAAACACTTTGTAAACTTCAAAAAGAACAATCTTCGGTTCAAGATGTTATTGAGAGCTTGCAACTAAAATTTGGACTTTTTCCGGAAAAGGAGGAAGAGAAAGAAGGAGAAGATAATGACAACAAACAAATCGATCAAAAACTTATAAAAATTACTCCTGAGAATTTGAAAAATTATATGTCCAAGACATTAAATTTTAACGGTAGGCGATTAAATTATGATGATTCTTATTTTCTACAATCTTGGATAACTTCTCGACTCCACAAGTATCCAAATGATAGGAAGAAAGTAGTAGTATCATTAAAAGAGATCATTGATGATAGTTTTTCTACGATATCGGCAAATCTTTTAGATCTGATCTATGAAATTTCTTATGAAATTGATAGGGAGTTTGCTTTTTTATGTATTTGTTGGGCGAGTTCAAATGGTGGTGTATGGGCACCGAGTTATCGCTGGAATATCGCTGAATCCAGAAAAAGATGGAGAAATATTATTGATTTTTTTCCTGAAAGAATAGAGGAGTATTATCAAAAAAGTGTTACAAACACTGGTTTGAGGTATGGACTGCAGAAGGATTATGTAATTCCTGTCCCCAAAAGTACTCAATTTCATATGGACTGTGGAAGGCTACAAAAAGCAGAAAATGTAACGCAGGATTATTTAGATTTTTTGCCTCATATATTCCCTAATGTAAAGCTCGATTTAGCTGAAACACTTATTGAGCCAATTGAAGTGTCAAATTTTGATATTTTAATGGCGCGATTAACATGGCTAAGCCCTATAGTTAGAGCACAAGCTGCAGAGGGAGTTACAAACTTATTGAAGAATGACAATGATGGATGTTGTCACGAAGTATTTTTTGAATATTTAAAATTTCAGGATTTAGAAAATGCAGCTTGTGAAGGACTAATAATACTTATTAATTCTCTACAGGACTCCGAATCTTTAACTTTCAAATTTTTAACACAAGAAACTCTTAATTCCTTGCTTTCAATAAGATGCATGGCAACGGATTTATTATTGAAAAATATTGCTGGAATTTTAAAATTTGAATTGAAATTAAATGTTCCCCTGTTATCATATTTAAGTTCAGGAAATACAAGTTTAGATGAAGAAGCTTTTAGAAAGATAATTAATAATAATCTAACAAATGCGTATATTGGATTTCTAGATTATTTACAGCGTAAAGTAGGTGATTCTTTTATTATATGGAAAATATGGTGTACAAAATATGAAGATTACTGCACTCAATTTGACCTAAAATACGACTATAGCCGAGATGATAGTTTTGCAACTTCTAGATATAGTTTAATGATTGGTCGAACAACAATATTTGGAGATATACTAAAATCAACTTTTATGCATGTTGTCGATGCCTTATATAATTTAAAAAGAATTGAGTTTTTTGATCTATGGCAGTTAACATTAAAAAATTTACCGGTTGATTACTCAATTTTGAAAATTAATCTTGAAGTCCGGCCAGAATGGTGGTTTTCATTAAATGTTGAAAATTTTAGATCTTTTGATTTACATCAGAATTATAGCCAGCTTTTAATTAATTGGTTCAAAAACTCAGATATATTATTTCCTTTATATTATAATGCAACTTACTCATCAGATAAATCATTTTATGGATCTACTGTTTTTTGTCAATTTAAATCTATAGCTATTGCTATACCTAAAAACTATGATATTGATCTTGATCCTGAGATGTTGTTTGACGACTTAGAAAATAGAGGAGTTTGGGATAGTTATAATGAATATCCAGAATATTACGGTTTTTATGAGGGCAAACTGATTTTTACTGGAACGAATGAAGTAGATCTCGTTTTACCCTTAGTGAAACATACACGTGTTTTTCCAGGCAATATATGGCAGTATTATAGAATGAATGATGGTATATTTTTACTTTCTCCAACTTTGATGGATCATCTAGAACTTGATTGTATATCCAACAAAATTCAATTTAAGGATAATAGAAATAATATGGTTGCTTTCTTTGGTGATTTCTTATATAACTTCAATGATACAAGCCAATTCGGGGAGCCCATACCCTATAATAGCTATTTAATGATGGATAAGGGCTATTTAAACAAATTTCTCGGAGAAAAAGATTTAAAATTGGCAGTTATTTTACGGCAAAATTTGAAAATTAAAGATAGCCATAGTATCGACGAAAAATATAGCACAAAAATCACTTATGACTTTGTTGATTTATAGATGATTATATATAATAATTCTATATTGATTTACCGACTTAATATTTATTACATTTCTTTGGGCTAGTATTAGAATAAACAATCTAGGAGTTTGTCTTATTTAAATTAGATCAAATTATTAGTTTGATTAGCCTGACGAAATAGTTAAATTTACTATCTTATAATTAATACACCTAGATTTTATCAACTAAAAACTAATTATCTAATAGTTGGAATTAGTTTTTGATTAAATTCAATTACATAAATTATAATTGGAGGAAGAGAAAATTTTGCAGTAGTTTCAATCATTATTAACGATATTCTAAAATGACCCCAATAATCCAATTGAAGTCATTTTAATAATAAGTATTTATTATATTTATATCCCTTTTAGATACAAACTCTGAAATTCTTCAGCAGAAAAATCTTTCGAAGCATATGCCGTATGAGCCCACCTTGTTTCTTGAAAGGTCAAGTGAAATATGGTACTGCTATATTTAAAGCTGTTATTAATGTATTAAGCACCGAAAAAGATAAGTAAGGTAATAAGTTAATGATGAAATTGCTTTAGTTGAATTTTTACTTGACTAAAATTTCAGACAGTCTTTTCCAATCTTCACCATTGAGACGAGAACCAACCGGCACAACCGACTGCCATTCATCCGTTGTTAAATTGCTTATTTTGGAGCGAATTTGTGTTAGGCTTAATGTCTCGTTTTTAGGAATAATTTTAGATATAGACTTTGCAAGTCTTCGTGGGATTCCTGCCATACGCATTAATAATGCCTGTTCAGTATCTACCCCGTAATAGACCATTGAGGGGATATATGAATTATCATTAAGATCATCACTGTTGCTTGTTACAATTCCTTCAAGTGCGCCTAACCCCCAAGAAGCTTTAAATCTTGTATTATTAATATATTTTACAAAGGTATTTATTCTATCAGCCTCATCTGTATTGTTTGCAAAAGTAGGGTGGTGAGACGAAACTTCAAATAACTGATCACCTTTTACCCAGCTAATAAGTACTTTGGCTACTGCCTCTTCATTAAATGTGTTGCTATGTGAGTCGGTGCCTAAGCCAGTTTCTTTTAATTTTGCAATAACTTTGATTTTTTCTTTAAGATAATCGGTTCTGAAATTAAAAAGATTGTCTGGATTCCAGCTTTCTGGAGCTGCAATTGCCGGGTTTTTACGATTTTCATCTTTCATTATTTCTAATACCGAAGGAACTGAAAACCCTGTTTTGTCAGCAAAGCTCAAAGTTCCAGGATTAAATTTTTCCTGTAACTCAAGATAAATCATTTTACAAATATCAATGAATTTTTGCTTGTCAGAACTTTCAAGTTGATAATATCCGAGACTATCTTTAAATAGGTCACTAATTTCCAAAACACTTTCATTTCCGGAGTGATTTAGAACATGGATTAAGTATTGAACCAATGGCTCCAGTGAGTTTGAGTATTTGTATGCAAGCTTGAAAATTTGACTCTCGACTGCTCCGAGTGCTTCAAGAATATTATCGGCATTTATCATTAATTCTAAAAGCATACTGGCAATACCCTTAGAACTTTCCTGAATTAAAGATTTTGCACTTTCAATATTGCCTTTTGAGTTAAACGGAAATATTAACTTACCATAATTATCAACTAATGTCCTACCAGCTCGACCAGCAATATTCCAGAAATCGCTTGTGGAAAGTTTTGTATCGCCTTTGCGATATGAATCAAAATAAACTGCAGAAACTGGAAAGTTAACACCTTCAGCAAGTGTGCTTGTTGCAAAAATGTGTTCAATTTCTTTTTTGCGTATTAAATGCTCGATTAATAGTTTAGTTTCATCAGATAAGCCTGCATGATGAAGGGCAATTTTTTTCTTTAAAACTTTTGTTAAAATGGTCTCCTTTCCAACCTCGTCGATAATAAATTTTCTTACTAATTCGATTGAATCCGAAACCTCGGTTTCTGGTAATGTATTATAAAGGAACTCTGCTCTTTTATCTACCATGCCAGAACCTTGGCACAGGTATAATATAGACTTGTTTGCTGCGCCGTATCTTTTTGCAGTAAATTCTATGTATTTTTCTTTAGGTTGACCCGTAAGTACAAAATCCAATTCTACATCTTCTAATTTATTCTCGTCTGACAGAAGAGAGTAGGCGGAAGGTAAAAGTGTTTGTTCGAATTTCTTGAAATTACCTTTTTGTTTAATTCCTATTAAAAGCTTTTCAGCTGGTTTCCAATTTATCCTAATTGGGGTTTTAATCTTATTTCCACCCATCCAGTCCGCAATTGTTGAAGCAGAGTCTTTTAGAAAAGGTGAAAGAAACATAAACTTTGAACTGGGTCTTTCACGTTTTAAAATAGCTAAAAGTAATTCAAGGCGTGTGCCTCTGCTACCATTCTGTATCATATGAGCTTCATCAATAACAAATAGTGCTACATCACTGACAGATTGATGATTTCTTCTGATTAAAAGGTCAAGTTTTTCTGGTGTAGATACCAGAATGTCGATTCGCTCCTGCAGTAATGCTTCTTCAGAAGGATCTACCTCTATAGCCCCAGATGTCTTTTCAATTGAGAAATTCAGACCTTCAAAATCAGATTTTAGATCATAATAAACCTGATTCACTAGCGCTCTTGTGGGAACAACATATACAATTTTAGAATCACTATTTAAAGCCTTTGTTACAATTATATTAAACTCTGCTAAAAGTGTTTTTCCTGCACTGGTTGGCATTTCAACAACAGTTACGCTGGCTGCAATATCTAACAGACTCATATTGATTGCATCCCTTTGTGATGGCAATAGATCTATTATTGCCTTTTCTGACTGGCTTTTAGCAATACAAAAATCTTTAAGTTTTTTGATTTGAATAGCATCCGTGGAGTACCAAATTGAGTTATTCTGGAGTAAAATTAAATTGTACTCCATTATATTGACTATACTTTGGAGCTTAGGATAATTACTAAATAACTTTTTGGCTACCTCGGAATGAATTCTAATCTCACTTTCCAATTTACCTTTATAACTATATCCCATAGTAAGGTAATCGGCAGTTTCAGTGATTGTTTTAGATATATGATACCACCCCAAAAGAAGTTCTGCGGATTCTATTTCTTCGGGATAGTCATGTATTTGCCTTAAATATTCTGATTCAAATTCTTTTTGTGATGTCTTTAAATCTGCTATAAGTTCCAATGAATGTCTAATATCAGCATAGCCATTATCTTTTCTTACCAGCAAGATAAAGGCTTCAAAAGTTTTATTTGAAACAATCTCCTGCCAATTTTCAAATTCATCATAATCTTTAGCAATATATTCCTTAAGATCAAGTCTAACCCTTATTGTATTATCACCCTTAAGACCTAGTGAGGCGATATAAAAATAATATAAGCTATATGGGTCTATACTAATCAAACCAAAAAACTCTTCAAATAGATCGATAAAATATTCACTTTTTATATCATATGATTTTAAAAGTGAATATGCTATATCATAAAGAGAATCTTCTATTGATTCGGTATAATCTGTTAAGACTTTATTCAGTAATAAATATTCTATTTTAAGTATCTTTCGATCAATATCTGGTGTGTTGTTAGGTATAGAATAGCCAAGCTCACCTTTTAAAAAGGCAAGTTTTCGATCTTGTACATATGATCGAATTTCATCATCATGTAAAACGTATTGTAAAATGTCTTTCATTTTTATGCTTTACAAAGTTCTTGTACTTTTTCATAAAAAAGATCAATTGTTTTGGTAATCTCTTTGTTGAAATTTAAGACGCAAAATGTAATGTTATGTGGGTCGAAATCGGTTTGTTGTGTGAAAAATTTACCATAATCCTCATTGATTTTAACACATGATGCATCGCGTATCAAGGCACACCCAAAAACAAGATCAAAATCAGCATCTTTGCCAAACTCTAATAAAAGTAGCACTAATCCAATTTTTTCTGCCGCCTCGGTAGTGAGATTTCGAGTATAATCTGATAATCTGTTAACCAGGAGATCACGATTATTCTTAAATTTTGTTTGGGTATTAAAAATAGAATCATCGTTGTAATCTACTACATAAGGGGGATTTTTCTTCTGGGCTGATACCTTACCTTCACCAACCATAAGACTAATTCTATCTTTATTAATACGGTATCCAACCGCATCAAGCCCTCTACCTGGTTGAGCGGCTAATTCTCTGTTAGTGATATTTTTATAAGGGATAGTAAAACGTTCCTCAGGTGGTAACTTATCTTCGAAATAGTAGGTCAAAAGTAGCTCACCTAGGTCGCTTCGATAAATATCAGTTATTACGGGCTTGTGTATTTTACCAGCTTCTCTAATTAAATCTTTAGCGACTGAATTCTTTTTAATGACTTCTTTAAGTTGAGTACTATCAAAACCATGTTTCTGAAATAATAAATTTTCATCAATTTTTCCATATTCAAATTTAGTTTCAGATCGTTGTTTAATATACATTTCCGAAAATTTCATTATAAACTTCTCAGTCACAGAAATGTCTTCCTTAACGAATTTATGAGCCATCAATTATGAGTATTAGTAAAACGTTCAGTTATGTAGATTTTGACAATCAATCAGAATCATAATAGTTTTTTATTATCCAAAGATATTAAAAATAGTGATGTGAATTCAATTAAAAGCCAACATTAACTCATTTGAAAAAGTATTATGCAATGCAATAAATACACTTAACATTAGCTAAATAATCTTAAATATGAAGACTTTTGTATCTACAGATGTTTAGCATAAATTTGGGTGGAAAGTTCTCCAATTCTTAATTGATTTTAAATATTTTTATGAAAGTAATAAATAGTGTGGTTATTTCAGAAACTATTATGTGATTCTAAAAAAAAAGACATATTTATAATGAATACAGTTCTTAGCTTTCAAATGACCGCTAAATTTTAACAGAAGGCTATTCTAGAAAATTTAGAATACTTTATTAATATAGAGTAAATTTATTACCCGAATAATAAATACAATGTACTACGAACAACGATATATAAAAACTCAAAAGAATAATTCAGAAATTCAGTTGATTGATGAGCAAAGTAAAAATACTTTATATGATATTTTAGGCCAAAATAATAGAATTGTTTTACTTGGAAATCCAGGAATAAGCAAGTCTACCGAACTTAATATTTTATTTAATCATTTAGAAAGAAAAAAACAGACGATTTAAATTTTCCCTTAAAAATCGATTTGAAAAACTTTCGTTCAGTTTCAAAATTAGAAATTCATTAAATTCATCTATGCAATAATTACTGATGGCATAGAGTCCCCATTTATAATTTTCATTTTGATGTAATTCGGAGTAAATAACATCGCCTAATATCTCAATATTCCTAAATGTCGTTTTTATTATTTTACTAAGGTATTTTTCAACATCATAGTTAAGATTTTCTTCTTCTAAAATGTTGGGCGACAGGTTGTCTTTGGAAAATAAGTCTTTGATATTCATGCTCATATAGAGTATTCTGGAATCTCTAGTCAGCATTATATCTTTTCCTTTGTGAATAATACTGTCCCGGATTTTTTTAATATTGTCTAAATCTGATTGAATATATTCCAAATACCTTATTATTTCAGACGGTAATTTGTTGGCATTATTTGGTTTTTTAGCATAGCTTACTAAGGTATTTATCGAATCTGTTCCCGGATATTGTTTAAGCTGCTTTTCGTCAAGGCAAATTTTAATAAAGTGATAAAAGAAATCATACACACTTCTGAGATTAGTAAAAATATTTTCGGCAACTATATACTTGAATATACAAGATTTATTTTTTGATTCGCTACATCCAAATATATAGTATAGTGGCCTAGCTCATTTTGGGACTAACGTTCTTTTTCAAATCTTATTGCGGAATTTCCTCTAACAAAATTTCGTTTCCTGCTTTGTCAAAATATGTACAAGTCATTTTATACATACAGATTTCCCACTTTTCAATTCCTGTTTCTGCACACATTTTTATAAATGTTAAAAAATCTGTTTTACCTTGCTGATGAGCCTTCAATTCAGCTTTAAACATTTCCATATCTGCATTTTCAGCGATGGTTATTGTTTCATATTTCGCGGGGACTTTTGCAACATAATTATCGGTGCCATAATAATTAATATGCCCATCACTAACATAAGTTTCATAATGAGTTACACCCATTGCTTTAATTTCTCTAATGTAGGCAGGAAAATCTGCACCCGATTTTACTTTGCTGTGAGCTGTTCTTAATTGTTCTACTGTAAACATTTTTTCTTTGTTTTTAATTGTTAAACGATTTGTTGAATTACACGCAACCATAATGCTGAAACCTATGAAAAAAACTGTTGATTTTAAAGCTGTTTTCTTCATTACTCTGCTTGATGATTACACTGCAAAGTTGCGATACCTACAATAGGTGCAATTGTAAAAAATCGTTTTTTTTACAAGAATCGTTTAAAGTTTTCGGGAGTATCGCCAGTAAATTGTTTAAAGTCTTTGATGAAATGCGCTTGGTCGAAGAAATTATTTTCGTAGCAAATCTCAGTCAGCGATTTTGTTTCGTTCAGATTGTCAAGCACGGAATTGAAACGAACAATAGAAGCAAATTTTTTGGCAGTTGTCCCCACCACTTTTCTAAAACGCTTTTCAAACGGACTTTGGCTGATGAATAACTTTTCGTTCAGCTCTTTTATACGGATAGTTCCATTGGTTTGATAGATAAGTTTTACCGCATCCACAATTAATTTATCGGTTTCAATATCTTTAAGTTGAGATAGCAAAAATTGCTCAACTATTTTGATTCTTTGTTTGTCGGAAATGGCCATAGTCAATTTCTCTTCCACTTCTGCAACACTGTTTTTATTAAAAATATCGTCCAGCGAAAGGCTTAAATTAAAAAGCTCATTGGCAGGATGTGATGCAAAATGTGTAAAACCGATTTCAGTGAAATACACCAAAATAGTTCCTATGTGAGCCGAGTTTTTGAATATTTTGTAACCATCAGAAATACCTGTAATTCCTGCCGTTATCAGTCTGTTTTCCCTATTATTTGTTACAACAGAAAGTTTTCCTTTATATTGAAAACCGATCACCAATCCCGAAGACGGAAACACTTTGTACTCATTTTCCAATTCATTCTCTGACACTACAAAATACTTGATGTACGGTTTAAGTTGAGCTGTTGGAAAATGTTTGTCGAATTTCATTGATGAGCACAATATTTTATAAAATATTTCTTATTATATATAGCAAAATTAAAGTAAAATATGGCACCTATATACTTGAATTTCTTGAAAATAAAATATTACTCGTTTTTTTTTAATCGGTACATTTAAATATATAACAGCCTAAATAATTATGAATGAATTTCAGAATCAATATATTTTAATTGAAGAGTAAAAATATTTAAGAATTTTATGTTTGAGACTCTGGTATTTACAATGATTTTTTATGAGATTTAGTAAAATAATTTGCGAAAAATAAAAAAAGACCTATATTTGCACCAGTAAAAACAAACAATCTTAATCTTGTTTAAAAAAGTGACCTATTCGGTGACCTAAAAATAAGAGAACGATATAAAGCTTATGGATAGGGAGTTTTTCAAATAAGAGCAAGTCCCGTCCGGATCGCAGAAGTTTTCTCAATTTACTTTAAAAAAATTGATCCGGTAGTTCAGCTGGTTAGAATGCCGCCCTGTCACGGCGGAGGTCGCGGGTTCGAGTCCCGTCCGGATCGCATAAAGTCTTCTAGAAATAGAGGACTTTTTTTATTTATAAATTTTAGCAGCGAACCACACCTAACAGGTTTTCAAAACTTGTTAAGTGTATAGAATGAATCAAAAGTTGGATCAATCGAATCAATCTCAGAAGTTATCACTGAATTCAAAATCTTGAATGAAACACATCGCTTTTTTGATGCTCTATATTAACTTGTAAATAAAAATACTAAAGAATTGAAACCATTAAGAATAATTTAGCTGGCAGAAATGGTAAGTTTCATCAAAAATGAGTAAAGAAGTTCTTAATAAATAGTTTTATCTATACTCCCTGCTCTTCTTAATCCCTTACAAACTCTTAACGGCTTAAATATTTTTAACCTGATTTGTATACCTTTAAAACATTCCCAAACCCTATTGTTTTAATGTTCATCTAAAAAAGCAAAGAATTTCAATGAGATTTGATGCCATTATCAATTTTTTTATATATTTGGAAAAGATAGATCCTTGCTTTTCTTTTTAAGAAATGATGATGTTTCGTCATCGCTGTAAAATTGCTTAGCATACTGCACTACATACTATCTTTAATGGTGAAATTGGTACTAGTGCGTGCCTTTTCAGTTCATTTTCCGGGAAAATAAAGGTACGCACTAGTACCATTTCTGGAGTTGATAGATATAGTTCTTAGAAAATACGAAGGTATATCAAAACAAAGCCCTATTCAATTGTAGGGCTTTTTATTTATAAAAAAAACACCCATGTCACAAAGTCTCACCAGACAACAGATTTATGATCGCATAAAAGCATCTTCCAAAGACAGTTATATTTTGGAAGAAATGAAAAGGCTCGGTTTCTGGCAGGAAACATCTACGCCTTCTCTGCCGGAACAGCTGATCCAAAAAGAAGCCGTCTTACAGCAGGAATTACAGGAATTACTGGCGAAAGACCAGAAGTATGGCAATCAGGAAGCAATGCTTCGTGAAATGCGTAAAAAACGGATGCAGGAAGCCAAAGCCAAAAGAGAAGTTACCAAACAAAAAAACGAACAAAAACGGCAGGATAAAGCTGACCATTGGAAGCAGCTGCAAGAGCAGCAAGTTATCTATCTTGGTGAAAATGTTTCAAAGGGACTTCATCAAGCTGATTCTGATTCAGAAAAGCTGTTTCAGTTTTCGCTTCCTGTCTTTGAAAATATATTAGATTTCAGTCAAAAGTCTGGCTTCAGCCTTTCAGTAATAAAATATTTGGCCTTTCACCGGAGGGTTTCAAAAAAATCTCATTACCACATTTTTGAGATTCCTAAAAAATCAGGCGGAAAAAGAAAAATTTCTGCTCCAAAGCCACAGCTGAAAAGTTTCCAGCAGTGGATTCTGGAAAATATTCTGAATAAGATCTCGGTAGGAGAGATGGTGCATGGTTTCACTGCTCAAAAATCAATTGTTACCAACGCAGAACCTCATCTGGGTCAAGATATCATCATCAATATAGATCTTCAGGATTTTTTCCCATCAATCAGTTATAAGAGAGTGAAAGGTTTATTTGCTAAGCTTGGATACTCGGAACAGCTTTCAACTATTTTTGCCTTAGTCTGTACGCAGGCTCATACAGAAGAAGCTTCGCTTGATGGTGTTAAATATTTTATTCATAAAGGAGACCGGTTTTTACCTCAAGGCTCTCCTGCCAGTCCTGCAATAAGCAATCTTATTGTTTATAAGCTGGATAAAAGATTACAAGGCTTAGCGTTGAAGTTGGGGTTTGTGTATACACGCTATGCAGATGATCTTACTTTTTCTACTGATCATGCCAACGAAGATCATATTAATAAGCTTTTATATTTTGTAAAACAGGTTATCAACGACGAAAATTTTACAGTTCATCCTGATAAGCTTCATATCATGAGAAATAAGCATCAGCAGAAAGTGACCGGAATTGTGGTGAATGAAAAACTGAATGTTGAGAGACAAAAGCTGAGGAAATTCAGAGCGCTTTTACACAATATTGAAGTCAATGGATGGCAGAACCAAACCTGGGGAAAAGCATTTCATCTGATCAATGCCATTGAAGGGTATATCAATTTTGTAAACATGGTAAATCCTTCCAAAGCATCAGCCTTCAAAGATAAATTACATGCAATTATTGCCAAGCACGGTAAACCGATTGTAGAGACTCGAAAAGCCATTCCTGAAGCTGTAGAAACAATCGTAATTTCTGAAGTGAAGGAGGAAATAATTACACCAAAAGAAGACAAGACCGATTGGTGGAATATTTTTTAGCCTGAACCAACACATAATAACAACATCTTAAGCCATAAGATAGATGAGAATCATCAAACAAACCAAACTCTTTTTCCACGAGGGAAAGTCAGATAAAGTTTACGAAATCGATCTTTGTGAAATCAATCCTGATGCTTTCATTGTCAATTTCCGTTATGGAAGACGGGGAGCCGCATTGAAAGAAGGATCGAAAACGCCTGAATTTGTTTCCAGAGAAAAAGCAGAGCATATTTTTGACCAACTCGAAAAAGAAAAGAGAAATAAAGGATATCAATCTGAAGTGGAAGTATTCGTAGAGCTTCCTTCATTGGAAACGCTGAATGTAGATTCTAAAGAAGGAGTGATACTGAAGCGTCTGGAGGATGCCACACAAGGAATCAATTCTTTCAAAACAGGATGGAAAACCTCCCGCGTCATCTGGAAAGCTGCCCAAATGGATATCAAAGAAGCTGCTTCTTATATTCTGAAATTGGCTACAAAAGGGGATGAAATGCAGCTCTATGCTTCTGTTTTTGCAATAAGAAGATTAAAAATAATTCAGGCTTCCGAACTTCTTCATAGCATTGCACATAGTACAAGACATAAGCAATACATCAGAAATGTTGCTTTTGATGCTCTTTTGACAATTAATGAAGGTTCAGAACTGGAAAAAATTGTTTCAGAATTGCTGGAAAGCTTACCTGCAGAAATAAGATATGCAATTGATAAAGGAGACTATGACAGCCTGAAAAAGTATTATGCTGAAAAATTCGACAAAAAGAAAAAACAGATGAGCTGACTTCCCTTTATCTTTTATCGAAAGCTTATCCTTCGCTGGTTAAAGTGATTGAAAATGTATTGTGGCAAATTCCATTTGAATCCCCTTATTTCAGAAGCATCCGGGCTATATACAAGCTTGCCCGTTTCAGGGATGATGCTCAGATTCTGGGAATGCTTGCATTTCTATTTGAAAAGAAAGCATCAGCATTCAATAGGACGGCAAGTTTGGATAAAGAATCCTGGAATCAGGACCAATACTTTTATCAGTTCGGAGGGTATGTGAACGTAAGAAAAGAGCTTTCTAATAATGAAAGCCGCTTGGCATTTTCAAATTTCACTAAACTTTATTTCCAAAAGAATAGTTTTTACTATTTAAAAGATCTTGGAAAACAAAATAAAGCAAAAGAATATATAAGGTTTGCAGTCAATGCTCTTATTCAGTATTCCGATGCAGATTACACTTCTGCAAACAGGAGACCTTTAAGTACTTATGGAACTTATGACTGGCAGAGCAGCAGGTATCATTACACTGTAGTTGATTTCCCTGAATGTTACCAGTCTTTACTGCTTACTAGCATTCTTTTCGGGAATGATACAACCCGTAAAATGGATTCGAAACTTCAGTTTTATCTTAAAAAAGAAGAATTCTGGAGCTCAGATTATTATTATCAGGAAAACAAGGTCACAAAAGTAGACTCGGGAACAAATAAAAGTTCAGTTTCTTCTGAGAAAAATCAACAGCAGGGAGCATTAGATAATATCATCAGTACATTTAAAAATATTTTTGGCTCTAATAAAGAAAAGCAAACTGTTACTCAGCCTATTCAGGAAAACTTTGTAATAGGGGCAGAATCAAATTTTTCAAGACCTGAATTGTATCCCGAATTTTGGGATGCAATGCCGGAAGCGTACATTCAGCTTTTGATGCAGGGAAAAATGGATCTGGTTATGAAATTTGCTTATGAAAATCTTTCTGTTCATGCGAATTACAAAGACTTACTGCAAAGAATAGAACCTGAAATGATGATTCTGCTGCTTAATAAATCTTCAAAATATCCTCAAAATTTAGGTTTTGATGCTTTGGAGAAAAGAGAAACAGAACTAAGGCAAAATGAAAGTTTTGTAGCATTGGTACTGGTTTCCGAAAATGAAAAAGCAAGAAACTGGGCGAAAATGAATATTGAGAATAATACACACTATTTTCTTTCTTCTACAGATTTTCTCACGATTTTGATGATGAACTCAAGAAGAGAGTCCAATGAATTCATCAATAATTTACTTCAAAAAGCGTCTTTATCAGAAGACAGGCAAAAAGCAGTGCTTGGAAAAGTAATCATACAATTGATTGCTCTGGAAAGTAATGAAGAAAATGATAAAATTGCTGATGCAGCTACCAAAAAACTCAAAATAACGGCTTCTTCTAATTTTTCTGAGATCAGCTGGGATATTATTGCTCAGTTGTTGACTTCTCCGTTGAATAATAACAGGTTTTTGGCCAGTGAAATTTTACTTTCCAAATCCAGGAAATATCCTGTTACAGACATTCCATTGTCAATTATTGAATTATTATTAAGCAATGAAAATGAGTCTATCAGAGAAAATGGAATTAGTCTTTTAAAGCAGTATCCGAAAGAAGAAATCGGGAATCATTGGTTGCAGCTTCTTCAATTGCTGTCTTCCAGTCATAAAGATGTGGTAGAAAATATTCTGTCATTGAATGATCAGTTTGAGTCACAATCTGAAATTCAGGAGCTTACCACCGGAAGATTGTTTGATGTGTTGATGATCGAGCAAAAATTTGAAAATTCACATCAGCTATTCAGAGATTATTTGGGAAAAATGGTTGAAAAATCCATTGATAAGATTCCTGTAAAATGGATCATAAGGTTAATTTTTGCCAACAGTGTGAAAAAATCAGCTTTTCGGTTTCGAACTGCTTAAAAAAGTGAATGATGACACAAGATTCACTTTAAAACAGATTATTTCCCTGGCCAATCATGAATTCCTGGCAGTGAGACAGTGGTCGTGGAGTTTTTATAAAAACAATGTGGGAAGAATTAAATCAGACCGCAGCCATGCCCTCGGGATTTTAGATGCAAAATGGGATGACAGCAGGGAATTTGCTTTTCATTTCTTCCAAACTGAATTCACCGATGAAGATTGGGATACCGATTGTTTAGTAGGGATTGCAGATTCTGTACGTTCTGATGTAGAGAGTTTTGGTAAAAACCTGATCATGAAATTTTTCAAAAAGAGCAGGGCTTAGAGTATCTCACAAAACTCAGCCAGCATCCAAGCCAGAACATCCAGCTTTTCGTGACCTCTTATCTTGAAGAATATGCTGCAGATAATTCTGAAAAGCTTAAGGAATTAAATTTTTATTTCCGATCTGTACTTTCAAGGGTAAACAGAGCACGAACTGCTAAAAACAGGATTTTCACTTTTCTGGAAAAGGAAGGAAGAAAAAATATAGAATCGGCTGAAACTGTCAGTAAAATTTTAGACGATTTATCTGCAACAACAGCCATTCAGGATAAAGCAAAATGCATCAATATCATTTCGGAACTGAAAATGATTTATCCTCAACTGAATGTTCATCTTCAATTAATCTCTTAAGCCATGCAATTCGATTATAAATTTCATAAAGATACTGCAGTTACGAACTCTGCAATGAGTACGCAGATGAGCTTTTCACCTGATCTGCAAAGAGATCCTACATTTTTTGTAGGGAAGCTTAATAAAAAGATTCCTTTCCGGGAAGCGATTTCAGCTTTGCATGATGTAGTGGTTTCTGATCTCCGTTTCAAACCGAAAGATAGAGCGGAATACAGAGAATGGGCTGCAGAACAGGAAAAACTTTGGCTTAGTGATTATATGGCAGAATTTCAGATCGAAGAAGTCCGGAAAAGAATGGCTGAAGTAAGAGGAGAGCTGGATCATGTTTATAAAGAAAAAAACAGGGTGTTAGGTCCTTTCAATACCGCAAAAAAGGCTTACTTTGATTACTTGTACGAGAAAGATAAAGACGCATGGTTTGTGCTAGACCCGGTGATTACAGTTCATCCCGATGAAGTTTTCTTTGAATGTTTCAGTCAGGACGAATCTACTTACGGAAAACTAAGCAGCAGCTATAATGTTTTCACAGAGATCAATGAGTTCAAATGTGGAACTACCAATATTGATTATTCAGCTTCACTTTACAATGAGTTTCAAAAGATAAGAGATTATAAGGATACTGAGTTTAAAATTGATCCTTCAGGTTTTGAAGCGCTTACCACAAACGAAGAACTTTACAAGGAAGAAAAAATAGATTTACCGGATTCCTGGATCCGTGGATTTTTACAGGTAAGTTCTGCAATGACTCTGCCGGCAACCACTTTCAATCTACATCCGATGGATATTTTTAGTATCTGTCAGTTTTTAAGAAGATTTAAGGAGAAAAAAGGGCCAAGAGCACTGCGTTTTATTCTTGAACCGGGTAAACCGATTCAAGCTGTTTTTGAACCATGGTACGAAGTTCTAACTTTTCACCGTTCTATTTATAAAGGACCTGAAAGTAAAACGATCAGAATATGGGGGAGAAGAAGGTTGTTGATTCTGGAAAGATTGATTCCTATTGCTAAAAATTTCAAAGTGGTCTTATTAGGAAACGGACTGCCTTCATTTTATATTGCAGACCTGGGTGATATGTCTTTTACCTTAGGACTTTCAGGATGGACTACTAATGACTGGAGCAGGGCCGGAAATTTCGATCTGATGGCTCCAAGAGGTCATGTGGATTTATTGACTCAGGAAAAAGTTTTTAATGCTTTAAAGGAAACATGGTTCGGAACAACTGCTGACCTTTCAAAAAAACTGAACCTGGATACAGCTGTCATTTCATCTTCGCTTACCTCTTATACACAGGCGGGAAGAGTCATTTATGATCTTAATTCAGGATTATACAGGGTGCGTGAACTGACTCAGGAGCCTTTGGATATGAAACAACTGCGATTCTCAAGTCCGTTAGAGGAAAAAGCTGATCGGTTGATTTCAGAAGGAAAGGTGAAAATTGATTATAGTGTAAAAAATGATGTTCTCAATATTCGGGGAACGATCAAAGAGAATAATTACACTCACAAAACGGAAGCTTTCATCGATAAAGATCAACGTTTGACTGATGGAGTCTGTCAATGTAGTTTTTATAAAGCAAATGGATTGAGACAGGGACCTTGCGAGCATATTCTGGCAACAAGAATGATGATTAACAGGAAGGGTTAAAATGTTTTTGAATAAATAAAATGATTTACCATTTCGACAGATTAGAACATAAATAATATCAATAAGAGAGGAATGAAATAGTCGAATTTTAATGATATACTGTAAACCCCCGGTTCTGGAAACAGAACCGGGGAATAATTTATTTACATGAAGTATTGATCGGGTTATTGAAATACTCATTTCCTTGAGGCGGCTGTACAAAGTAAGGCGTTCCATAAGTATTTCCCGGTCGGAAAAAATCAGTGGAAATAACCTGAGCACCACTGGTGAAAGCTGCTTTGGAACGGGTAGAATCATTGACTTTGGCTTCGTAGGTTTCAATGTCTGATCTTGTTCTTACCATATAACCCTGCTTTACCAGCTCCTGAATTTCTTTTTGTCTCACGATCGCATTATCTCTTAATATAAATCCTGCGAAAGAATCCTCAGGTTCGCTGTTTAGAAACATCACTCTTTCTTTTAGTGAACCGTTAATCAGATAAGGGTTGTTTTTTGAAGATAAGGTTCCTGCGCTTCCTGGCAGCAGCATAAAGATGAATTTCCCTTTGCTGTCATTTAGTTTGGGCCAGTTATTGTGGGTTACAGCTTCTTTTAAAGTATTATATTTTCCCTGAACTTCTTTTGGAGTAATGATCTTATCTTTTCCAAGATATTTTATGATTTCTGTGTCCAGATCATCATAAGTCTTTTTATCAAAGGGTAAAACCTTTGTACTGTTTTCCAGGATAGGAAACCCCGAATCTTTTGCCTCGATCATCATAAAGACAGGAGTGTGCCCGGGATGTTGATCAGACCACGTTTTAAGAGTGGTAAGTGCATCTTTCAAAGTAGGATAATGGGTTCTAAAATCAATATCAGCCATATGTAATACTTTAAATCCAGGCTGATCCAATCCTTGGATATTAAAAGGAGCTAAATCGGTTATTCCTTTTGCTTTTAAAGCTTCATAGGAGGTAGGATGGCTGAATCTGCTGCCCTCCGGATCATAATAAACATCTATTTCCAGACCACGGAGATTAGCATTCAGTTGTTCTGTAAAATCGGGATGGTTATAGTTTAATCCTTCTTTTAAATCCATCCCATTTGGATGATACTCCTTGAACTTTGCTTTTTGTTCTTCAGACATCATGCTGTCATATTTTTGCATCATTCCTTTGATAATTGGAGTAACCATATCCAATACTTTAGGATCTACAGGTTGAGCATATGAATTATGCGTTCCCACAATCTGAAGCTGGTTGATTCTTGGATTCTGACATTGGTTTTGTGCCTGTAATAAAGCTGTCATACAAAATGCAGCTCCGTATATATACTTTTTCATTGATGAATAAATTGTTTTGATTAAAAATTGTAGGTAAATCCCATTTGTCCGCGCATTCCTGAATAAGAGATATTTTCTACACGGTCTTTAGTTCCCATATAATAGCGGTTGGGTTCATTAAAAATATTGTTAAGCTCTAAAAATAGCCGAACTTTCTTTGAAATACTGTATGAAGTAGAAAGATCCACGGTGAAGTTTTTATCAAAATATTGATAATGATCTGCCCCCGCAGCAGCTCTGATTTCACTTACATAATTTCCTTTGTAATTACCGGCAACACGAAACATCAGTTTACTGGTTTCATAAAATAAGATGGTATTAAAGATATGTTTTGCCTGATTAGGAATGGTGGTAGACATGGTTCCTGTCTGCTGTCCGTTTTCATAAATAGGCATATTCATTTTGGAAGAGATATAGGTGTAATTCCCTTCGAAACCCAGGTTTTTCAAAAACCCAGGTAGGTTCTCAAAACGTTTAGATATCCCCAGTTCAAAACCGAATAGTTTTGCTCCCTCCAGGTTTTTAGGAGTGGTGAAAGTATAAGTTCTGCCTCCAATATCTGTGACCGACTGATCTTTATAAATCAAATTGGTGATGTCTTTATAGAATACTCCGGCTGTAATCAGATCCAGTTTTCCGAAATAGTTCTCAAACATCACGTCAAAATTGTTGGAAAATGTAGGGTCCAGTTTTGTATTTCCCTGAGTAATTGTGTTCGAAATATCATTGATGATGGTTCCCGGGTTCAGATCATTGAAATCAGGTCTTGCAAAAGAACGGGTATAGGCCAGTCTTAAAATACGGTCATTACTGATATTCCATTTCAGATTAGCCATAGGAAGTACAACATTGTAGGTTTTGCTGTCTTTAATATCTTCCGTTTTATGGTCCTTATCGGAAACTACTTTTTTACCCCAGAAAGTTATATTATTGTATTCGTTTCTGAAACCTCCCAATACCTGAAGCTGATCAGTCACCTTCCAGATTCCCATCATATAAGCCGCCCATACATTTTCAGTTCCACGGTAAGAGCTGGTAATATTGGAACTGCTGTCTTTACTGCTGACCTGCATCAGACCTAAGCTGTTCTGTGTACCCGGATTGTACATCTGATCAATCTGTCCGTTGGTGATCTGATTAATAATCACTGAATTATAAGGATTTCCAAGAGGATTCATAAAACCGCCTCTGTAAGGGAATGCTTCACGTTCGAGTTGATTCAGATACATAACCGGGCTTCCGGGAATTCCAAGCCCGGATTTAGGCATCCATACCAGTAGAGAGCTGTCAACATTTTTGTTCTTATTGTTGTATTTTGTCCCGAATTTAAGTTCGAAATTATCGGATACTTTATATTTTAAATCCACCTGGCCTCTCAGATCTGTTTCACTATTGTGATTCTGACTGAGGATGACCTGGTTTAATTTTAACTGATCCGCTGCTATTATCTGCTGGTTATAAGGCAGGGTGTAACCTCCTGTATCTCCAATACCATCCGGAGCATCCATTGCCATATATTTCCTGCCATCAGCAGAAAGGTTTCCATAGGTCATAGGTTGTACAAAATTGACCATAGGATATCCCCTTTCACTTTGATCAAGATTTTCAGGAGAATCAAACTTAAATTCTGAACGGGCTTTGGATACCGACCAGTTTACCTCCAAACGCTGTCCCACCTGATGATTTCCCCCAGCTGCATAGAATACAGATCTGTAAGATAATCGGCATGACGGGCCTGAAGGGTTACATTTTTATTATCAAAATTAAAATAAGTTTCCCTTACAGACTGCCCATCCTTGTACTGGCTGTATAACCCTTTAAAATAAAGTTTATTCCTGCTGTTGATCTCATAATCAAGTCCCAGATTAAACCCCAGTGTTCTCCGGTTGGCCAGATAATCACGAAGCTGAAGCTGATTGATAGAGTAGGAGGTTGTTTTGTCTTTTAAACCATAGTTGAAAATATTTCTCATCTGATCTATCGCTGTAGAACGCTCCCAGATCACAGCAGAAGAGATAAATTTCAGTTTATCGGTAATCTTGTTTCCGTAGACAATAGAAGAGTTGTACGTTGGGGATTTGGACATATTGACGTATCCGGAAGACATACTGATGGCTAAGGTTTCTTTATTGGGAGAGGTTTTGGTAATGAAATCTACATTTCCGCCAATAGCGTCTCCATCCAGATCCGGAGTTAAGGCTTTAGATAAACGGACATTCTGGATAAGTTCCGAAGGGAAGATATCCATCTGCACACCACGGTTGGCATTATCACCACTCGCACTAGGCATTCTGTTTCCATTTAAAGTAGAAGCAGTCCATTGTATAGGTGTTCCTCTTACCGCTACGAAGCGTCCTTCCCCCATATCACGTTCAATAGAGACTCCCTGCATTCTTTGTACAGCATCTGCTGCATTACGATCCGGAAGTTTTCCAATAGCATCGGCAGAAAGTACTTCTGTGATGGTATTGGAGTTCTTCTTCATGGTGATGGCTCTGGCTTGTGAAGCTTTGTAAACACTGGTCACTACAACTTCCTGAATACTGTTTTCTTTAAGCTTAGCTCCAAATTTAACCAATCCAAGGTCTACCTCCTTTTTATCAGTTATGTTGAAAGGAATGTAAACGGTATCGTATCCCTTATATTCTATAACAAGTTTATAACTACCATCCTGAACATTATTCAGGATGAAGGATCCATCGGTACTGGAAGTAACCTTTTGACTGCTGTTTTCAATATATACCAGGGCATTGGGAAGGTTTCCCTGACTGTCTACTACAGTTCCGTGAACTGAGGTCTGTGCAAAGGCCAATGGGCCCAAAAGAAAAAATGCTGCTTTTGTTAAAAAAAGACTTTCTCGTGACATCTTAGTGAAATTTTATACAAAGATGCCGGCTCATCAAAAAGTTTTAGTTCATTTAAATTTAAGACAACTATTTCTGTTGAGTTCGAAGCGAACTGTATTGTAAATCAAAGAGTTATTAATGTTAAATAATTGTAAATTAGTGAGTGAGCTGAGATGGCAGACAGTCAAACTCCTTTTTGAAATATTTATAAAAAGTAGATTTGGATTTAAAACCACATTGAAACGCAAGATCAATAACACTGGCAGAGGGATCCTCTGATAAGATCTGTTTGAAATGTTGAATACGGTTTCTGTTGGTGTACTCATGAAAGTTCGTGCTGAGGTGCTTATTAAAAGTAAGACTTAAATCCGCTTTACTTATTTTTAAATGACTGGAAAGCTGATCTAAAGTAAATTCTTCATCCAGATAAACATCACTTTCCTTATAAAAAGAGACAATGGCATTTTGTAGCATTTCAAAATCTATTTTTGAAAGATCTTTATACTGATAAGTTTCTTTGGAGGCTGGGAAGGGAATAGCATTGTTCTGTTCAAGCAGTCTGTGCTGGTACGTTAAAATATAAACATACAAAATCCATCCAAACTGGAAAAGAAATAACAGACTGTAGATTTTCTGATAGACCAGGGTATCCCATCCCAATTGATAAACTGTCCAAAAAATCAATACTCCCAATAATACATAACCAACCAGATAACGAAAATTACTGGCCACCGGATGAGTGATGTTTTTACGGTATTTGGTAAGAAAATAGATACATAAAGCAAGACATGTTACCCAATAATAGCTATAGTATGTAAAGTAAGACTGATAAGATCTGATGGCCATATCTGCCCATGATAGTTCAAAGATTTTTGCTGTGATAGCAATGGCATGATGAACAACAACCAGAGTAAGCGGAATTATAAGATATTTAAGTTTATCTCTCCATTTTGCATGGATTAAATAAGTGGTAATATATAGGAAAATAAGACCTTTAAAAACCCGGAGACTTCCCGGAATTTCATATAGAACAGATTCATAGCCGAATCTTTGAATGATGAAATATTCATACCCCATATCCAATGCAACCACACCGATATACAGGAGCAGCATATTCAGAACAGATTCCCTGTTTTTGATGAGGTAAAGCAATAATGTGAGGGTGATCAATGCCTGTAGTACAACTACCATAATGATGTATAACATGATAACTGATATTTTGTCAAAATTATAGATAATATAGGCATGGTTTGTTTAACAAATTATTAAATATCAGTGAGAAGACAGATGAGGGAAGATTTTGTACTGTTGAATTATAATGACTATTTTAGCATGTAAAGTAGAATTTGATGTCAAAAAAGAAGTTCATATTATTATCAGTATTGAAGACCTGGTTTTTCTCAACGGTTATTTCAACCATTCTTCTGATTATATTTATGAACCTGACTAAACCGGGAATAGAGGAACGTCCAAGAAACTGTGATATGAGTGGTTTGGCTTACGGTCTTGTGATTATTTGGATTTTCTTTCTCGGAATAGCTTCCTTAAGTAGCCTTTTTTCATTTTTAAAACCAGTTCAGAACAAAATGAAAACACTGCTGTGTTGGTTTTTGCTTCCGATCTTTCTCATCATTTATTATTTCTTTATGATTACGGAAGGGCAAAAAATCAGTGGAGAAGATATTCTGTTTTTTCTGATTGCCAATTTGCCTTGGCTGATACTTTGGACATTTTATTATTTTAGATTTAGAATGCTTTATTTCAATCACACAATTGGAGTGTAATTGTTAAGAATTTTTGAATCTTCATGAATAGAAAAGAGGAGAGGATGATATAAAAAAATTACTGCCTTGTGGGACAGTAATAGTAAAAATCAGTGATATGGTGGCTGATCAGTTTGTAATTTAAAGCAGAGATTTATGCTGTTTAAAAGGCTGATCGTTGATGTTGCTTTCTTATTCGGTCAATTATTTAATATTTAGTCTGAATTAGGTGTCATTGTCTGAGTTATTTACGATAAAAACCTGACGAATCAACTTTAGTTAGACCGAATTTTTGGCAACTTATATATCATGGTTATTGATGACATTGTTGGTGTTCTTTTTCTGATCGCTTGTTGGCTATGTCCTCCAGAGGTTCCTAATGGTGGTGTTTCTAGAAGAATGGTACAATCATGCAAATCATTTGCAAATGTATATCACGCCATTTTGAGAATTGCTACACTTTTGTGTAGATTTGTGGTATGAAAGCTAAAAACTATCCTTTAGTGTAGTCGTGAGAAAAGCTTAAAAAAAATATGGAACAGATTAAAAGGTTTTTTAACGAAAAAAATGAAGTCAGTAAAGATGCTGACATAGATTTCAGCCAGGCAGGAGACTATCTTGAGGCTGTAAAGGCACTTGCCAGAACTACCTACCAGAGCTTATATGTTATCAACTACCAGACTAAAGGATTTGAATATGTTTCAGAAAATCCACTTTTTTTATGTGGAAAAACTTCAGAGGAAGTGAAAAATCTTGGCTATGCATTTTATTTTCAGAATGTAAAACCGGAGGATGTTGAAATGCTGATTAAGATCAATGAAGCAGGATTTAAGTTTTTTGATACCATTCCGATAGAGGATAGGAAGCTGTATTCTATTTCCTATGACTTTAATTTGATCAATAGTAAAAAGAATATGATCCTGGTGAATCATAAGCTTGCCCCTATGTTTCTTACTGAAGATGGACAGGTATGGAAAGCCCTGTGTGCTGTTTCCCTTTCTAATAATACTTCTTCAGGAAATGTAGTCCTCAGCAAGGAAGGTTCTGATGAGATCTGGAAATATGATCTCATAGAAGATAAATGGGAGAAAAGTGAAAAGCTAAAATTATCTTCAAGAGAATATGAAATCTTAAGTCTGTACACCAGTGGTCATACGATCAGTGAAATTGCAGATAAACTTTTTATTACAGCAGATACGGTGAAATTTCATCGTAAAAAACTTTTTGAAAAAATTGGCGTAAGCAATATTGCAGAGGCATTATCTTACGCGAAAACCAATAAACTGCTTTAAATTTTGAAGGAAAAATGTCTACTGTTCCAGCCATTTTTTGAATTCTGAAACTCTGTTTTTACTGATGAGTATCATTTCATCACTTTCAGGTTTTACCATTAGCTTTAATTGGTTTTTACCATACACAAGAATATTGTTAATGGCTTTTACATTAATGATAAATTGCCGGTTTGCCCTGTAAAACATTTGCGGATCTAGCGTTTTGATCAGTTCATCCAGACTGGAATTGATAGAATACTGGTTTCCTGAAAATGTCTTTAGGTAAACAATGTTGTTTTCAAGAAAGAAATAAGCAATTTCCAAGGTTTCTAAAGACATTAATTCGTCTTTATGGTAGGTAATGATTCTTTTCTTTAAACTATCAGTTGATTCTTCCCTTAAAAAGTTATTGTTATTTTCTTTGTGTTTTTCATGAATTAAATGCAGCTGAGTATTGATAGCCGTTAAAGTATTAACTTCATCATTAAGGTTTTTAATCTCATCATTTTTCTGAGTTTCATATTTTTTATAGATCATTCGAATGAGAAAGAAGCTTATTCCAAGAATGGATAAAGTGGCAATTAAAAATACAATTAGAAAGGTTAAATATAAATCAGAAATCTGCTGTTCTATTACATCAATATTGGCGTGTGAAGCTACCATCCAGTCACTGCCTTCTACAGGATAAAAACTTACAATTTCGGAAGCGCGGTTTGATGTTTTATTAAAATGATGTATTCCTGTACTGGCTTTTCCCGAATGTAATATCTCCAGAAAATCAAATGGCTTATTATCTAAAATAAATTCTGAGCTGTTGATCTCAACTTTGCGGCCAACTAAAGCTGGATTGGGATGACAAAGTTCAATACCTTTCTTATTATACATACAAATAAACCCGCTTTGTGTATCAGTATTTACAATGCTGCTTTGAAGATTCTGAATAACGGTTTCTTCTGAAAGACCTTGCTTAAGCTGCAATTCTAGTAATTTACCAATTTCACGAGCTTCTCTTTTTCCCGCCTCAAAAGTACTGTTGAAAACATCTTTTTTAGAAGAAGAATATAAATATCGGAAAGAAAAAAAACTGACAAGCAGGATCACAATACTTATGGCGGAAAAAGTGATCGTGTAAAGATTGATCTTTTTCATTAATGAAGAGGGAATTTCTAATTCGCATCAAAATTACGGATTTATTCACAAGGAAATATTCGCTTTTAGGGGTTAAATTTTCCCTTTCACTGATTGTTTAGTGCGCTAAAGTATTGGTTTACCATAATTTTGGATTTAGAATTAAATAAACTAAAAAAGATTCTCTCATGAAAAATAAGAATAAACTGATCTTGGTTTTGCTTGCTGGATTTGTCGGTTTACAGTTTTTTCGACCTGAAAAAATTGATCATGGAACAAAAACACAAAACCTAACCAACGTTCCAAAAGAAGTAAATGCCATTTTGAGAAGCTCATGTTTTGATTGTCATTCCTCACAAGCCAACTTAAGATGGTATGATAAAATTACGCCTGCTAACTTTTTGGTTACATCGCACATTAAAGAGGCTAGAAAAGTATTAGATTTCTCTCAATGGAATTCTTGGCCAAAAGCACAGCAGAATTCAACGATTTATTATGCACTCAATAAAGTTTTGTCTGGAGAGATGCCACTTCCAAGCTATGCGGCTGTTCATTCCTCAGCAAAATTAAATCAAGAGCAAATCCAGACACTGAAGAATTATGCTTTATCACTCACACCGCGTAAAATTTCAGATGATTCACAAATAAAAGAGGCGGAGAAGCAATACAATTCCTGGGTAAAAGGAGAATTGAAAAGCACTCATGTAAAAGATGCGCCAAACGGACAGCATTATTTTCCGGATTACCGAAACTGGAAAGCGATCAGTACAACAGATCGGTTTGATAACGGAACGATGCGGATTATTTTTGGGAATACTATTGCTGTAAAAGCAATTCAGGATCATAAAGTAAACCCTTGGCCTGATGGAGCTGTCTTTGCAAAAACTGTTTGGAAACAGCAGGTGCAAAAAGACGGAAGTATTTCTTCAGGTGAGTTTTTGGCAGTAGAATTTATGGTTAAAGATGCTAAAAAGTATTCAAAAACAAAAGGCTGGAACTGGGCAAGATGGAAAGGCGCCGATCTAAAACCTTATGGAGGTGATACTCCAAATTTTGAGCAGGAATGTATTGAGTGTCATAAGCCTGTAGCCAATCGTGATTATGTTTTCACGTCACCGTTATACCTAATTTCTCAACTTAAAAAAATCAGACAAAATGAAAAACTATAGTTTATTTTTATTTTTTGCTTTTGTATTATTGGTTTCCTGTCAAAAGAATGCTGAAAATATTCTTAATCTGGAAGCATCTATTGAACAAAGTGATGAGCTGAAAGAAAACCCGCTTTTAATGAAACCTATTACGTTTTCCATTCAGCCCAAGATAAAAACAATGTCAACTTTGTACGGAAATGATATTGCATTCGAATATGCAAAATTAAAATCCAGTTCTGATTATCCTCAGAATGCAGTTCTGTATGAGGTAACCTGGGCCCAAAAATCTGATGAATTATGGTTTGGAGCAAATATCCCCAAAAATATGATCTCTGTTGAGAAAATTAGCTTTCTTGATAAAGGTCTTATAATATACGAAATGTTTCAGGGAAAGGCCTTAAAGAGGGTGAAAACAGATAATAAGAATGAGAATCTAAGGATAAATGCAATACTTTCTCAAAAAATGGCAGTGTCTCCATAATTTTCATATTCCCGTATTTTCCCGGTATTTTTATTAATGATAGTTGTTATTTCATCTTTAGGTCTGATATTTGTACTGAGTAGAAAAACTGAAATACCAATTTATTTATAATGAACATATTTGTGAAAAAATCATTTCTATATGCTTGCTTATGTGCAATGTTCCTCGTTTCTTGTAAAAAAGAAATAGATAAAATAAGTGATACTTTTAAAGATACTGTTTCTTCATCAGAAATTCAGGAAGCAGAAAAAGACTCTATAAAGAAAGATTCTGTTCCTGTGGTGAAAAAAGAATCTGTTCCGCCTATGATGCAGGAGAACGGTTTTTATAATGCCTTTGTCCTTCCAAAAGATAAAAAAATGCGGGATTCCGTATATGCAGAATTCAGTAAAAAATATGATGAGAAAGAACGTTATGCAATTTTAGCGTTAAACAGACTGGATTCCAAAAGCAAATGGAATGCTGATACATTAGTGGTTCCTGCTAAAATAGACACGACTTTGATGGCGTATTCACCGTTTCCTATGCAGCTTGATGTATTAAGTGGTGTCAAGAAATTCGTAATCTTTTCTTATCCAATCCAGGCTTATGCAGTATATTCTAACGGAGGTCTTGTGAAATGGGGCCCAACGAGTATGGGTAAAAAAACTGCACAGACTACAAGAGGTCTTACTTTTGCCAACTGGAAAAAGAAATTGTCCATTTCTACAGTGAGCAGCGAATGGAAACTTCCTTACAACTTTAATATTCACAATATAGGCGGTATCGGATGGCATGAATATACACTTCCCGGATATCCTGCCTCGCACTCGTGTTTGAGATTATTGAGAAAAGATGCCCAATGGCTGTATTCCTATGCTGATACCTGGATTCTGAATCCCGGAGGAGCTACAACAAAAGCAAGAGGTACTGCGGTAATGGTATTTGGGGATTATAATTGGGGTGGAAGAAGACCGTGGAAGAAACTTCTGGATGATCCGAATGCTAATAATATATCGGTAGAAGAGTTAACGAAATTATTGGAGCCGGATGTTCCTAAAATGCTGAAAGAACAGGCCAACAGAGAAAAAGTGGCCGATTCTATTAAATCAGCAAAAGCAATGGCTGCACCTATCCAGAATGAAAGACCTACAGATACTTTGTCTAAATAATCTTCTTTTCGAATTGTAAAGTAGATTCTTCGGCAAACTGTCTTAATTTAAGCATTTCATCTTTTCCTTTATGCTGCCCGAATCTTGCGGCAATATAAGTGAGAAGAATAAAAAATAACATGACAAAAGAAGCGCTCAGTGCCCAAGGGTATTCAGCGCTTTTTATTTGCTTTTCTACGTAATACATAGTAAAAAATGTCATCCAAAAAATAGAAAACGAAAAATACAGGAACATAAAAAAGGTCCATACAGCAGAACTAGGTCCAAAAATTCCACGTATTACTGTTTCGTCATCTTCTACTTCGACTCTTAAAGCAAGACGAGGCTTCCAGTAATTGTCATTGGATGTTTCCACCCAGATGGTAGCCACTTCTTTATTGATGTTACCGGAGAATTCATTTTTATGTTCGGAAAGGTATTTTTTTAGGTTTTCTGCATACTCTTCCTTAGTAAGATGGGTAAACATCTTAAATCTTGGGCGGGTTCTTATTCTGTCTAAAGTTGTTTCTTCGGTTGTCATATTATTTATTCTTGATAAGGAATTGGGTCTTCCAAATTAAAATGGAAAGTAAGTTTTTCTTCTTGCCTTTGAATAATCATGGTAATACTTCGCCCTTCGGAAGACTTCATGATTTCAAGGATTTTTTCCAGGGTCATGTCTGATGTTTTATCTCCATTAATGCTGATTACTTTATCGTCCTTTTTTAAACCAGCTGCATAAGCCGGTGAGTCTTTTCTCACTCCTGCAATAGAAAATATAGGTTTGAGAATAAAATTATATTGAAAAGATTCTCTGTATACTTCATTCTTATTACCTATCGTACCCGTTACTGAACCTCCCATTGTTTGGGTTTCCATTTTCACTCGATCCTGCTGCCATTCCAATCCATCCTGTTTAAAATCGAGGCCGCTCATATTAAAGTGAAAAGGATCATCAAAGTTTCTGTTTTTCTTCAAATATAGTTTATTGTTGGGATAATCGAAAATGAGGGAAAACCGTCTCATGATTTCACCACCTACCGAACCTTTTCTATCTTTTACGAGGTTCACATGCTGAATGGAGTACTCATCAGGCATGGCAGTAAGAGGTTTTTCAAATTTAAAATCACCAAGATAAAAATTATGAATCCTGCTTCTTTTACCGTAAATATCCCCATTGAATCCACGGCCCAGAAAATCATCAATATTGGGCCGGTTATAAACAAAATCTTTGATAAGGGTAGGGAAGAGCCATATAGCATCGCTGTTTCCAAGATCAATCAGAAGTTTTGAAGCTTTCTTTTCACGGGTCATTTCTACATCAGCATTAAGATAAGGCTTATTATTTTCAATACTGATTGGAATTTCGTCAGATTTTCTGATTTTCCTTTTTAAGAGGTCTGCATTCTCATAAATCGTTATTTTTTTAGAAATATAGTCAATGGCGATAGGATGATCTTTAAAAAAATGATAACCGATAACCCCGTTTACAGGAATTCCTACATGAGAAGAAATATTGAATTCCTCATCCAGGATCACATAAAGAGACATAGACATATTAACGACTTCATCCCCAATTCTGCCAATATTACGATCAGATTTTAGCCCATCTATACTTAAGCTTCCTCCAAGTCCGGAAAATTTTATCTTTTCCACATTACTCAGCTGGATTTCTTTATTGTCTAAACTGAATAAAATAGTTTCTGCTACTCCGGTATCCACCATAAAGGTAAGGCTGGCTCCATTGATATTGATCGGAATAAAAATCAGATTGTTGATAAGCTGGAAAGGGATCACTGCTTTTTGAGTATTGACCAGCCGGAAGGAGTTTTGGGCATGGGCAAAAATACCCAACAATAAACCCAGTAAAAGTAGCTTTAGTTTCATTTACTGAATTTACTGAATTTATCTTTATCATAATAAAAAAACATTCCAAATGCAGGAATGTTTGTATAAACAGCAATGATGTGTTTGTTTTTATTGAATTTATTTTAAATGTGAATTCTGCCTATTTTGAGAAAAAATCCATTAAATCCATATAATTTTTTTGGTTCACCCCATGTCCGTTCATATATTCTCTGAAGGTAAAATAACAGTTAAGATCATAAAGTAATTCAGCAGCCTTTCTTCCCCAATCAATAGGAATTACAGCGTCATCTGTACCATGAGATACAAAGAATCTTAACTTTTCCAGTTTCTTTTTATCCTTTACAATTCCATCCAGAATCTTTTCTTCCGTATAAGCACTTAAACAGGCGATATTGGTAAATAATTCAGGATATTTTAATGCAAGGGCATAGCATAATACTCCTCCCTGACTGAACCCGCATAAATGCACTTTGCTTTCAGTAAGGCCATAGTTGTTGACTATTTTTAATATGCTTTCCAATACTGCATTTAAAGACTCAGTAGCCTGAGGAACATCAATGAAATGCTCAGGGTCATTAAAATTAATATCATACCAAGAATATCCCTCAAACTGAGTATCTCTCGGTGCTCTGAAACTAACGATGATCCAATCTTTGGGAAGGGTCTCTCTAAAACTGAAAAGATCCTGTTCATTGCTGCCGTAGCCGTGAAGCATAAAAAGTATAGGGGTAGCAGAGGTGATATTTTCCGGCTCTCTTACTATGTAATCTAAATTCATACAGCAAATATAATTAATAAATTATATTGTAAATCCTAACTTTTAGGATTCCTGTAAAGGCGGTGAAAAATCATTTTTAGAAATAAAAAAGGAAAGCTAATCTTTATATAAAAGCACAATAATTCTATTTTTATGATTGGCTTTTATCAGTATGGAAATAATTAAGAATATAAAAGTATTTTATGTTTAATAATTAGGAAATTACGTTGTGTTATTAGGTTTTTTAACATTGATTTCGTTTTTATTGATTTGATATTTATTGTAAAAAAATGTTGTAAATTTTTTATTAAAGATATTTTTATATTAATAAAAAACCTATATTTGGAACATTAAAAAATCTATTTGGAGAAATGAAGCAATTTTACAATTTAAAAAGTTTACTTAGACTTTCTTCTTTATTCGTTTTGTTATTTTCAGTGATTACTGTTGTAAATTCGTGTAAAAAAGATGACGATGATGAATTTCAGGATCATGTGGTTCAATTTGTAGCCAAAGCGACTACAGGATCAGAGCTTATCTCTGTAGTAACTCAGGTAGGAACTGCCCAGAATACTATATATAGTACTCCTACTGCCCCTTTAAAAGAAAACTGGAAGAGCGATGAAATGTTTGTGAACTCCAGCCAGGCACAACTGAATTTTGCTGCTAATGCTGTATTACCACAAGCGAATTCGGAACTTACAATTACTCTTTTGATAGATGGAGAAGTTGCCAAAACTGCTAAAGTTACAGGGAAAGGTGATAATCAGGTTGTCAAGATTGCTTATAGTTTCCTTGAATACTAAATAAAATATTCTATATAACATAAAAACCGCTTTTAGAGCGGTTTTTCTATTTTTCAATCAGATTATATTCTATGGCCTGGTTCACAAGTTCTGTAGAATTTTTAGCCTGAAATTTCTGGAGTAGGTTTTTTCGGTGAGTATCTACCGTAAGCGGGCTGAGAAAGAGCTCTTCTGCAATCTTATTACTTGTTTTGCCCTGTGCTACAAGATGCAGGATTTGTTTTTCCCTTTTAGTCAGCCTGGGAATTGGCAGCTCATTTTGAGAAGGTCTGCTGATGATTTGCTTGGTTTCATTACAAAAAACAATATCGCCGGATAATGCTCCTTTGATACAGATCACCAATTCTTCAATGGATGTATTTTTAAGAAGATAACCGCTGGCTCCGTTTTGGATAGCCTGCATGATCATACTTCTTTCAGAACGGTTACTGAACATGATCACAGAGGTTTCAGGAGATATTTTTTTGATTTCCCTGCAAAGTTCTGTTCCATTGGCATCGGGCAATGTGATATCCAAAAGAATAATGTCAACTTTATTGCGGCCAATAAAGCCGATGATCTCTGAACCGGAAGTAAAGGTTTCCGGAATATTGAAAGATGGCTGGCTTTGCAGCATCATTTTCAGTCCTTCAATAACGATAGGGTGATCATCTACGATGACAATATTTATTTTTTCATTCTCCATCTATGTTGAGTTCTATATTAATCGTTGTACCTTGATTGTCAGAGCTGATCTCCATATTTCCTTTCAGATAATCGACTCTGTTCTTTAAATTACGGAATCCCATACTCTTTGTTTTTTGTTCTTTGCCGCTTTCAAATCCTTTTCCGTTGTCTTCAATAGTAATGAAAAAATCTTTTTCAGATTGGGAACATTGTAATAAGATACTGCTGGCTTCAGAATGCTTGATGGCATTGGCCAGTAATTCCTGGGCAATCCTGTAAATATTAAGCTGGATATTTAATGGCAGATTCTTTTCAATATTGATCGCCTGGAAATCAATTTCAATATCTTTTCTGTTATAAAACTCACAAAGGTCGTTCAAGGCGGTTTCTAACCCGAAATTAAGCAATGATTCAGGCATCAGGTTTCTTGCCACATGCCGCAGTTCCCCTACAGAATTATCCAGTTGTCCTAAAATCTTGTAAAACTCCTGATCTTTTTCTGGATCCAAATGACTGGCAGACCAAGTAGAGAAATTGATTTTTACGCCGGCTAGCATCCCGCCCAGACCATCATGAAGATCTCTTGCGATACGTTCTCTTTCTCTTTCTTCTCCCTCAAGAATAGCTTTTGTTAAAGAAAGTTCTTCCTTTTGCTTGATGTCATTAATCTTCTGCTCAGAGATTTTTTTATTTTTTCTAAAAATGATATAGAGAAAGATCAGCAAACTTATCATTAATAGTAATATAAGGCTTAATCCCCATAAATAGGAGTTCTTCTTATTAACTTCCAGTTCTTTTTGATTTTTCTCTGCATTTAAAGTGGCTATCTTTCTTTCCTTTTCCGCAGCATTGAACTTAGATTCAATTTTATTGATTTCAAGCTTTACATTCTCAGTATTCAGGCTATCGTTGAGTTTAGAATATCTTTGTTCCCAGACTAAGGCTTCCTTAGTATTTCCCATTTCTTCATGTAAAGAAGAAAGCTGCTTATAAATGGTTTTTCTGTTATTAAGATCAAGGGCAAGGGATTTTTCGGTTAAAATATCTTCCAGAGCACCTTTTGCTTCAGGATATCTTTTTAATTTTCTTAAAATATCATACTTATTGAAATAAAACATTTGTGCCAGTAGATTCTGATTAAACCTTTTAGCATAAGCAAGGCCTTTTTCAATAACGGGTAACGCTTCAGGATTCTTTTGTCTGGTAATACAGTAAAGTGTTTGAGCGTAATAATAAAAAGCATTGACGGAAGAATCGGGGTGAGGGCTAATGAGTGCATCAGCTTTATCTAAATACTTTTTAGCTTCATCTCCTTTGGCCTGATAACAGAAATTATTGGCTAAATTTAAGTAGGTAAAAAATAATTCAGGTGAATTAGGGTAGTGCTTTTCAAGAATTTTCAAGGCTTTAGCATTATAATCCTCAGATTTCTTAAACTCTGCATTGTAAGTAAGGATGACGGCGAGCTGGGTATAGAGAAAGCCAAGATTCCTGCTATTCTCATACTTTTTAGCTAATGGAATACTTTTTTCAAGAATAGTTTTTACTAGAAAAGGATAGCCTTCTTTGTCTTTCTGGGTGACTCCATAACTATACCATGCTGCTGCCTGAAGGAGATCAGATTCTTCATTCTTAATTTTTGACAAAGCTTTAATTGCCTTTTGATAAGAAATGGCAGCTTTTGCCTTATTTCTGTCCAGATTATATTGTGCTTCGTAGAAATCATATTTAGCGGAGAGAAAAGCATCGCTTTTGATGAGTGTTTTTCCACTTTCCAGATATTTTTTGCTCAGCAGAGAATCGATATTTCTGTAATAATTTGATAAAAGAAAAGTAGAATTTGCTTTTGCTGCAGCAGTTCTGCTATTTCTTACAATGTTTTGTAAGCTGTCTAAATAAGGTTTTTCATCAAGGGGGATCAATTGTTGTGATCGTACACCAAAAGACAGTAATATGCTTAACAGGATCAGTAATCTCTTCATCAGGTATCAGTTCTGTAGAATGTATTTTTTATAAACGCTGAATTTAACTAAAAATTTTAGCATAAAAAATACCAGAATTTAGGTAGAAAAAATACTCCTTTTTTTGGATTGATAAAGTTTCAGGACTCCAATAGCTTTGCAGAGACGAAATCACTACTCATAGAATATCAAATAAAGTAACTAAAATTTAAACAAAAAGATTATGAAAAAAACAAGAATAAACCAGCTGTTGAAAGGTACATTTGTAGTGCTTCTTGCCACTGTGTTAATGGGATTTGTAGCCTCTTGCAGTAAAGATGACGATGATACCCCTAACGTAAATGGAGCAGGGAAGAGCCATAAAGTAGTTTTTAAAGCAATCGCTTCTTCAGGAGCTGATATAGATGTAGCAGTCTATGGAATTGATGGTAATCCTACTACAGCTTCAAGCCTTAGCGGAACAACATGGTCAAGCCCTGAAGTTACTGCAGAAAAAGGTTCATATAATGCAAATGTAGCAGTAAATGCTGTAGGAGCTAATGCATCTTCTACTTTAAAGGTTCAGATATGGGTAGATGGGGAATTGAAAAAAGAAGGAACTTCCAGCGGCCAGTATTTATCTGCTTCTGCAAGTTATGTATTTTAAAAACTAATAATACTTTCAAAATAAATAAACCGGCACTGAGATTTATCTCAATGCCGGTTTTATTTTAGTTAAATGTAATGTTATTCATATTATTTTCTTAGTGTATTATTTTTATTAGTAATTATTTATGTGTTGAGTAATTGTATAATTTATTATTTTTGATTACAAAATCACCAAATTGTGAAACATCAGGAAAAATCGAGACAGATAAGGAAAGAAATTAATCAATCCTATCAGGAGCTTAAAGAACAATATCCTCTATTGAAGAGGCAGAACAGCATTGGGTTTTCTATATTTTTACTTTCAATTATTGCCATTATTGCTGCATCTGTAGGTTGGTATAAAGCTATTATACCAACTTGGTTGATGATCATTATGAATGCCTTTTTTATGGGAGTTCTTCACGAGATTGAGCATGATCTTATTCATTGGCTTTACTTTAAAAAACAAAAGCCGGTACATCATTTTATGCTTTTCAGTGTATGGATTTTGCGTCCACTGACTATCAACCCGTGGATCAGGCGAACATTACATTACCATCATCATAAATTTTCAGGAACATTACACGATGTGGAAGAACGTGGAGTAACAAATGGTGAACGTTGGTCGTTTAAACGATTATTAACGACTGCAGATATTGTTTTAGGCGGGCTTTTGCGTCTTCAGCAAATGTTTAAGGATATGGACGCGGAGGTAAAGAACGGAAACCTTAAAGATGAAACCTCTTCCACCTTGAAACGGATTGCATTTCTGGGTTTGATCCCCCTGACTATTGCTGCTCATGTAATTTTATACCTCTTTTTTGCAGATTTACTGCTGAATTGGATTAATGCAAAGTTTATGACAGATTTTGCTTTCCCTTCTTATATTGAAAATGTATTGAACAGCTTAAGCTTCGTTACTTATACAATTCTTCTACCGAACCTGCTGCGACAGTTCTGTTTACATTTTATAACTTCCAATATGCATTATTTCGGCGATGTTGAAGAGGGGAATGTTATTGAACAGACACAGGTACTGAATGTTTGGTGGACTTTTCCTATGCAGGTGTTTTGTTTCTTTTTCGGATGGACACACAGCATTCATCATTTTGTAGTCAACGAGACATTTTATGTCCGTCATATCGGAAGAAAACAGGCACAGGAAGTGTTGAAAAAATATGGAGTCCGTTTTAATGATCTGGGAACTTTCAGAAGAGCCAACCGCTTTCGGGAATATTCAAAATAGAGTCAGAATTGAGATTTCAAAATATAAAACCGGCGCTGAGATTCATCTCAGCGCCGGTTTTATATGGTATTAAAAATTAAATAACCTTTACAATGAAATAGCTTTTTTTCCCTTTTTGAAGCAATAAGAATTTGCCATCAATAAGATCTGTTTCATTAGCTGTATAAGTATCATTTACTTTTTGTTTGTTAACAGAAATTGAGTTTCCTTTGATTTCTCTCTGAGCCTCACTCTTAGATTTTAGAAATCCTGATTTTTCAGAAAGAAGGTCAATAATATTTATCCCTAAAACATCAGCTTTTGCTACTTCTTTTTGTGGAACTCCGTCAAAAACTTCAAGGAAAGTTTCTTCATCAAGGCTTACCAAATCTTCAGCTGTAGAGCGGCCGAAAAGAATTTCAGAAGCTTTAAGTGCTTTTTCGTATTCTTCTCTTCCGTGTACCCAAACAGTTACTTCTTCCGCTAATTTTTTCTGAAGCTTTCTCTCATGAGCAGCAGTTTTATGCTCCTCAATTAAAGCTTCAATTTCTTCTTTTCCTAGGAATGTATAGAATTTGATGAATCTTTCAGCATCTTCATCCGTAGCATTTAACCAGAACTGGTAGAATTTATATGGAGAGGTTTTCTTTTTATCCAACCAATAGTTTTCTCCACTTTCAGACTTTCCGAATTTAGAACCATCAGCTTTTGTAATCAAAGGAACAGTTAAGGCAAATGCTTCGCCCTGAGCTTTTCTACGGATTAATTCTGTTCCGGTAGTGATATTTCCCCACTGGTCAGAACCTCCCATCTGAAGCTTCACATTGTTGTTTTGATAGAGGTGAAGGAAATCATATCCCTGGATCAATTGATAAGTAAATTCTGTAAAACTCATCCCGTCTGCACCAGATTCTCCAGAAAATCTTTTCTTTACAGAATCCTTAGCCATCATGTAGTTTACCGTGATATTCTTTCCAACATTTTTAGCAAAATCAAGGAAAGAAATATTCTTCATCCAGTCGTAATTGTTAACAAGTTCCGCTTTATTCGGCTCATTCCCCGCAAAATCAAGGAATCTTGAAAGCTGGTTCTTTAAGCAGTCTACATAGTGTAAAAGCGTTTCCTCATCCAAAAGGTTTCTCTCTGCCGATTTTCCGGACGGGTCACCTATCATTCCTGTAGCTCCACCTACTAAAGCAATCGGCTTGTGGCCATGCTGCTGGAAGTGTGCTAAAATTTTTATCTGAATAAGACTTCCGATATGTAAAGAATCGGCCGTTGGATCAAAACCAATATATGCAGTAGTTACCTCTTTATTCAGTTGTTCATCGGTTCCAGGCATCATATCAGCAAACAGACCACGCCATTCAGTTCTTCTATAAAGGAATTCATTGATTTTTTTCTTTAAAATTTTAAGTTGCAAAGATAATAAATTCAGAAGTATAAAGTTGAAAGAGGAAGGAGGGAAATGGTAAAAAGCATTGAGATAACAAATAAAACGGGTATTTTCCTGACTGGCTATTCAATTACGAAGCAAAATTCACCATTGATAGGGTTCCGCTTTGCATTTTCAACCCAAATAATCTATATTTGTTATTAATGAACGACGAACAGCTATTCCTGCTCATTCAAAAGGCCAAAGATAAAGACCAGAAGGCCCAGACTAAACTCATCAATGTTTTTTGGGTGGATGTTTTCTCTTTTGTAATGAAAAAAGTGAAAGATGAAAATGATGCAGATGAGATCACTGTGAATGTCTTTTCTAAAGTATTATCGAAATTGGATATGTTCGATCCACATTTTCAGTTTAAAACCTGGATTCTGACGATTGCTCAAAATACCGTCATTGATTTTTGGAGGAAAAAGAACCGTGAAAACGAGGATGCCGTTGAAAATCTGGATGAGGTTAAAAATCAATATGCAAAATCTCCCGAAGAACTATTGATTTCGGAAGAAGAGCAAAAGAAGATCATTAAAACCATCGAATCTCTGGATGCCAATTATCAAGATATCATTAAGCTGCGATTTTTTGAAGAAAAGAGCATCAAGGAAATAGCCGAAGAACTGGGAATTTCTGTTGCCAATACAAAAGTTCGTGTGATGCGGGCTAAAAAAGTACTTGCTGAGCTCTTGAAAAATAATGAGTTTGAAGACAATTAAAATTGTTATAGAAAACGATAGTTTTGCCACGAGCTCCCGAATATTTTTATCCTATTGTATCTATGTGGTTTGAAAGTTTTTTGAACTACATAGATACAATAGATAAAATCCTTGGGCCTTCTCTATGGCCTGTAAAAGAAAACTCGCGTCTTTGCGCTTCTTAACATTTGTAACAAACTATATGAAAATTTCGGCCTTGGTTTTAGGAAGTTTAATTTTTATACTTTTATCATTTCTGTTCTGAAGGTTGATCTTGATTCCTTTTTTAATGTATGTTTCCTTTTGGGAAGGACCATATTCTTGAATGTTATCAACCTCGTTTGTGAAATTAATTTGTCCTGTAGAAAGGTTAAAGTCTACATTTTGAATATAATCTCCCGGCCTTCCTGAACTTGAAGTATGGCCTATCAATTCAAAATGCCCATTCTGGAATCTGTATTTATCAGTATACTGCCACTTCCAGCTGCTGCCACCAAAATGATTGATGATTAGAATTCCCTTTTCTATACTGGTTCCTGAATAGGGGTCCCCCATGATACCTCCGGATTCGCTATCGAGAATAGCATTGGTTGATTTTTCAAGAATTATCCATTGTCCATTAACCTTTTTCAAGATTTGAATTTCCCGGATTTCACCAAGGTCACCCGCATCTTTGGTGTTATAGACAATTACCTTTTCGGGAATTTTATCGCCATCCAAATCTCCATCTACGGTTTGAAGAACAGTGGAACCTTCCGGCTGGAACTGTTTTTGAGCAAAAAAATAGGTGCTGAAAGTAATTGATAAAAGGAGAAAATATTTTTTCATGGGATAGGTTTTAGGCCTAAATGTACAATGATATTTTGAATTATAAGTTTCATCAATTTCTCTGGTTGATGGTTTCCATTAAAAATTCCTTAACTTTGAACTTCAATTTTAGAAATGGAAAATTTAGTTCAAGATACTACCGTTCAAAAACCAAAGTGGATTCGTGTAAAACTTCCTACCGGAAAGAACTACAGGGAATTGAGAACCTTGGTTGATAAATATAAATTAAACACTATTTGCCAAAGCGGAAGCTGTCCCAATATGGGAGAGTGCTGGGGAGAAGGTACGGCAACGTTCATGATTTTAGGAAATATCTGTACAAGAAGCTGTGGATTCTGTGGAGTAAAAACAGGAAAACCGCTTGATGTAAACTGGGATGAACCTGAAAAAGTGGCCCGTTCTATCAAATTAATGAAGATTAAACACGCCGTTCTTACTTCTGTAGACCGTGATGATCTGAAGGATATGGGATCTATCCTTTGGGCAGAAACAGTAAATGCTGTAAGAAGGATCTCTCCGGGGACCACAATGGAAACATTAATTCCGGACTTCCAGGGAATCACCAAACATATTGACAGATTGGTAGATGTAGCTCCGGAAGTGATCTCTCACAACATGGAAACGGTAAAACGTTTGACCAGAGAAGTGAGAATTCAGGCAAAATATGAAAGAAGTCTTGAGGTTTTAAGATATTTAAAAGAAGCTGGGCAAAGAAGAACTAAAACAGGGGTAATGCTTGGTTTAGGAGAAACTAAAGATGAGGTCTTCCAGACCATTGAAGACATCAGAAATGCTAATGTGGATGTTATCACTCTTGGACAATACCTTCAGCCAACTAAAAAACATCTTCCTGTAAAGAGATTTATTACTCCTGAGGAATTTGATGAGTTGGGTGATTTTGCAAGAAGTTTAGGTTTCAGACATGTTGAAAGCTCTCCTCTTGTAAGAAGTTCTTACCATGCAGAAAAACATATTCACTAAAATAAAGACCGCTCAGTAATGGGCGGTTATTTTTTGATAGAATAGGTAATAGGTAATAGGTAATAGGTAATAGGTAATAGGTAATAGGTAATAGGGCGGCACATACGAACTATTTTAACCAAAATCAATAAGGGATGACCTCCATCATTCCCTTCCTCTGGAGGGTGTCAAAAATTCAAAGAATTTTTGACGGGGTGGTTTATAACATTCAGATATCAAAATTATTCCCAAACATCTGTGAAAATCCGTGTCATCTGTGGGAAAATAAAAGCAGCCAGGTAAGCTTATAAAATATAAATCTTGGGATCATATCAAAACCCTTTATTACAGGAAGACTCCCTATTAATCACACCAATCCGTCCATTGATCTCAATAGGCTTAAAATGTTTTTTCTTGAATTCTGATGGGGTCTCTCCCGTATGCTGTTTAAACAGTTTATTAAAATAGGAAAGACTTTCAAAACCTACCTGAAAACAAACTTCTGTTACAGAAGAATCCTTTAATAGAAATATTTTAGCCTGATTGATCCTGTAGTTATTGACAAAATCTGTGAAAGTCATATTGGTTTGCTTTTTAAAATACCGGCAGAAAGCGGGGGTACTTAAGCTGACCATTTGGGCAATTTCATTCACATTGGGCTTTTTATCATGATTTTCATGAATATAATCATAGATGGTTCCCATCCTGATCTTGTCATTCAGAAACCATTTGATCCTTGTATCTTCCTTATTCAGCTCATGTACCTCCGTGGATTGGGCCAACATCTGCAGAATTTCAATTAATGCCATTAAAGATTCAAAGGAGTTTTTATTCTTAAGGATCTGAAGTTTTTCAACAACAATCCTTTTGGTTTCTCCAGAGAAAGATAATCCCAGATAAGAACGTTCTAAAAGATTTTTAATATTCTCAAATTCAGGAACCGGAAGAATGATATCGTTAAGAAAGTTTTCCCGCATTTGCAGGACCAACTGTTTACATTCTGTCTGTATACCATAGTCGAAATTAAGATGCGGTACATTAGCTCCAATCAGCAGAAGTTCACTATCTGTAAAACCGGAAATATTTTTCCCAACATGCCGGATTCCATTGGAGGCTTCTACGTATACCAGTTCTATTTCAGGATGATAATGCCAGAAAAAACAATTTTTCAGACTGGGAGCGAATATCTTGAACGATTTTCCTTTTTCAAACGCTATGATTTCTTTCTGAATCTTCATTTTTGTTCTGATTTGATTGTTTGTATAGATAAAATTAAATAAAAAGGTTAATATGGAGCAAATTTTTATCATTCAAAGAGGTGTGAAATCCAATATTTCTTTCGAATTTTGCACTTTCAAAAATAAAGATGGCTCACCATTTTTAATTTTAACATATTAATTCAGAAAAGAATATACAATGAAGATTGATAAACGAATAATACCGCTTGCGATTGGCGGATTAGGAATAGGAACTACGGAGTTTACCGTTATGGGACTATTACCGGACATCGCAAAAACACTTGAAATTACAATTCCGCAAGCAGGACACCTGATTTCTGCCTATGCTATGGGAGTGGTAATTGGAGCACCTATTCTGATCGGATATTCAGTGAAATTTCCTCCTAAAAAGGTTCTGATTGCTTTTATGATCCTTTTCACTTTATTTAATGGCCTTTCTGCTATTGCTCCCAATTATGGAACAATGTTGATCATCAGATTTATGTCTGGACTTCCTCATGGAGCTTTCTTTGGGGTAGGAACAGTGGTCGCTGCTAAAATGGCTGGAAAAGGGAAGGAGGCCTTTTATATATCGATGATGTTTACTGGACTTACTGTAGCCAATCTGGTAATGGTTCCTCTGGTGACGTATATCGGACATACTTTCCATTGGAGGCTCTATTTTGCGATTGTAGCTTTGATTGGTGTTTTTGCTCTGTTATTTTTAAAGCTATGGCTCCCTGCAACGGAAGCCAATCAGAATACCCATTTCCTGGAAGAGCTGAAATTCCTGAAAAAGAAGCAGTCATGGCTTGTGTTGGCGATTACAGCAATTGGATTTGGGGGACTTTTCACATGGTTGAGTTATATTACCCCTTTAATGACAGTGATTTCCGGAGTGGAGAGCAGCCAGATGGCTTACGTCATGGTTCTTGCCGGCGCCGGAATGGTGGTTGGTAATCTTGCCGGAGGGATTATTTCAGATAAATTAGGCCCGGAAAAGACTTGTGCACTTCTGATTTTTTTAATGATGATTTCTCTGGTGGGCGTATTTTTACTTTCCGAGCATCAGAATATTGCTTTCATATTGACCTTTATGTGCGGTGCACTGTCAATGTCTATTGCAGCACCTATTAATATTATGATGATGAAAGCCGCTCCGAAAAGTGAAATGATGGCTGCCGCATTTATGCAGGCAGGTTTTAATATTGCGAATGCAATGGGAGCTTTTTTTGGTGGAATTCCTTTGGAATATGGATTGCCATACAATTATCCTTCGTTGGTAGGAGTAGGAATGACCTTTATTGGGTTTGCCATCAGTGTAAGATATATGTATCTCTATGGTTCACAAACAGCTAATGAAGAAGAAGCTGTGGCAGAATGTGTTTCCTGCGATAAATAAAAAGAGCACTCTCTTGAATCTGCGAGAGTACAACATTTAATGCATAAAAAAGGCTGTCCCAAAATCCTGAAACTGACTTTTGAGACAGCTTTTTTTAATTAATACATTATTCTTTTCAGTTTAGAATTTGAATACACAGCTGCAAACGCTCATTTTGCCTTCTACAACTGTTGTCCATTGTCCATTCCATGTGCCACCGTACGATGCACAGATAGCTGGACAGATCGCTTTAGCATCTTCATCACTCCAGATAGGTCCCGCCAATACGTTTAAAGTATATTCTGTACTTCCCGTTGGTTCAGTATTTAATTCTACTTCTATAACGCTCATTTGTCCTTCTACAATGGTAGTCCATTGTCCGGTAAATTTTCCTAAGTGTGCGGCCGCAATACGTGGCCCTAATTTTTGTGCTTCGTCATTGCTCCAAAGTGGTCCTGCAATAATGTTTGTTTTGAATGTTGACATGGTGTAAGTATTTGTTGGTTAACATTACAAATGTACTCACCGTTATGGGATATAATTACAGTAGAATGTACCAATTTTATCATTAGGTATTTTTACGTATCTGTTTGGTATTGATTGGGATATATAAAAAAGACTGCCTTTTTGAGACAGTCTTTTATCATTGTATTAGGCTGATTAAGCTTCCACTTCATCACCGTTTTTGCACCAATAAAGGGCATTGTATAAATTTTCTTTTGGGAAAGATTTAAACTCTCCCGGCATCAGAACACTGAAAATTTCAGTAAAATTCTGTACACCTTCTTTGTCTGTAACGATGGCTGCCCGGTTCCATTTTGTGAGGTTTTTTAATCCAAGCAAGAGGTCCTCAAGCCATGCTCCCATGGTAAACTTATCCAGATCGGTATCCAAATACAGTAAATAATTCAGCTCACCAAATTGGTCTACTTTCTCTTTCACATGCGGAATTACCAATTTTTCAAAATCTTCTTTCGTCAATTCTCCGGTTGCATTGAAAGCCGCAACATTCTCCGGGGCTTCTGGAATAATTGTTATCATAGTAAATATTTTATGGTGGTTGGAATTTAATAAGCCAACAATAATTAAACCATAAATCCTCCATGAATTGTTAAAAAGGTATAAATATTGTTATTTTTAATGTAAAATATCAATATGGATCTCAAATCAAATGAACCTTTTTGGCTTTTAAAAAATGGCTTGATCGCTACTTATCCATCTTTAAAATCAGATGAAAACTGTGATGTTTTAATTATTGGCGGTGGAATTACAGGAAGTCTTATTGCCCATCAAATGATAAAAGACGGCTATGAAACCATTCTCATTGATCAGCGCGAGCTTTGTAATGGAAGTACTTCTGCTACTACTTCAATGCTTCAGTATGAAATAGATATTCCCCTTTATGAATTAATAAAACAAATAGGAGAAAAAGGTGCCATTGCAAGTTATAAATCTTGTTCAGAGGCGATTGATATCATTGAAGCACTAGTTGATAAAGTACGCTCTGATGCAGGATTTAAACGTAAAAAATCCTTGTATTTTGCTTCGAAGAAAAAAGATGTTGAATGGTTAAAGAAAGAATATGAAGCCAGGAAAAAGGCAGGGTTTGATGTTCAATGGCTCAATTCAGATCAGGTTCTGAAAGAGTTTGGATTTGAAAATACTTATGGTGGAATCCTATCTAAGCAAGGCGGTAGTATTGACGCTTTTCAGTTTGCTCATGAATTATTTAAGCATAATGTAAAAAAAGGATTAAAGATATTTGATAAAACTGAAATGGTGGAAGTAGAATATCATAAGGGTTTTAATATTGCTAAAGTTGACAGCGGTTTTCAGATTAAAGCGAAGAAAATCATCTATTGTATCGGTTATGAAAGCAAAAATTTATTGAAAGAAAACTTCGTTAATCTGAAAAGTACATATGCTGTGGTTTCTGAGGTAGATAAAGACAAATTTAAAAATATCACCAGTACTTTAGTCTGGAATACTGATGATCCTTACCTGTATATGCGGACTACTGATGATGGCAGATTATTGATAGGCGGCGGTGATGAAGACTTTTATGATGCTAAAAAGCGCGATGCTATTCTCAATAAAAAAGAAAAAGAAATTTTAAAGAATTTGAAGAAAATAAAACCGGATTATCACTTCTATCCCGATTTTGTATGGGCAGGAACTTTTGGAGAAACAAAGGACGGGCTTCCTTATATCGGAGAACATCACAAATTCAAAAATTCTTACTTTGTATTGGGATTTGGAGGAAACGGAATTACTTTTTCAGTAACGGGAATGGAAATGACTTCTTTGTTTATGAAGGGTAAAAAACATCCATTATCCAGATATTTTAAGTTTGGGAGGTAGTACACCTTTAATTATGAACTAAATTATTGAAAAAAATAAGTACACTTAAGCAGAAAAATCAAAAGATTCAAAACCTAAGTGTACTTTATTTTCACAGCGTGTTAAACCATCTGCTACAAGCTATATCCATTCTTTTTAGCTAATTCTTGTATAGAGCTTTCAATGGCCTTTCCAAGATCATCAGAATCATCATTTCCTCTTTTTTTCATTTCATCGTCAATATAGATTTGACGTTTTTTAGAAAGTTCACCGATTTCTCTTTGGATCTTTTCACGTTCTGCCGATTTTATGGCCACCGACTTTTTAATTTCCTCTTTGCTTTTCCCTTTCAGTTCATCAGGAAGTTCACTTTCTTTCATGTTGGCAATAAAATGGTCATCTTTTTCAGCTTTGTCTACCAGGTCCCAATGTTCATTTTTGTAGGCATTCTTTTTTGATTTGGAAACAGTTCTTTCTACCAGATTAGAAACAGATTGTACTTCTGCATTTTTATCCTGGGCAATTTGTTTCATCTTATATTCAGAACCACGGTTTCCATAATACATATAGGTGTCATTCAATTTGGCATTGCATTTGGCAATTCTGATATCATAAGGTGTTTCAATATAAATAACCTTTTTGTCACTATCGATATTAAAGTATTTCCCACCTCCGGTTGTAGCACCGTTTTGCCAGTAGTCCCGGATTCCTTCTTCACGGCTTCCACAGAAAATGGTATTGGTATAGATATTTTTATTTTTTGCTTTTGAGATCACTTCTTTATAGTTAATCTTTCCCTGATTGAAGGGCTCATTACCTGCAATATAAATCAATTTCATACTTTTTTTCGTTGCCATCCCAATTCAGATTAGAAGCAGCATCGCGAATCACAGCCCCACAATATTCACTTCCGCCGTTGGTTCTTAGGGCAAATAATTTTTCAGAAACCAGATCAAGGTCCTGGGTAAGAGGAGTGACCTGACGGATATAGTTTTCATCCCGGAGGCCGTCATTTCCATATTCATAAAGAGCAATTTCTACTTGTGGGGCCTGGCCGTTGTACTTTAAGGTGGTTAATGTATTCACGATGTTCCAGAGTCTGGATTTTGCCTGGTCAATCAATCCATCCATACTGTTGGAAGTATCGAGTAAAAGAGCCACCTGGATTTTATTATCCTTTGATATTGTATTTACTGTGGGCACAGAAGCATTTTGTACGGTTAAGTTTCTGTTGTCTGAATCACTTTTCGAGCAGCTAAGGGGTGCTGTTACACCGGAGTTTAAAAAAGCGGCTGCAATGGCTAAGATTTTTAAAGTTGTCATATTATTATTTTTTATAGGTTATCTGCTGTAATATTGAATCTGCATATCTTTCGGATACTTAATCTCATAAGAGAAGTTGATCTTATCAGAACCACCGGAACTTATATTTTTTTTCCAAAGAATGCTTCCTGTTTTTTCATCAAGGTTTCCGCCTCCGGTTTCTATAGCTTTCACTGATATTTTAGAATTTTCACTGATTGGGAGCTGATCCAGCACTTCCAGTTCAATACTTTCTTTGGTGTTATTTCTGATGCTGATCTGATAGGTTTCAGTTTCCCATTTATTGGAGTTCATCGGTTTTTGAGAAGCTTTATCTTCCAGTTTGATTCTTTTTACCGTGATTCTTTCATCCACGCCAAGAGAGATTGGGAATTCATCCTTCACATAATTGCTGGTAATATTGGTTTTTCCGATATAATTATCTTCAAAATAAATATTGGCTTCCCCATTAATGAGATTGAGGTTTTGCCAGTTTTTTACAAAAGCCATTAAGAAGACCTGGTTATTTATCTTTGGAACTGTATGGTATTTGTAAGCAGCATCAATTTGTTTTTTATCCAGAATCACATATTGTTCTTTTTCCTGACTTACAATGGTTTGGTTATAATTCAGTTCATAGATCACATTCATCTGGTTATCGGAAACAGAAGCTATTGGGATCTGGCTTGGTTTTGCAGCTATTTCCTGTCTCATTTGATAAGCATTCATTAATGCAGATTCTTTTTTAGATTGGTAATCAGCAACCTCCAATATTGGATTATGGGCTGTATATTCTGCAACATATAATGGCGAAAGAATAGGGCGATCCTGATTGTATGATGGTCTGTAGGTTGAGACAAACAACTTGATATTCTTCCAGTCCTGTCCGGTTTTTTGATAGATCTTTCCTTTGTAAACCATTTCAAGAGGTTTCTTTACCGATTCAGCCCGTAGATCGTAAGAAGGAATCCAGCCTGCATCAGAAACAATATAGCTGACTCCCAAGTTTAGGCTGGTGTCATTATCAGCAAGGATTTCAAGCAATAATTCTTTTCGATTGGTATTTTTATGCGTTTGTTCCTCGTCAGATTGTTTATTGAGTTTGGCTATGCTTTCGTCCAGTGTACTTTTCTGCTCATTGAGTATAAAGACCTGGTTGTCGATTTCCAGCATTCTTTTTCTGTAAAACTCAGTAAGTTTAATAAGCTGTTCCTGAGGAGTAGACTTGTCGTTGGTAGATACTTTTAGATTATCATTGATGATATTCTGTTCTCCGGTAAGATTTTTAATCTGGATCGCTAACAGGCTTACCTGTCTTTGAAGCTTTTTTCTCTCATCATCCAGCTTTTTCTCACCTTCAGAAAGCTGATCTTCTTTTCAAAAAATTACTCTGTGGAGTAATGGATAGGAGTGTCGTGTTTTTTTCAAGATTGATTTTATAAGTATTTTCATCCAGATTATTGGGCAGATTGACAATTCTTACCTTATTTTTTCCTTTTTGAAGACTGATTGTAGTGCTTCCGAAGACTTTGGCTCCCTGAAGAAATACGGTAGCCTGCTTTATCTCTATTTCCTTTTTTATTTCCTGTGCCTTAAAGAGGACTGCTGAAAATAGAGTGATTAAAAGATAGCGTTTCATCGTTTATTATTTTAAATTATGAAGTAAAATTACCTGTATTGAAGGCTGGAATTTGGGATACTTGGTGAAGATAGGTTTTCACTTGGTGAGCAGATAACCTCATGTTTTTTAACTGCTAATGGACGAATGGCTTTATAAATAAGCTTCAAAAATTATGTGAAACCTATGTGCTTTATTTTTTTAACCATCTAGGTTTCACATAGGCTGCAAACTATTGGGAGTTATTGTATTCGTGGATTCGTGGCAAACAAAAAGAGGCTGCCAACAATGTGGCAGCCTCTTTTAAATCTGTTAATGTTAAAGGATTTCGTATCTTGTTTTGATGCTGTATTTCAGTTTGATATTTTCGATATTGTCAAAAGAAAAATCTACCGGAGCATCTGCCATTTCAAGCTGTACATTATTCATTCTGCTTTTGTAGGCAACCGGCATCACTGTGTCGCTGGTATAATCTTCAATCTCTACAATTTCAAGAACATTACCCACTTTTTTGCCCATGCTTTCCAACAGATAATCTGCCTTTTCTTTCGCAGCTTTTAAAGCATTAATCTTTACAGCTTTTCTAAAGTCCGCAATCTTGGTATTTTTTACTTCTGAAATACTCAGATTGCTTACCCATTTCTGGTTCAGGTCTTCAAATACTTTGCTCAGGTTTGATTTTGCACTGGCTTTAAACTCATAGCTCTTAGAAAACTTCCCATTTTTGGCATAAATGTTTTGGTACATCGACTTGAATTTGATATCCTCATTCTTTACTCCTGCATTCTTCAGAATATCGAACATCTTCTTTTCATTGTCTGCAAGATCGTTTTTGTTATCTGCTTTTATTCCGATGTTGAAGATCACTTCATCCGGTTCTACTTCCATTTCAGCAACACCTGTTACTTCAATTCCGTTTTTCTTTACTTCCTGAGCGTTTACAAAACTTCCCAGTGTTACAATTCCGATTAATAAAAAATGTTTCAATTTCATAATTTCTTGTTTTTAAATTTTTAATTACTGATGTAAAATTAGGCAGATCTGGAGCCGGAAATTGGAAGACTTGGTGGAAGAAGGCTTTCACTTGGTGGATACTGGATACATAAAAAAAGACAGTTCATATAGAAACTGTCTTTTATAAAGTATATTTTATATTCGTAAACGGGGAAAGATAATAGTTAATAAAGGAAATATACCTTTGAAATTTTATGGTCTTTAATTTCATAAATCGCAGTAGCTTCTATCTTCTGACCAGGCTTTATTCCGGAAACACTTTCCTTGTCAATAACCATATTACGATTAATGATTCTCTGTTTTATCTCACAATGCAGGTCCGGCACCTTTTTAAATAGTGCTTCATATGTTTTTCTCATACTTTCTTTACCTTTACTTCGCAAAGTATTGGGAAATGAATAGATTTCAACATCTTCCGCATAGGGTTCAAGAAAAGCATCTATATTTCGTGCATTATAGCCATTTACCTGCTGCTGTACAAGTATCTCAGGGGTAATCTTCAGTATTTTATGAGGATCGAACGTCTTGCCGTTCTTGATAACAGTTTCAATTTTGGTTAAATTGTTCAGATCTTCAATGGGATCGGCACTAAGAAGAACAAGGTCCGCGGTTTTTCCAGTTTCAATACTGCCATATTGCGCCTCTTTATTAAGGATTTTTGCTGGGTTAATTGTGGCTGACTGCAGAATCTGCCAGTTGCTCAGTCCACTTTCTTTCATCGCATTAAGTTCCTCCATAAAAGAAGAGGCATGCTGGGTTCCTATATTTCCTGCATCTGTACCTGCTGCAATCGTTACCCCTCCATCTGCAAGCCTTTTTAAATTGACCTCCCGGATAGAATCCACTTTGGAAACATAAGTTTTGATCTGTTGTGAGTTAAATCTTACCTTATATTTTTTAATCCATGTTGAATCAGCAGTCTCTTCCAGATGCTTCAGATCGTAGATTGAACCAATACTTTTCGGATTGGAGTTTTCCAGTTCATAGGTGTTGTAATGCTTCTTTTGGCCATAGGTGTCATAATAGTTGTCAGATACAGTCAGGGTAGGACAAAGGACTATTTTTCTAGATTTTAAAAGTTTTATAAAATCATCAGAAACTATTTCATCTTCGATATTATGAACCAGATAATCGGCTCCGTTCAGAACTGCGGTTTCGGCTGTAAAGCGTTCTGTGGCATGAACAGCAACTTTTAAATTGTTCTTATGGGATTCCTCAATAATGGTTTTAATCACAGGCTCGAGCTTTTTAGTCTGCTCTTTTGCTTTTTGAGGATCTTTTTCCAATATGATGTACCATATTTTGATAAAGTCAGGCCTATATGGAAGCTGTTCCTGAACATACTTTTTTGCATCTTCAACAGTTAGTGCCAGTTTAAAAGGTTCGTCTTTATCAAGATTTTTAAAAGCTTCCGGTTCATATGTCGTGATAAGAGGGCCTGACATATATACAGAAGGAAGATCATCTTTCTTTTTTAAGGAATCACGGAGTGTAAGAAAATTATAGGTAGCCCCGGGATCAATTACAGAAGTAATTCCTGACCGCAAATAATATTGAAGGAAATTCTCCATATGATGATGCGCCCAGCTGATTTCCTGCTCATAGGGAACATGTTTTTTCAGATTAAGTGCATCGGGTCTTGTATACAATCCACCACTCTGAAAAAAATGGATATGCGAATCAGTCATTCCGGGAATGAGATATTTTCCTTTACCATTGATAATATGCGAGTTTTGAGGGATTTTCACCTGTTTATTGGATTTAATAGCAGTAATGAGGCCATCAGTAATGATCACTGTTTGGTTAGGAATCATTTTTTTATGGATAACATCAGCTATGTTAACATTTTGAATATAAGTCTGTGCTTTGATACCACCAAAGCAACAAACCAAAGCCAATAGTAACTGAAATTTTTTCATGGTCTCTTTTAAGTGAAGTACAAATATACATAAAGCCTTATTCGATCGAATCAAAAATTGTAAACGGTTTTAAAATGCAGTTGGTTATCAGGTAAATATAGAGAAAAGCAAACTTGGTGAAATTATATTTTGACTTGGTGAAGGATAGATGCTGATCGATAAAGTTTTACTTACTTTGCACTAAAGATTTGAAATCCGTGAAATTAGTTTTTAAAATACTGTTTATTTCAATATTGATGATGGGGAATTACTTCTCAGCACAGGATACTACGAAGGTTTCGCAGGCAGTGAAAGCTGTCGCGAAATTGAAGAGAGCAGTAGATAAAAATGACAATAAAGGGGTTGCTGATGCTTATGTTGGGATGGCTAATGATTATTACAGCCAGGGAAATTATGCTAAAAGTGAAGAGTATCTGATTAAAGCTAAAAATCTTTATCAGAATCTAAATGATAAGAAAAATCTGGAAATCGTTACCCGAAGATTAGCCCAATCTCAGGAAAAACAAAATAAAATTACCCCGGCTATCAGTAATTACAATATGGCAGCAGAGATGTCTTATAGTACAAAAAGCAGGGCCGTTAATTCAAATGATGCAGCAAGGCTTTCTTCTCCAGCACCTGAAGTGAAAGCAGAGGCCATTCAGAATAATATTAATTTAAGCAAAAAGGAAAATGAGCAGGCTGATGTTGCAATAGGCTACAGCCAATTGGCAGATATCAATATCCAGCAGAAAGATGTTGCCAAAGCTGAAGAAAACCTTAATGCAGCCTATAAAATTTCTAAAAAAGAATCTCCTCAGCAAGCACTGGAAATTAATCAGAAGCTGGCCAATCTTTACGTAGAAAATAAAAACTTTGATAAAGCTATTGAAGCTAAAAAGAAAGTTCTAAAGGAAGATTTTGTAAAAGATAACTCTCAGGAGAAAGTTAATCAGATTCAAGAGCTGGCGGATATCTATATCAAGAAAAATGATCCCAAAGAGGCTGCCGATCTATTAAAAAATGCCTACGGAATAGCGTTGGACAAAGGGCATACCCTGGAAGCGCAGAAAAGCGTAAAGAAATTGGACAGCCTGTATGCTATTTCAGGAAATGTAGAGGCTTCAGTTCAGCTATACAGAGATTTTTTAGGTAAGCTTCCTGACTTGGTTTCCAAAGACAGAAGCCTTGTAGATAATAAGATTCTGGAAGATACAGAACAGCGAATTTCACAGCTGGAGAAAGAAAAAGAGCTGAAGGATGAGCTTATTCACAAGAAAAATGTTTTCAATTATGGGCTGATCGGGGCCTTGATTCTGTTGACAGGTTTGATTATTTTCATTTTCAGAACCCTGAAAAAAGTTCAGATCAAAAATAAGAAAATAGCCCTCCAGTCGCTTCGACGGGAAATGAATCCCCATTTTATTTTCAACAGTCTGAATAGTGTCAATCACTTCATTGCCACGAATAACGAATTGGAAGCCAATCAATATCTGACCAAGTTCTCAAAGCTGATGCGCGGGGTGATGGAAAACTCTACAGATGATTTTATCCCTTTTCAACAGGAACTGGATCTTTTACAAAACTATCTGGCACTGGAAAAAACACGTTTTGCAGATAAATTTGATTATGAAATTGACGTAGATAAGAACCTGAATATGCAAAACCTGCAGGTTCCGGGAATGCTGGTACAACCGTTCCTTGAAAATGCTATCTGGCACGGATTGCGTTACAGAACAGATAAAGGATTTTTAAAATTAAGCTTTGAGAAAAGGGATAAATATCTAATGATCACTATTGAAGACAACGGAATAGGAATTGAGGAAAGTAAAAAACAGAAAACCCACCATCAGAAAATCCGCGAAGGAAGGGGAATGAAAAATACACTGGAAAGAACTCAGCTATTGAATGATCTGTATAAAAAAGATATTGCTTGTTCTGTAAAAGATAAGGAAAATAATAGCGGGGTTTTGGTTACTATTCATATTAATATGGCATAAAAATAATACCATGAAAAAAAATATAATTCTATTCACTTTGATTGTTAGTTTCTTTTCTGGAATGGTAACTGCCCAGGATGTTGACAGTATCAGACTGACTCATATTCTTAAAAGCCTGAAACTGGATAAAACCAAGATCAGAGAAGAACTTTGTACTGAAAAGAAAATGCCTAATGCTGAAGATTCCTATATTTCAGTCATTCCAATGGTTATGAGCCAGGAGGAAGAAGATTATGTTTTTACAGTCAAGAACTATATTTTAATCACAGACAGCAAAGGAATCATAAAGAACAAATATCTTGATCCTACGGAATTGAATTCTGATGCTATAACCCTAAGAAGCTTTGCCATTGATACCGGACTGTATAATATCAGCCCGAATGTTCGTGCTTTTGGAGTAAAAGCAGATTTTGTAGGAAGCAGTAAGCCCAACCCTTATGCTTCCGGTACCATATCAATGTATTATCCGGAAGGGAAAACCCTGAAAAAAGTTCTTGATCAGTTTGAATTAAATTCTACAACAGGGGAGTGGGATACCCGATGCAACGGTGAGTTTAAAGATGATCATTCTTACATCATGATGGATGCATCCAAAACGAATAATTTTACAGATCTTACAATTAAGACGATTTCTGTAACTACCATAAACAAAGAAGTAAAAGGAGAATGTGAACAAAAAGAAACTTCAAAAACATTCTATAAAACACTGAAATTCAAAAACGGAAAATATCAATAGTTTTCCAAAATGGTATTCTAAAGAAATTTTTTATTATAATTACTTTTTAGTGTAACCAAAATGATATAAATATTGTCTTATTAGTATAAAACTAATCAGATGAATATCAATAATAAAACAGCACGATTAGCAGGATTTATTTATCTTGTTGTCATCATCACCGGCTTTTACAGCCTAATGTATGTACCCTCACAGCTTATTGTATGGGAAGATCCGGGACTTACTTTTCGTCATATTTCTTCATCCGTTTCTCTATTCAGATCGGGTATTGCAAGCAGCATGCTTTGCTATATTGCTTTTGCATTACTTCCTTTGGTTTTGTATCAGTTACTAAAAGGAACTCATAAAAATGCGGCAAGATTGATGGTGATTTTTGCGATCATAAGCGTTCCTATTTCATTTATGAATCTTCAAAGTAAGTTTTCTGTACTTACCATTGTTGAGGGGGCTGATTATTTAAAAGTATTTGATGCTAAGCAGTTACAGGCTCAGGTGATGCTTCTGCTGAGCAATTATAATAAAGGAATTTTAATTGTTCAGGTTTTCTGGGGACTTTGGTTATTTCCATTCGGTTACTTAGTGTACAGATCCGGTTTTTTACCCAAAATCTTAGGTGTTTTTTTAATGCTGGGCTGTTGGGGTTATATCATGAATGTTCTTGGAAGAACTATGATTTCTGATTTTTCGGAGTATGCAATATCAGGATATGTCACATTGCCCGCTTCAATAGGAGAAATAGGAATGTGTCTGTGGTTGCTGATTGCAGGAGTGAAAAGTAAATCTATTAATAATATGCATCAGCAAAACTAATATATCATGAATAATTCTACCCAATTTGAAAATATTCCAGTAAACGTGAAGGTTATACTTGCCGGCCTCTGGACCTCTGTTACATTATGTTATTTATACGGCGATTACTTCGAGTTATATACTCCCGGGAAAACTCAGGGGCTTGTGGATGGGCATAATCTATTGAATACTCCATTGAATTTATTAATAGCTGCGGTAGCCCTGGCAATACCAGCCGTCATGGTATTTCTTTCCCTTATTCTGAAACCTGCTATCAACAGGATGCTCAATATTGCTTTCGGAATCTTTTTCACTGTGGTGATGCTGCTTATTGGCATTTCATCGTTTTCAGAATGGTATCTATTCTATGTTTTTCTTGCAGCAGTGGAATGCATCATCACGATATTGATTGTAATATATGCCTGGAAATGGAAAAGAATATGAGTTGTATTAGGAAGATTGCGGGGTTGATCAAATATTCCTAATTTGCATCTGCAACCTATACCTGCAACCTAATATTTAAATCCAATGAAGATTAAAGCTGTAATCGTAGATGATGAATTGATAGCAAGAGAAGTATTGAGAAGCTATCTTACTAAATACTGCCCGCAGGTAGAAATTCTGGGTGAAGCGGAAAATATTAAAGAAGCTGTACCCCTGATTGCAGAGAAACAACCCCAATTGGTTTTTTTAGATGTAGAAATGCCTTTCGGGAACGCTTTTGATGTATTGGAAGCTACGAAAGAATTTTCCTATGAGACTATTTTTATTACTGCATTTTCACAGTATTCTTTACAGGCTTTAAATAAATCTGCAAGTTATTATATTCTGAAACCAATTGACATTCAGGAACTCATTCTGGCCGTAAATAAAGTAGTTGAGAGCCTTGAAAAAAAAGAAGAGTTGAACCGGAATAAAATTCTATTGGAAAATTTGAAATTAAAACCCGAAAAACAACAGCTTATTCTTCCTACTTTACAAGGTTTTGATGTGGTGAAAACAGAGGATATTGTAAGACTTCAGGCAGACGGAAACTTTACTCAGGTGTATCTTACGGATGGTTCAAAAAAAATGGTATGCCGATTTTTGAAACATTTTGATGATCTTTTGGAAAATCCTTTTGTAAGAGTTCACCGTTCTCATATCATCAATACATCTTTCGTTAAATCTTACCATAAAAGCGGAACAGTGATGCTGGCTGACGATACTGAAATTGAGGTTTCAGGAAGCTTTAAAGATAATTTTCTGAAGGTCTTTTCCTAGAATTTATCGTTCCTTAACAACCCAAAGGCACTATTTTTGACGTTTTTATCAGAATCACACAAAATATTTCTGTTATGAAAACCTTTCACAAAATAATTCTTCCCGTTTCATTGGGAGCTTTAGCCTATATTGCTTTTCATTCATATTCTGTAGGAATTCCGAGGGGAGCGGTGGCAGTAAAGAATTTTGATGTTAAAAAATATCTCGGAAGATGGTACGAAATTGCCCGTTTTGATTATAGATTTGAGAAAAACATGAATAACGTCACTGCAGAATATTCAGAAAATCCTAATGGGAGTATTCAGGTTAGAAATAAAGGGTATGATTATATCAAAAAAGTATGGAATGAGTCTATTGGGGAAGCTAAATTTGTTAAAGATTCCACTGAAGCCCGGCTTAAAGTATCTTTTTTAAACCCATATGGGCCGGTTATAATGTCATTGACATTGATGAAGATTATCAATATGCTCTGGTAGCAGGAAGCAGCCTAAAATATCTGTGGATCCTCTCCAGAACCACTACCATCCCGGAAAGCATCAGACAACGTTTCATTGAAAAAGCCAGAAAGATTGGCTATAATACGGATGAGTTGATCTGGGTAAACCATAATCAATAGAAAAGTAGAAAGGCAAATCATACTATTGCAGATTTGCCTTTTATTTTTAGAAATATATAGTCATTATCAATGTCATTGACTACGTCGAATCTTGGATTTCTGACGAAGAAGAATCACATGTATGACTTAGATTCTTCATTTCAATCCATTACATTCAGGATGACAGAATATAATAATTAAATATGCACTTTATATTTTATCCTTTAATATATTCCTTCCATTCTTCAAAACGATAATCAATGACCTGCTTCATCAGATCATAATTTTCATAAGTATCTTCAATGTGATAGAAGGTTTCATATTCATAATCGTTTTCTTCTGCCTTGGTATCAAAAAGATTTACGTAATCATCTGCAAAAGAACTGTATCTGTTTCCAAAATCGGTATCATCTGCGTAATAATCTTTTGCAAAGCTGTTTCCAAGATCATTCAGATCATATTCCGAGAATTTTCCGTCACAAGAATCCATGATAAATTCAGCACCCGTAATTTCTCTTCGTTTTACTTTTTCAATTTCTTCTTCATTATCTTCCTTCAGTTCATCAGAGATCAGATCATTATGGATGCACCAATTCAGGAACATACCAGTGTGTGTGGCTCCGTTTTTCTGAGGAAGTCCTTCAGGAAAATCACCACCATAATGCCATGAGGCATCATCATATTTAGACATAACTTTAACTAATTTCCGTCAAAAATAGAAAAAATCAATTTATATTGTCGCAGCCACATATTTTTCCGTCATTTGCAGGAGAATTTTTTTTCAAGAATCTTATATATGGAAAAAGCAGTCCTCATCACTATTGGTGACGAAATCCTTTCTGGAAATACAATAGATACAAACTCCAATTTTATTGCCACTGAACTAAAGAATATCGGAATAAAGGTTGTACAGATCTTTACGATTTCAGACGAAATTGAAACGATTAAAAATACATTAAGTACAGCTTTTGAACTGGGAGATCTGGTTGTTACCACCGGAGGTCTGGGACCTACAAGAGATGATAAAACCAAAAAAGCATTAGCTGAGTTTTTCAACGATGAAATTGCCCTTGATGAAGTCACTTTTAATCATCTTAAAGGATATATGGAAAGACGCGGACGGACAGATATCCTGGAAAGAAATAAAGAACAGGCCTTTGTTCCTACAAAATCTATTGTTTTTCAAAACCATTTTGGTACAGCACCATGCATGATGATGGAACTGAACGGAAAGCTGAGTTACAGTTTACCAGGCGTTCCTTATGAGGTAAAACCATTGATTAAAGATCAGATTATTCCTTATTTACAGGAAAAATTCAATCTTAATTATATCCATTCAAGAATTGTTTCTGTGGTAGGAATTCCGGAGAGTATTCTTGCTGATACTATTGAAGACTGGGAGCTTGCTCTTCCTGAAAATATTTCGTTGTCCTATCTTCCGGTGGGAACCCGGGTTAAATTGAGATTAACAGCATCCGGAGAAAATGAAGAAGCATTAAAACAACAGACAGAAGATGAAATTCAAAAATTACTTCCGCTTATAAAAGAAAATGTAATTGCTACATCTGAAGATAAAATTGAAAATATCCTGGCAGAAATTCTTACTGAGAGAAAACTTACTATTTCAACAGCGGAAAGTTGTACCGGAGGAGAATTGGCGAAAATGATTACTTCAGTTGGCGGAAGTTCAAGATACTTTTTGGGTGGAATGGTTGCCTATGCTACGGAGAAAAAAATAAAAATTTTAAATGTTTCCAGAGAAACGGTAGATCAGTTTACCGTAGTTAGTGAGCAGGTGGCACAGGAAATGGCAAAAGGATGCCAGGAATTGTTTGATACTCATATTTCCCTTTCTACTACCGGAGTGGCGGGCCCGGGAAAAGGAGAAGATGGCAAAGATATAGGAACGGTTTTTTATACAATACGGATCAATAACCAGGAAGTTACCTCAAAATTATATATGCCTCATCTGGAAAGAGTTGATTTTATGAATTTTGTTTCACAAAAGGTGATTCAGGACCTTGTAGGACTTTTAATAAATCAATAAACATAAGACTGATTTTTTAATTTTTTTTTAATGAATTTTCAAAGGGTTTTTCACACTTTTTGAGAATCATTCATTAAAATTTTAAAATCGTGGAAAATTCCAAACAGATTTTTCAGACCAACAACAAGAAACGTTGGAAAAGCGTACAATGGGGCAGCCGTATCTTTATTTTCGTTGCGGCGCTCCTTCTGTTAGCGTTAGGCCTGATGATGACCCTGGACAGAAGTCCAAAAATTCCTTTCAAAGAAGATTATAAAGCTGTTATTACGGCCAATAAACCTTACCTTCAGGAGAATAAAATTTCTAAAGAATATAAAGGTTTCAGAAGCTTTATCTCTGAAAAAAACATTCATACCAATCTTGCCAAGATTCAAAAAGCAAGAGCAGAACGATATAAAAATCAAAATAGAAACTGGGCTCAGTTTCCTGGGGGAATTCGTTCCGCATTCTATGTAGCATGGGATCCGCAGTCTCTGATGTCTTTAAAACGAAACATCAGACATGTCAATCTTGTGTTTCCTGAATGGTTTTTTCTTGATCCTAAAACAGGAGACTTGAAGACCAATGTTGACCCCGAAGGATATAAAATCATCAAAAGAACAGGAGTGGCAGCTATGCCTATTCTGAGCAATAATTCTAATCAGGAATTCCGTGCCGAGGGACTGGGGAAAGTTTTGAATGATCCAAAGAAAAGAACTGCTCTTATCCAAAAGCTTACCCAGCAGTGTCTCAAATATCATTTCAAAGGTATTAATATTGACTTTGAAGATATGAACCTTAATTCTGATGAAAATCTGATTGCCTTCATGAAAGAGCTTTCAGAGACATTCAAACAGAATCAATTACTTGTAACAATGGATATTATGACGGATAATGATGATTACAATATCCCTAGACTAGATCCGTATGTAGACTATTTTGTGTTGATGGCCTATGATGAATATTCAGCGGGAAGTGATGCCGGGCCTGTCTCTTCACAGAAATGGATCGAAGCTCAGACAGGTAAAATTGTTAAACAAACTTCTCCTCACAAAATTATTCTTGGACTGGGAGCGTATGGATATGACTGGAGTTCCAACAAAGATGACAATACTTCCGTAACGTACATGCAGGCGATCACCAAAGCAAGTGCCAGTAAAGCGGTTATAGATTTTAATGATAATACCTTTAACCTGAATTACTCTTATACAGATTCCAAAAATAATACCCATACCGTATTTTTCAATGATGCAGCGTCTATTTTTAATACCATGCGTTTTGCATCGGAATATCCGTTGGCAGGAACAGCATTGTGGAGATTAGGGAGTGAGGACAGCAGAGTCTGGAATTACTATGATAAGGATCTTACATTTGCAGGGCTTTCTAAGTTGAATTTGAAAACGCTGGAAAATGTAAAAGGACAGACCATGGTAGATTACATTGGAGATGGTGAAGTGTTGGATGTTTTGAATACCCCTCATGATGGAAAAATCGCTGTGGAGGTAGATCCGAAAGAGAAAATCATTACTGATGAGAACTATATTACCTATCCAAGTTCTTACGAAGTGAAAAAATATGGAAGTGCCCCGCAGAAAGAATTAGTATTGACATTTGATGACGGACCGGATGAAACTTATACTCCTCAGGTATTAGATATATTGTCCAAATACCATGTTCCGGCCGCCTTCTTTTTGGTAGGGTTAAATGCAGAAAAGAACCTTCCGCTGGTTAAAAGAATCTATCGTGAAGGTCACGAAATAGGAAATCACACCTTTACCCACGAAAATGTAGCGAAAGTAAGTCCGGAAAGAGCTTTACTTGAAATGAAACTGACCAGACTGCTGATAGAATGTATAACAGGACACAGTACAATTCTTTTCCGTGCTCCTTATAACGCAGACTCTGAGCCCACCACTTCAGAAGAGATTATTCCGGTAGCATTGGCAAGACAGCAAAATTACCTGGATATCGGAGAAAATATTGACCCTGAAGACTGGCAGCCAGGAATAAAAGCAGATGAAATTGTAAAACGGGTAATGGCTGGGATTAAGCAGCAGAGAGGGAATATCATATTGCTTCATGATGCTGGTGGAGATACAAGGGAAGAAACCGTAAAAGCGTTGAAGATTTTGATTCCAAGCCTTCAAAAACAAGGCTATCATTTTACCAATCTTACCAGTATTCTACACAAGAGCAAAAGCGAGCTGATGCCTGAAGTTCCTAAAACCAAAGCTTATTATATCATGCAGCTTAATCTGGTGCTGGCAACCATCATCTATGGAGTGAGCCACTTTTTGGTTGCCTTGTTTACTATCTTCATTGTGTTGGGGTTGATAAGATTATTATTAATGGCTTACTGGGCTTTTAAAGAAAGAAAAAAAGAGAAAAAGCTGAGTGAACTTCCAATCCTTGAATCTTATCCAAAGGTTTCTATCATTGTACCAGCTTATAACGAAGAAGTGAATATTGTTTCTTCTTTGAATAACCTTTTAAAGCAAACCTATCCGAACTTTAACATCATCATGGTAGACGATGGAAGTAAAGATTCAACGTATGAAAAAGCTAAAGAAGCATTTCCGGATCATCCGAAATTAGAAATATTCACCAAAACGAATGGTGGAAAAGCTACAGCCTTAAACTTTGGAATATCACAGACGGATGCTGAATATGTAGTTTGTATAGATGCAGACACCAAACTGCAGCAGGACGCTGTGAAATATCTGATCGCAAGATTCCTGAATGCCGGCTCTGAAGAAAAAATAGCCGCAGTAGCAGGGAATGTAAAAGTAGGGAATACCGTAAACTGGCTGACCAAATGGCAGGCAATAGAATACACCACAAGCCAGAATTTTGACAGACTGGCGTATGCAAACATTAATGCAATTACTGTTATTCCTGGAGCTATTGGAGCGTTTAAGAGATCTGTGATTCTTGAAGCGGGAGGGTATTCTTCTGATACACTGGCTGAAGATTGTGATATTACCGTGAAAATTTTAAAAGCCGGATATACTGTTGCCAATGAAAACAGAGCTGTTGCTGTAACGGAAGCCCCAGAAACGGTAAAACAGTTCCTTAAACAGCGTTTCCGCTGGACCTACGGAATCATGCAGATGTTCTGGAAACAAAGACAGACTTTCCTTAATCCTAAATATAAAGGATTGGGACTTTGGGCAATGCCGAATATTTTGCTGTTCCAATATATCATTCCATTTTTCTCACCATTGGCAGATGTAATCATGTTCTTGGGGATTTTATCAGGAAACGGGGGCAAGATATTCAGTTATTATCTGATCTTTCTTTTGGTGGACGCATCCCTTGCCTTAATAGCATTTATTATGCAGCGGGAAAAACTAGTGAATCTGCTCTATATCATTCCGCAAAGATTCGGGTATAGATGGCTGATGTATATCGTATTATTTAAAAGTTTAAGAAAAGCATTGAAAGGCGAAATGCAGTCGTGGGGCTTCCTGAAACGTACAGGAAATGTAAAAGAGATCGCAACGACTTAAAAGGTTGGAAGCTGGAAGATAGGAGCTGGAGGATAGAGGTTGGAAGCTGGAAGTTAGGAGTTACTTTTAGTTGTAATATTACTGAATGTTGCTCTAAACTACTTGAAAGAAGATAAAGAAATAGAGTAGTTATTCTTTATGGCTTTTATAACTTCCAGCTTCCAACATCTAGCTTCAGGCCTATCCAATTTATAAATTCTTATCTTGATCTGATTGTATTTGTTTAAATTTGTTTCACAAAAAAGTAACAAATAAGAAATAAATCATACATATTGTATAAATTGTTATCATAATGAAAAAACTAACGCTTTCTTTGTTTCTAATAGCAGGGATCTGCTCTCAAAACACGATGAGTGCACAAGGCACAGCTGCTAAAGTAGCAGTAAACAATACAGATAAAGGTTTAGACCTTAGCTTAATGGATACTTCAGTACGCCCACAGGATGATTTTTATAATTATGTGAGTGGAACATGGATGAAAACAGCAAAAATTCCATCTGATAAAGCAACTTGGGGAAGCTTTAATAAATTGGCTGAGGATACGGATAACAATTCCATGACTATCCTGAACTCTCTTTTGAAAGATAAGTTTACAGACGGAAGTGAAGGTAAAAAAATCCAGGATCTATATGCATCTTATATGAATATGCAGAAGAGAAATGCTGACGGAATTAAGCCTATTCAGGAAAACCTGAATAAAATTGATGCGATCAAAAATATGGCTGACCTTCAGAACTATCTTATTTCTGTAACAAGAGAAGGTGAAAATATTTTCTACGGATGGGGAGTATATGCTGACTTGAAGGATTCTAATATGAATGCTGTTTACTTAGGAGATGCTTCTCTTGGATTAGGAAGAGACTATTACCAGAAAGTAAATGAAAAAAATACAGAAGCTATTGCTGAATATCAGAAATATGTAGCTTCCATGCTGAAAGAATTAGGATATAAAAATGCTGATGAAGCAGCAAAAGGGATTGTAAACTATGAAAGAAGTATTGCACAAACGCTTTTAACTAATGAGCAAAGCCGTGATAATACTCTTCAGTATAACCCTAAGACTATGGCTGAACTTTCAGCTTTGGTAAAAGGAGTTGATATTCCTGCTTATCTTAAAAAAGTTGGGGTAAATACAGATAAAGTAATTATCGGAGAATTGAATTACTATAAAAATTTCGATAAACTGGTCAATGCACAGAATCTTCCTGTGATTAAAGATTATCTGAAATTCCATATGATCAGCGGAACAGCATCTTATCTAAGTGAAAAACTAGGAGATATGAAGTTTGCATTCTATGGTAAATACCTAAGAGGTCAGCAGGAACAAAGAGCTTTAAACAAAAGAGGTTATGAATTAATCAATGGAAACTTAGGAGAAGCTTTTGGTAAACTATACGTTGAAAAATACTTCCCGGCAGAAGCTAAAGCCCAGATGGTAGAATTGATCGACTACTTAAAGAAAAGTTTTGTAGTTCATATCAATAATTTAGCGTGGATGTCTTCTACTACTAAGGAGAAAGCTCTTAAGAAGTTGAACAAATTCACTGTAAAAGTGGCTTACCCAGATAAATGGAAAGACTATTCAAAATTAGAAATTCTTTCTGAAGCTAAAGGAGGTACGCTATACAAAAACCTTCAGAACATTGGCGAATGGCAATACAACAGAGAATTAGCTAAAGTTGGAAAACCAGTTGATAAAACAGAATGGGGAATGACTCCACAGACTGTAAATGCTTATTACAACCCGGTATATAACGAAATCGTATTCCCTGCTGCGATCCTTCAGCCGCCATTCTTCAACCCTAAAGCTGACGCAGCTGTGAATTTTGGAGGAATTGGTGCTGTTATCGGTCACGAAATGAGCCACGGATTTGATGATTCAGGAGCTCAGTTCGATGCAGATGGTAACTTGGTAGACTGGTGGACTCCGGAAGATAAAGCTAACTTCGAAAAAGCGACAAAAGCTTTAGCTTCTCAATATGACAAGTATGAGCCTGTAAAAGGAACATTTGTAAACGGTACTTTTACAAATGGGGAAAACATTGCTGACTTAGGGGGTGTAAATATCGCTTATGATGCCCTTCAGATGTACTTAAAAGATAAAGGAAACCCAGGGAAAATCAGTGGATTTACTCAGGATCAGAGATTCTTCCTAAGCTGGGCAACCGTTTGGAGAACTTTATCAAGTGAAAAATACATGGTTAACCAGGTGAAGACAGACCCGCACTCTCCGGGTTACTTCAGAAGTTTTGGTCCACTAATCAACGTTGATGCCTTCTACAAAGCATTCGATGTGAAAAAAGGAGACAAACTATACAAAGCACCGGAAGAAAGAATTAAAATCTGGTAAAATAAACAAACCGTTCAGCAATGAGCGGTTTTTTTGTTTTAAAGGAGTGGTTTTAGGAATCAAAAAGACATTCAAAATAAACTTTTAACTGTAACTTTTAGTATAATTTTTAGTAAAACGAAGGGAAATATTGATAATTATTCATGGATAGTGTAACGAATTGTAAATCAATATGTACTTATCTGTTGTAAAGTTAATACTATGAGAAAACTGATACTTTCCCTATCCTTACTCACAGGGATCTGCACTCAGAATTTGGTGAATGCACAGGTTAAAACTATTAAAACAGCGGTAAGCATTGTAGACAGTGGGCTAGACCTTGCTGCAATGGATACTTCAGTACGTCCACAAGATGATTTTTATAATTATGTGAACGGAACCTGGATGAAAACAGCTCAAATCCCTTCAGATAAACCAGCTTGGGGAAGCTTTGATAAGCTCGCAGAAGATACGGATAACAACTCTATGACAATTCTGAATTCTCTTTTAACAGACAAATTTACTACAGGAAGTGAAGGGAAAAAAATTCAGGATCTGTATGCTTCTTATATGGATATGCAGAAGAGAAATGCTGACGGAATCAAACCTATTCAAGAAAAATTGAATAAAATTGATGTCATTAAAAACCTTACTGATCTTCAGAATTATTTGATTTCTGCAACAAAAGACGGAGATAACAATTTCTATAGTTGGTCTGTAAGTGCAGATCGTAAAAATTCCAAGATGAATGCCGTTTACTTAGGAGTTCCGGCTTTAGGTCTTTGGGGGAGAGACTATTATCAGAAAGTCAATGAGAAGAATACGGAAACCCTTGCGGAATATCAAAAGTATGTAGCTTTACTACTCAAAGAATTAGGATATACTAATGCAGATGAAGCTGCAAAAGGAATTGTAGAGTATGAAAAAAGTATTGCAAAAACTTATCTGACTAATGAACAGAGTCGTGATAATACTCTTCAATACAATCCACAGACTATGGCTGAGCTTTCGGGTCTGGTAAAAGGAATAGATCTTCCTGCCTATCTTAAAAAAGCAGGAGTAAACACAGATAAAGTAATTATCGGAGAACTGAACTATTATAAAAATATGGATCAGTTAGTCAATGAGAAAAACCTTCCCGTGATTAAAGATTATATGAAATTTCATCTGATTAATGGAAATGCAGCCTATTTAAGTGAAAAGCTGGATGCTATTAATTTTAATTTCTTTGGAAAATACTTATTCGGGCAGAAAGAACAGAGAGCCTTGAATAAAAGAGGTCTTGAATTAATTAACAGAAATATAGGAGAAGCTTTTGGAAAGCTATATGTTGAAAAATATTTTCCTGCAGCATCCAAAGCCCAGATGGTTGAGCTTATTGATTATTTAAAGAAAAGTTTCGCAATTCACATCAAAAATTTAACATGGATGTCACCAGTCACTAAAGAAAGAGCCATGGATAAGCTTAATAAATTTAGTGTAAAAGTAGGCTATCCTGATCAGTGGAAAGATTATTCAGCTTTAGAAATTATTCCGGGAAGTTCATTATACAACAATCTTCAGAATATTGCTGTATGGAACTATAGTAAAAAGCTGGGAAAAATCGGAAAACCAGTTGACCGATCAGAATGGGGAATGACTCCACAAACTGTAAATGCGTATTATAGAGCGGTGAACAATGAAATTGTATTTCCGGCAGCCATCCTCCAACCACCGTTTTTTAACCCTAAGGCTGATGCGGCTGTCAATTTCGGAGGAATTGGGGCTGTGATTGGTCACGAAATGAGCCACGGATTTGATGATTCGGGAGCTCAGTTTGATGGCAACGGAAATCTAGTAGACTGGTGGATGCCTGAAGATAAGGCCAATTTTGAGAAAGCAACAAAAGCTCTTGCCGCACAATACTCCCAATATGAACCGGTAAAAGGATCTTTCATCAACGGAATCCATACGAATGGTGAAAATATTGGAGATTTGGGTGGAGTAGCGGTAGCTTATGATGCTCTTCAGATGTATTTAAAAGACAAAGGAAATCCAGGAAAGATCAGCGGTTTTACTCAGAGCCAAAGGTTTTTTATGAGCTGGGCTACTGTATGGAAAACAAAAGCACCTGAAAAATACCTTCTTCTTCAGATCAAAATTGATAAACACTCACCAGGGTATCTCAGAAGTTTTGCTCCATTAATTAATATTGATTCGTTTTATAATGCTTTCGATGTGAAAAAAGAAGACAAACTATACAAAGCACCGGAAGAAAGAATTAAAATCTGGTAAAATAGACAAACCGTTCAGCAATGAGCGGTTTTTTTTGTTATACATGAGAACCTACAAACTACTTTAATCAAAATCAATAAGGAATGACTGCCATCATTCCCATCCTCCGGAGGGGGGTCAAAAATTCTTTGAATTTTTGACGGGGTGGTTCATTCACACCCATACAATAACCCTATACAAAATTAAAATAATGAACCCCATTAACCCTTACCCTTAAAATTAAACCTCAAAACTCACTATTATTCTCATTAATTATCAATTATCCTTCATCACTTACCATTAAACTTTGTATATTTGATAAGTTTGTGTATAATCAAAAATTATCTTCAATGAAAAAGCTAAATATTGGTATACTTGCCTTCTCAGGTATTGTATTGCTAAATTCGTGTGGTGCAGCAAAAACTGCAGGGACAGAGACAAAAACAGAGGCTGCTGCAAAAGTTGCAACACCTGCAAAAGAAGAAGTAAAAGAGGAAGGAATCAATTTATCTTATATGGATAAAGGTGTCCGTCCACAGGATGACTTTTTTAGCTATGTGAATGGAAATTGGGTGAAAACTACTCAGATTCCTTCAGATAAAGCCAATTGGGGGTCTTTCAATGCTTTGAGAGAAAATGTGGATGATGCTTCATTGGATATTTTGAATAAAATCCTTACCGAAAACTATGCGGCAGGTTCTGAAGGACAGAAAATCCAGAGTCTTTACGCATCTTTTATGGATACAGCGAAAAGAAATGCAGACGGATTAAATCCTATCAAAGCAGATCTTGCAAAAATTGATGCCATTAAAAATCTTAATGAATTCCAGAAATATCTTTTAGAAGCTACAAAAATAGGAGATAACTCCTTTTACGGATGGAGAGCCGGAGCAGATATGAAAAACTCCAAAATGAACGCTGTATATCTTGGTGGTCCGGATCTTGGTTTAGGAAGAGATTACTATCAGAAAGTAAACGAAGCTAATACTAAAACATTAGGGCAATATCAGGCTTATGTTGGAAAACTATTCGGTGTTTTAGGCTATAAAAACGCTACTCAGGCGGCACAGAATGTAGTAGATTTTGAAAAACAACTGGCCAATTATTTACTGACATTGGAGCAGAACAGAGATGCTAATTTAAGATACAATCCTAAAAATGTTTCTGAATTATCAGGAGTAGTGAAAAACGTTGATCTTGCAAAATATCTTAAAGATGCAGGAGTAAATACAGACAGGGTAATCATCGGAGAACTGAAATACTACCAGAATATGGATCAGTTTATCACGCAGAAAAACTTACCTTTATTGAAAGACTACCTGAAATATCACCTGATTAATGGTAATGCAAGTAACCTAGACGAAAATCTTGAGCAGATCAGATTTGATTTCTATGCAAAAGATCTACAAGGGCAAAAAGAGCAGCGTCCTATGAACAAAAGAGGTTTAACGCTTGTGAATGGTGTTCTTGGAGAAGCATTTGGAAAATTATATGTAGAGAAATACTTTACTCCGGAAGCAAAACAGCAGATGGAAACTTATATTGATTACCTTTTAAAATCATTCAAAACCCACATTGCCAATATTGATTGGATGTCTCCTGAAACAAAAGTAAAAGCTCAGGAAAAACTATCCAAGTTTACAGTAAAGATCGCTTACCCGGATAAATGGAAAGATTATAGCCAATTAAAAGTAGAATCTCCAAAACAAGGAGGATCATTATATGCTAATTTACAAAATGTATCAGCTTGGCAATACCAAAGAAACTTAGATAAAGTAGGAAAGCCCGTAGATAAAACAGAATGGGGAATGTCCCCGCAAACAGTAAATGCTTACTATAGCGGATCAAACAACGAAATTGTATTCCCGGCAGCCATTCTTCAACCCCCTTTCTACAATCCTAAAGCAGATGCAGCTGTAAACTTCGGTGGAATCGGAGCTGTAATCGGTCATGAGATTTCTCACGGCTTTGATGATAGTGGTTCTCGTTTCGATGGTGATGGAAACCTTAACAATTGGTGGACGGATGCTGATCGTAAGAACTTTGATGCAAAAGTGGCTCAGTTAGCAGCTCAGTACAGTGCCTATGAGCCTGTAAAAGGAAGCTTTGTGAACGGTAAATTTACAAGTGGAGAAAATATTGGTGACTTAGGTGGAGTAGCAGTAGCTTACGATGCTCTTCAAATGTATCTTAAAGATAAAGGAAATCCAGGAAAAATCAGTGGATTCACTCAGGATCAGAGATTCTTTATGAGTTGGGCTACCGTTTGGAGAACAAAAGCAACCAACGAATATATGATTAACCAGGTGAAAACAGATCCGCACTCTCCGGGAATGTACAGAGCATTCGGGCCTTTGGTGAACCAGGATTCATTTATCAAGGCATTTGATATCAAACCAGGTGATAAAATGTATAAAACTCCTGAGGACAGAATAAAAATTTGGTAAGAAATACCAAAAGAATTGTTAGAAAAGAAAGAATCCGTCTCCGAATAAGAGGCGGATTCTTTCTTAATATGCTTTTTTATAATTCCGGATAACGAACTTTATTCCGGTTTCTATAATATCTCCCATCGTTTTGCAATATTTGAAATTGACATCATAGGTAAGCTTTTGCAAAGCTGTTTTGAGTTCTGTAATATGAGCTTCTGGTGCAATATTTTCCTTTTTCATAATAGAAATAAGTTCATCAAACCTGTTTTTGCTGCTGGTGACTCTTTTTACAATTTGTGAACGCACCTCTTTACGATACTGTTCTATAGAATTTGGCTTTAGTTTTTCCATTACCATAGTGACCATCAAGTTATTTTCTTTGAAATACTGGGGAAGATAAACCTTCAGATTCCCTTCGTAGCTTTGCTGGTCAAAATCGATGGGGCGGATTCTATAAATAACCTGATCAAAATCGTGTATGGGAATGACCACATAATTATAAGAACGCATATCACCGAGTAAGCCAATGAGACAACGTTCATTGAATTTTACAAACTCCTTAGAAATCTGTGCCTTTTCCAACTCTGTACACTGGGGTAAATGTTTCTGAATAAACACATCACCGGGAATACCTAAGATATGCTCTTCTATCAAAGTGTTTTTGTAAATCAGGAAGTTAATTCGGTTGGGGGAAAGCAGATCCTCTAGCTCCAGTCCGTATATTCGGGAAGCATCCGCCTGTTTAATATAAAAATTAGTGTAATTGTCATTCAGAATATTTCTTACCCGAATTCGAAAAGGTTTAGAATTTCCGAAAGTACAGAAATCTATTGTATCCACCGTCAGATAAGGTAAAGTAGCTTCATCACCGTCAGAATGAAGAAGGGTATAGATCTTATTTAAATTAGCCTCTATTTCTTTAAACTCATATTCAGGATACATTACGCCAAGCCATAAAGTATCTTTGCCGTCTTTGTCCAGAATATTTACACTATCTGTGAATCGTAACAAATCCTCATACAGAAATTTAATTTTGGTAGTTCTGTTATGCTTTTCCAAATACTGTTGTAATGCTTCTGAAACAGGATATATGGGTTTTCTGAATGCAATCTTTACATCTTTCATATTCTGTTTTCTTGATTTAAATATAAACAAAATTTCTTCCTCAGGTTGCAGAAGTTCTTATTTTAATATAAGTTCAGCATAAGGTATTTCGTTTTTTAATGATGTCAGGACTTGGAAAGAGACAGCTATTGAAATTAAAACAGAATTTAAAGCATTTCTAATGAACTTTTTTCTATGCATATCAAGATTTTAAACCTTGATATGCGTAACTTCTATTCTCCTTTTCTATCCTCAGACCAAATAATATTAATTTCTAATTCTGACTCGCTTAAGTTTATTTATTTTTTCATAGCTTAGTGACATTGTAAAATGTTGATTTTATGTTGAATAAATGTAGGGGAAATTAAATAATTTAAGAAAAATTTTGTATGTTACAGTTTTTTTTTAAATTTAAACTTTGGATTCGTAATTTATTTGATTTATCTGTAAATTGCTAAAAGACAGATCCAAACCAAAATAGTAAATCTCAAAATAATAATAATATGGCAATGTTTAATTATGGTGTTGGCGGAAACGAAGTAAAAGTAGACGCTAATGAAGCTATTCAGGAAATACAGGAAAATAAATCACTGATAGTAAGCCAGCTTACAACAGAAGAATCTTATACCCCTGAAATTGTAACAGGATTAAAAACTGTGGAAGATGTGTTCAGACACTTTCAGCCTTCTGTAGCAGTACAGCATGAAACAGAAGACGGAGGATTGGTTGACGAAGAATTCCGTTTTCAAAATCTTGGAGACTTTACTCCTAAAAGCCTTACTCAGAAATCTGACTATCTTCAGCAGCTGAGCATGGAACAGGAGCAGTACAACAAAATTGTACGTCAGTTGAAAACCAATAAAATTCTTCGTAATATGCTGGAGAACGATCAGACAAGAGCGGCGTTCATCGAAGTATTGAAAGAAGTAGCACAAGAACTTGAAAAATAATTAAAGACTTACATTAAATCATGGATAGCAAATTACAGGCGCAAGAAAGCCAGCAGCAGGGACAACAGCAGCAGCACTCGGGGCAGCCAAAGGGCAACCCGCTTGCAGAGCTCAATAAAATGGGAGGTTTTGGCTTTGTTGAATCCGTTGTAGACGGTATCGCCAATATGAACCCAACTAGAAAAGCAAGGAAAGAAATCTTCCTTAACGATAACAATAAATCAGAAGAAAGAAAAGAACTTCTTCAAAAGATTAACCTTTGGGTAAACCTTTTGGAAGGTAGTGAATCTGCTGATAAAATGGCAGATACATGCAAAACCAAAGCACAACAGGCTGATCAAAACTTAAAGAAAAATCTTAAAAATACACTGGATGCAGTTCGTATGTTAGAAACCAACTACAGAACTGTAGCTCAATTCTATAAAAATACAGAATTGGATAAAGTGGATAACGTAAGTATTGTGAATGCAAGCCTTGATCAGGTTTCAGACTTAGATAATCCTTTATTCATTGATGCCATTGCTGAAGAATTCAAAAATTACTACGACCGTTTAGATCTTAGAGATAATTACTCACTTCTTGCTATTCCTGGATACTTAGGATCTAATAAAGTTGTTGAAAAGTGGGCTAAAATCTGTAACGAGAACAAAGTGATGATGGTTACAGACTTTGCTAACCTTGATAAACCCGATGACGTTGTAGACTTATTCCATTCTGCCAACCTTACAGGGGGTGAACTTCACAGAAGTAACGTGATCATGACGTGTAACTGGCTAGTAGGACGAGGAAAAGCTGAAGAAGTAGGAGAAGAAGAAAACGTAGAACTTCCACCATCCACTTCATTAGCAGGTAAAATCCACAAGACATTAATGTCTCAGGTAGCAGCAGGTAAGAAACACGGTAATATCAACGAAGTAGACGCTGTAAAATTCGAATTGAAGAAAAGTGAAATTTCTCAATTGGAAAAAATGGGTCTTGTACCAATGGTTAACGAATATGGTAAAATTATGGCTTTCTCTGCAAAGACATTATTTACAGGAGACAACATCGGTCTTCAGACGTATTCAGTAGTTCGTGTATTCGACTATGTAACTAAAGTATTACTAGACTTCCTGAACAGAAGAGCTTTCGAAAATTGGAATGCTAAAAACGAAGACGATTTGAGAAGACAAATTGTAACGTTCCTTGACAATATCAAAGGACCGGACAAATTGATCGAGAAATTTAAGATTGTTCGTTTCGAACAGGATAGAGTAAACAAAGACAGAGTATGGCTGGATATCCGTATGACGCCTTATTTCCCTACAAAAAGTTTCGTTATTAAACTAGACGGACATAAAGGAGATGATGGTAACGAATGGGATGCACAATACACTCAGGAATAATAATACCTTATTTTAAATATAAAAACCGATGCATTTTTTACATCGGTTTTTTTCTACCAATACCTATGAATATTAAAATGAATATTAAACTTGCCATTGGCCTGCCACTCGCCTTGATGGTATTTTTGATAAGCTGTGAAAAAAAATATCAGAGCCCTGGCCAATATGAGGAAGATCTTTTTGCTGATGAACGTCAGGAAGGAAAAGCTTATATCATGAGTCCAGAAGAATGCTTTGATGGCAGTGAACTGGTGTTAGCAAGCTCGGAAGTAAAACTGGCAGACAGTTCAAAGGGGCGTGGAAAACCGTTTTTCCTTTATAAAGTAAAATCAGGCAGAATTGTAAAAACAGTAAGAGACTCTACGTTGGAAATGCCAATGATGTTTTTATCTCCACACAAGATAAAACTTAAAGAAGATTCCATGTACTTATATCTGAAAAAGCTGAATGGGTATCGTTTTATTGCTAAGGACAGAAATCTGAAATACCAATGGTTAAGAGGGGCGTCTGTATATTCTGTGAAGAAAAAATAAAATAAACCTATCTTTGCGTTCCTGAAATAATGCAGGACGAAGAGATAAAACCTCTTCGCGACTTAAATTGATTGGTTTTTGGAAAAGAATAATACAGCTTCAGAGTTTCTTCATGTAGGAAACAGGCTTTTGGAATGGTATCGCAATAATGCAAGAGATCTGCCTTTCAGACAGACAAAAGATCCTTATAAAATCTGGATCTGTGAAATTGTATTTCAGCAGACAAGAATTAATCAGGGGCTTAACCATTATAATAATTTCATTAAAAGATTTCCGGATGTAAAAACTTTGGCTGAAGCTGAGGAAAATGAAGTTTTGCTTTATTGGAAAGGTTTAGGATATTATTCAAGAGCGATCAATATTCATAAAGCTGCTCAGCAGATTATGAATGATTACGACGGTATATTTCCCAATCAGTACGAAGAAATTTTAAAACTGAAAGGAATTGGTAAATATACGGCTGCAGCTGTTTCAAGCATTTGTTTTGATGGAAAAATGCCAGCCGTTGATGGTAACTTTTACCGGGTTCTCAGTCGTTTCTTTGCTGACGATTTTGATATTTCAAACTCTAGGGCTTTTACTTATTTTTCAGAGCTGGCAACCTTGATAATGCCGGATAACGTTGGAGATTTCAATCAGGCGATGATGGATATCGGTTCAGAAATCTGTAAACCTAAAAATCCATTATGTGGAGAATGTCCGATAAATGAAGACTGTCTTGCTTTTTCTTTACAAAAAATTTCAGATTACCCTGTTAAAACAAAAAAAGTAAAGGCTGAAGATCTTGCTTTAACCTATTATTTTGTTCAGAGAAATGGTAAATTTCTTATCCGCCAGAGAAAAGACGACTTTATCTGGAAAAAATTATTTGAATTTCCATCTTCTATTTCTTCTGAAATGGAACCTTTTATTACTGGTGCAAAAACGGTTACCCACAAACTGACCCATAAGAATTTAAGCATTGAAATATTTAAGGTTGAGGTACCTTCAGAAGATATGTGGAATCGTTTTATTACTGAAAATCAATACCAGATTACCGATGTTGAGGGTTCTCATGAAAAATCCTTTCCGAAGCCTCTGGAAAATTACATTCAAAACTCATTGAAAGACTGAAATTTGTCTTCCGAAATCTGAAATCTAATTTGTACTTTTGCAAAATGATTAAAAAAGTCATTTTTATTTTTGTATCACTGCTTTTAATTTCATGTGGAAAAGACCCGGTTCCGAAACCCTACGGAGAACTGCGTCTGGAATATCCGGCTCCGAAATATCAAAAGTTTGAAAACAACTGCGCCTATACCTTCGAGTATTCGGATTTTGCTAATATTACCGCAGCGAAAAAACCGTGCTGGTATTATCTGAACTACCCTCAAATGAAAGCAAAGGTTTTTGTAACCTATTATCCGATACAGAACGACTTTGCAGAACATATCAAAGAAGCTGAAAAAATGGTATATGAACATACCATTAAAGCCAGTTCCATAGATACAAAATCCTTTGAATACCCTGAAAAGAAAGTTTACGGGAATTTTTATGAACTGAAAGGGCAGAGCGCTTCCAATCTTCAATTTTACATTACAGACAGCACGAAACACTTCGTGACTGGTTACTTATACTTTAATACGAGACCGAAACCGGACTCTCTGGCTCCTGCAGTGAACTATATCAAAAACGATATGAAGCACATGCTGGACTCTTTTGAATGGAAAAAATAATTACTTTTAATATACATTGAAAAATATATGAAACTTTTAGTTGTAGGAAGTGTTGCATTTGATGCAATTGAAACACCATTTGGTAAAACGGACAAAATTTTAGGCGGAGCTGCTACTTATATTGGGATCACTTCATCTATTTTAGGCGTTAAATCCGGTATTGTTTCTGTAGTAGGAGGAGACTTTCCACAGGAACACCTTGATATGTTTACAAACAGAGACGTAAATATCGAAGGAATTGAAATCGTAAAAGAAGGAAAAACATTCTTTTGGTCAGGAAAATATCACAATGACCTTAATACCAGAGATACTTTAGCTACCGAAGTAAACGTATTGGAGAACTTTGACCCGAAAATCCCGGATTCAATGCAGGATGCTGAAATTTTATTACTTGGTAACCTACACCCTGGAGTTCAGTTATCCGTATTGGAAAAAATGAACAACCGTCCTAAGCTTGTGATTCTTGATACCATGAATTTCTGGATGGATTGTGCGTGGGATATTTTGATGGATATGATTGCTAAAACTGATGTAATTACCATCAATGATGAAGAAGCAAGACAACTTTCAGGAGAATATTCTCTGGTAAAAGCTGCTAAGAAGATCCACACAATGGGACCTGAATATGTAATCATCAAAAAAGGAGAGCACGGAGCTTTACTTTTCCATGACAATAAAGTATTTGCAATCCCTGCACTTCCATTGGAAGATGTTTTTGATCCAACCGGTGCTGGAGATACTTTCGCAGGAGGTTTTGCCGCTTACCTTGCTAAAAAAGGCAAAATTGATTTTGATACAATGAAGTCTGCTTTAATCGTGGGATCTGCAATGGCTTCTTTCACTGTAGAAAAATTCGGAACACAAAGAATAGAAGAAGTAAACGAATCAGATATGTTCGGCAGATTGAGACAATTTAAAGAATTGACGACATTTGATGTTGAACTGCAGTAAATAAGTCTTTTTAAGAAATATTTATAATAAAAAATTGAGTGAATTTCGTTAAGAATTCTAAATTTGCAACTTGTTAAAATAGTAAAATGACAAATAAACTAAAAATCACTTATCTTCTTGGGATTTTCATCATGATATTTTCTTCTAATATGATGAACGCCCAGCTTAAACCAGGAGATTTAGTGGATGGTATTGCTGCTGTGATCGGAAATGAAATTGTTTTAGAATCAGATGTTACGGAGCAGATGAATTATGGGAAACAACAGGGAGCCAGCAACACAGATAAATGTGAGTTCCTTGAAAGCCTTATCAACAACAAACTTCTTGTATACGAAGCAAAAAAAGATACGTTAATTGAAAACCGTTCTGCTGCAATCAAAGAGCAGGCTAATCAAAAATACCGTCAGTTGCTTTCTCAATTTCCGGATGAAAAATCACTATTAGCGGCTTATAAATTCAGAAATTCTTACGAAATGAAAAACGCTATCGAGAAAATCGATACGGATCAATATTACGGACAGGCAAAATACCAGAGAGTTACAGATAAAGCAGACGTTACTCCTAATGAGGTAACTGACTTTTATAATATGTATAAAATGCAGCTGCCACAGGTAAAAGATGAAGTTACTTTAGCCCAGATCATGATGTATCCTACCTTAACGGAAGCTCACAAGCAAGATCTTATCAACAGACTGAAAAAGATCAAGCAGGATATTCTTGGCGGAGAAACATTTGAAAGCCAGGCGAGAATTTATTCTGAAGATGAAGGTTCTGCTTCTAATGGTGGATTATATAAAAACATCAACAAAGGACAGATGGTGAAGCCTTTCGAAGCTGCAGCATTAAATCTTCAGGAAAACGAAATTTCAGATCCTATTGAATCTGAATTCGGATACCACATCATTCAGCTATTGAAGAGATCAGGTAAAGTGTATGATGCAAGACATATTCTTTTAAAAGCTACTCCTACTGATGAAGAACTGAAAATGGCGAAAGCAAAATTAGACAGCATCAGAGGTTTAATTGTTGACGGAAAGATGACATTTAAAGATGCAGCGTTCAAGTTCTCAGATGATAAAAGAACTAAATTCAATGCTGGTATCATTCCTGGTGGCGACGGTTCTGATAAAATTGAAAGAGAAAGTATCCCTGGAACAATCAGCTACGAATTGGCTGGTCTGAATAAAGGGGATATTACAACGGCTTTTGAAGATGAAGATAATAGAAGAAAAGCTGTGAAAATCATTAAACTTGATGATGTCATTCCTTCACACCAGATCACTCTGGAAACAGACTTTAGCAGAATCAAGCAGATGGCGCTCAATAAAAAGAAAAACGAAATGGTTGAGAAGTTTGTTAACTCCAAATTGCCAACTACTTTCATCTCCATCGACGGACGTTACGATAACTGTAACTTTAAATCCAACTGGAAGAAAGAATCAATCAAAAAATAAAATCAAAACCTTCAGGATTTCTGAAGGTTTTTTTGTGCCTGAAAAGTTATGGTTACAAATAAAATAATTCCTTGTGATAGTTTTAAGCAGATATTCAGCACCTGTACAGTGGATAGAATTATTTGATAACTTTACAAAAATGAAAAGATGGATTACGATTTTTATCTGAATAAATTTCACTCGGCTATAACAAACGAGTTTCAGGAAAAACTTGATAGTAATGGGTTAAAATTATCTGTTACTATTGTTATGGACTCTGTTGCTCTTAAAATTTATAAACCGGAATGGTCCTCAGACCTGACGTCGCCATTAGAGTCTTTAGGCCGAATTTTCTTTTCAATATGGATCAATGATAAAACGATTCAGGAAGAAAGGATGTATTATAATATCCATGCTCTAAAGCTTAGAGAATTAAAGAATTATGCATTATCCAGCAGGAAATTTGCACAAGATTTTAGAGATAAATTTGCGAAATATCAAAAAGATTGGCCCAATGTAGATGTTGAATACGGTCCATTGACATTAATGCAGGGCTGGGTTGACTTGAAAATGGATAAAATACAGGAAAACATAGGTGAATTAGTTCAGAATTTTTTTAAGATCAGTTTTCTGATAGATACAGCTTTGGAACAGTATAGGAAATAGTGATATTTAGTTGCTTTTGTAATGATTTTTTTAATGGATATAGGTGCTTGACAACCTTTGTTTTTAGTATTTTTACAACATGAGCAATTTTATAGATTTCAACTCAGCAAAAAAATTACATGATATGCAGGCCAGCCAAAATAGAATTTCAGAACTTTTTAATATCAAATATCCGATTATCCAGGCAGGAATGATCTGGCATTCCGGATGGAGACTGGCATCAGCCGTTTCCAACTGTGGTGGACTAGGGTTAATTGGAGCAGGAAGTATGTATCCTGATATCCTTAGAGAAAACATTCAGAAGTGCAAACAGGCTACAGATAAGCCTTTTGGAGTGAATGTTCCGATGTTGTATCCTAATATTGAAGAAATCATTCAGATTATTCTGGAAGAAGGTGTAAAGATTGTCTTTACATCAGCCGGAAATCCGAAAACATATACAGAGACCTTACAAAAAGAAGGGATAAAGGTCGCCCACGTAGTTTCTTCTACCAAATTTGCCGTAAAATGTGAAGATGCAGGAGTAGATGCTGTAGTAGCGGAAGGATTTGAAGCCGGAGGGCACAACGGTAGAGATGAGACTACAACATTCTGCCTTATTCCAAATGTTAGAAAACATATTTCGAAACCGTTAATTGCAGCTGGAGGAATTGCTTTAGGGTCTCAGATGAAGGCAGCAATGATTCTTGGAGCTGACGGTGTACAAATCGGTTCCCGTTTTGCAGCGACTACAGAGGCAAGTGCACATGAGAACTGGAAAAAGAAAATTACAGAACTTCAGGAAGGAGATACTCATCTTACGCTAAAAGAACTTGCTCCGGTAAGAATGGTAAAAAATAAATTTTTCAGTGAACTGGAAGACATCTACCAGGCTGGAAGAAATAAAGAAGCATTGGTTGCTTCATTAGGAAGAGCCAGAGCTAAACGCGGAATGTTTGAAGGCGATATGGAAGATGGTGAGCTTGAAATAGGTCAGGTTTCAGCTTTGATTGATGATATCCTTCCGGTAGAAACAGTCTTTACTCATTTATTAAAGGAATTTGAAGAAATAAAAATGCCTTCTTTTTAAAAAGCTGCAGGAGATATAATATTATAATTTGAATTGATGGAGGAAAGAATCATTGATGTAAAAGGGAAAAAACTATATACAGAATATTACAATTCGTTCAAAAATAAACCAACCATTGTTTTTTTGCATGATTCACTTGGATCTGTCCAGCTTTGGCGGGATTTTCCAGCCAAACTTTCAGAAGCTGTACAATGCAATGTTCTGGTCTATGACCGTTTAGGATATGGAAAATCTAATCCTATGCCTACACACATAAGGCCGGTGAATTATATGGAGCTGGAAGCAGATCTGTTAAATGAATTATTGGTACAACTCAATATTGACCATATTATTTTGTTCGGACACAGTGATGGAGGAACCATTGCTTTAATTACTGCGGCAAAATATCCGGAAAGAGTAGACGCTGTAATCTGTGAAGCGGGTCATATTTTTGTGGAAGAAGTAACCTTAAAAGGAGTTAATGATGCCTGGGAGGCTTATAAGACTACCAATCTGCCGGAGCGACTTCAGAAATACCATGGAGATAAGGTAGAAATGTTATTCAAAGCCTGGACAGAAACATGGACTCGTGATGATTACAGATCCTGGAATATAGAGTACCTGTTGAAAGATATTATCTGTCCGCTTCTGTTTATTCAGGGAGAAGCCGACGAATATGGTACTTTGGATCAAGTGGAGAAAACTGTTACTCAGGTAAGTGGGATTGCTGAGAAATACATTATCCCTGGAATAGGGCACACACCACATAAGCAAGTTCCAGACCTGGTATTGGAAAAAGTAATAGAATTCCTTGATAATAAATAATACATTTATTGTTCATATAAAATAAAAACACTTTGTTTTCAAGGTGTTTTTTGTTTTTTAATACAGGTTTTTGAAATTAATTATTGTACATATTGTATATAGCTAAAATCATTTGCATACATAAAAAATAGAAGACGGTCCGTTTGATACCTTAGTTGTATTTTCAGCATTTTATTGAGTTCTATCTTTTTTTAATTAAAATATTTTGAAGTTCCATTTTTGCTTAGAAGATATTTTATTGATTTTGAATGAAATATTCAAATGATTCATCATTCATAAATTGTTTTTAATCCTCTCATAATACCTGATTATTAGATTTTTGCATGAATAAAAAAGCAATAAATCCGCAATAAAAATCATATTAATGTGATATGTTTAAATTTACTTTTATGAAGTCAATAATGATATAAATAATAAAAAAACAATATTATGAAAAATCTAAAGAAAATTTCGAGAGAAGGTTTGAAGAGTGTAAAAGGAGGAGAATGTACCTACAAATGTTGTTGGAAAAGCCAACCCGATAACTGTAGCTCAACGATTACAGCATCTCCGGGTGAATCTGTGAGTTGTGTAGAAGGTGCACAATTGGTTTTGTTGGATAGCTAATAAATTTTGTAGTGCAGTTGACATTGTGTCAACTGTACTTTTTTAATCGGTGTAAATTATGAAAAATATAATTCTTATTTTCATTTTGTTTATTCAGGTTGTACCTGCTCAGAATAAAAGATTCGTTTATCAGTACACCTTTATACCGGATTCTACCAATAAGGCTAATGTAGTTAAAGAACTTATGATATTGGATGTTACCAATGATCGATCTATGTTTTTTAGCCAACGAAAATATATTTCAGATTCTACCATCATAGCTCCCTCAAATAAAGGGAAATTTATAATGCCACCAGCAGATTTGAATATTTTATATAGAATAGAAAAAAAGATGGTAAAACCTATTTTGAAAGTATGGGTAATTTTGCCTTAATGAAAATAAAAGTAGAAGATGATCGGAAAATGGATTGGAAAATTTTGGGAGATAAACAGAAAATTTTAAATTTTAATACCCAAAGGGCTTCATTGGATTTTGCAGGCAGAGAATGGATAGCCTGGTTTACACCGGATATTCCTTTTCAGGATGGACCCTATAAATTTCATGGACTTCCGGGACTTATCGTAAAAATTGAAGATGCTACAAAAAGTCATGCTTATGAGTTGATAGGGATTATCAATTTGCCCAATGAGTACTCATATCCGGAGCGTTATCAGAATGTAAAAGAGAGAGAATTTACCCTTATGGAATTTAAGAAATATTATTTGCAAGGCAGGAGTGATCCAGGGGCTGGCGAAAGGCAACTTTATATGGAAGGGAAGATACCAGACCAACGGGATAGTTCAGGTAACTTCCGTACCGGAGCAGAAATTGTTCGGGAAGTAGAACAGCTGGCCAAAGAAAGAATAAAAAAGACAATAATATAATTGAACTAGACCTAATAAGGGAAAAGTAAAATTGTTTTTTTATGACGTATAGAGTTAATGATGTCAATCATTAAATATTTGTTTGATATGAATGTGTGAAGAGATGCAAATTTGCATCTCTTTTTTATTATAATATTTGGATTTCAGCAGCAATATTTGATCTTGCCTGTTTCTCATATTTCTCTTTAAAATAATCTGTTTTAAAGATACTGTTGAGTTCCAGAAAATGCTTAAGAACCTTTTTTCGGCCGGGTTTATAAAGCAGATCAGGATAGATAGAATACTCTTTCCTTATTGTATGGGTATAATCCATATATGTTTCAAAATCTTTCCCTAGAATGGAAAGATCTGCATCCAAAAGATAATTGGTATCTTCATCTTCTGATTGTTCATGAAGTTTAGTAGCCAGAATCTGATCCGAAATAGTCTTGATATTACTTTGCTCTAAACCCAGCTCGGCAAGTCTTTCAGTAGCTTTTGCAGCACTTTTTTCCTCATTGGATTTGGAGCTTGCATTATAAAAAATATCATGATAGAAAACAGAAAAAGAAACTGCAGTACCATCAGTAATATAGTTTTTTACAGCATCAAGTTCCCTGAACATATTTTCAAGATGAAGTAGGTTATGGTAATATCTTCCTTTTTCGGTATACTTTGTTTCAATCTCTTTCCATAGGATATTGACTAGGTCAGTATCCTTGGTAAAAGGTGCACAAAGCTGCTCAAATTGATCTTTTAGATTCATAATAAAAAGATATAAAAAAAGGAACTTTTAAAAAGTTCCTCTGTTTGCTTCAAGTACAGCCTTTAGCTCAGCCCAGCCTCCGCCGTTGTGACCGTCCTTTAATCCTTGAGCGTTTAGATATTCTAATGCTTTTCCACTTCTATTTCCACTTCTGCAGAACAAGATTACCGGCTTTTCAATAGAAAGGATTTCATCCTGTCTGTCTTCTACTTCACCCAGTGGAATATTTTTAGCACCATCTATATTTCCGTCCATTTCAAGCTCCATAGGCTCACGAACGTCAATCAATTCATAATTTCCAGATTGTATTACTTCTATTAAAGACATAGTTGTTTGTTTTAAACATTAAATTATAGACGAAATTACGTAATTTTTTTTTGAAAAAAATCTTAATGAAAGTATAAATTTAAGAAAGAATGCGGTATTAAGAACATAGAGGATAAAGATGACAAAAATTAAAGATTGATAAAATAATCTTAATTTTGCAGTGTGAAATTAATGAACGCTGGTGCTGAAAAATATTCCGAACTGATAAAATCCAAGGCTAAAAGCTTTGGATTCCAGAGTTGTGGTATATCTAAAGCAGATTTTTTAGAGGAAGATGCTCCACGCCTTGAACAATGGTTGAAAAACAACTGCCATGGAGAAATGAAGTATATGGAAAATCATTTCGATAAGAGGCTTGATCCCAGATTACTGGTAGAAGGTTCCAAATCTGTAATTTCACTTTCCTACAATTATTTTCCTGAAGAAAAGATTTCCATTCTGGAGAATTTTAAAATATCAAAATATGCTTACGCCGAAGACTACCATGAAGTTATTAAAGAAATTCTTCGGGAAATGGTCGCCGAATTGCAAGAGGAAATCGGTGAATTCGGATTCAGAGTTTTTGTAGACTCAGCACCGGTACTGGAGAGAAGCTGGGCCAGAAAATCAGGAATCGGATGGGTGGGGAAAAATGCAAATCTGATTACCAAACAGAACGGATCTTTTTATTTCTTGGCTGAAATCATTTGTGATCTGGAACTTACAGCCGATCATGAAACCACAGATCATTGCGGAACCTGTAGAAAATGTATTGATGCCTGTCCTACCGATGCCATCGTTTCTGAAAAGATCATTGACGGAAGTAAATGCATTTCTTATGCTACCATAGAACTGAAAAATGATATTCCGGATCATTTCAAAAATAAAATGGAAGACTGGATGTTTGGTTGTGATATATGCCAGGATGTATGTCCCTGGAATCGTTTTTCCGCACCTCATCAGCAGAGCAGATTCAAACCCAATGAAGCTTTGAAGAATTTCAAAAAAGGAGAATGGAAAGAACTTACCCAGGAAATCTTCTCCGAGATCTTCAGGAAATCACCCGTGAAAAGGACTAAATTTGCTGGTCTGAAGAGAAATATTGAATTTTTACAGCGGCCTTCAGACTGATTTTTGCCTAAATATTTGGTGATGATTCCCGCTTTGGGAATTTTTAAAACTCCAAACAAAAGCTGATAATCGACCATCCCTTAGATTTTCAATGCTAAGGAGGTGTAGATTTAACTGAATAAACTGTTTAAAAAGTCTTTCCTAAAAAGAAAAATTGATTTTCAGGAGATCAAAGTCTCACCGAAAATCAACGTTTTTTTTGTATTCTTTTTGGAGCAGTTTTTACTCTTACTTTAAATCTTTTCTGGGATTTGGTATTTTTACGCATATTTGTGAATATTTCGTAATTAAATATAGCCATTTTTTCGATTAAAACAAATACTTTTACGAAAAATTGTATATTAAATTTTATTCAAAAACATGACTGTGAAAACCATATTAATTTACGCACTGAAAATTCTGGGAGTTATTCTGGGAATTGTAATTGTTTACGTTCTTCTAGGGCTTCTGATCCCATTTATTCCGGTTTCAGCTAAAGATGACGGAGAGAAAAAAGATATTCCGATTTATATTTATACCAATGGTGTTCATACGGATATTGTAATGCCTGTAAAGAATGATCTGAAGGACTGGAGCCTGATGATTCCTTTTGCAGATACAAAATCCAGGAAAACAGATTACAACTATATCGGAATAGGATGGGGAGATAAAGGATTTTATCTGGATACGCCAACCTGGGCTGATCTGAAATTTTCAACAGCGGTGAAAGCAGCTTTTTGGTTAAGTGATTCAGCCATGCACTGTACTTATTATTATGCAATGAAAGAAGGTGAAGATTGTAAAATGATCATGATAAGCAGAAGCCAGTATCAGAATTTAATCAGGTTTGTAGAAGATAAATTCGATAGAGATCAGAACGGAAAATTTATGCTGATTCCTACCGATGCGGTATATGGTGATAATGATGCATTTTATGATGCCAGAGGAACATACAGTTTCTTGTATACCTGCAATACCTGGAGCAATGATGCGTTGAAAGCTGCAGGACAAAAGGCAGCCCTTTGGACCCCTTCTGATTTTGGAATTTTCCAGCATTATAAATAAACACTAAATTTGTTCTCTTATTTTTGTAATAAGAAGAAAGATAATTCAAGGAAGCCTGTTCTGATGTAGTATATTATTAAAAAGAAGTAAGATGAAACATACGCTTTTCCGTGAACAACAATTGAACTGTGATATAGAAACTGCCTGGAAATTTTTTTCATCAGCCAATAATCTTTCAGAAATTACTCCGAAAGATATGGGGTTTACGGTATTAACCGAAATGGAAGATGATGCAATCTATGAAGGCATGCTCATCGATTACTATGTTTCTCCATTGTTTGGAATTAAAATGAAATGGCAGACTGAGATTACGCATGTTGATTTTCAGAAAAGCTTTATTGATTTCCAAAGAAAAGGCCCTTACAAGCTATGGAACCATCATCACGAGTTCATTCCTAACGAAGAAGGTGTTTTGATGAGAGATACTATAAATTATGAGCTTCCTATGGGATTCTTGGGGGAATTTTCACATTCTTTATTTGTGAAAAAGAAATTGGATTACATTTTTGATTATCGCTTAAGAGTTCTGAGCAGGTTGTTTTAAAAGATTTTAATATACTGTTTGTTGTCTGTTCTTCTGATGAAGGAGAATCTCAATATGATTTCTCGCAGATCCCACAGATTCCGCAGATTTTACATATAAGTTATCAGCCGGATTAGCCCAATCATTGGGATAAAAAATAAACACGGTCTTTGTATTCTGACACAGGAAGAATCTCAATATGATTTCCCGCAGATCCCACGGATTGTATAGAATTAATATCTGCTATATTTGATCAATCTGCGAGATGAAAAATAAATAAGAACTTTGCTGCTCTGATGGAGGAAGAATCTCATCAATCATCAAAAAACGTGATTTTATCAGCATTGTTTAAGTTTTTTTAACAATTAAAGGAAAGAAAGTTCATCAAAATTTCCTATTTTTGCAGCACTATCGTTTTTACTTAAAAAACTAAGTATTCTGTTGACATGGCAAGTCTGAGGTCATTTTTCTATTTCTATATCATGCTGGTTTTTACCCTTTTCAATTCGAATTGGGCAGAAAAATCACTGCAAAATATTCCTCACATTCCTCATGTAAACAATATCCATTTACTGGATGTTTACGAAGAAGCAGATATGAACACGCATGCATTGCCTGCAGCGTCTAAAATTGTAAAACATTCGATACGTAAGGATGATCCTGCGGCAGGAGATTTTTCTGCAGTTTTGAAAGCTGCTCCGAAAATCATACTTCCTGAGATTGCGGTTTCCATAATTTGTGGAGTGAAATCCTTTCTCCATCTCCTCCAGTTGTACTAGTTTAAGTTGTTGAATTTCAAATTATTTTAACGAAAATTTTATAACCTAAACATTCGAAAATGTATTTTAAAAATGTAATAATTTGCAGCTTTGCAATATTATTCGCAGTGTCATGCAATAAGGACAAGGAAAAAAACAATCAAAAAGAAAAAGAAGTTCCCGTACTGGAAATCAAGGAAAAAGATACCTTGGTGAGCAATCAGTTTGTGACAGATATCCAGGCTAAAAAAAATGTGGAGATGCGTTCCCGAATCGGTGGAATTATTCAGCATATTTATGTGAATGAAGGACAATTTGTTCATCAGGGGCAGCCTTTATTCAAAATCAATGATGCCGAGTTACAGATGGAACTTTTAAAAGCTAATGCCGCTTTGAAACAAACTCAGGCTGATGTTCGTATCGCCGAAGTGGAACTTAAGCAGATCCAGAGTCTTCATGCTAAAAAATTTGTAGCCAATAATGAACTGGAACTGGTAAAAGCCAAGCTTTCGTCCGCTCAGGCAAAACATGCTTTTGCAGATGCTGAAAAAAGAGCTGTACTTCAGAAGGTAAGTTTTACAAAGATCACAGCTCCTTTTGATGGAGTCATTGACGTTATTCCACACAAAGACGGAAGCTTAGTTGAAAACGGAACATTACTCACCACTTTATCCCAGCTTAATGAGGTGTATGCTTACTTTTCGATCCCGGAAAACCTGTATTTTGAACTTTTGGCCAATGATAAGATCGGAAATCATCAGAAGATTGAATTAACGCTGCCAAACGGAGTGAATTATCAGTTTAACGGTGCATTAAAGACCGCTGAAGGAGAGATCGACAGAACTACGGGGTCTATCCGATATAAAGTTCTTTTCCCGAACCCAGACCGCTTGATTAAGCATGGTACTTCAGGAAAGCTTATCATTTCTGAGAATCAGGATAATGCTATTTTGATTCCTCAAAAATCTACATTCTCTATTCAGGATAAAACCTATGTTTTTGTAGTAGATAAGCAGAATAAAGTGAAAATGACAAACATTAAGATCGGAAGCACATTGAGAGATTCTTATATGGTGGAAAGTGGTCTTAAAAAAGGAGATTTAATCATTTATGAAGGTACTCAGTCCCTAAAGGATGGTGATATTATTAAAATCAAAAAGAAGTATTAACCTTTCATAATCTTTAAATCAACTTATTATGGTAGAAATGTTTATAAGACGAAAGGTTCTTTCGTTGGTTATTTCCATATTATTTGTATTGCTGGGAATTATGGCATTATTGAAGATGCCGATTACCCAGTTTCCGGATATTGTACCACCTTCAGTAACGGTAACAGCAAAATATACCGGTGCCAACGCTGAAGTATCCGCCAATGCGGTTGCACTTCCGCTAGAGAGAGCTATCAACGGTGTGCCGGGAATGACCTATATGTCAACGGTAACTTCCAATGACGGGCTTACCCTGATCCAGGTTTTCTTTGAAGTAGGAACAGACCCTGATGTAGCAGCAGTAAACGTTCAGAATAGAGTAACAACGATCTTGGATGAGCTTCCCGAAGAAGTAATCCGTGCCGGGGTAACTACTGAAAAGGAGGTAAACAGTATGCTGATGTACCTCAACATTACCAGTACAGACCCGAGCCAGGATGAGCAGTTCATTTATAACTTCACGGATATTAACGTTCTTCAGGAGCTGAAGCGTATTGATGGAGTAGGACGTGCAGAGATCATGGGGCAGAAAGAATACTCCATGAGGGTATGGCTTGATCCACAGAAGATGGCAGCTTATAATATTTCAGCAGATGAAGTGATCACATCATTACAAAAGCAGAATATTTCAGCGGCGCCAGGAAAAGTAGGAGAGACCTCAGGAAAAACTTCCAGTCAGCTTCAGTATGTAATCAAATATAAAGGGAAATTCTTTGAGCCTAAGCAATACGAGGAAGTTCCGATCAGATCCGATGTAGATGGAACTATTTTAAAGCTTAAGGATATTGCCAAGGTAGAATTTGGAGCGATGAACTACGGAATGGTTTCCAAAACTGATGGCAGACCTTCTGCGTCTATTATGATGAAACAGCGACCTGGATCCAATGCCTCCGAAGTCATTGAAAGTGTAAAGGCTAAAATGGAAGAGCTAAAAGGTTCTTCATTCCCACCCGGAATGGAATTCAATATGGCGTACGATGTTTCAAGATTCCTTGATGCTTCTATCAGTGCGGTACTGACTACTCTTATTGAGGCTTTTATTCTGGTAGGAATTGTAGTATTTATTTTCCTTCAGGACTGGCGTTCTACGTTAATTCCGGTATTGGCAGTTCCTGTAGCATTGATTGGAACCTTTGCTTTTATGAATATGATGGATTTCTCGGTAAACCTGCTGACATTATTCGCTTTGGTATTGGCCATTGGAATTGTGGTAGATAATGCCATTGTCGTCGTGGAAGCAGTCCATGTAAAGATGGAAGAAGGGATGAATGCAATGGATGCTACGATTAGTGCTACAAAAGAAATTGCAGGCGCAGTAGTAGCAATCACGATTGTAATGTCTGCGGTATTTATTCCCGTGGCATTTCTGGATGGCCCGGTGGGAGTATTTTACCGTCAGTTTTCATTAACACTGGCCATCAGTATTGTGATTTCAGGGGTGAATGCATTGACGCTTACTCCGGCATTGTGTGCGATTATTTTAAAACCTCATGACCACAATAAAAAGAAGACCATCATTGACAGGGCTTTCCAGAGTTTCAATACGGGCTTTGAAAGATTGACTAATGGTTATGTTGGGATTCTATCAAAATTTGCGACAAGAACCACGGTTACTTTCGGTTTATTGTTCTTATTTATAGGATTAACCTTCGTCACAAGTAAATTCCTTCCAACCGGATTTATTCCAATGGAAGACCAGGGAATGGTATATGTAAGTGTTACCACTCCGCAGGGAGCAACCGTAGAAAGAACGGAAAAGGTGTTGGATGAAGTAACAGTTATTGCGAAGAAAATAAAAGGAGTAGAAAACGTAACAACGCTTGCAGGATATAGCATTGTAACAGAGATTGCAGGGTCATCTTATGGAATGGCGATGATCAACCTTAAAGATTGGAAAGAAAGATCCATTTCAGTTAATGATCTGATTACAGAGCTTTCTGAAAAAACAAAAGGAATAGCCGATGCACAGATTGAGATCTTTGCTCCACCTACCGTTCCAGGATTTGGTAATACCAGTGGTTTTGAATTGCGTATGCTGGACAGAACAGGAGGAACCATTGAAAATACCGATAAAATCACCAAAAATTTTGTTAAAAAGCTAAATGAAGCTCCTGAACTGCAGAACAACTTTACCAGCTTTGATGCCACTTTCCCACAATATATGATTAATGTGGATTATGATATGGCAGCGAAGAAAGGTATATCTGTAGACAATGCGATGTCTACCTTACAAACCATGCTGGGATCTTATTATGCGACCAATTTTATCCGTTTCAGCCAGATGTATAAAGTGATGGTTCAGGCAAGTCCGGAGCATAGAGATACCCCTGAAAGTATCCTGAATTTATATCTGAAAAACGATAAAGGAGAAATGGTTCCTTTTTCAACATTTATTACCATTGAAAAGGTATATGGACCAGAAGTATTAACCAGATATAATATGTATATGTCGGCTATGATTAATGGAGAGCCGGCAGATGGTTACAGCTCCGGTGATGCCATTGCAGCAGTAGAACGTGTAGCCAAAGAGACCCTTCCGAGAGGTTTTGATATTGAATGGTCAGGGATGACAAGAGAAGAGATCTTATCAGGAAATCAAACCGTGTATATTTTCCTGATCTGTCTATTGTTTGTGTATCTTCTATTAGCGGCCCAATATGAAAGCTTCCTTCTTCCAATGCCAGTATTATTAAGCCTTCCGACAGGAATTTTCGGGTCTTATATTGCTTTGGTAATGGCAGGATTGGATAATAACATTTATGCGCAGGTAGCTCTTGTCATGCTGATTGGGCTTTTGGCGAAAAATGCCATTCTGATCGTAGAATTTGCGGTGGCCAGAAATAAGCAGGGATATGATATTGTTCCGGCTGCTATTGAAGGTGCCAGACAACGTCTTAGACCTATTCTGATGACTTCCTTTGCCTTTGTAGCAGGACTTATTCCATTGTGTATTGCATCTGGAGCAGGAGCAATCGGTAACCGTTCCATTGGTACGGCAGCAGCAGGAGGAATGTTAATCGGAACTATTTTCGGATTGGTAGTGATTCCGGGATTGTATATATTCTTTGCGAAACTTGAAAATAAGAAGAAAGATGAAAAGATTAAATCATAGACATATATTATACGGTATAGCGGCCTTAAGTTTAGTTTCATGTGCTGTTCCAAAGGTGGCTGATATCAAAAAGGCTCAGACACTTCCGGAAATTCCGGCAAAAACTACCAGTTCAGGAGAATTTCAGCAATTTGATCTGAAAGCCTATTTTACCGATGCTCATTTATTAGAGCTTTTTGATAAAGTAGTACAGGCCAATCCCGATTTTCAGATTGCTCAGCAAAGAGTAGAAATCGCCAATAGCTTTCTACAGAGATCAAAAATGGATCTTTTGCCTTCTCTTGAAGTAGGAGCAGAAGTTGCCGGAAACCGCTATGGGAAGTATACCATGGAAGGAGTGGGAAATTACGATACCAATCTTTCTCCTAATATTACGGAAGATCAGAAGATCAACCGTGACTTTACCCCTAATTATTGGGTAGGGGCAAGAAGCAGCTGGGAAATAGATGCCTGGGGTAAGCTGAAAAATAAGAAGATTGCTGCCCAGAAAAAATATCTGGCTTCTACGGAAGGATTAAGGCTGCTTCAGGTGGAGCTTTTCACGGATATTGCCAACCTATATTATCAGCTGGTGGCTTTAGATAACCGTTTGGCTATTTATCAGAAGAACTACAATCTTCAGCAGAGAGCCTTTGAAATTGTTCTGGCACAACGTGAAGTGGGAAAGGCTACCGAGCTTGCCGTACAACAGTTCAAAGCACAGAATAACAACTGGCTGGCAGAAATTGAGCATATAAAGGTAGAAATTGTTACCGTTGAACAAGCGATCACCACTTTAACCGGAAGTTATGGTGGAGATGTGAAACGGGGTAAAGTACTTATGCCTACGAATATGGATGTTTTAAACAAAACCATTAATGTAGAAGCGGTTATTCATTCAAGACCGGATGTAGCAGCCAATTACTATGTTCTGGAGGCTTCTCAGGCAGATGCAAAGGCGGCAAGAGCTGCTTTTTATCCCAAAATTGACCTTGGAGCCGGAATTGGGATGAATTCCTTTTCTGTGGAAACATTTTTCAAACCCAGTTCCTTGGCAGGGCAGCTTTTGGGCGGATTAATGGTTCCTGTTTTTAATAAAGGGCAGCTGAAATATGAATTTAAAGTTGCCAGTAAAGAACAGGAAATTGCTTTTTTAAATTATCAGAAGAGCATTACCACTGCATTCAATGAGCTTCAGTCTATTTTGAAACAGACTAAGATCTACGAGAAAGTTTTAAAATTAAAATCAGAAGAAGTAGGTTTTCTGGATCGCGGAGTTGAAGTTTCCAATGATCTTTATCTGACGGGATATGCGAATTATTTTGAACTGATTAATTCACAGAAAAGTAAATTGACAGCAGAGCTTGATTTGCTGCAGTTTCAGCATCAGAATACAAGAAATAATGTTTTGTTGTTTAAAGCCTTAGGCGGAAAATTGAATTAACAAATACCTTATGATTTTTTCGGTTTGTAAACCGACCATTTTTTATTTTTACGACGAAGAAAGAAGCTGTCTCAGTAAGAGGCAGCTTCTTTTACTTTTGATATTATTTATATTAAAAAGAGACCATCTTTAAGACGGTCTCTTCTGTATAATTTAAAAACATATCTGCAATATAATGCAGTAAGTTGATCTTATTTAACAATCTGAATTTCAACTGCAGAAAATCCTTTTGGAGATTTTTCTTTCTCAAAAGAAACTTTGTTTCCTTTCTTTACCGGTTCTACACAGTTATTATTGTGGAAGAAGATGTTTTCTTTAGAATTATCTTCAGTGATGAAACCATATCCTTTTTCACTAAGGAAGGTAACGATCCCTGTTTTTCTTGGATCTTCCTCAATAATAGGAGCAGCCCCTAATTGAATATCATCAAGGTTTACTTCCTGTCTTTGTTCTGGTGGAGTAGAAGTTAATCTTCCGAATTCATCTACATACATGAATACGTCCTCCGCTCCTTTGTTGTTGTTCGTTTTACGTTCTTCGCGTCTTAGCGCCTTTTCTTTTTGCTTTTGAATTTTTTTCTTGAAATTTTCCTTTTTAGAAAAAGAATCTGCCATAAATTATTTTTAGTATTTAGTTTCTATAAATTGTATTGTTCACTCTGGTCTGCCTTAGACCTTAAAGTCCGTCGATGTTTCCTGCTGTGGGGTTTCCTAATCATACAGAGCTTTAAAATTCTGACAAGTATTGTTCTGGGTAGAAAAATAAAAGTTAAAAATATGGCTGCTCAAAAAGCAAAGACTGAATACGTATATTCTAAGTCGTCACAGAAAACAAAGTAGTGACTTTGGTTAATAATATGCAAATATACAACAATAAAATGAATAAATCTGTTTTTAAATGATTGATTATCAGAAATGGATTTTATTGAAACCAGCCCGGATAGCCTTATACCCAGAGTGATAAAGCCATATTGGATGATTTTTACAAAAAATCCCCAGTGAGCTGAGGATTTAAAAAAATATATTAAGAATGAAATGGTGTGTGTTAATACGGGTGGGAAAGCATCAAATGCTGTGCCTAAAATTCACTTAGGCTGGAAAAGTTAAGCATTTGTTTAATGTTTTAAACCCTATCTAAACTCTATCTGTCTGGCAGATAATATGATATTGAGAAAAATATGTTTATATAAATTTTATGATATTTTTAAGCTCAAAATTGAAGCTCATCTTAAATTTCCGAAAAATTCACCATGTTGAGACCATCGATATTGTTCATCTTTGTTTCATCAACAATTAAAAATTAAAAAAATGTCAACACAAGATGTAAACGGAAAAGTTGTTTTAATAGCCGGAGGTGGTAAAAACCTGGGTGGATTACTAAGCAAAGATTTTGCTGCAAAAGGAGCAAAACTGGCAATCCACTATAACAGTGAAAGCTCAAGAGCCGAAAGTGAAAAAACACTGGCAGAAGTTCAGGCTTTGGGCGCTGAAGCATTTTTATTTCAGGGAGACCTTACCAAAGTAGATAATATCGCTAAATTTTTTGATGAAACCATTTCGCGTTTTGGCGGAGTGGACATTGCAATCAATACTGTAGGGATGGTACTGAAAAAACCATTTTCAGAGACTACAGAAGCCGAATATGATACCATGTTCAATGTGAACTCAAAATCGGCCTACTTCTTTTTACAGGAAGCTGGTAAAAAAATAAATGACCACGGTAAAATCTGTACAATTGTGACTTCATTACTGGCAGCTTATACAGGATTGTATTCAACATATGCAGGAGCAAAAGCACCAGTAGAGCATTTTACAAGAGCTGCTTCTAAAGAGTTTGGAGGCAGAGGAATTTCTGTAACGGCTGTAGCGCCTGGGCCAATGGATACCCCTTTCTTTTACGGTCAGGAAACAGATGATGCAGTAGCTTACCACAAATCAGCATCCGCATTGGGCGGGCTTACCGATATCAAGGACATTGCTCCATTGGTAGAGTTTTTAGTCACTGACGGTTGGTGGATCACAGGGCAGACGATTTTTGCCAATGGTGGGTATACAACAAGATAATTGAAGAACTTATTTAAAAAAAAACTCAAAAAAAAACTCACTGAAAAATAACTTTCAGTGAGTTTTTTATGATCTAAAGAAAAAACTATACAGTGTTCATTTTTCTTTTTTCCAATATACTTTTGATGATAAAGAACAATCCCAGAAGAACAAAAGGAATACTTAGTAACTGTCCCATATTTAAGCTCATTCCGTGTTCAAATTCTACCTGATCTACTTTTATAAATTCAATCAGAATTCTCATGATAAAGATTAAAAGAATACTGATTCCAAAATAGAATCCTTTTCCGATTTGGAAGATATCTTTCTTGTAAATAAGATAAACAAGAAGGAAAATAATAAGATAGGAAATGGCCTCATAAAGCTGAGCCGGATGCCTCGGGAGATGATCTACCTGGTGGAAGATAAAAGCCCATGGAACATTCGTAGGTGTTCCTATGATTTCTGAGTTCATAAGGTTGGCAAGTCTGATAAAAACACCTCCCAATGGAAGAACAATCGCAATAGCGTCCAAAACAGTCATTAATGGAATTTTAAACTTTCGGGCATAGATCAGCAGCATAATCATCAAACCAATTCCACCTCCGTGACTCGCAAGTCCTGCAAAACCGGTAAAGTGGTAAGCACCATCCGGACCTCTCTGGATGGGTAAGAAAATTTCAAGCGGATGCTGGGAATAATAATCAAAATCATAAAATAAACAATGTCCCAGTCTAGCACCAACTAATATTCCGATAAGCGCATATGAAAACAGAGCATCGTGTGCCTGTGGACTCAGATTTTCTTTTTTATAAATGTTTTTTACAATATTAAAACATAAAACTAACCCTGACAGAAATAACAGTCCGTAGTATTTAATCGAAACACCTAAAATATTGACGATTTCAGGATTTACATCCCAATTGATATATAATAAATTCATTCCTGCAAAGATAATAAAATAGGATTTTCCAATCAGAGCAATGGTATTCAAATGATCTATTATCTGAATTATAGAGGATTAGGTGTCTGTTTTGTCTTTTAGTGTTATGCTTTATACTAAAGTATTTATGTAAAAATACCGAAGTGCAAAGAATAAAAATAAAGCTCAAATAATGAAATATCTAAAAAGGATGACAAGCTTTATAAGTCATTAAGAATAATCTTTTAAGTTGAAGCTCTGTACACAAGTTCTGCATCCATTAAAACAGTTTTGCTCGGAGCTGTACTATCTTTGATTTTTTCCAATGCCAATGCGGCGGCAGCTTCACCCATTTTTTCCAAGGGTTGTTGTACACTGGTCAGTTGTGGATATACCATGGAGGATAATTCAGTTCCTGAAAAACTGGCTATGGAAACCTCATCAGGAATATTGATTTTTTGTTCCAGAAGAAAATTCATAGCTCCCATTGCCAATGTATCACTGAATGCAAAAATACTGTCAAACTGTATATTTCTGGTTAAGAGTTGCTTGACCGCTTTTTTCCCATGTTCAAAAGTCATGCCTTCCGTATGTACAACCAGGTTTTCATCAAAAATATTGTATTTCATAAGAATACGCTTATAGCCATTCATCCTTTCTACAGCATTTTGAATACCTGCAGGTCCCATGAGATGAACAATTCTTTTTTTTCCTGTTTTAATAAGATATTCCACCATTAATGACGATTTAATATAATCATCAATAATTACTTTTGAAACATCAAGTGAAGGATGAGGAATTCGGTCGAAGAATATGAGTGGGATTCCCTGATTCATAATATGTTGATACATATCATTATTTTGAGTTTCATGACAAAGATTGATAATAATAGCATCCACATTAAACTCTTCCATGAGCTGGAGGTTTTTTCTTTCAATAAGCGGATCTTCATCTGATTGTGTAATAATGATTCTATACCCAAGTGGATACAGAATATTCTGAATCCCTTTCAGCACTTTCGATGAAAATGGGGTAATCATTTCCGGGACTACAAATCCTACAGTTTTGGATTGTCCGGATTGTAAATTTAAAGCGGTTAGGTTCGGTTTGTAACCCAGTTTTTCTGCCGCATCCAAGACCCTTTTTCTTGTTTCCTCATTTACGTTTTTATCATTAAGAAGCGCTCTGGAGATCGTAGAGGTAGATAATGACAAAAATTTAGACAGATCTTTAATCGTAATACGCCTCATCGGTCATGTTTTTTTGCTAAAAATAATAAAAAAATAGGCAATTGGGAACGTTCCCTGATTTTTGGGAACGTTCCCAATTTAAATTTTGTAAAAAAACTATTTAATTAATTATCTGTTAATATAGATTTAACAAATTAATTAATCTGTTAACAATTTATATTTATAGGTATGGTTTATTATCATTATGATGCTTCTGATATTCGTTCGGGAATTGTACATATCGGAGTAGGGAATTTTCATAGGGCACATCAGCAATTTTATACCAATATATTGTTGAATGATGAAGATCAACAGAACTGGGGAATTTGTGGAGTATGTTTACTACCTTCAGATGAAAAGATTGTGCAAAACCTGAGAGCTCAGAATCTTAATTATTCACTCACTGTTTGTGGTAGAAATGGAAAAGATGAGGTTTATAAAATAGGATCACTACGTGAACTTATCTGGGGCGTTGAAGATCCAGAAGCGGTGGTGAGAAAGATCGCTGATAATGCTATCAGATTAATCACTTTAACAATCACTGAAGGCGGATATAACCTTGATAAAGAAACGGGTGAGTTTATCCTTGATGATGAAAAAATAAAACATGATCTTAACAAACCCGCCATTCCAGCTACTGTATTTGGTTTCATTGCTGAAGGGCTGCGTCAAAGAAAATTGCTAGGTGGAGATGCCATCACTATACTGTCATGTGATAATCTTCAACACAATGGAAATACAGCAAAAAAAGCTTTTATGGCGTTTATTAGAGCTCAGGATAAGGAACTGGCAGCCTGGGTAGAGCAGAATGTTACTTTTCCTAATAGTATGGTAGACAGAATTACACCTGCTACCACTCCTGAAGATATCGAAAGATTAAACAGACTGAACGGAACAAATGATAATGCACCGGTGTACTGTGAAGACTTTGTACAATGGGTCATAGAAGATCATTTTATAGCTGGAAGACCTGCCTGGGAAAGAGCAGGAGTAGAATTTACAAATGATGTAACAGCATTTGAAAATATGAAACTAAGCCTATTGAATGCTTCCCACACCTTATTATCTTATCCAGCATTTCTGATGGGATACCGTAAAGTAGATCAGGCTATGGAAGATAAAAATCTTGTGAAACTTATACGAACTTTTATGGACAGGGACATTACTCCTTTTGTTCCTGCTCCTGAAAATACGGATCTCGAGAAATATAAAGAAACCCTTATCGAAAGGTTTGCCAATCATAGTGTAAGTGACCAGGTAAGCCGCTTATGTTTTGACGGAGTTTCAAAATTTCCGGTATATATCATTCCTAATCTTGATAAAATGATAAAGACACAGGCAGATCTTACAAATCCTGCTTTTCTTATCGCAGCCTACAGGCATTATCTTAAATACAAAAGAGATGATCAGGGTAATATTTTTGAAATAGGAGAACCCTGGCTAACGGAAGATGATAAAAAACTTATCAGCAGTGAAAATTCACATGACTTTCTCGAATTATCCGCTTTTAAAGGAGTACTTCTGAAAGATTCTGAACAATTTATACAATTATATATCCGGTTTGTAGAGGAGATTAAAGATGCAGGGATCGCTTCAGTATTACAATCAATCACAAAATAATAAGCCATGCAAATCAATCCAAATATAACTTCCTCCAATCATAAAACGAATAATCCGATATTGCCGTTTGCAATTATTACGTTTATTTATTTCATTGTAGGTTTTCTGACTACGGTGAATGAACAGCTTCAGGCACCTCTTAAATTCACCTTTCTGAGCCATGCAGGGAGTCTTAAAAATACATTTACTACTTTAATTTCTTTTTTCTTCTTTTTAGGATATCTTCTGAATGGAACATTGGGCAGCAGATGGGTCAATGCCTTTGGATATAAGAATACAATTCTGAGGGGGCTTTTATTTATGATTTCCGGGCTTTTCATGTATTTATGTTCATCGTGGTTCGGAAGTCAGTATCCAGAAGCGAAATTCAATATTAAGGACGCCGTTATTCCTTTTGGATTTATCATTTTTGTCATTGGATCTTATTTAATGGGTACTTCTGCTGCCATTATTCAGGTTGTTGTAAACCCTTATGCTGCATCATATGAACTGAAAGGAACACAGCCGGTCCAACGTCTGAACATTCTGACTGCAATTAATTCCATAGGAACTACTTCTGCACCTTTTTTTGTGACCGTAGTAATGTTTAGCGGGATTTCCATTGAAAATATAGAGATCAGACAGCTTCTGCTTCCCCTTTCAGTTCTTATCGTTTGTATAGTAACGGTAATGATGATCACCAAGAGGCTGCATCTTCCTGATCTTGCCCATACCAGAATTGTTGGTGAAGAAAAACTGGATAGAAGCATCTGGTCATTCAGACATTTTGTATTAGGTGTTTTGGCTATCTTTTTTTATGTAGGAACAGAGGTGGCGATTGGAGCTAATATTAATTTATATGCCTTTGAACTGGTAGATTCCGGTCATCCGATTACATTTTTCGGAAAAACAGATATTATTGTGGGAGGGTTGGATCTTGGAATTCATGCATTATTGTCAACATTATATTGGGGCGGTTTTCTTGTAGGAAGAGCAGTATCAAGCTTTTTCAGTAAAATTTCTGCAAGAACTCAGCTGGTCACCACAACGATACTTGCTGCCATTCTTGCTTTAATATCAATGATTACGCAAAATCTATGGTTTCTGGTAGCAATAGGCCTTCTTCATTCATCGATGTGGAGTTGTATTTACACCCTTTCGATAAAAGGACTTCATAAATATACTTCAAAAGCTTCCGGGATTTTTATTTCAGCTGTATTTGGAGGAGCTGTATTTACTCTTATTCAGGGTGGTCTGGCTGATATTTTAGGTTCGTGGAGATGGACCTGGTGGCTCACAGTAATCTGCGAATTGCTGATGTTAACTTATGCACTCTTCGGATCGCGTATAAGAGAAAAAGACCTTATTCACTAATCATATATTTTTTTTCAATCAATCAATTATCCTGTATGCAAGTATCGGATACAGGATAATTATAACCTTTAAAAAATACTTTGATCATGTTAAAAATCTATTTACTACTTTTTTCCTGTACTCTGGTATCCTTTTTAAAGGCACAGGAAATACATTCAGCATTACAGCTTCGAAACAGTCATTTATGGCGTGGAATTGAAGTCTCATCAGGATTTATCTATACAGGAGATTTACATTTGGACTACAAACATTTTTATGCAGGATTCTGGGCGGGTGGTAATGTGGATGGTTCTTATAAAGAATTTAATAACTATATAGGATATAAGAATAAGCATCTTGTTTTAGAATTATGGGATATTTATAACTTTTCGCCTGAAGCTGCTTATAATAATAAAGAATTTTTTAATTATTCCGCGCGGCAAACCGGACGTTTTTGGGATCTGAGATCCTATTATACCATAAGTGATCAATTTCCTTTAATACTCAGTTGGAATACCGTAGTTTTCGGAAGAGACCGAAACATTGAAAATACAGAGAACAAATATTCCTCCTTTGTTTCCGGAGAATATCCCGTGTATAAAAAAAATGACCTTGCAGTCCGGGGCAGAGTAGGATATGGCTTTGCATTGGACAATAGTAGCGAAGAGAATAATTTTTTTGCTAAAAAATCGGGTTTCAATGAGATAAGCCTTATGGTTTCAAAAAATTTTACCATTCAGGGATATAAAATTCCTATCGGCCTATGGGGAATGTGGAACCCTGTCAACAATAATGCATTTCTTCAGTTTTCTGTACAGGCCTATTCATTCTAAGCCAATACAATTCAAAAGATTAAACTTTTATAAACTCAATACATTTAATTACTTTTATATAATGGAAGATAAAAACAATAAAGCAGTCTGTTTTGGAGAAATTCTATGGGATATTTTTCCCGGAGAACAAAAAAGAATAGGAGGTGCTCCTTTTAATGTAGCTTATCACCTTTCTAAAATGGGGATGGACGTTAATATGATAAGCAGCGTAGGAGATGACCAGCTTGGATACGATTTGCTGAAAAAAATGAAAAGCTGGAATATTCCTACGGACCATGTTCAAATAAATGATCAACATCCAACAAGTACTGTAATTGCTACTGTAGATGAAAATAATGATGCACATTATGATATTGTAGAAGGAGTTGCGTGGGATTTTATCGGAGCAACTGCGGAAAATCGGGAAATTATCAACTCTACAGATGCATTAGTATTCGGAACACTGGCAGCACGTAACGAAAAAACAAGAAAAACATTATTTGAATTGCTTGAAATCAGTAGTTATAATGTTCTTGATATCAATATCAGGGAGCCTTATTATGAAGTACGGATGATTAAAGATTTACTTCATAAAACTCATCTTGCCAAATTCAATAAAGCAGAAATGCGAATGATGCTGGATTTTTTAGGGAAAGCTTACACTAATGAAGAGGATGGTATAAAATATCTGCAGGATAAGTTTGATCTAGAAGAAATCATTATTTCCAAAGGAAGTAAGGGAGCTCTTTATGCTAATAACGATGATTTTTATTTGTATCCAACAATCCCCGTTACCATAAAAGATACTGTGGGGAGTGGAGATTCATTTTTAGCAGGATTCCTTTCCAAAAGATTAGCAACAGGAAGCTCTGTTCATGAAGCCATGGTTCAGGCTGTTTCTCTTGGTGCATTTATTACCTCGCAGGAAGGTGCCTGCCCGGAATATGCTCTAGAAGATTTTATTAAGTTCAAAGCCCAATATCCTTTATCTTCTTTAAGCTGAGATGTAAAAAAGCATAATAATTTAAAATGATTCTTGATGAAACATTTGGTAACTTTAGCCTACCATCAAAATAAAAAGATATGCATCATCAGCTGGAGAAACATTATGTAAACAGAGTAGGCTGGCTTCGGGCAGCTGTTTTGGGGGCTAACGACGGATTATTATCTACTACAAGTATAGTCATTGGGGTCGCTGCTGCAGAACCGGAAAGGCACATCATCATTCTGGCTGCTCTGGCAGGAATGATTGCTGGAGCAATGTCTATGGCTGCCGGAGAATACGTCTCGGTAAGTTCACAAGAGGACACTGAAAAAGCAGATCTGATGAGGGAGAAACGGGAACTTGAAGAAATGCCGGAAATAGAACTACGAGAATTGGCTAAAGTATATGAAAAAAGAGGGTGTACGAAAGAAACAGCTATGCAAGTTGCCATTGAGCTTACAGAACACAATGCACTGGAAGCCCATGCCCGTGATGAGCTAGGAATTAATGAAATTACCCAGGCAAAACCTCTACAGGCTGCTATTGCATCATTTGGTTCTTTTGCAGTAGGTGCATTATTGCCATTTACAGTTTCACTTTTAGCCCCTATTAAACAGATGGTATATTTTCAATATGGCTTTTCCATTATATTTCTGATGCTTTTAGGGGCAATTTCTGCTCGGGCGGGTGGCTCAAGTATTAAAATTGCTGTGCTGAGAATCTGTTTCTGGGGAACTGTTGCTATGGGAATTACCGCTTTGGTAGGACATCTTTTCGGAGTAAATGTATCCTGATACGACATAAGTTTCTAATACAGTATTAGAAAGAGGATGTGTGATAAGTTGATGATTTTCAGTGTGTATAAAACCTAACAAGTGTTAGTCGTAGTATTACTACACTTTTTGAAATTTCTTGTCAGATTGTAGGGTACTCTTGTAATTAGATCTATATTTGGTGATATAAAACAACAAATCACAAAATATTAACGATTAAAATTTACGATCATGGCAGAAAGAAATTCAAGAGGAATTTTAAAATTCAACAACGGAGAAGGACAAAAACTATTAAAGCTTAATTACAGCGTATCAAGATCTACAGACGTTTCAGGACGTGTAGCATCAGATCCTTCTAATGCTCTTATCAAAATTACAGTTGAAGCTACAGAAAAATCAGACATTCTTGAAAGCTTACTGAATGGAAAGTACAAACCTACAGTGGGAGAAATTACTTTCAATAAATCTCACGAAGAAGGAACATTAACGACATTAAAGTGGCAGAATGGATATGTGATCCAGCACGAAGTAGACTTCGATGCCGTGGATGAAAACAGTATGTATATCACTTTTGTCGTAAGTGCAGAACAAATTGA